>JANLTW010000063.1:0-7393 GCA_031363155.1 Gammaproteobacteria bacterium | reverse complement strand
CAGGGCAGCAATCTCGCCCAGCACCGCAGTTCCGTGATCATCGCCCCAATTGACGCCGAACGTGAACCCCAGCGGCGGCAGATCCTCGTGGTTGATATTCCAACCGGACTCGACGTCACTAACACGGACGCCCTCGCCACGGCCACCCGCCAAATTGCGCGCGAAACTAACATCGATACCGGCCGGAGTGGCCATGAAGTAGCCCTGCGAATTCGTGACACTGAGGGTTGTGGTCGGCGGCTTGTCGACTGCGTTGAATGGAATAGGCTGGAAATAGGCCGCTTCGACGCTGCGATGCTTCATGAGCGACTGCAGCACGCCCTGCGCCTGCTCCGCGCCCATCTCTGGCAAGTGGACAAAATAGAAAAGGTTCGCATCTGGCTGCTCGCTACGCGTATTGCGTTCGGCGGCCTGTCGCAGTCTCAGCAGATCGAGCTCATCGACGCCGGGCGCGGCGCGGCTAACAAAACCCTTGAAGGATCGGATTTGATCATTGAAGCTGTTGAGATCCTCGGCAACATTGGCGGGCTCGAGCCCTGCACGCCTCAATCGCGCGCTGGTGTCGGTGTCGGCGGGGTCGGTCGAAACCAGCAGGCTGTCTTTGCGGAAGCGCACGGCACTTCCTTCCACGAACTTCACGACAATCTGCCGCAAATTGAACTTGGATGCATCTGGCGGCGTTGGGAAATTCTGGTAGGGCTCGTAAGGCTGCAACGGCGCTTCCCTGAAACGTGCAGGCTGCCGCAGCTGTGCGTAGATTCCTTCGATCCCTGGCGCAATGAAGTTTTGCGGTGGCGGGGCGTCTTGCAGGCGGCGAGGCTGATCCAGAGGCAAGTTGATAGGCGCTCCGGTCGCTGGTGGAACGACTATCGTGCCGGGTGGCGGCGTCACGACGACCGTGCCGGGCGTTGCCGGCAGAGGCACGGCAACTTGGCCGCGCGCGGGCCGTTGGATGCCCTCTACTTGAGCCAATGTCGGCAACGCCGTCATCGCCAAAGCAATGGTCGACAGAAATCCCGCTGTGAGTGATCGCATATTACGTCCGCAAGGTTTCATGATCAGATTCTTCAAGGAATCACAACGCCGTCGGGCATGCCCTTGGGACCTTGAATGATCGCGGAGATCGAGTAACTCAGAAATGACGAAAGGCCGCTACCCATCCAAAAGCGCACATTCATATAGGGCTGATCGGTACCGACACGGCTCTCTGCGACATACACACCACCGTGCATCGAACCGGCAAACGGAGTGAAGGCGACCGGCGGCTGACTTACGGTCCAGCCATTCTTCAGACGGGTAGTCTGGAAGATGTAGTCATTCCCCTGCGGCGACCAGAAGAGGAAACTGTGTGTGCGGCCGGTAAAGGTGCCATAGGGGTAGCTGTATCCGTTACCGTCGTAGACTTGAGCAGACACGCCGTCGAACTGTTGCAGCCGCACATCCGCCGCGCGCGTGATCTGGCGAATCTCGAGCAGCGGATTGAAGCGAAAGGGCACCAGGTTGCTGCTCGTCTTGTCCGGCCGCTTCACGTACAGCATGCCATTGAAGCCGCGAACCCCCGTCGCATCCGGCACGGAAGCGAAGATCTGAGTGTCGTTCCAGATCACGCCGGCCGGTACGATAACGTCTCTATCCGGCGCAATGACGAAATGCACCTCGCCACCGCCGTTGCCGAATCCGCTGCCATTGATCATGACAGGATCGCCCGGTTGGCCTTGCCCAATATTGAGTGAGCTGATCGCGGGATTTGGCATCACCGTCTGCGGACCGGGTGTGCTGCCGGCGCTTTGCAACGCCTGCGAACTGGACGCAGTCGCGGGTTCCGCGGGGACTGCCGGCGGCGGCATACGCTGCATGGTCGTGGTATCTAACGGCTGCAGCGGGGCGCTGATCGCGGCTTCGCCGCGCAGTCCGCGAGATCGAACCTGCGGACCCATGCGACTGCGCAACTGATCCAATTGCGGTCGGATTTGCGCATTGAGCGTGGCACGGCGTTCGGCCTGTTGTTGGTCGAATTGGGTTCGCTGCTGATCGAACGTCGCTTGCATCCGGCTGGCGGCTTGCGCCCTTCCCTGATTCTGCTCCTGCTCACTCGGAGCTTTGATTTGGGCCGCCATCGATTGCACGGCCTTTTGCAACGCGGCCTGATCAACCGGAGGAAATTGGATATTGATCGAGCCGGATGCGCGCCCGCCCTGACCAGACACTGCCGGATTTGTTAGCCTGATCTGTACGTTCCACAGAAAACCCATGCGTAGATCCTGAGGCGTAACCGTGTAGGACAGTCGAATGAGTCCGGCACCCTGCTGAGCAATAGGTTGCGCGGCCGGTCCCTGCAACACCACGCTCAGCGGCGCGCCTTTGCCCTGAACATCCACGACGATCAGCCCAGGCTGTGTGACGGCAAAACCGAATGAATTGGCGATCGGCCCTTGTACGTCGAAAGTCTGCGGGAATGTCGGTAGCTGCGCGTTGATTGGGCCAGGCGGCGCATCGGCAGCTGACGCGGGATCGACGACCCCGTGGCCCAGAAGGGTGATTACCAGCGCGGCAAATGTCGCCTGTCCACGTCTCATAGTCCTCATAATCAGCTCCTTATTCGCATGCTCACTGGTTGTTACGTCGTTGCCGTCCGGCCGCGGGTTCGATGCCTGCTTAGTTAATACGCAATCGACGGGCAAACTCTGCCAGCCGCGTCTAAACAGTCCGGCGCTATGTGCGCGGGCGAGGCTCAGTGACAGAGATCGCAGCGCTGGCGAGCGCCGCGACCGCGGCTCGGAGTTCGGGGCTGTCCTGCGAGTGCAGGCGCCGCATGAATTCCACTGCCGAGGTGAGAGCTTGCCGGGCCTCAAGCGCACGGTTCAAGGCCAGCAGCCCATCGCCCTGGGTCTTGAGCGTCTGCGCCTCCAGATAGGGAAAGCTGCCGGGTGCGGAATGTTGCCGCAAGTGTGTTAGCGCGTTGTCGGAATACAGCAACGCCTCGCGCGCATCCCCGCGACGCAGACTAATCGCCGCCGCGGTGTTAGCCAGACGAATATAGCCGGTTGAGAAATAGGACGGCGGTTCGGCCGCGGAGTCGGTTGTGGTTCGCAGCCATTGCGCGGCCGCATCGATGTCTCCCGCCGCCAGTTCGACCCTGGCGGCATCGACGACAAAGTCGACGGATGCTGAGTTGTTAGATTGTCGATTTTGTGCCTGTAGTTCCGGCAGCCGGCCTAAGGTGGCACGAGCTTGGGCGAACTTCCCTTGCATGGCCAGCGCCATTGCCAGGCCGGTGAGCCAGCGTTCGCCATTGATTCGATAGGCTTTGCCGAATTTTACCCAGTCGCCGGAAAACTCTGCTAACAAATGTTGTGCCTGCGGCGCGCGTCCTTCATCCAGAAGTCCCGAGGCCTCATATACCGCATCGTCGAAGTCCACGATCGTGGCGCCTGCCGGCGGCCGGGTGGTGCGAACTTCCTGGAACAAGCGATGCGACATCTCGGGCTGACCGGCCTGATGCAGCATGAACGCGTAAATTCCGCGGTGAAACCGCGTGACGAGCGCCGCGGCTCCGGCATGCTGATCGAGCAGCGCCAGTCCTTGCGCGTAATGGGCTAACGCTGACGGCACCCGCCCCAGCTGGAACTCGCACAACGCCAGAAAGCCATGGCTAGCGCCGTAGTTGGTGAAGTCGCGAGAACCGGTGCGTTTGAATTCCGCGACCGCGCGCTGAAAAAAGGGAATCGCCTGTGCCGGATCCTGCTGTGTGCGGTACAGGTTGCCAAGCACCCACAACGCATTGAAATAGCCGGGATCCCGCGGGTAGCGCCGCTCGTAGATGGTGGCGCCTTGCTTGACCAGCGCGATTTCGCGATCAGCATCTGGCGCCAACTGCGCCACCGTGGTTATGCTGGCCCTGGCTCGCAACAGAGAATCGAAATCGCCACGGGCGTCGAGAATAGCTAACGACTCATCGCGAGTCTGGATCGCTTCTGCACCATTGCCCAGCACCCGCGCAACTGTCGACAGCGCCAATAAGGCTTCGACATGACCATCGCTGCTGGCCAGTGAGTTCTGCTTCGCGAGCGCGATCGCGTCACGGCTGAGCTGTGCGGAGCGATCGTATTCGTCGACTTCCCGTAGCAACCTGGCCACGGTGTTGAGTACTTCCAGTTTGACCGTGGGCGTCTCCTGCAAAGCGCCCCGCACCCGATCGCTGGCCTCGATCAGCAACTCCCGCACCGTCATGCCGCGAACTTCAGCGGCGTTAGCTTGGAGTCGCGTATTCCTTTCAAACAGCGACGTCATGAAAGCCTGCACGGCGCGTTGTTTGCTCGCCTCGGCGGCCGTCAGTTGTTGCTGCGCGATGACGTTTCTGGCCTGCCACAGTGCCGCGCCCAGCCCCACTAACAGCGCGAGCAGCACAGCCGATGTGGTTGCCAATGCAACCCGATTGCGGCCGACAAACTTGCTAAACCGGTAGCGGCGACTAGGTGCCTGGGCCAGCACCGGCAATCCCTGCAGATGGAGTTCGCAGTCCCGCGTAAACGCATCCACGGTCGGATAGCGCGCCGCCGGATCTTTTTCCAGCGCTTTCAGCACAATGGCATCGAGATCACCGCGCAGCGCGCGTGCCCAACGTTTCGCCGACGTGCTTGCAGTCGTCGCGAACTCGAGACCGACCGCCTGGCTTGGACGTGGGCAGTCCGCGGCAAGAATCGCCTCTTCGAGCTGCGCACGGCTGCTGCGCTTGAGTCGGTAAGGGCGATTGCCTGTTAGCAACTCAAACAGGATCACGCCCAGAGAATACACATCGGTCGCCGTGGTGAGCGGTTCGCCCTTGACCTGCTCGGGCGAGGCGAAGTCCAGCGTCATCATGCGGCCATAGGTCCGGGTCAGCTCTGTTAGCTCGGTGCGTTGGGTGTCACGGTCCAGCAGCTTGGCAATGCCAAAATCGAGCAGTTTTACTTCGCCCGCGGCCGTGACGATGATGTTCGAGGGCTTAAGATCCCGATGAATCACCAGCATCGAGTGCGCGTACTGCACCGCGCGCAGCACTTGCATGAACAACTTGAGACGCTCGCTGGTCGACAACGCGGCCCGCGCACAATACTGCAACAGTGACTCGCCCTCGACATGTTCGAGCGCTAGATAGGGTTGCTGATCCGCCGTGATTCCCGCCTCGTAGAAGCGCGCGATGTTAGGATGATTCAGTGTCGCCAGGATTTGCCGTTCGCGTCGAAAGCGCTCGCCGATCTGGGCGCCGCCGGCGTCTACGAAAGGCAACTTGAGTGCCACGGGTAACGGCACGCTCCCGTCGCTGCGCTGCGCTAACCAGACCGTGCTCGTGCCGCCACGTCCAAGCAATCTCAACAGGCGATACGGTCCTATCAGATCGCCAGCGGCCTGCTCGCGTAACTCCGCTGCGATTGGCATGCGTTCGAAGTAGCTGGCGGCCGATCCGCCCTGCGCTAACAAACGCTGCAGCAGCGGTTTGAGTGGCAGTTGCTCGCCAACGAGAGTTTCCAATCGCGCATTTCGCGCGGGTTCATCGAGCGGCAGCAGTTCATCCAGCAGCGCCGATACCTGCGGCCACTGCGCAAGAACTTCCGGACGCATCAGGACTCACCCAGGGCATCGAACAGCACCAGTCTTGCCTTCTCCCATTGGCGGAATACCGTGCGCGGCGATTGCCCCAGGTGTTCGGCGATTTGTTCGACTGGCAGACCGGCAAAAAAGCGCATTTCGACAATTTGCACCAGCTGCGGATCTACTTGCGCCAATGCTGTCAGTGCGTCATCCAGAGGGAGTAGATCGTCCTCTTGGGCGGCGATACCGTGGATGCCGGTATTGAGTGTTAGCGGGACGTTAGCTCCGCCACGTCGCTCCGCCATCCGGCGACGCACCATGTCGATCACCACCGAGCGCATGACTTTGGCCGCATAGACCATGAAGTGCGCGCGGTCCTGCAAATCGATCTTCGCCGCGTTGACAAAGCGTAGATAGGATTCGTGCACCAGCGAGGTGGTATCCAGGTCGGCAGCCGATGCGCTGACTTGCAGGCGCCCATGCGCCAGGCGCTTCAGGTCCTGATAGGCCATGTTGTACATGGCGTTGATCGCATCGGTGCCAATGGCGCCGCCACGAAGTTCCGCCAGGGCTTGGGTAAACTCAGCCATCGAGTCGGTTAGCGATGGTTGGATTTCACAAAGCCGTCCTGGCGCTTTACGGGCAGGTCAGGTTCGCCGGACAGTTGTACAAGGGGCTCTTGGGCAAGGTTTGTTTGCATCCGGGTACCGCCGCGAAGCTATTGACTGCCGCGAAATCCGGCTGCACGCTCGAATTCCAGCCGCGGTCGATGCCGTCGCGCGCACTCGCGAAAATCACGCTGTCGGTAATGAATGGGGATTGTGATAACGGCGGCCCGTAAATGCGAATCGCGGCATAGTTTTCACCCTGGCCACGTCCGTTGACGGTACAAGAATTGCCGCCGAATTCCGCACCACCTGCGTATTCAACGCGCACTAATTGCATCGCGGTCTGCGGATTAATTGTGCCACCGAAAGTTACCCCGACCCAGTCGCCAGCCGCCCCGGCCGCGCCTTTGTCCGACGTAAATATGATGGGCTCTCTTTGCGTGCCGAGCGCAATCAGCGCACCGCGCGCCGGGTCGGTGTTAGTTCCTTTATTCATATCGATTTTGAGCGCCCCTCCGGGCGGAAACTGGATTACGACGCCAGGTTCGATCGTTAGCACAGCGACTGTGCCGGCGACATTCGAGTGCACTCTCAATTCCCCGCCATTCTGGGGGCTGTTGCCCACGTGATAGGGAACACCTCGATTGCGCATGGTAAGGGAATTTGTAATCACAGAACCGCCGCTCGCCAAACCCGTAATAGCGATGGCTGCCATTTTATTCTCAGCATAATTGCCAGTGGGAATCGAACCGATCAAATGGGCCTGTACCTGCAAGGGATAGTACGCAGAGTTGCGGATGTCCAGATTGGCGGACGTTGCATCGAATCCTACCGGCCCGCTGACAAGCACCCCTTGGCTCGCCGAATCGCCGATTCCAACGTTATCAACATGAAATCTGGCGCTGGGATTGGTGCTCGTCATCTGTACCGCGGCATTTCCTGCCAGGTTGGTATTTGTCGTCGCGCCACCGCCCGTCAAAGTGGTGTAGGAAAGAGACAGAGTACCGCCCAAATTGCGGATGCTGCCCCAAGCATTCCCATTGATTTGCCTGGTAATCCACACCGCGCCAAACCTGCCGCCCGAAACGAGCAAGCTACCGCCCGCGCGCACGGTGATCGATTTGCCAGCTGCGATTCTCACCACCGTGCATGGTTCGATAGTTAGCAGTCCATAGATACTCATATCCGAGATCACCTGGTGCGGGCCGGTCACC
>JANLTW010000037.1:0-1918 GCA_031363155.1 Gammaproteobacteria bacterium | reverse complement strand
GCGACTGGCTCACCGTGCCCAGATTGCGACCGCCACGCACCCGCATGACAGTGAACGTGTAGTCGGAAATCTCGCCAACGATGGCAAACACGTCGGCATCGCGGTCCTGGTCACTCGCGACGATCTGTTCGGCCTGCACCGCGCGCAAGGCCGCCAGCTGATCACGCAGCCGCGCGGCCGCCTCGAAATCCAGCCGGCCGGCCGCCTCGTCCATCCGCGTGGTCAAATCGCCAGCCACTTCGGTATCCCGCCCTTCGAGCACCCGCACCGCGGATTGTACGTCGCGTGCATAGTCCTCGCGGCTGATGACATCGACACAGGGGGCCGAACAGCGGCCGATCTGGTACTGCAGGCAGGGCCGGCTGCGATGCGCGAAATAGCTGTCGCGGCAGTTGCGGATGCGAAACACCTTCTGCACGTGGTGCAGGGTTTCGCGCGCCGCGTAGGCGTTAGGAAACGGACCGAAATAACGACCCGGCCGCGCCCGCGATCCGCGGTAGTAGTTGAGTCGCGGGAAGTCATGATCCAGCGCGAGCTGGATGTACGGGAAACTCTTGTCATCGCGCAGCAGTACGTTGTAGCGCGGTTGATGCTCCTTGATCAGGTTGTACTCGAGGATCAGCGCCTCGGTCTCGGAGCGCGTCACGGTGACTTCGATGTTAGCTATCTGCGCGACCAGCACCTGCACCTTGGGGTGCACATTGCTGCGCAGGAAATAGCTGCTGACGCGGTCGCGCAGGTGCCGTGCTTTGCCGACGTACAGGACTTCGCCGCCGGCGGACAGCATGCGATAGACGCCCGGCCGGCGCGGCAGGCTGGCCACAAAGTTTTCGTGATCAAAGCCCGCCGCTGGCACGATCAGGCCTTGCCCAGCCCAGCCAGATCGCGCGCCCGGAACACGACCTGCTCGAACATCGGCGTCGTCAGGCGCCGCGTCTGCGTGTTGTAGCGGCTGCAGTGATACGAATCGATCAGCACGCCACCGCCCGGCAGCGAGTGTTCCGCCGCGTGCGCAAAAGCGAAGGCGCCGCGCCTAAGCTCCAGTGCCGCGAGTACCGCCGCATGCGCCACGCGACCTAACGCCAGAATGGCGCGCCAGCCGGCCAGCGCCAGCAATTCCTGGCGCAGAAAGCCGTTACAGCGCCGGATTTCATCGGGCTGCGGCTTGTTAGCAGGCGGCAGGCACTTGACCGCATTGGTGATGCGCACGCCCGCGAGGCGCAGCGGATCGTCGGCCGCGACGGAGTGCGGCTGGCTTGCCAGCCCGGCCGCGTGCAGCGTTGCGTACAAAAGAATACCGGCGTGATCGCCGGTGAAAGGCCGCCCGGTCCTGTTAGCGCCATGCATGCCCGGCGCCAGGCCGACAATCAGCAGTTGCGGGCTTGGATCGCCGAAAGGCGCGACCGGCCGCGCATGATAGTGCGGATACTCCCTGCGAACTTCGCGCAAAAATCCGGCCAGCCGCGGGCAACGCGTGCACTGCAGGTCGAATGAACCGCTGTCAGTCATCCATGTGCCGGACGATGGCTGCGCCAAATCCCGAACAGGACATGAGTTTCGCCCCCGGAATCAGCACCTGCATGGCCTCTTCAACGTTCTTACGGCTTGCCAGTTCCCGTTTTGAAGCCTTGAACGCTCCACGGAAGCGTGCGAGGTCATAGGTGAGTTCCTTGGCGGCGATGGTGTTAGCGACACCCTTGATGACAAGGTCTGCCGCCTCATGCCACTTGAGATAGCGCAGCATCATCTCCGCCGACAGGATCAGCGAGCCAGGATTGACCCGATTCTTGCCGGCAAAACCCGGCGCCGTGCCGTGGGTCGCTTCGAAGACTGCGAGACCGAAACCGATATTGCCGCCAGGTGCGATACCGATGCCGCCAACCTGGGCCGCGAGCGCATCGGAGATGTAGTCGCCGTT
>JANLTW010000032.1:0-38913 GCA_031363155.1 Gammaproteobacteria bacterium | reverse complement strand
CTGCGGTGTTCGACAGTGGATCGGGTTACCTCTCGACCCTAATTTGGAACGCCCAGGGGCATATGGGCTTGTTGGCAGCACTGTGCAAGTCCGCCTTGAGCGGAAAGCCTTACCTGCCGCAGCTCGCCCCACTTGTTGCTCGGTGTCGAGAGCAACGGTTCGCACCGGCACAGGCGGGTGACGCTTGATTTCGCGATCCGCGCAACGCCGCGCCGCGCGCGCCGCGCGCCGCAACATCCCACCGGCCGTCCGCCGCCAACTTGCGCGCCAGGTCGCCGGTCACGTGCTGCGCCTGCGGCACCTGCGACCGGGACAAAATGTCGCCGCCTATCTGCCCACCGGTGCCGAACTCGATACCCGCGAACTGCTGCGCCGCATGCTAACGCGCGGTTGCACGCTTTATTTACCGCGCATTGAATCCTGGCGCTGCAGCCGCATGCGCTTCATTGCGGTTGATTCCGGGCCTTTGCGCCGCAACCGCCTCGGCATTGATGAACCGACCGGGCAGCACGGCCTCGGCGCGCGCTGGATGAATATCGTGCTGTTGCCGTTGGTTGCTTTCGATGCGCGCGGCAATCGACTCGGCAGTGGCGCAGGTTTCTATGATCGCGTCCTGGCCTTCCGCGCGCGGCGCCGTCATTGGCGCGGACCCCTGCTGCTGGGACTGGCGTTTGCCGCACAGGGCGTGGATCACATTGATCACGGGCCCCACGACATCCCGCTCGATGGCGTAATCACCGAGCAGGGACTGACGCTTTTTGCCCGGGATCGCCCATGAATTACTGGCTGCTGAAGACGGAACCGGAAACATTCAGCGTCGACACGCTGGCGGCAGCGCCCCGCAAAACCACGTGCTGGGACGGTGTCCGCAACTATCAGGCGCGCAACATGCTGCGCGATCAGATGCAGATCAACGATCGCGCGCTGCTGTATCACTCAAGCTGCGACGTGCCCGGCGTCGTGGCGATCATGAAAATCGTCCTTGCCGGATATCCTGATCACACAGCGCTGGACCCGAAACACAAACTCTTCGATGCCGACAGCGATGCGGCAAATCCGCGCTGGTACACGGTCGATGTGCAACTTGAACACCGCCTCAAACACATCATCACATTGAACGCGCTGCGCGCGCATGCCAAAGGATCATTGCAAGACTTCTGGTTGTTGCGCGCCGGCAATCGACTCTCGGTGATGCCTGTCAGTGCTGCGCATTGGAAGTTCATTTTGTCGCTCGAGACGCAGGGCGACTGATATTACGGAAGCTGCCGAGGATCACGATGTCAAGCGCTAACGCTTGTTTTTTACAATATCGTGTATATACTCAACCTCGGACTAACCCACAGGAGATTGTCATGGCGAAAGCCAAGAAAAAGAAAAAAGCTGCCAAGAAGAAGTAAGGTAGCTTTTTTCTAAGCCTAAGGCGGGCGGGGAACTCAACATTTCTCGCTCGCCGTTTCCAAATAAGGGCCCGCGCAAGCGGGCTTAATCGTTTCTGGAAGCCTTTTTTTAAAGGGTTTCCGCACATATCAGAGCTAACATGAGCGCCGGAAAAAAAGCTGCAACCGAAGCTGCATTGCGATTTGTCCGCGCGGGCAGCATCGTTGGTATCGGCACCGGATCGACCGTCAATTTCTTTATCGACGCCCTCGCGCGCGACTTTGGCGGCGGTCGAATCAAGGGTGCGGTATCGAGTTCCAATGCCTCAACGGAGCGCCTGCAGGCGCATGGGATACCGGTTTTCGATCTCAACGACGTGGAATCCATAGCCGTGTATGTCGATGGCGCGGATGAAACCAATCACGCCCGCGAACTCATCAAAGGCGGTGGCGGCGCGCTGACACGCGAAAAGATCGTAGCCGCCGTGGCGCGCCAGTTCGTTTGCATTGTCGATGAGAGCAAGGTGGTCGAAGCGCTCGGCAAGTTCCCATTACCGGTCGAGGTCATCCCGATGGCGCGTGCGCATGTCGAGCGACGGCTCGTCGCGCTGGGCGGCCAACCTGAACTGCGCAGCGGCTTCATCACCGACAACGGCAACCAGATCCTGGATGTGCGCGGATTCACAATTCGCGCGCCCCGGGAAATGGAACGCCAGATCAACGCGATCGCGGGAGTCGTTACCGTCGGTTTGTTCGCGGAACGGCCGGCGGATATCGTCATTGTGGGCAGCGACAGTGGCGGCGTCCGCCAGTTCTGAGCACTTTGAGCTAACAACCTCGACCGGCCGCTAGCGCACCCGCACGCGGAAAGTGACGGTGAAACCAGGGTCGCCGGCGGTGCTGGAGCCGGCCAGCGTACCGACCGGCGCGATGCGCACTCCAGTGGCCGCGGGGTCCACACCATTGGCGTTCGCCGTCGGGGAATACGTGTAAGGACCGCCGCCGCCCACCTGATTTGAGAACCCGACGTTGCCGGGATAGGTGAACGTCAGTCCGCTCGCGACCGCGCCATTCGTGAACGTGATCGGCGGACCGCCGGCGCTCGATACGAAGAGCTCTGAATTGGCCGGCACCGGGTCCGTGATGGCCACCGAGTTCGCGTCGACCGAGCCCGCGCCTGCGTTGCTCACGGTGACCGAATACTCGACAATACTTCCTGGAATCCGCTTGGGATTGGCCGTGCCATTGGCCGGATCACTGATGACCGCCGATGTCTTGCTGATACGCAGCGCCGGCACATTGGGCCGGAAGCGCCAACCTGAGTTATTGGCGGGCAAGCCGCTTTGCACCAGCACATAGTCAGTCGTTGTTAGCTGCCAGCCAATCTGTGCCGGGCCCAGCGTGGTTCCGCCCGACTGATTTGTTGAAACGCCATACATGAAATAGAAATCGCCGCCTTCGGCGAGCTGGATTTGCAGGTTGTACGAGGTGCCGGCCGCACTCCATTGCGGCACATTGGTCCAGGTCACCACGAAGCGGCGATTGGGCGCGGTGCCACTGGTGCCGTAGGTGATCGTGCCGCCGGCACTGACATCCAGGTCGGCGCCATACGCGCGCAGCGTGTTGTTGAGGTTGCTCGAGGGCAGCGCGTCGGGATAGGTTCGGGGCGGCCCCACCACTTGCGTGCCGAATCCACAGTAGCTGTTGTTGAACTGCAGACGGCCGTTGGTCATCACACGCACCTGGGTGTAGCTGCTGGCGCCGTACTTGAACGTAAACGGCAGCGTGATGAGTGCCGAGATGCTGTCGTCACCCAGCGTATCGGGGCAGCCGAGCCCGCCTGCCCAGGTTGTTATCGCCGTGTGACCGGCGGTCGACACTAAATTGAATGGCGTGGTTTGCGCAACGTACGACGCCGCCACGGCGCCGCAGGGCACCCATAGCAATACCAAAGCCCAGCCTCTGCCGTGCCGTGTCATGGCTGCAATGATCTCCAAGCCCAATGTAATTCGCGTGCGATCACTCCCGATTGCGGCGAGAAACTGGCGGCTGACAAGATTATTGTCAAATCACGAAAACAAAAAGGGCCGGTCTTGCGACCGGCCCTTCCTGACATTGGCTGGGGGACTAGGATTCGAACCTAGGTAAACGGAGTCAGAGTCCGTTGTCCTACCGCTAGACGATCCCCCAAAAAAGAATCGCGCAACAGGTTGGCCGGAGTCCGACCCGGATTCCGTTTAGCGCTTCGAGTACTGCGGACCGCGGCGTGCCTTGCGACGACCGACCTTCTTGCGTTCGACTTCGCGCGCATCGCGCGTGACGAAGCCGGCGCCGCGCAGCTGCTTGCGCAGATTCTCGTCGTACTTGATCAGCGCCCGGGTGATGCCGTGGCGAATCGCACCGGCCTGGCCCGTGATACCGCCGCCCGCGACATTCGCGATAACGTCGAACTGGCCAACGAGCTGCGTGACTTCCAGCGGCTGCATGACAATCATCTGACCGGTCTTGCGGCCAAAGAATTCATTGATCGGGCGATCATTGACGGTGATCTTGCCCGTGCCGGGCTTCAGAAAGACGCGTGCGGTCGAGGTCTTACGGCGACCGGTGGACAGTTGTGTGACTGGCATCTGCTTCAATTCCTTGTTCGGTATCTTGTTAGGTATCAGCCGGCGAGCGCGAGCGGCTTGGGCTGCTGGGCAGCGTGTGGGTGCTTGGTGCCCGCGAAAACATGCAGCTTGCGATACATGTCGCGACCTAACACGGTCTTGGGCAGCATGCCCTTGACTGCGATCTGGATCACGCGCTCCGGATGTTCCTGCAGCAGCTTGTCCAGCGCGATCGACTTGATGCCGCCGATGGCGCCGGTGTGGTGGTAATAGATCTTGTCCTTGAGCTTGCGGCCCGTGACTTTCACTTTCTCGGCATTGATCACGACGATGTGATCGCCCATGTTCACGTGCGGCGAGTAGTCGGCTTTGTGTTTGCCCTTGAGACGCAGCGCAATCTCCGAACACAAGCGCCCAAGGGTGCGACCTGCGGCGTCAATGACAAACCAATCGCAGCGGACGTTTCCGGGCTTGGCAAATATTGTGGTCATCTTAGATATGCTCCGCCGGTACGCTCTATATAGGCTTTGGTTGTCACGCTGGTCGTACAAGGGGCCGCGCGCCGGGCTCATGTAAAAAGGCGCGCAAGTGTAATGGAGCCCTCCGGGCTTTGCAAAGAGACCCCCGGAAAATACTTAACTCATTGTTTCAATTGATATTTTCGTGGCATTATACCCGTCTATGCCGGACTCCAATCCGCTCGAACCTTTTCTGATCGCCGCGGACCGCGCTTTGCGCTCGGTATTCGCGCCGGCCCATGCTGGACGACCAACGCCGAGCCATAACGCCGCGGGCTCGGGCACATTAACGGAGTCCGACCAGCGCGAATCCGCCGCCCTGATGCGGGTCAACCATGCCGGCGAAGTCGCTGCCCAGGCGCTGTATCACGGCCAGGCGCTGCTGGCGCGCGATCCCGGGACCCGCGCCATGCTGCTCAAGGCGGCGCGTGAAGAAGCCGATCATCTGGCCTGGTGCGAACAGCGCATCCACGAACTTGGCGGCCGCACCAGCGTGTTAAATCCGCTGTTTTATGCGGGTTCCTTCGCCATTGGCGCATTGGCCGCAGTCGTCAATGACAAGCTCAGCCTCGGTTTTGTCAGCGAAACCGAGCACCAGGTCGAAAAGCATCTGCAAGAGCATCTGCAGAAACTACCGGCGGCCGACACCGGCAGTCGCGCGGTGCTGGAATCGATGAAACACGACGAGATTCACCATGGAGCCGCGGCCCGCGCCGCCGGTGGCGCCGAGCTTCCCGAACCTGTGAAGGCCCTCATGTTTGCGACTTCACGTGTGATGACCGTCACAAGTTATTGGATTTGATTGTGAAATGCCTTGCGCCTTTGGTGCGTTATGGTTAAAAAAACATCCGACGACACGCTTGTTACCACTTGTGAGGGGAGATTCGGATGGATGATTCAGTGAAACCGCTCAGCGACATACCGGCAATCAACCGCTTTCTAAGCTATTGCCGTATCCGTACGGTGCCGTCGAAGACGGTCATTATTCATGCCGGCGATCTGCCGGACGTTCTTTACTACATCATCTCGGGTTCTGTCGAAGTCATGATCGAAGACGAGGAAGGCAACGAGATGGTGCTGGCCTATTTGAACAAAGGTCAGTTCTTCGGTGAGATGGGCCTGTTCTATGAACAGCCGACCCGCACCGCCTGGGTCCGCACCCGCGGCCAGTGTGAGCTCGCTGAAATGACCTACCCGCGCTTCCGCCAGATCGCTGCGGAAAGCCCGGGCCTGATTTTTGAATTGGCGACCCAGCTGGCCACCCGCCTCGACCGGACCAACAAGAAGCTCGGTGACCTGGCATTTGTCGATGTCACGGGCCGCGTTGCCCACGCGATCATGGATCTGTGCGGCGAGCCCGATGCGATGACGCATCCGGAAGGGATGCAAATCAAGGTCTCGCGTCAGGAGTTATCTCGTCTCGTAGGCTGCTCGCGCGAAATGGCGGGCCGGGTACTCAAGGTGCTGGAAGAACAGGGCCTGCTGCGCGCCACCGGCAAGACCATCGTCGTGTTTAACGCACGTCCCAAGATGAAGACCCGCCCAGTCGTGGTGCCTGTCAAGGGCGTGATGGCCAGGGGACCGGTCAGCGTCGGCAATACCGCGCTGGCGCAGAACCTGGAAGAAGACGCCGACGAAGATGACGATTGGGATGACGAAGACCAAAAAGCGTAGTCGTTAGCTCGCCGGACTGAACTGGCAGACGTTTCCTGCCCCTCACTGAAAAAGCCCGCGCTCGTCGCGGGCTTTTTTTATGCGGTCGGTGGCACCCGCGCCATCGCCGGGCCTCAGGCGCTGCGCAGAGCCGCGACTTCGCGCCGCAGCGCCTCAAGTTCACGTTCAAGCGTCGCAACACGCGTCGCCAGATCCGGATCGGACGGCGACAGCGGGGCTGACGTTTCCTGCTCGAGCGCCGACTCGATGGAACCCGACAGCAAATGCATATAGCGCGATTCGCGCTCGCCCTTGCTGCGCGGCAACCGCGCGACCAGCGGATTGCCGTCGCGCGCCATCATTTCATTGAGGGCGGTCTCAACCTCGGCGAGGTCCGCAAATTCGCACAGCCGGTTGGTGCGGGTACGCAGTTCGGCGATGGTCTGCGGCCCGCGCAACAACATGACGCAAAGGATGCCGCGTTCCTGTGGCGTTACCTTGATCTCGCTGAATTCGGTGCCGACAAGGCGATGCTGGTATTTCATGACGCGGCTGCTGAAGCCGCTTTTTTCGTAGACCAGGTGTTTTTTGGACAGGCGATCCAATTCAGCCAGTACGTCAGCATCACTGACAGCCATGACTGGATCTCGGTTGGTCTTCTGATTGACAGCCGCGGTCAGGGAATTCAGCGACAGTGGATACTGATCCGGCGTGCTCAGCTCTTTCTCGATCAGGCAGCCAATGAGCCGCGCTTCCAGCGGTGTTAGCTCGACTTTCACCGGGCCCTCTTCATCGACCAATGGCCTTACGCATGGCGGCGATGGTGCCCGGGTAGTCGGGCGTGCTGAAGATCGCGGAGCCGGCAACGAAAGTATCGGCGCCGGCCGCGGCGATCGCCGCGATGTTGTCAAGTCTGACGCCGCCATCGATCTCCAGTCGCACCGCGCGCCCGCTGGCATCGATGCGGCGGCGCGCCGCGCGCAATTTATCTAACACGCTGGGGATGAACTTCTGGCCACCGAAACCCGGGTTCACCGACATCAGCAGCACCATGTCGATCTGGCCGAGGGTGTAGTCGAGAAAATCCAGCGGCGTGGCGGGATTGAACACCAGGCCCGGCTTGCAGCCGCACTCACGAATCAGCGCGATGGTGCGGTCGATATGTTCGCTCGCTTCCGGGTGAAAGGTAATGTAGGTGGCGCCGGCCGTGGCGAAGTCAGGCACGATGCGATCCACCGGCCGCACCATCAGGTGCACATCGATCGGCGCCTTGACGCCATGCTTGCGCAGCGCCTGGCATACCAGCGGTCCGATTGTCAGGTTCGGCACGTAGTGATTGTCCATGACATCGAAGTGCACGATGTCGGCGCCGGCGGCGAGCACCGCGTCGACTTCAGCGCCGAGGCGCGCAAAATCCGCGGATAAAATGGAGGGCGCGATCCAGGGGGCTTGCATGGGGCAGGAAGTATAGCCTGCCGTCAGTTGGCGATACCGCGCCTGGCGCGTATCACATCCCAGGCCTCGATGATTTGCTGCGTGCGCTGCTTGGCGTGTTCCAGCATCGACTCGGGCAGGCCATTGGCCTTGAGCTTGTCGGGATGATGGCGGCTCAACTGACGGCGATAGGCTTTTTCGACATCCGCGTCCGTCGCGGTCGGTCCCACTTCCAGTACCCGGTAGGCATCGGCCAGCTTCTCGCTGTCGTTAGCCTGCCGCGCGGCACCGCCACGTGCGCCCTGGTCGGCGCGCAACCGCAGCACCGCCTCGAGGTGCGCGAACTCGATGCTGCCAATGCCGAACAGCGTGGCAATGCGCCCGAGCCGCTGACGCGCCACGCCGCGCATGTCGCTGCCCTGCAGCGAGGCGCGCACCTGAATTTCCAGGAACGCCAGCAGCAGATCGGGCCTGCCGGCGCAGGCTTTGCGCAACGCAAGCATCACCGCTTCGAGATTGAAATCCGGCTCCTTGCCGCGCCGATAGGCCGCAATCGCCGCCTCGGCCTGCGGGGCATCGAGTCGCAGGTCAGCCATCACGGCCCGGGCCGCGGCAATTTCCGCCTCGGACACGCGGCCATCCGCCTTAGCGATATGGCCCATGACTTCGAAGGTATTGCGGAAGAATCGCTCGGCAATCGCGTTGGCGTCGCCAGGCTCGGCCGCGGCACGTTCGATTTCAGGATCGTGCGACGCGTTGCTCGCGAGCCGCTGGTGATCGAACCAGTGGCCGACGATGACGCCAATCACCACGCCCAGCGGCTGGCGCGTAGCCAGCAGACCAATAAGTCCACCCAGCAGTTTCCCCGTCCAATTCATCCTGCAATACTAGCCGAATGCAATCTGACACCAGTCCCGTGCACACCACAAATCTGCGCGGACTCGAAAAAATTCACACCGGCAAGGTGCGCGATATTTACGCGGTCGACGCCGACACCATGCTGATCGTGACCACGGACCGGCTGTCCGCCTTTGACGTGGTCATGCCCGACCCGATCCCGGGCAAGGGCCGGGTGCTGAACGAAATCAGCCTGTTCTGGTTTGCGCGTACCGAGCATCTGATTGCCAACCACCTAACACACCGGACTCTGGATAGCCTGCCGCTGAGTGCCGGGGAGCGCGCCATGCTAACAGGACGGGCGGTGCTGGTACGGCACCTCAAGGCCTTGCCACTGGAAGCCGTGGTACGCGGCTACCTGATCGGCTCCGGCTGGAAGGACTATCAACAAACCGGCGCCGTCTGTGGCATCCAGCTACCGGCCGGGCTGGCGCAGGCCGCCAAGCTGCCACAGCCGATTTTCACGCCAGCGACCAAGGCGGTGGCCGGCGCGCACGACGAGAATGTGTCCTTCGAGGTCATCGCCGGCGTGATCGGCGCAGCGCGGGCCGCGGAGGTGCGCTCGGCTGCGATACGCCTGTACGAATTTGCCCGCGCTCACGCCGCCGCGCGCGGCATCATCATCGCCGACACGAAGTTTGAATTTGGCATCGACGCCGCGGGCAAGCTGACCCTGATCGATGAAGTACTGACGCCGGACTCCTCGCGCTTCTGGCCGGCGGATAGCTACCGGACCGGCATCAGTCCGCCATCCTTCGACAAGCAATTTGTGCGCGACTACCTGGAAACGCTGGACTGGAACAAGAAAGCGCCGGGACCGACCCTGCCGCCCGAGATCATTGCCAGGACCAGCGCCAACTATCAGCAAGCCCTGCGCCGCCTGAGCGCCTGAGCGCACCGCCTAACGCCGCGCCCAGGCAGCGATGACCCGATGCATGGCGCGCACACCGTCGGTCAGCGCTGCCGGACCCGGCTGCAGGATGATCGATGACTTGATCTCGTGCAGTTCGCCATCGCGCACCGCCGGCACGTCCTGCCAGCCAGGCCGCGCGGCCACCAGCTCGGGCCGGAATTTCTTGCCGCACCAGGAACCGAACACGATATCCGGCGCGCGGCGCGGCACCTCGAGTGGCTCGGCGATGATGCGGTTCTTGCCTAACGACTCGCGCGCCAGTTCAGGAAAACAATCGTCCCCGCCGGCAAGAGTTATCAGCTCGGAGACCCATTGGATGCCGGAAAACTGCGGCTCGTCCCATTCTTCAAAATAGACCCGTGGCCGGCGTGGCAATGCGCGCGCTGCTGCCGCGATGTCATCGAGCCCGGACTGCAATTGTGCTGCGAGTTCGCGCGCCCTGACTTCACAGCCGAGCAGCCCGCCGATCGTCAGGATGGTGCGAAAGATACCGGCAACGCTGCGGTGGTTGAATACATGGACGTCCAACCCCAGGCGCACCAGGCTGGCCGCGATATCCGCCTGCAGATCGGAAAAAGCTAACACCAGATCGGGCCGCAATGCGACGATCTTGTCGATCCTGGCCGAGGTGAACGCCGAGACCCGCGGCTTTTCGCGCCGCGCCCGCGGTGGGCGCACGGTAAAACCGGAAATACCGACGATCCGGCGCTCTTCGCCCAGCAGATATATCGTCTCGGTGGTCTCCTCGGTCAGGCAGACAATACGTTGCGGGTAATGATCCGGAGCGGCCATTTTCCGAGTATGTCATGCTTGCCAACGCATGTTCGAACCGCTCTGGATGCTACTGGATCGCGTGCTTTTTGGCCCCCTGTCCGTGGACTACGGCGCGCCTGCGCAGCGCGCGCTTGCTTTGTTATTGCGCATTCTGCGCTACCCGTTTGCCTTGCTGCGCGACCTGTCGCGCGGCCAGATCAATCTGCATGCGATGGGCCTGGTTTACACCACCCTGCTGTCCATCATCCCGCTGATTGCTTTTACATTCGCGATTCTCAAATTGTTTGGTACCCATCGCGAACTCGAACCCGTGATCTTTGAATTCTTCCGGCCGCTGGGCGCGGACGCCGGACGGGTAACCGCCAACATCATGCAGTTCGCCGAAGGCGTATCCAGCGGCTTGTTAGGTTCGGTGGGCCTCGCGCTGCTGTTGTGGACCCTGATCGGCACCATCCAGCGGATCGAAAACAGTTTCAATTTCCTGTGGCGCGTGCAGAAGCCACGCAGTATTGGCAGGCGCATTGCCGAATATGTTGGCCTGACCGTGCTGGGCCCGGTATTGCTGGTCACGTTCATCGCGCTGGCGCACGCGGCGCTCCAGACCGAGGCCGCGCAGCGCCTTGCCAACCTGCCCATCATCGATCAGCTCTGGGCGATGGGTCTGAGCCTCGCGCCCTACCTGATGGTCACGGCGATATTCACCTGGCTGTATCACTACATACCTAACACGCAGGTGCGCTGGATTCCGGCTCTCGCAGGCGGCCTGGGGGCGGGGATACTGTGGGCTGCGGTTGGCAAGGTTTTCACCGCACTGGTGATTTATACCTCGCGCCTGACACTGGTCTACGCCGGTCTCGCGGTGGTCGGCGCGGCGCTGATCTGGACCTACCTGGGCTGGCTGATACTCCTGATCGGCGTGCAGTTGAGTTTTTACCTGCAAAACCCCAACTACCTGCGGCTCGGCCTGGTGCCGCTGCGATTGTCTAACGTCGAACGCGAGGAACTCGCCGTCAGGATGATGTTCCTGGTCGCCAAGGCACACCATGAAGGCGCGCGGCGCTGGACGGTTGCCGGACTGGCACAGCGCCTCGGCCTGCCAGCGATCGCGATCGCCGACGTCGCCGGCAACCTGGAATCGAGTGGCCTGCTCACCCAGAACGACCAGGACGAATTTCTGCCGGGGCGTGACAGTGCCGATATCAGGCTCGCGGAAGTCCTGGACGTCGCGCGCAACCAGCGCGCCGGTCATCTGGTGCCCAAGGACGTGGCGATCCCGGAAGTGGATGCCATTCTCCGCGCATCAAGTGTCAGCTGGCACAGCAGCGTCGGCGATAAGACCCTGCGCGACCTGGTGGCGAGCGACAGCTAACGGGCCAGGCGTCCGACTATTCGCCGGCGATGGTCATTTCGCTGATAAGGATCGAGCCGGTCTGCAGCGCGCCACGCCGATCGACATCGTCGCCCACCGCCGCAATGGCGCGGTACATGTCCTTCAGATTGCCGGCAACCGTGATCTCGTGCACCGGATAGCTGACCACGCCATTCTCGACCCAGAAACCGCTGGCGCCGCGCGAGTAATCGCCGGTGACGCCGTTGACACCCTGACCCATCATCTCGGTGACCAGCAGGCCGGTCCCCAGTTCTCGCAGCAGCGACCGGCTGCTCAGCGTGCGTGCGCCCGCATCGACATACAGATTGTAATTGCCGCCGGCGTTGCCCGTGGTCTTGAGCCCGAGCTTGCGCGCAGAATAACTGCCCATCACGTAGCCATCCAGCACACCGTCATGGATCAGCTTTCGATCCCGGGTCGCGACGCCTTCGCTGTCGTAGGGCGCGCTACCGAGCGCCTTCCTGACATGCGGACGCTCGTGGATACTGAAAAACTCCGGCAACACCTGCTGACCGGCGGCGTCCAGCAGGAAAGTCAACTTGCGGTACTGCGCGCCGCCGCGAATCGCGCCTAACAGGTGGCCGACCAGGCCGCGCGCGAGTTCCGCCGCGAACAGCACCGGCGCCTTGCGCGTGCTGAGCTTGGTGGCGCCCAGACGGCGCAGCGCACGCTGTCCGGCCTGCCGGCCGATGCTCTCGGCGTCTTCAATGTCCGCAGGATCGCGTGCGGCTGAATACCAGTAGTCGCGCTGCATGTCGTCGCCGTCAACGGCGAGCAGGACGCAGCTGATCGAATGATTGGACGCGGCGATGCCGTCGAGAAACCCATGGCTGTTGCCGTAAACCCGTACGCCACGATGCGTGCTAACAGATGCACCCTCGGAATTGCTGAGGCGCGTATCCAGCACCCGGCCGGCGGCCTCGCACCGCCGCGCCAGCTCGACCGCCGCGTCGGGCTCGATCTCCCAGGGATAATCCAGGTCCAGTTGCCGAATGTCGCGCGCCATGTCCGCGGCATCGGCGAGACCTGCACATTCATCCTCAGCGGTGTAACGGGCGATTGCCGCGGCCTTGCCGACCGACTCGCGAATGGCGGCTGCAGAAAAATCCCCGGTGCTGGCGGATCCTTTGCGGTGACCGAGGTAGACCGTGACGCTCATGCCCCGGTCACGCTGGTATTCGACCGTTTCCACCTCGCCGAGGCGCACCGTGACATTCAGACCCTTCTGCAGGCTGGCATCGGCATCAGCCTGCGTGGCACCCAGGCGGTGTGCCTGCGCAAGTGCGATCGAGACGACTTCCTTCAGTTCGGGAATGCGCGAGGCATCAACAGGTTGCGACATGACAGAATTGTAGCAGTGCGCTCTAATGCACCCGCCCGCGTTATGCCCCGACATCGAAACAAAAATCCCGTTCCAGAAAGCGAAGCTCTGGTCTACGACGGCCCGAGCAAGAGTGCGCGTAAGCGCGCGGCACTGGACGCTCAGGCCCTCGGCACGGAACTGGTCGACCTGCCTGAGGCGCGCCTGCGGGAATTACCGCTGGGGGAGTCGCTGCTTGAGGCCATTCTTGCGGCTCGCGCCATCAAGGCGCGCGGCGGGCGCGCCCGCCAGTTGCAGCTCATCGGCAAGCTGATGCGCAACATCGACATCACACCCATTCTCGACGCCCTGGCCGAACCGGCCCGCGTGCGCGCGCTTGAAACCGAGCGCGACAAACGCATAAGCGCCTGGCGCGACCGGCTGCTCAAAGAGGGTGATGTGGCGCTGCGGGCGCTGCGGGAATGGCTGCCGGGCGCCAATTTCGAATTGTTAGCGCGGGCCCTGGGCCGCGCCCGCGACCCACGGCTGCCGGAGGCGCTGCAACTGGGCGCCAAAAGAGAGCTGTTTCGCGCCTTGCGGACGCTGTTGCAGGGCTAACCCGGCGCTCTGGGTTACAATGCCGCGATGACGCAACTGGTCGGCATCATCATGGGTTCGCAGTCCGATTGGGACACAATGCGGCACGCGGCGGACACGCTAACAGAGTTCGGCGTACCGCACGAGGTGCGGGTGGTGTCGGCGCACCGCACCCCGGATCTGCTGTTCGAGTATGCAGCCACTGCCGACGCGCGCGGCCTGGAAGTCATCATTGCGGGCGCCGGCGGCGCCGCGCACCTGCCGGGCATGACGGCCGCCAAGACCACCCTGCCGGTACTCGGCGTACCGGTGCAGTCCGCGGCGCTCTCGGGCCTGGACTCGCTGTTGTCGATCGTGCAGATGCCCGCCGGGGTGCCGGTCGCGACCTTCGCCATCGGCAAGGCCGGCGCCACCAACGCAGCGCTCGCCGCGATAGCCATCCTGGCTAACAAGCATCCCGGGTACCGCGAAAAGCTCAAGGATTTTCGGGCCCGCCAGACTGCCAGGGTGCTGGCGGAACCTGATCCGCGCAAATGACCGTCGGCATCGTTGGCGCGGGCCAGCTGGGCCGCATGCTGGCGCTCGCCGGGTATCCGTTAGGCCTGGACTTTCTGTTTCTCGACCGGGACGCTGACACCCCCGGCGGGCAGGTCGGGCCGATACTGAGCGGCGAATTTACCGACCCGAAACTGCTGCGCGAACTCGCACGGCGCAGCGAGGTACTGACCTTCGACTGGGAAAACATCCCGGTCGATGCGCTGCGGGCCCACTGCGGCAAGACCCGCATCGCACCGCCGCTGGCCGCGCTCGCCACGGGCCAGGACCGCTTGGCGGAAAAACGCCTGTTCGAGACCCTGGGCATTCCGACCACGCGCTACCGGGCTGTTAGCTCAAAAGACCAGCTTGCGCGCGCCGTGCAACAGATCGGCCTGCCGGTCGTGCTCAAGACGCGGCGCCTGGGCTACGACGGCAAGGGCCAGGCGCTGCTGAAATCCGCCGCCGATATCGACCGGGTCTGGTCGGCGCTGGGCGGACAGGAACTGCTGTGCGAGGAATTCATTGCCTTCGATTTCGAAGTGTCGGTCATCGGCGCGCGCTCGACGCGCGGCGAGATGGCGGTTTATCCGCTCAATCGCAACATTCATCTGGACGGTATCCTGCGGCTCACGCGCGCCCCTGCCGCCGGCCCTTTGTTAGCCAGGGCGGCGGTCCGGTACCTGCGCAAAATGCTGCGGCACTTTGACTATGCCGGCATCCTGACCATCGAGTTTTTTGTGCAGGGCGGGCGCCTGATCGCCAACGAAATCGCGCCGCGCGTGCATAACTCCGGCCACTGGACCATCGAAGGGGCGGTCACCTCGCAGTTCGAGAATCATCTGCGCGCGATCCTCGGCCTGCCGCTCGGCAGCACCGCGGCGCGCGGCCACAGCGCCATGATCAACCTGACAGGCACCATGCCAGACCGCAATGCGTTCCTGGATATCCCGGACCTGCACTGGCACGACTACGGCAAGACCCCGCGCCCGGGCCGGAAACTGGGGCATATCACGCTACTGGCCAGCAGCGCGGCCGCGCGGGATCGGCTTGCCAACCGGGTGCTGCGGGCAGCCACCGGCCGGGGATTGGTCATTTGACGTAATATCTGCGCTGGGATTTCCGGGGCAACTCACACCTGGCGGGCCGACCAGCCCGCATAATTCGCCAAGCGCATGTATCTCGATCATTTCAATCTCAAGGAACTCCCGTTCCGGCTGAGCCCGGACCCGGAATTTCTTTACCTGTCAAAAAACCATTCGCGCGCCAAGGCGTACATGGAGTCGACCATCTGGTTCACCGACGGATTCGTGGTGATCACCGGCGAGATCGGCTCGGGCAAGACCACCCTGATCGAGAGTTTTCTGCGCGATGTCGACAAGGATATCGTCGTCGCCCAGATCAACCAGACGCAGATTACCGCGATCGAATTCCTGCAGTCGGTGCTGGTGCAGTTCGGTTTCGCGCCGTTCAAGATGCGCAAGGCCGAGTTGTTAGCGACCTTCAATCAGTTCCTGGTCGAGCAGTATGCAGCCGGCCGCAAAGTACTGTTAATCGTCGATGAGGCGCAGAACCTCGCGGCACGTGTGCTGGAGGAAGTGCGCATGCTGTCCGGGGTGGAAACCACCAAGGAAAAAGTGCTGCGCATCATTCTTGCCGGCCAGCCGGAACTGAATGAACAGCTCGACGCGCCGGAGCTGAAACAGCTCGCGCAGCGTGTGCGCCTGCGCTTTCACCTGACGGCCCTGTCGCAGAACGACTCCCGGAACTATATCCGCCATCGCCTCGAGGTGGCCGGCGCGGCCGGTCGCGAGCTGTTCAGGGCCGACACTTTCGACAAGATTTTCCGCTATGCCGGCGGCACGCCGCGACTGATCAACACCTTGTGCGATACCGCGCTGATGGCCGCGTACGCTACCGGCAAGAGCACGGTCGACCTGGCGCTGATCGAGGCGGCGATCGAGGAGTTGCAATGGGTGGAACCCAGCGCGCACACCCACAACCAGCCAAGACCAAACTTCGAGCCGAAGAAATCACCTGACTCAGATCCTAACGCGCCCGTCATCGGGCGCCTGATCCTGACCAGCGAAGGGCAGTTTCTCGGTGAAGTGCCCTTGCGCCGCGGCCGCAAGATCATCGGCCGCACCACCGACAACGATTTGCAGATCGAGAGCCGGTTTGTCAGCCGCCACCACTGTCAGGTGATCAGTTCAGATCAGGGCTGCGTCATTGAAGACCTGAACAGTACCAATGGCATTTACGTCAAACGCCGCCGCATGCGCCGCCACAGCCTGAAGGACGGCGATGTCGTGACCATCGGCACGCACGAACTGACCTATGCCGACGAACGGCTTGCGAAAGCGCGCAATCTGAGTGACACGCTGCCCGGCGTCGAGACCACCGTACTGGCACGCGACGTCGAGCACTGAGGAGCGGGGAGCGGCGGCCTCAGCCGGTACCGCCCACCGTCAGGGTGTCGATCAGCAGTGTCGGCTGACCGACGCCCACCGGCACGCTCTGCCCGTCCTTGCCACAGGTACCCACGCCCTGATCGAGCGCGAGATCGTTGCCGATCATGCTGACTTTGGTCAGCACATCCGGGCCGTTGCCGATCAGGGTCGCCCCACGAATCGGCGCGCCGATGCGGCCGTCCTCGATCAGATACGCCTCGGCAGCCGTAAACACGAACTTGCCGGAGGTGATGTCGACCTGGCCGCCGCCAAAATGCGGCGCGTACACGCCTTTCTTGACCGAGCGGATGATTTCACCCGGATCGTACTTGCCGGGCCGCATGTAGGTGTTGGTCATGCGTGGCAGCGTCATGTGGGCGAATGACTCGCGCCGCCCGTTGCCGGTGGGCGCCATGCCCATGAGCCGCGCGTTCAATTTATCCTGCAGGTAGCCCTTCAGGATGCCGTTCTCGATCAGGGTCGTGCATTGCGTCGGCGTGCCTTCATCATCGACGTTCAGCGAGCCACGGCGATTCGCCAGCGTGCCATCGTCCACCACCGTGCAGTCGGCCGCCGCGACCCGCTCACCGATGCGGCCGGAGAAGGCCGAGGTACCTTTGCGATTGAAGTCGCCCTCCAGGCCATGGCCGATCGCTTCGTGCAGCAGCACGCCAGGCCAGCCCGGACCTAACACCACAGGCATTGCGCCGGCCGGTGCAGGGATGGCTTCCAGGTTCACCAGCGCCTGGCGTACCGCCTCGCGGCCTAACGCATACGGGCGATCGCCAGACACGAGTTCCGACAGCGAATAGCGCCCGCCCGCACCGGCGTAGCCGGTTTCGCGGCGGCCGTTCTGTTCGGCAATAACCGTGACGTTGAAGCGCACCAGCGGGCGCACGTCGGCGGCGAGTGTGCCGTCCGAGGCGGCGACCAGCACCACTTCGTAGGCGGCGACAACGCTGGCCATGACCTGCAGGATGCGCGGATCGAGCGCACGCGTCGCCTTGTCGACCTTCTCAAGCCAGCCGACCTTGTCGTCATCGGACAAGGTGCCGACCGGATCGATGGGCGCATACAGCTGGTGACCTGTGGCGGTCCGCAGCGCCAGCGGTTTGTTAGCACCACCGCTGGCGGCGATGGCGCGGGCCGCGCGCGCGGCCTCTTCCAGGGCCGGCAGCACAATTTCGTCCGAATAGGCGAAGCCGGTTTTTTCACCCGCCAGCGCGCGCACGCCCACGCCCTGTTCGATGTTGCTGCTGCCTTCCTTGACGATGCCGTCCTCCAGCGACCAGGACTCATCGCGGGAGATCTGAAAATAAATATCGGCCGAATCGACTGCCGAACCTAACACCGTGGCCAGCGCGCGATCGATGCGCGCCAGGTCGAGCCCCGCAGGCTCGAGTATCAGACGCTGCGCAATGGCGAAATGGTCGGAAGATGCAGTCATGAGGTTTTAGTCCAGTCGTCGGTGTTGCAGCGCCGGAAATTTCTCCCGCGCCGATTGCTGTTCTGCCAAATCCACATCTGCGACCACGACGCCGCTACCGCGCGGCAACCGCGCCAGCACCCGGCCCCAGTGATCGATGATCATGCTGTCGCCGTAGGTTTCGCGGCCACTGGCGTGAAATCCAGACTGCGCCGACGCCACCACCCAGCACTGGTTTTCAATGGCGCGCGCACGCAGCAGAGTTTCCCAGTGGGCACGCCCGGTCGGCGCCGTAAACGCCGACGGTACGACCAATCCGTCCATGCCGTGGCGCGCTAGCTGCCGGAACAGTTCCGGAAAGCGCACATCGTAACAAACTGACAGACCCACGCGGCCCGCCGCCGTGGCCACGACCACGGGTACCGCGCCGGGCGCGATATGCCGCGATTCACGATGGCTCTCGCTCTTGCCCGGCAGGTCAACATCGAACAGGTGGATCTTGTCGTAGCGGGCAACCAGGGCGCCGTCCGGGCCGTACAGCAATGAGGCCGCAGCGACTTTGTTAGGCTCGGGCCCCTGGATGGGCAGGGTGCCGCCCACCAACCAGACGCGGGCCTCGCGCGCCATCGTCGCCAGGGCCTGCTGGATCGGTCCCAGGCCCTGCGTTTCGCCCACCGCCAGCTTGTCCGCCTCGCCGAGACCCATAAAGGCGAAATTCTCGGGCAATGCGACCAGTACTGCGCCGCGCTGCGCCGCTTCCAGCACCAGCTCGCGCGCCATGCGCAGGTTGGCGGGCACATCGGCCGAAGAGGTCATCTGCAACGCGGCTAACTTCACGGCAGCACTCTAATGCACAACCAGATCGAACTGGTCGGAAGCGTACAAGGCTTCAACCTGCAAGCGCAGCGGCCGGCCGATCGCGGCTTCGAGCGCCTTGACCGCCGCAGAGTCCTCCTCCAGCAGACGATCGAGTACGTCCTGGTGCGCCAGGATCAGGATTTCGCGGCCCTGCGACTGCCGACCCTGGCGCAGCACCTCACGAAAAATATCCTGGCAGACCGTTTCGACGCTGCGCACGAATCCGCGCCCCTCGCAGCCCGGACAGGGATCGCACAGCTGGCGCTGCAGGGATTCGCGCGTGCGTTTGCGCGACATCTCCACCAGACCTAACGGCGACAGGCCCATGACGCGGCAGCGCGCGCGGTCGCCAGCCATCGCGGCGGACAACGCATCCAGCACATTCTGCCGATGCGTCTCTTCCAGCATGTCGATGAAGTCGACGATGATGATGCCGCCGAGATTGCGCAGCCTGATCTGGCGCGCCACCGCTGCTGCAGCTTCGAGGTTGGTCCTGTAGATCGTGTCTTCGAGATCGCGGTGCCCCGTGAATCCGCCGGTATTGACGTCGATCGTCGACATGGCCTCCAGCTGGTCGATCACGAGGTAGCCGCCCGAGCGCAGCGGCACCTGCCGATCCAGCGCGCGCGCGATCTCTTCTTCAACCTGGTGCACGGCAAACAGCGGCCGCGAATCGCTGTAGTACTCGGCCTTGCCGGCATCCGCCGGCATGAAGGCTTGCAGGAATTCGCACACCCGCGCAAATTCGGCTTCGTTGTCCACGATGACTTTGCTGACGCCGCGGGCGCATTCATCACGCAGTACCCGCACACCTAACGATGGCTCGCCATGCAGCAGCTGGCCGGGTTGCGCTGCCGGAATCGCCGCTGCCAGCTGTTGCCACAGGCGATCGAGATAGCGGATGTCATCGCGGATCGCCTGTCCGTCGGCACCCTCGGCCGCCGTGCGCACGATGAAGCCGCCAGCGTGGCCGGCGGCGATGCTCGGCAGCAGGATTTCCCGCAGCCGCTCGCGCTCCACCTCATCGGCAATGCGCGCCGAAATGCCGATGCCCGAGTCGTTAGGCATGAATACCAGGTAGCGCGATGGCAATGACAGGCTGGTGGTCAGGCGGGCGCCCTTGCTGCCGATCGGATCCTTGGCCACCTGCACCACAAGGTCGTCACCGGGGCTGATCAGGCGGCGAATGTCGGTTTCACTGCTGTCCGGGTGCTGTTGTATGTCATCGATATGCAGGAAGCCGGTGCGCGCGAGACCAATATCGACGAACGCGGCCTGCATGCCCGGCAGCACACGCTGCACATTGCCGCGGTAAACGCGGCCGACCAGCGTGCGATCGTCCGGGCGCTCGACAAACAATTCCTGGACGGCGCCGTCCTCCAGCAATGCCACGCGGGTTTCGCCGAAGCCGACGTTGATCATGATTTGCGGTTTCACAACTGCCTCGCGGATTTTGCGGCTATGCCCGCATCAGCTAACAACAATGAGGTTTCGTAAAGCGGCAGGCCCATGACCCCCGAGTAACTGCCGGCCAGGTGCTCGATAAATGCCGCCGCCAGACCCTGAATCGCATAACCGCCGGCCTTGCCGGAAGCCTCGCCGCTCGCGACGTAGCGATCCATGTCGGCCTCTGACAGTGGCGCAAATCTAACTTTCGACACCGACCAGCGCGCTTCACAACGGTTGCGGTACGCCAGCGCGACCGCCGACAACACCTGGTGCTCCCGGCCGGCCAGCAGCGACAGCATACGCCGGGAATCGGCGGCATCCGCGGGTTTACCGAGAATGACGCCATCGAGGACCACGGCGGTGTCGGCACCTAACACCGGCAGGCCCCGGGCCGCCGGGTCCCCGGCCATGGCCTCGGCCTTGGCCCGCGCCAGTCGCAGCACATAGTCGCGCGGCGCCTCGCCCGGCCGCTCTGATTCGTCGACGTCGCCCGCTGCCACACAGTGGGCGATGCCAAGCTGGTGCAGCAGTTCGCGGCGCCGCGGCGATGCGGAGGCGAGGCAGATAAGCGGCGCTGTTGCTGAGTGTTCAGTCACGGTGATAAGGGTGTCCTGACATCAGGCTCACGGCACGATACAGCTGCTCGGCCAATAGCACGCGCACCAGAGCGTGCGGCAGGGTCAGACGCGACAAGGACCAGCGCTCGGCAGCCCGGGCCAGAACCTCGGAAGCAAAGCCGTCCGGTCCGCCGATCAACAGCGCGACGCTGCCGCTCTTCAACCAGCGTGGCAGCTGCGCGGCCAGCTCCCGGGATGAGTGCTCGCGTCCACGCTCATCCAGCGCCACGACACAATCGCCCTGGGCTAACACCGACAGCATGCGTCGCCCTTCTTCAGCCACCAGGCGTTCCACCCGGGCCGGACTGTCGGCAGCGCTGCGCCGCGCCACCGGGATTTCGGTGAGCTCGAGACGATGACCGCCGCGCAGCCGGCGTGCGTAGTCGGTGTACGCCTGATCGACCCAGTCGGGCATGCGGGTACCCACCGCGATGAGCCGCAGCGGCATGATTCAATCTGGCCTGCGCCGCCTCACTGGCGGGCGCCGTCTGGTCGCGGCAGCGGCCGGCGCTGCGGCTGCCGGCAAGCTAACAAGATTGGCGCCGCGATCCCACAGCTCCTCGAGGGCATAGAACTCGCGCACCCGCGGCAGCATCACATGCACCATGACATCCGGCAGATCGATCAGCACCCATTCGCCGTCACGCGCGCCCTCGACGCCGAATGGACGCAGGCCGTTGCCCTTGGCGAGTTGCTGCACCCGATCCGCAATTGAGCGGACATGACGATCCGAATTGCCGCTGGCGATCACCATGTAATCCGTTATATCGGTTAGACCGCGCACATCGAGCATGCGCACACTCACAGCCTTGAGATCCGCCAGCGCAGAATGTACGAGCTTGAGGCATGGCGGGGCTGCAGACTTGTCTTTGACAGGTTTGGGAGTTTTTCTCTTGCTCATTGCTTTTGCCGTGAATAACAACCGGTTTCGATAATGACGTCGCGGACCGCGTCGGGCACCAGAAAGCGCGGATCGCGCCCCGTGGTGATGATATTGCGCAGGTCGGTGGAAGAAATTTCGAGCTGGGTCACACCATGCACGTGAATATGCCCGGCCGGCTTCTGGTGCAGGTCGCGCACCGAGCCTGTGCCCCGGTCGACCATCATCTCACCTAACGGGCCACTGGTAGGCGCTTTCCAGCCGGGCCGGTGCGCGACAATGACGTGCGCCAGATCGACGATTTCACGCCAGCGATGCCAGTTTGGCAGGCCCAGAAACGCATCCATGCCGAGAATCAGGCACAACGAGAGGTTCGGGTTTTCCTGGCGCAACTCGGCCAGCGTATCGACCGAATACGATACGCCAGTGCGACGCACTTCCCGGTCATCGACCACAAAGCCCGGCTGGTCAGCCACCGCGGCCCGCACCATCGCCAGGCGCAGCCCCGGGTCCGCGATCGGCTCGTCGCGGTGGCCGGGATTACCGGTAGGAATAAAACGCAGCTCGGACAGGCCCAGCACCTGCCACATCTCAAAAGCGGTTCGCAGGTGCCCAAAATGGATCGGGTCGAAGGCCCCGCCAAAAATGCCGATCGGATTCATCCGGGTATTGTGCCAGCCGCTCAGCGGCGCACCAAAGGCATTCGCACTCCGCAAAACTCGGCGGCCAATTGCGCCAGCTCATCCCAGGGATCGCCCGGCATACGGCCCTTGATCATTCGATCGACGCGCATCGCGCGAAACGACAGACGCGCCAGAGGTATGCGTGCCAGGCGCCGCAGCGCCGTTTCAAACGCGTGGGTCAAAGCCGGCGGCCGCCAGCCACGCTTGCTGTTACCCGCCCGCTCGTTGACCAGCGCTTCGATTTCGCGCGCCAGGATCCATAGCACCAACGTGGATTCGGTGCCGTCGGCCCGCAATCCCGACAGCGTGCGCAGCGCCCGCGCCGCATCGCCGCGCAACGCCGCTTCAGCCAGCTGTGAGACGTCAAAACGAGCGCTGTCCGACACCGCAGCCTGCATCGCGTCCGCCGTGATGCGCTCAGCGCCGTGCAACAACGCGAGCTTGTCGATCTCCTGCTGCGCAGCTAACAAATTGCCTTCAACGCGCGACGCCAGCCATTGCAACGCGTCGTCGTCCATATTGAGACCGGCGCGCTGGCAACGGCCGGCAAGCCACTGCGCCAGCCGCGCACCCTCGGGCGGATAGACGGTGACATAAACGCCCTGGGCTTCGATCGCACTCAGCCACTGCCCGGCGGGCGCGCTGAGCCGCTCGGTGAGGATCAACAGGAACAGGTCTTTATCGCCGCGGCCAGCGACCTCGGACAACAGCTTGCCGCCCTGGTCGCCGGGCTTGCCGGTCGGCAGGCGCAATTCGATCAGCCGTTTATCGGAAAACAATGACTTTGAATCCAGCGTCTGCCGAAACTCCGACCAGTCAAAGCCGCGCTCGACAAAATAAACTTCGCGCTCCGCGCAACCGGCGCGGCGCGCGGCGCCACGAACCGCGTCCGCGCACTCCGCCACCTGCAGCGGCTCGTCGCCAGCGACCAGCCAGATGCCGCCGAGCGCGTTCTGCAGCGTCGCCGCCAGTTTGTCGGGATAAATCTTCATGGATGGGGATTTGTTACCATTCTGCCATGCATCGACATCGCCGGGCGACGCTGCTGACCGCGCTGGCAATCAACTGGGCTGCGCTGGCGCAGGCCGACGATTTTCGCCAGCTGGGCACCCATGAACATGGCCACCTGACACTCAATGTCGTGGTCGAGGGCACCCTGCTGAGCGTGGAGCTGGAAGCACCGGGAATGAATGTCCTGGGCTACGAGCACCGCCCGCGCAGCGCCGCCGAACAACAGCAGTTCGATGCGCAGCAGCGCTGGCTGCAATCGGGGCGCGCGGCGATCGGAGTCCCGCCCGCAGCCGGCTGCCGCCTCGAGAAAATCGTTGTTAGCGCGCCGGACTGGTCGGCGGCTGAGGCCGGCGAAGATCATGGCGATTACCGGGTCAACTGGCGATTTCGCTGCACCAACGCGGGCGCGCTTGCCTGGTTTGAGCCGTGGGTGCTCGAAAAACTGCTGGGCGTGAACCAGCTCGAGGTCAATCTGATCAACGGCAACCTGCAGACCCGGCTGGCAGCCGGCGGACCGCGCCAGCGCCTGGCGCTGCGCTAGAGCCCGCCAGCCCATGACAGCGCCTGCAATCGAACTGCGCGACGTGGCTTTTGGCTGGCCGACCGGCCCCACGGTGCTGGATATCGCAAGGCTGGACGTTGCGCGCGGCGAAAAAGTCTTTCTGCGTGGCGCCAGCGGCAGCGGCAAGAGCACCTTGTTAGGTATCATCGGCGGGGTGCTGCAGCCCAGGCAGGGCTCGATCCGGGTGCTCGGCACCGAACTGGCGAACCTGCGGCCGAGCGCCCGCGACCGCTTCCGCGGCGATCACATCGGTTTTATCTTTCAGATGTTCAACCTGATTCCGTACCTGTCGGTGCTGGACAATGTGCTGCTGCCGGTCCGGTTCACGCCGCACCGCGGCGCGGCGTTCGCCGCAGCCGGCGCGTTGCGCGATGAAGCGCGCCGGCTGCTGGTGGCGCTGGGACTGCATGACCCGGCACTGCAGAATCGCACCGTGACCCTGCTGTCCATCGGCCAGCAGCAGCGCGTCGCCGCCGCACGCGCGTTGTTAGGGTCGCCGGAGCTGATCATCGCCGACGAACCGACTTCGTCGCTCGATCACGACGCGCGCGCTGATTTCCTGCAGCTCCTGATGCAGGAATGCGCGCGCAGCTCGGCAACCCTGCTGTTCGTCAGCCACGACACGTCGTTAGGTGGACTGTTCGACCGCACGGTCGCATTGCGCGAGATCAACCGCGCCGCCCTGCCGGCCGGGGTGGCCGCATGACCATCCTGCCGCTGGCGATACGCTCACTGTGGAACCGCCGCGGCACCGCGCTGCTGACCATCTTCTCGATTGCCGTCAGCGTGTCGTTGTTGTTGGGCGTGCAGAAGATGCGGGTCGCCGCCCGCGACAGCTTTGCCAACACCGTCTCCGGGGTGCACCTGATCGTCGGCGCGCGCTCGGGGCCGCTGAACCTGCTGCTGTATTCGATCTTCCGGGTCGGCGATGCAACCGCCAACGTCAGCTGGGCGAGCTACCAGAAGATCGCGCAGCACCCGGACGTGGCATGGACCATCCCGATTTCACTCGGCGATTCGCATCGCGGATTCCGGGTGGTCGGCAGCAACGCGGATTATTTCGCGCACTACCAGTATGGCGGTGATCGCAGGCTGGTATTTGTGCAGGGCAAGCCCTTTGCCGATCTGTTCGACCTGGTGTTAGGCGCCGAGGTGGCGCGGCAACTCGGTTACCAGCTGGGTGATGCGATCATCGTGGCCCACGGGCTCGGGCGGGTCAGCTTCAGCCAGCACAAGGACAAGCCGTTTCGCGTAGCCGGCATTCTGGCCGCGACCGGGACACCGGTTGACCGCAGCGTGCATGTCAGCCTGGAGGCGATCAGCGCCATTCACCTCGACTGGCAGAACGGCGCGCAACCCGCACCATGGGCGCGCATCGGCGCCGCGCAGGCACGGCAGGCCAACCTGACACCGGACAGCATCACGGCATTCCTGGTGCGCATGCATGAGCCGGCGCTGATATTCACCATGGAACGCAGCATCAACCAGTACCGCGGTGAGCCCTTGTCGGCCGTGATTCCCGGCGTGGCGCTCACACAGCTCTGGGATCTCGTTGGCATCGCCGACACAGCTCTGACGATCGTCGCCGCGTTCGTCGTGCTGGCCGGATTGCTCGGCATGCTAACGGCCATCCTGACGACGCTGAACGAGCGGCGCCGTGAGATGGCGATCATGCGCTCGATGGGCGCCCGGCCCGCGCACATTTTTTCCCTGCTGATGGCCGAGGCCGGCACGCTGGCCCTGCTTGGGGTCCTGGCCGGTGGCGCCCTGACCTTCGCGTTATTGGCGCTGGCGGCACCGCTGATTGCCCAGCGCTATGGAATTTTCATCCAGCCTGGCGGTCTCAGCGGAATGGATCTGTCACTGTTGGCCGGCATCGTCGGCGTCGCCCTGTTGCTGGGCGCTTACCCGGCCTGGCGGGGCTATCGAAACACGCTTGGCGATGGCCTGAGCATGCGCGTCTGACCAGGCCGGGTAGAATGACCGGCATGAAAACCCTGATTGCCGTGAGCGGATTGGCGGCGGCGTTGCTGTGGGTGGCCACGCCAGGCTGGGCGATCGATGCCCAGGCGAAAGCCAAGCCCACACCCGCTGCGAACGCAGCTGCGGCCACTCCCGCAACGACCCCTGGCAACCCAGCATCACCGGGCGCGCAGCCGCCTGTGGCGCCTGCAGCGAACAGCGCCGCGGTGCGTGAGCTCGATTGGGAAGACCTCATTCCGAGGGAATCAAAAGAACGCCCGCCCTCGGGCACTCCAGCGCCGATGCACGATTATCTCGGCGAAGGCGGACTGGCAGCGCAGCAGGTGCTGGATTTTTCTGTCAACAAGGCACTGGACGGCAACAATGTCAGGCTGCCGGGTTTCATCGTGCCTCTGGAAGTCAGTAAGGACGGCAAGGTCACGGAGTTTTTCCTGGTGCCGTATGTAGGCGCCTGTATCCACGTGCCGCCGCCGCCGCCCAACCAGCTCATCTACGTGCGCGCCGAAAAAGGCCTCGCGCTGGAGAGTATCTGGGAGGCCTATTGGGTGACCGGCAAGCTGTCGATCAGCAATCGCAGCACGCGCCTGGGCGCTGCGGCCTATCAGCTGGCGGCCGACAAGGTCGAAATCTACAAGTTCTGAAACTAACGCCGCGCTAACACGGAATCGATGGCCTGGAAGTGCGCCGCGACGATCGGCGCGTTATAGCGGCCGACCGGCAGCCCGTTGTACACAATGCGGGTGCCGCCCTCCAGAAATTCCCGCGTGTAGGGCAGCGACCAGTCGCGGTAGTCGATCGGCAGGTTGATCACATAGTCAAACTTGTCGCGAATGCCGTCTTTGAACGTCTTGTTAGTCGACAGGTAGGTACCGTTGGGATTGTTGATTGGATCCGCGAAATGGTCCTGCGCGAGTACCACCTGCCTGCGGCAGAAGTCGTAACTGTCTAACAAGGCGGCGGCGTCCTTGAGCATTGCGTCGCGATACGGCGGCGCCAGTTTCAGCCAGGCCTCCTGCGGGACAAAATCCCACGGCATGCCGTGCACCGACACGGCGACTTTGACATCGATATCCGTGCCGCGCGGCAGCGTGTCGAGCCGGTCCCTGAGCATGTTGAGGTAGGCCTGTCGCAATACCGGAAAATCACCCAGTTGTGGCGCGAGGATCACCTTGATTTTCCGGCCGTGCGCTTTTTCCCAGGCCTCGATGTCTTCGAAGGCGTGGCGGAACGAGCCGTTGAATTCCTCGTGATGCGAATAGATCGGCACCGAGGGCGCGATCAGCAGCGTATCGATGCCGCTGTCCAGCAGCTCGTCGATCGCGTCGCGCAGGATGCCGAAATTGTCGGAAGTTGCGACGCGCCAGGGAATCTCACCATACTTTTCCTGGATCCGCGCCAGGGTACTGGTGGCAATGAGTTTCATGCCGGCCTCGTGCGGCAGCTTGTGATTGACGAACCCGTGGCCTTGGTCATCAGTTTCGACGCAATGGTTGGAATGCCCTGCTTGCGGGTTGTTAGCAGAAAATAGCCGTGATCGAGGTGCAGGCGTGGATCGGGTGGCACCCAGCGCACTTCGCCGCGCTGATATTTCTCCAGGTAGCGCCGGCCGTCGACATCGCGCTCGCTGCCATGCAGGTCGACGAGCTGCGTGGGTTTGAACTCCAGGCACTCCTAGAATCTGACCTTGTCCAGCAACACGACGCCACGATCCGCGGTGGCGAAAATCCGCAACGGCCAGGGAATGTACTGCAGCAATTTCAGCGCAATGTTGTAGTAATCGGCGCGCCGGTTGTCCTGCGGCATGATCAGTTCCGTCACCAGGACGCCGACTTTGCCGACCGGTTTTTTGTCCTGTGTCAGGTAATAGCTGTAGTAGTTCGGTGCGCGCAACTGCGGCGGCGGATACCGGTACTAGAAAAGACCGTAGCCGGCGCCTGCCAGAAGCAGCAGCGTTACGACGACCCGCGTTGCCCACTTGCGAAGTCTTCCTGCCACGCTGGCCCCCCTAGAACTGATAACGTAACTTCACCACGAACTGATCCTGGTTGGGGTTGTCGTTCACTCCCGACCATAACTGCTGGAATCCGTCGTCGCTCGTGCCGCCGTACAGACCGCCGCGCGTATACACCACAAAAAGATCCGACAAGGCTTTGAGCTCGTAGCGATAACGCAACTGGAACCCGAGTTCGCTGCGCCGCAACCGGGTCGCCTGCGCCACGCGCGGCTGCAGGCGTCCGCCAGCCAGGAGGTCATAGGCCTGCCGGCCATCCGCCTGCAAACCGACCCACTGCAATCGCGCCCGCAATTCCTGCCGCGCCGACGGAAACCAGTTGACGGATTGACGAAAGCTCCACAAGCGCTTGCGGTAGCTCGCAAGCTCATTGATGCCCGCCACATAGGCTAACCAGTCAGGACTGTCGAGCCAGACCAGGTTGCTGCTGGTACTTAATTGCGACGTTACAAAATAGGTGAAAAGCAATGTGCTCTGCAGCGCAGCCTTGCCGCGCACGCCCTCTTCCAGCACCTTCAATTCCGCCTCGCCGCGCACGCGCGTGGAGTCCTGGTAGGTCAGAAACAGCGCCCCGGAATATCGTGACGGGATCCGAACCGCAGGGCCACCGCGTGTAATCAGATCATCGAAACCTGAGGAGTCGTACCCGAGTTTGAGGTTGACGCCGTACGGCCTGCGAAAACGCCATTCGCGCTCGAGCGTGAGCACGGCCGGCAGGTCCTGGCCGAAATCGTTTTGTGCGACTTTGGCGCTCAACTCCAGGCGTGTGAACGCCAAGCTGCTCGACTCGGGGAATTTTCGTCGATAGATGTCCCACTCACCGCGCAGCTGCCGCAGACTGCGCCGCGGCTGGTAGCCGAGATCGTTCAATTCCAGATTGCGGTCATACCAGAGCAGTTCGTATTCCTGACCCAGGCGCAGCTGCGGGTCGTTGCGATAATTCAGCCACAGGCCCAGGCCATCGCTCGCGCCTGGCGCGACGATCAGGCTGGCGAGCGCCTGGCCACGGAAGCTGACGCTGTTGCGTGGATTGAATTCAAAATCGACGGCCTGCACACTTGCGGTGCGGTCCAGGGTCGGCCGATCGGTCACGTTGCCCAGCCAACCTAACGAAAACTTCTCGCCGCGATAATTGCCGCGGCCCACCAGGTAGCGCCGCCCTTTGGCAGCGTCGCTATCGTCCTCCAGTGCCGCGAACGCGCCCAACTCAAGCTTGTTGATGATCCCGGTGTACTTGGCGGCGGTGATGATTTCGCTCGCGCCTAACGAGCCAGCGTCGGCGTTGCCGCCGATGCGCCGCGTATTGACAAGACGCCCTTCCTCCGGCAGGCGCAGATCGAATACCGCCTGGTTCTCGGTGAAAAATGGCCGCTTCTCGGAAAAGAAGGTCTCGATCGCCGAAAAATTGACCACCAGGTCGTCGGCCTCAACCTGGCCGAAATCGGGGTTTACAGTTGCTGTCAGCTGATGCGGGCCCTCAGGCTTCCAGGCAATATCGAGCCCGGCGCGACCTAACACGCGATCCCTGAGCTGGTCGGAGTTCAGCGATGCATACGGGAACCAGTCGAGCCGCGCGGTCGAATAACGCGGTACCTTGACCTTGTGCATGCTGGCGATGAAATTGGGGCTGCTGCTGCTGACGGCCGGAAACCCGTAGCCGTGCGCCATGCGTTTGACAAACTGCGCGAACCAGATGCCGATGACGCGATGCTCGCCGTCACCGCGGCTCATCGGTACGCTGGACCAGGGAATCAACCACTCCGCGCCCCAGCCCTTCTCGTCCTCATGCGCGCCGTGAAACCAGATACCGTCCCAGTCATAGGTCGGCGCGCTGCGGCCTTTGGTCAGCACGCCGTCGCGGATGGAATTGGCCAGCGAGATCGTGAATTCGTAGGCGGTGTGCCCCGCGCCTTCGAAGTCCACCACCAGTCGGATCGGATCGGCATCCATCCGTTGCGCGTCCTTCGGCGAGCGACCGTGGCTGCGTATGTCCGGCGGTTCCTCGGTCCGGACCGATACCGCCAGTCCCTCGGACGTGGCCAGCACCAACGCAACCACCGGAAAAGGCGCCGGCTCACCGGTGAAAGGATCTACCGATGTAAAGCCCGTGATGACCTCCGCCTGCTGCCATTCAGGCTCGTCAGCGACACCGTCGGTGGTGATCGTCGCCAAGCTAACACGACTTAGAATCGATCCAAGCAAAAAAACCGTTAAGCTGCGGCCAAGAACTTTCTTGAGAATTTTCGACAAGTGCAGACCGATCCGTGACTGAGTCCCCGATTCCAATCTTCCATTATTCGCAGGCAACACACCCGTGACAAGCTCCCGCAAGGCCAGACTACGGATTCGTACCCCCGCCACCGAACTCCATCCGCCTGTCAGGGCCCGGCGCAGCGGTCACCTGCGCGTCTCCAAACTGCACCAGATCTACTGGGAGGAATCCGGGAATCCTGCCGGCAAACCGGTGGTGTTCCTGCACGGCGGCCCGGGCGGCGGCACGTCCCCGCGCATGCGGCAGTTCTTCAACCCGCGCAAGTACCGGATTGTGCTGTTTGACCAGCGTGGTTGCGGCAAGAGCCGGCCCCATTCCAGCCTCGTGGACAACACGACCTGGCATCTGGTCAGCGACCTGGAGCTGCTGCGCGAGCATCTCGGGATCGAGCGCTGGCAGGTCTTTGGCGGTTCCTGGGGCTCGACCCTGGCGCTGGCCTATGCGCAAACCCACCCGCAGCGCGTCAGCGAGCTGGTGCTGCGCGGTATTTTCCTGCTGCGGCCCTGGGAACTGCATTGGTTCTACGGCTCGCCGGATGGCACCGGCGCGCTGTATCCGGATCTCTATGAAGAATACGTCCGCCCGATACCGCCGGCCGAGCGCGCCGACATGCTCAAGGCGTATTACAAGCGCCTCACGAGTCCTGACAAAAAAACCCTGCTACAGGCGGCGCGCGCGTGGTCTATCTGGGAAGGCGCGACCAGCTTTTTGTTAGGCGACCCGAACTATGTCGCCAAGTTCAAGGATGCCGCCTATGCCGCGGCTTTTGCGCGCATCGAATGCCACTACTTCATCAACGGTGGTTTCCTGCGCACGCCTACGCAGTTGCTGGATGACGTCGAGCGCATCCGCCACATCCCCTGCGTGATCGTGCAGGGCCGCTACGACGTCGTCTGCCCGATGCGCAGCGCCTGGGATCTGCACCGCGCGTGGCCGGAAGCGGATCTGCGGATTGTCGGCGACGCCGGCCATTCGGCGTTCGAGCCCGGTATTTCCCGCGAGTTGGTGCGCGCGACCGCTCAGTTCGCCGACCAGCGCTGAACGAAAGCGACCGTTGCGTCCAGCACCGGCGCGCGCCGCCGCAGTGGCACCGAGAACGCGGCAATGGTGTCCGAATGGCTGAGTCGCGGAATGAGCCGCAATGTCACATCGACACCCTGGGCGCGCAGCGCCGCCGCCAGCGCTTCGGTGTTGCGCGGATCGACCGTCTGGTCCTGCTGACCATGTATCAGCAACGCCGGTGGCGCAGCGGGACTGGCGAAATTCAGCGGCTGCCAGTCGGCCGTGGTCCAGGGCGGACCGAATATGGTGTTCAGTACCCGCGTGTTAGGCACCAGCCCATGCGGCGCGGACAAGGCGATGAAACCACGCACCTTGACATCACCGGCGCCAGCCCGGGCCAGGTAGTGCCGATCCAGTGCCACCATGCTGGCGATATAGCCGCCCGCGGAATGGCCCATCAGGAACAGCCGCGCCGGATCACCGCCGTATTCGGCTGCGTGGTCATGTACCCATTTGACGGCCTGTGCAGCGTCATTGATGAAATCAGGAAACACCGCCGGCGGATAGACCCGGTAGTCGGGCAGCACGGCAACGACGCCGCGCTGCGCCAGCGCGGCGCCGACGAAGCGGTAGTTCTCACGGCGTCCATACTGAAACGAGCCGCCATACCAGAAGACCACCACCGGTGCGGCCGTGGCGCCACGCGGGACGTAGATATCGAGAGTCCGGCGCGGGCCTGCACCGTAGCGCAGCGCCGCATGGCGTTGATGGTCGCCGAGCAGCGCCGGCGCGTTCGCGGCCGCCAGCTTGAGATTGGTGCAGGAGGCTAACAGCAAGGCCGCGCCGAGCAGCGCAAGACGTCTCAGCATCGCAATGCACCCGTCGGCTGACCTGATGTGTCGACTACGCCGTGCTGCTGCAGCCAGGACCGAGCATCGGCGGCGTCCGCCCGATACCAGGCGCCGGCCGAACCCAGGCGAAACGTGTAGCCCCAGGCGTCCATATCCTGCATGAGCCGCTCGCTGCCCACGCCAGCTATCCCGGAAGCTAACAAGATCTGCAGAAAACAGACCGCATTCTCTTCCGGCTGGTCGCCGCCGGCATCGCGGTCCAGAACGGCGCGGCGCCTGGGCGTGGCGCAGATGTAATGACAGGCCTCGTGCAGCACGGAATGCAGCGGTGTATCGGGCCGCGCCAGCAAGCGGCTACCCAGCAACCCTGCCTCCGAATCGCCCCAATAGGATCCGGGGATTGCCGTGTCCGGGGCTAACAACTCAAGCTGGATGCCATAGCCCGCCAGCAGCGTGGCAACACGGGGCGCGTCGATCTCAGCCAACTTGAGCACGGCAGACCTGGTTCAACGCGCGCGCAGGCGACTGAGTAGCGTGGCCGCCAGCTCGCGTGCCAGTTCGCCGCGCAGTTGTTCGCGCTCGCGCTCCTTGGCAAGGACTTCCCGCTCATCAAACGTGAAATTGCGCGACATTTCGAGATCCTGCCGTTCCAGCAGCACGCGTTCGCCGCTATCGGCGCGCGCGCTGATGCGGTAGGTCAACTCGTATTCGCGCGGCAGGTTGCGGCTCGAAACCACCAGAACCTTTTGCGTAAGCTCATCCTGGTCGATTCGCAACACCATGCTTGCGGATTTTTCGTCGTTGACAATGGTCGCACCGGAGGTCTGCAGGTTGCGGCGCAAGGCGTCGACGAAATCGCTTTGCCGGTCAGCTGCAACCAGGCACACGCGCTGCAGGTCGGCGGGCAAAGGCTGCCTGCCCTGCAAATGGAACCCGCAGGCGGACAGGCCGAGCCCGGCTAACAAAGCGATCGCAACAGGCCTAGACAACGACACTGATCAGTTTCCTCGGCACTATCTTCACCAGCCTGGGTTCCTTGCCGGCGACAAACTTCTGCACATTGGGATCGGCGAGCGCTGCCGCACGGAGTGCCTCATCCGCGGCATCTACCGGAACCATGATGTTAGCACGCACCTTGCCGTTGACCTGCACAACCATGTTAATTTCATCGCGCACCAGCGCCTGCGCATCCGGTGCCGGCCAGCGCGTCTCGATCAGCACCTTGTCATGCCCCAGCGCCTGCCAGCACGCGTGGCTGATATGCGGCACGATCGGCGACAGGCCGATGACAGCAATTTCAAGAACCTCCTGCATCACCGCTCGCCCCGCAGGCGTACGATCCGAAAACCTGGCCTGTGCGTTGAGCAACTCCATGATCGCGGCAATCGCGGTGTTGAAGGTGCGGCGGCGCCCGATATCGTCGGTGACTTTGGCCAGCGTCTGATGCGCGAGACGCCGCAGCTCCTTTTGCGCGCCATCCAGCGAGCTGACATCCAGCGTCACCACTGGGCCGGCGGCCAGGTGCTCATGAACGGCAGTCCAGACCCGGCGCAGAAACCGGAACGACCCCTGCACGCCTTCGTCGGACCACTCCAGCGTCTGCTCGGGTGGTGAGGTAAACATCATGAACAGTCGCGCCGTGTCGGCGCCGTATTTTTCCACGAGGCCCTGCGGGTCGACACCATTGCCCTTGGATTTCGACATCGTCCCGAGGCCATCGTGGATCACCGGCGTGCGCCGGCCGTGATCGTCCTCGTGGTACCACTGCTTGGTGCCGTTGACTTCTTCGGGCACCACATCGGCCGGATTGAAAAAGATGCGGCGACCTGCAGCGGGCTGCGTGTAAAAGATGTCGTTGAGCACCATGCCCTGCGTCAGCAAGCGCGCAAACGGCTCGCTGAAATCCAGCAGCTTGAGATCGCGCATCACCCGCGTCCAGAAACGCGAGTAAAGCAAATGCAGTATCGCGTGCTCAATGCCGCCGATGTACTGATCAACCGGCAACCAGTATTTCACGCGCTCGTCGACCATTTTTGTATGGCTATCGGCGCAGGTAAAACGCAGGAAGTACCAGGATGAGTCGACAAACGTGTCCATGGTGTCGGTTTCGCGCCGCGCAGGCCGCGCGCACTTCGGACAAACGCACTCGTAAAAGCTCGGTGTCTTGGCTAACGGATTGCCGCTGCCATCAGGCAGCAGATTTTCCGGCAGCACCACGGGCAGATCCTGGTCCGGCACCGGCACTACGCCGCAATTCTGGCAATGTATGAGCGGGATCGGACAGCCCCAATAGCGCTGCCGCGAAATACCCCAGTCGCGCAAACGGAATTGCACCCGCTTGCGCCCCAGGCCCCGCTTGTCCAACGCCGCGGCAATGGCGTCGACCGCGGCTGAAGAACTGAAACCGTCGAATTCACCGGAATTGACCGTGACGCCATAGTCGGTATAGGCATCGATCCAGGGAGCCACGACTTTCTCGTAGGCTCCGGTGGTCGACTGGATGACGCCGACGATCGGAATGCTGTTCTGCGTGGCGAAAGCGAAATCGCGTTCATCATGCGCGGGCACGCCCATGACCGCGCCTTCGCCGTAGCCCATGAGCACGTAATTCGCGACCCAGATCTCCACCTGCGCAGCGGTGAACGGATGCAGCACGTGATAGCCCGTGGGCCGGCCTTTCTTCTCCGTGGTGGCGACGTCCGCCTCCATGGCGCTGCCACGACGACACTCGTCGACAAATTCCTGCAGCGCCGGGTTGCGCGCGGCGGCCGCCAGAGCTAACGGATGTTCGGCTGCGACCGCCATGAATGTCACGCCGAACAGCGTGTCGGCGCGCGTGGTGAAAATCTTGAGCGTGCCATCTGCGCCGGCCAGTTCCCGCGTATCCGGCGCATACGCAAACGCGACCTCGCAGCCGGTGCTCTTGCCGATCCAGTTGGCCTGCATGGTACGGACGCGTTCCGGCCATTCCGCCAAATCATCCAGCGCTCCTAACAACTCGTCCGCATAGCGGGTGATGTTGAGGTAGTACATCGGGATTTGGCGCTTCTCGATCAGCGCTCCGGTGCGCCAGCCCTTGCCATCGATGACTTGTTCGTTAGCCAGTACCGTCTGGTCGACCGGATCCCAGTTGACAACCCCGGTTTTCAGATAGGCAACGCCCTGTTCCAGCATGCGCAGGAACAGCCACTGGTTCCACTTGTAGTAGGAAGGGTCGCAGGTCGCGAATTCGCGCCGCCAGTCAATCGCAAAGCCCAGCGCCTGCAGCTGCTTTTTCATGTAGGCGATGTTTTCGCGCGTCCACCTGGCCGGCGGCACGCCGTTAGCCATCGCGGCATTTTCCGCGGGCAGGCCAAAAGCGTCCCAGCCCATCGGCTGCAATACATTGCGGCCGTTCATGTGCGCAAATCGCGTCAGCACATCGCCAATGGTGTAGTTGCGGACATGGCCCATGTGCAGCCGGCCGGACGGATAGGGAAACATCGACAGGCAATAGAATTTATCCTGCCCTGGCGCCTCTTTGGCGTCGAAGCTGCCGTGCTGGTTCCAATAGTCGCGCGCGGCCTGCTCGACAGCGGCCGGATCGTAGCGTTCCTGCATCATGATTGCGCCCAAGGATACACGAGGCGCGGCCGTCAGCCGCGCAGCGCCAGCACCGCTCCGTTGGCATCGTGACCCTGGATCCGCAACTCGTCGCCGACACGGGTTACCGCTACGCCGGTTGACTGCAGGTACTTCTGCGCCTGTGCCAGGTCGGCGACGCGCAAAACTACGGCGGCCAGGCCGCCCCCCGCCCAGCGGGGACCGGCAAACTTATCGCCCCAGCGCATGCCGGCGGCTGCCGCAGTGAGCAATGACAAGCGGCCCGACTGCAATGCAATCTCGCAGCCATCCTCCTGGATCAGGTCCGCCGCACCCAGCCAGCTCAACTGCCTGGCCAGCGCACGCGCGGGATTGCTAACGATGATGGACACTTCCTCAAGCGCAACGGCGCGCAACGGATGTGCCATGACGTCAACTTGATACACGAGTGACGGCGTACGGTTGCGTACGACACATAACAAAGCCGCCGAAAACACCGTCGCCGGCAGCATGAACCAGTCGAACTCGGCATCGCCGTGGGTAGCGCCGTAGCGAATCGGACGACTGGCCCGCGCGATCGCCGTTGGCCGCAGCCCAGCCAGTGCGCATTGCTGCCATACGCCCTCGAGATCAACCGTACCTAACGCGAGGATATGCGCCCCCGTGCCGCGCGAACGCCACGCGGCCAGGTGGTGCGCGGGATCTTCGCTCGCGACCGCGGTCAGTTCGAGATAGCTCGCCGGCATGACCACATGGCAGCTTTGTTGCTGCAGTGAATCCACGTTCCCGGTCGCGTTGTTCCGCGTCAGCAGTGCCGCGGGTTCGGTCGGCGTCAATCCGAGACGCCGCGCACAGCGGATCAGCTCTGTCAGGTCGGGGCCAACATAGCCAACATGATCAAGTGACACGCTCACCGCTGCCGTGCTCTTGCTCAAGCCTCACCACCCACCGGCGTGTCCCGGGTCGATTCCAGCGGCAATATCTGACCGGACTTGATGCTTGAGAGCGAAATCGTCGAGCGAATATCCCTCACGCCCGGCAGCACGGCGAGCGTATTGCGCAGGAAACGCTCATAGGACTCGACGTCGTGGGTCACGATGCGCAACAGGAAATCGACATCACCCATCAGCATGTGGCACTCCACGACCTCCGCTGCGGTCCTGACCGCAGCCTCGAACTTGGCCAGGGTGTCCGGCTGCTCCCGGAAAAAACGCACCTGCGCGAAGACTTCGAGATTAAGGCCCAGTTTACGCCGGTCCAGTACCGCGACACGTTCGCGCACGAAGCCATCTTTCTCCAGCCGCTGAATCCGCCGCCAGCAGGGCGACTGCGACAAACCGACCTGGTCGGCGATTTCCGCGACCGAGACCGCGGCATTACGCTGCAGCAAATTCAGGATTGCAATATCCGTTGCGTCGAGCCGAGCAGGCATGAGTTACCCCAGAATGATCCGATTTAGCAATTATCTTGCGTCTGCGATACGACTGACGCAAGAACGTTTTCCAATACGAGGTTGACCCAGGCGACAAATGCCTCTAAAAACACCGCATGGCACGCCCTCATACCTGTTTCGTACAGGCCCAGATGATTCCCTGGTCACCCGGCCTGTACGGCGGGGCCCGCAACGACGTGACGCACAAGGTCCTGAGCATCGACGACACCGATGGCAGCTCGAGTTGCGTCGTCCGTTACCCCGCCGGCTGGGGGCGCACTGGCGCGGAAGTGCTGGATGCGCACGAAGAATTCCTGGTGCTGGATGGCAGCCTTGAAATCAACGGCCGCCCGTATGAGCGCCACAGCTACGGCTTCCTGCCGGCCGGTTATCCGCGTCGCTCAGCGCGCAGCAGCCACGGCGCGATACTGCTGAATCTCTTTTACGGCGAGCCGCGCTTGCGCACCCGCGGCCTGGCTAACAGTTTCGATCCGAAACTACTGGTTGAATACGTCAACCCACTGGCGATGGATTGGGACCAAGGCCTGGTCGATCCGCAGCTGGCCAGGGGCGTCGCGATCAAGCCCCTGCGCACCGACCCATACACCGGCGAAGTAAGTTTTCTGTACTGTTCACCGCCGCATCGCGTCCCACCTGGCATGTCGAAGCCACAGTGGACTCACCCCATGGTGGAGGAAATATATGCGCTGCAGGGCGATTATGTGTGGGCCGATCTCGGCCGCATGGGTCCGGGCGGTTACTGCTGGTGGCGTGAGGATGTTTATCACGGTCCGTCAGGCACCGACACCGGATACAACCTGTTCGTGCGCACCGTCGGCGGCCCGCTGGTGAATATTTTTGCCACCGAGAAAAAACCGTTCACCTGGGACCCGGCACACCGGCCGGCGCTGCCGCCCTATCTGCAGCCCTACGGCCAGCCGCTCGCCAAACGCGTCAACTACTGACCGTGGCAGCTAACGAATCTGCGACTGGCAGCGCATGGCCCGCGCCCAGGCAGGCCTGGTATGCCGTCATGGTGCTGATGTTTGCCTACGTCCTGTCGTATGTTGACCGCCAGATACTGTCGATGCTGGTCGGCCCCATCAAGGCAGATCTTGGCCTGAACGATTTCGAGGTCAGCCTGTTGCATGGCCTCGCCTTCGCGATCTGCTTCACTGTGTTAGGCATCTGGCCGGTAGGCCACTGGGCCGACACCGGCAATCGACGCAACGTCATCGCGGGCGGCGTGGCGCTGTGGAGCCTGATGACGGCGCTCTGTGGTCGCGTTGCGGGTTTTGGCAGCCTGTTTCTGGCACGCGTCGGCGTCGGTGTGGGTGAAGCGGCGCTCGCGCCGTCGGCGTATTCGATGCTGGCCGACTATTTTCCGCCGCAAAAGCGCGGCCGCGCCCTCGGTCTTTTTACCATGGGCGTCTACATCGGCATTGGCACCGCCATCATGATCACCGGCCTGCTGCTGCAGAAAATCGCTGCGGCACCGACGCTGGAACTGCCGCTGTTAGGCACGGTGCGATCCTGGCAGGCGGCCTTCCTGCTGGTGGGCCCGCCCGGGCTGCTGGTTGCGCTCTGGATGCTGAGCGTGCACGAGCCCCGACGCCTGGGCGTCAGCGCGCGCAGCCCAAAGTTCAGCGCGGTGCTGGATTTCGTTTTCAAGCCGGGCCATGCACGGTTCTATATCGGCATCACCGTGGGCGTGTCGCTGCTGACAATGCTGTTCAACGCCGCAGCGTTCTGGACACCGGCGCACCTGATGCGTGTGCACAAGTTCACACCAGCCGAAGTCGCCGCAACCTATGGTCCGCTGATGATGATTTTCGGCGCCACCGGCGTACTG
>JANLTW010000017.1:0-72138 GCA_031363155.1 Gammaproteobacteria bacterium | reverse complement strand
AGCGCTGGCCTTTGTGGCCGAGCAGACCCGTGGACTCGGTGGTAACTGATATGTGCCCTGCAATGACACAACCACGCTCCCTCGATCATTTTGTCGACGCCGTATACGACGTCGACAAAATGATCGAGGGAGCGTGGTTGTGTCATTGCAGGGCACATATCAGTTACCACCGAGTCCACGGGTCTGCTCGGCCACAAAGGCCAGCGCTTCGGTATGTTTGGCCATGAATCGGTTGAACATCAAGTCCGCGCCGGTCTCGATCTGCAGGCCAACGGGGGGTTCAAGACCCGCCAGATGTTTGATGAAATAATCCCAGGCGCGTCGCGTGATGTAGCCGGTTGCGCGATGCGCGGCATGAGCGTCCAGCACCAGGTCGTAGTCTTTGTTAGCATGAGTGAGCGCATCGGTGAGACGGAACAGCGCCGACGGATGGCAACCAATATCCAGCAGGCCATGTACCAACAGCAATTTTCCAGCCAACTGCTGCGCGAGGTGATCGTGCCGCTGGCCGTCATAGTTGTTGCCAGCTAACAAACCCTGATATCGCTCGCCCCAACTGGCCCAGAAAAGCCGCTGGTCGTAGTTGCCGGCGCCGGCAACGCCGACTTTGTAGAAGTTCGGGAAGCGCAGCATCGCACCGACGGTTGCGTAGCCGCCACCCGAGAAACCGGTGATACCGACGCGCGTCGCATCGACAAAGGCATGACGCTGCGCAAGTTCACGAATACCTGCGATGTGATCCTCGATGTCACTGGCGGTCTCCGCTCGCTCGTAGGACGCATCATGAAACGCTTTGCTGCGACCGGGCGTGCCCCTGCCGTCGAACATGACAGCGACAAAACCCAGTTGCGCGTAGCTGCAAAGTTCGTTCACATAGCCGGACAACCCCTGGCCGCAGAAGGCGCCTTTCGGGACCGCGTCGATCTGCGGTCCGCCGTAAATGACATTGACCACCGGTAGTGGCTTGTTAGCTTCTGCGATGTCCGGGCGCACCATGACACCGTAAATCGCGGTCTTACCGTCCGCAGCCTGTGTCTGGACGACCTCAGGCCAACGAAACATTGTGGGTAAGCGTTCGACTTCCGCGTGTTCGAGTTCCATGATGATGCGGCCGCTGCGATCCCGCAATACGGTGGAAGACGGTCGATCAACGCGCGCGGACGTTGCGACCAGAAACTCGCCGTCCGCCGAGAGGCCGGCGATGGCTGATGCGTCGTCGCCCATCATGCGCAGCGCCGTGAGCGCAAAGTCGTTTTGCCGCCATGCTATTTGATCGGAATCGTCGGACGCGACCGGTGTTAGCATGCCGGTGTCGAGATGCACGCGACAAATCTCGCGATAATACGGATGGCGTCCGGGCACGCGGCCCATGGCGACGATCCACGCCTCGCGTCGCCCTTCATCGACCCAAAGAACATCGCGCACCAGCCACTCGCCCTGCGTGATCGCGCGCTTGAGACTGCCCGCTGTTAGGTCGTACAGGTACAGATGCGCAAAACCCGAGCGTTCCGACCACCAGAGGATTTCGTTCGAATTTTGCAGAACAGTGCTCTGGCAGGCGGCATAGACGTTGTAGCCGAGATCGACATAGGTGGCTGCCGACTCTTCAAATAGCTGCCGGCAAGCGCCACTGACGGTGTCAAACTCGATGAGGCGCGCACGCTTCTCGCCGCGCTCGACGTCTACAAACCAGCATTTACGGCTATCCGCCGACCACCACACCAGGTTCGATGCAATCGGCGTGTCGTACATGCGCACCGCAGGTATGTTAGGCCACTGCGCAGCCACGGCGCGGCCTGAGGTCAAGTCGATGGCAATCAGGCGAAAGCTGGGTACGGCGGCATCGCCAGGCCATGGCACGCGCACGGAATGGCTCCGCGGGCGCAGCGAACCGTCGGCGGGTAGCCACTCCAAAATCGGCAAGGGCAGGACCTGACGCTCGTCTGTTTGTACCGTGATCAGCCGCGAGCCGTCGGGCGAATACAGCGCCTCGGGCGCCGCGGGCACGGCCGGTCTGTTAGGTTGCGTGCGGGCGCGACATTCCGGCAGGGCACCATAAGCGAAACTCTCGACACCGTCGCGAGTCAGCGCGCGGTCAGCGGCTTTGCCCGCTAGATCTTTCAGCCACAAATTATGTTGGTGAGCATAGACCGCCAGGCTCCCATCCTGGCTCACGAGAAAGTCCGGGCGGCCGCTTGATTGTGACGCGGAAAGTGCGCCCGTGCTGCTGTCAAAGCGCCATCCACGGCCGAAGGAAAAAAAATGCAGCACGCATCCCGAATCCTCGACACGCAGTCGCTCGATAGGTAAGTTGGCGGGGTCTGGGCTTTTACCAGTTGCTTTGGCGAGCGCCGAAGCTAACAACGTGTGGTCAAAGACCGGCTGTCGCGAGCGCTGCTCCGCATCGATCAACACCCATTCTTGCCCGTTCTTTGTCTGGCGCGAGTACCAGAAACGATGACTGCGCCCGAGCCAGCGCGGCAGCACATCGCCATTGCGAACCAGCTTGCGCTCTTCGACCTGGGTGATGGCTTCGGCGGCTCGATAGCGTTGTTCCAGTGTGATCATCGTGCCTGCTCAGCGCGTCTTTGCAAGCGCTTCTGTAATGCGGCGAGCCGCTGCGGCGTGATGGGTGTTAGCCAAATGAGCGGCAGCGAGCTCGCGACGAATAACGCCGGCAGCCATGCGACAGCTAACTTGAGCCCCGTCGCCGCGCTGTGCGAAACAACTTTGGCGGCTGCGTCATAGCCGAATGCGCCCGCGACTGCAAAGGCGGCCGCGCCACCTACTGCCACAATGGCCTTAGCAACTATGCTCAAGGCGGCGTAGTAGGTGGCGGCACGATCCTGACGAAACTTCCAGCGGCCGTAGTCGACGATGTCGGCCAGTATGGCTGGCGCCACCACTCCTTGACAGGCGGCAAATAGAAAAAGACCCATGCTGCAGGCAATAATGCCGGTCAATGCCAGCGGCCCAGGTGTTAGAAATCCGGCCAGCGCCAGCATGGCAACCATGGCAACGGTGCTTGTTAGCCAAGTGTTGCGTTTGCCGATGCGCGCCGTAATGCGATACCAGACGGGTATCGAAAACATCGCCACCGGGGAGCTGAGCGCAAATACCATGGCGATACTCTGGCCAAGACCAAGGTAACCATCGACAAACAAAAACAGGATGCTACCGTACATGCCAAAGCCAAATCCCGAGAGAAAATAGGCCGCCAGAAATAACAACAAGGGTCTGTTCGCCGCGACCGAACGAAACATATCCGTGAGAGAGACTTTGTTCGCGACAGGCATAGGAGTTGGGTCAGGGAGCCGCCAGAGCAGCGCGACGGTCACGCACACGTAGGCCGCGGCGATACCCGCCGCCCATTTCAGGGTCGAGAAGTTGAACTCGCTCGAACCGAGAAGGCCTGTCAATGGGATCAAGTAAAAAATGATGCTGCCCACATAAAACGCCGTGATGCGAAAACTGAAAAGTCGCGTGCGCTCTGCGTAGCCCAAGGCCAGTTCCGTCCCCCAGGCGTTGTGTGGAATGTCGAACAGGCTCCAGCCGAGAAACACAGCAACCGTCCAAACGCTAAACCAAATCGCGACGTTGTTAGCCGGTGGCGTCGCCAGCAAACAGCTCGAAAGCACAACAAGGAATGCGCCTAATGCGATCATCGGCCGTCGCGAGCCGCCGCGCGCTCGAATCCGATCGCTCCAATGGCCGATCAGCGGATCGCTGAAAGCATCACCGAGTCGCGCGACCAGGGTGATCAGGGCAATCGTGGTTAGCGTCAGACCGGTCGATTTGGCATAGAGGCCAGTGACTACAGTGCCTAGCGGCGCAAGCACGAGAGTAGTGCCTACCACCGGTGCGGCGTACAAGGTCATGCTTGTTAGGCCAACGGCGCTTCTATTCGATGCGTCGCTGCTCACGGAGATTTCAACTCGCCGTTGATAATGGCTGCGCAAGCATCTCGCAGTTCCAGGCCAACGGCAGAGGACCTGGATTTGCGATTCAGAAGGTAGTACGTTTCAAAGCCCGACCAGACTGCGCCGATCTTGCGAGCCAAGGATTGCTGTCGGAGCTGAGAAAGCCTTTCAAAACGCGGATCGCGCGCGATGCTGGCTTCGAACATCCACTCGGATGATTGCGACAATTCGTCGAACAACCGCCGAACCGAGGTGTTGCTCATGGATTCGACCGACAAGTGCATCATCATTTGCGCCAGTTGACGGTCTTGGGCACTCATGGGCTCGGCGAAGTAGGCGAGAATGGTGTCCTGCCACTCTGCCAAGGTTGCCGTCGCCAATTGCGGATAGGCGTCGAACTGGCGCTTGACGACTCCGCGAAACAGACTCGCCTTGTCGCGAAAATGGATGTAGAGCGTGCCCGCGCTGATTTTCGCAAGCTTGGCAACCGCCCTCATTGTCGAGCGGTGAAAACCAGTTTTCGAAAAGACCCGCACCGCAGCATTGAGGATGCGGTCTCGCTGCCCGTCCATGTAGTTGGTGTCGCGTTTCGGCATGGCTCCTATCCTACGGCATGGCTCCTATCCTATTTGACCTCTAAAATGAACGCTTGTTTATTTTTAATTCGAACTAAGGCATGATTCAAGGCAAGCGCAATCGTAGGCTATCGAACCCGAATTGGACTTTCGATCTACAAGGGGATACGGCATGTTTTTGCAAAAACTTCTGCTACTCGCACTCGCGGCAACGCCAATCACAGGGTTCGCGCAGCAACAGAACCAGACCATTGACACAGGCGGTGGGTTAAGCGAAGTCGTGGTCACCGCGCAAAAGCGCGAAGAAAAGCTGCTCGACGTGCCGATGTCGATTACTGCGCTTACCGGCGACACGCTGGAGCGGCAGGGTGCAACCAGCATTCTGGATATCGCCGCAACCGTGCCAGGTTTCTCGACGATCGAATACGCGCCGGGACAAAATCGCGCCCAGATCCGCGGTGTTTCGGCGGCCACCGGCAATGCGACCATAGGTCTCTACCTGGATGAAATGCCCATCAATGTGGATTCCGTGCAAGTAGGGCCTGACGTGCGTTTCATCGATCTCGAACGGATCGAGGTGCTGCGCGGGCCTCAGGGCACGCTGTACGGTGAAGGCTCCATGGGCGGCACTCTGCGTTATATCACCCGTGCGCCCAATTTGCAGGATACATCCTTCGGATTTGACGTCGCGTTAGGCAACGTCAAGGACGGCTCGCAACTTTCGCGTGGCAATGTCGTAATCAACCTGCCGGTGATCGACGACAAATTCGCGCTGCGCTTCGCAGGCGGCTACGAGCAAAGTCCGGGCTGGGTCGACTACACGCCGCTCAACAAGAAAGATGTCAACAAAGGCAAGTCGACGACAGGACGGCTGAAAGCCCTGTGGAAAATCTCCGACTCGTTTCGCGCCACCTTGATTTTGACGCACCAAAATAGTGACTACGACAGCCAGGTGTTTGGTGACAAAAATCGCCTGGCGCCGTACGTGGCACTGCAGCCGTCGGAATCCAAGATGTCATTGGCAAATTTGGTTCTCGAATACCAGGCCGCGACGTTTTCGTTTTTGAGTTCCACAGGCTATATGAAGCGGGACTTCACCGCCGCTTACGACCTCACCGGTTTTTTTGCACCCATTTACTATGCGCCACCACCATTTGGGTTTGGTCTGCCGCCAGGGTCGATTCAAAGTGTAATTCTGCCCGGGACAACCGATTATAAAGTGCTAACGCAGGAATTTCGTTTTTCGTCGCGGAGTGAGGGGCCGATCAGCTGGACGATGGGTGCGTACTACCGGGACTACACGGAAGACAGCCTAGGCCGCTCGATCACCACACCGAATCCTATAGGCCTTGACTTGCTGTTCAGTGAAGGCCAGCGCAAATCCAAGCAGACTGCCGCCTTTGGCGAGCTGGGCTATGACTTCAGCGAACAATGGTCGGCCACTTTTGGCCTGCGCTATTTTCAGGACAAACGCACAGGTTCCGGCCGTAGCGCAAATTTTGGTTTTCCGGTGCCGGAACCTAACAATTCGGCCACCTTCAGCTCCACCAACCCACGCTTGGTCGTGTCCTACAAACCTAACAATGACGTGCTTCTCTATGCCAGCGCGGCCCAGGGTTTTCGTAGCGGTGGTTTCAATTTAATCGGTACACGACCTCCGGGCTGCAATTTTCCGAGCTCCTTCGAGCCGGAAGACTTGAAGACCTATGAATTGGGCTCCAACCTGAGTTTCGCCGGCGGCAAGGCCATTATTCAGGCAGGAATCTATCGCAACGACTGGAAAAATATTCAGACGTCTATTTTCTGCCCGGGTTCCCAAGTCACCCAGACCACCAACGTGGGCAAAGCCTCGGGCAACGGCGTTGATTTCGCGTTAACTTTGAAACCAACTGAAGCCCTAACAATGGTGTTGAGCGGCGGCTACAATGATTCTCAATATGACGCGAGTTCGGCTGCGCAATTTAAGGGCGACCGCATTGACTACGCGCCGGAGTTTTCGGGCGCCGCGTCGGTCGACTACGATTTCAATTGGAGCGCGAAGCTGCCGGGGCGTTTGCACCTCGACTACCAGCACACGGGCGATTTTTCGATCGCGCTGCGTAATTTTCCAGGCCCAGGCGTTGCTTACTCGGACGCCTATGGTCGTTTGAACGCGCGGTTGTCGTTGATTTCCGGTGAATGGGAACTGGCCTTGTTCGGCCAGAACATCACCGACACGAACAAACAAGTGATGCCGCCGATCGGTGTTTTGCTGGTGCCTGTTAGCATGCAGCCGGCGACATTTGGCGTCAACGTTCGCTACAACTTCTAGTCGGACGGCGGACATGAAAAGCATGGCGAACCCGGACGCGCCTCGACGTCCGGTGCGCAAGACCATTGGCAGCGTTAGCTTCCAAGATCCCTATGACTGGCTGCAGCGCGACACCGATGAGGCGCTCGCCTGGCAATGGCAGCAGGATGCCGTGGCGGAGCAAGCGGCAAGATCGATACCGTTTTACGGGCAGTTGAAGCAGCAGATCGCCGAGAGCACGCGCGGTAGCAACGCCTTTGTCGAATCCCCGCCGCGTTTGTTAGGCAAAAAATGGTTTCGGACTGGCGCCGATCCGACCTCCGGAGGGCGCACGGTCTTCGTGGGTGATCGCATTGACGATCCTGGCCGGGCAATTGCGTCGATGGCTGCGCTGGCGGAAGGCCAAGAAGTCGCGTCCGCCATGGTGATGTGGTACGAGCCCTCGCCGAATGGCGAATTCGTCGCGATGATGGTCTGTGCCAGCGGTGCGATGCTCGGCGAATGGCGCGTCGCCGAGGTCGCAACAGGCAAAGTGCTCGACATCCGAATTGCCGGCCCGGGCTACACGGGGGCGGTGCCGGGCTGGTTGCCCGACGCCGGCGGATTTTATTTCAACGACAGAGCCGACGACGGTAGGCATCGCTTGCGATTTCAGCCCGTGAAACCTGGAGTCGCTGCGCGCGCCGAAATTGTGTTCGATTATTCCATCGTACCGGCCAACGTCTCGGGCCTCACGCCCGAAGTCTCTCCCGATGGCCGCTTTGCAATCGGCTTGGCTGGGCCGCACGAACGCATCGCCTACGTGTTAGGCGATTTGACTACTGGTCGCTGGCGGCGATTTCTCCCGGAGGGTTTCGCCGGCGAATGCAGCGGTTCTTGGCTGGATGAGCGCACCTACGTCGCTCGGGTTCACACCGACGACTATCCTCGCGGCCGAATCGTTGCGATTCCGGTCACGTCGTCAACCGACGAGTCAAGTTGGCGCGAGATTGAACCGCAGCGCCGAGCGGTCTTGCGCGCGGTTGCTGTCATGAGCGGGCGAATTGTGGTGTGCGACGTGCTCGATGTGTCGGCGCGCTTTCGTTCTCTGAAGCCGGACGGCAGTGACGAAAGGGTGCTGCCGCTTGCCGGGCCCGGCAGCAGCATGATCGCCATGATTTTTCGCCGCTTCGATAGTAACCAGCAATTGACCTTCGACTATCAGACTTTTGTCCAGTCCAGTGCGATATATCATGCAGACCTTGCGACATCGAAGCTAACAATATTGCGAGCGGCGGAGACATCGCTGCACGACATACGCGTGACGCAACATTTCGCGACCAGTCTCGACGGTACGCGGGTACCCTACTTCGTCGTGCAACTGGCCGATTTGGCGCTCGACAAGCCGCGGCCGGCGTTGGTCACGGCGTATGGCGGCTTTAACGTCGCGCTGATGCCCACGTACCTGGCACATTTGGTCCCATTCGTGCGAGCGGGCGGTGTGTTCATCCATGCCAATCTGCGCGGCGGAGCCGAGTATGGCAAGCAGTGGCATGAGTCGGGCCGGCTCGCCTGCAAATGGAATGTGTTCCTCGATCTTTTTGCAGTCGCTGAGAAAGTTATCGCCGATGGCGTCACGACGCCAGAGCTGTTCGCAATGATGGGAGGCAGTAACGGTGGTTTGTTAGCTGGCGTGGCGATCGTGCATCGCCCGGATTTGTGGCGGGTGGTCGTGCCGGTGGTGCCGATATTTGATCAGCTCGAACCGCTGCCGCTCGATGAGGCGTCGGCGCCAGTCCGCGCCATTTTCTACGAGGACTACGGCGATCCTTCCCACCCTGCCATGTCAAAAGTGTTGTACAGCTATTCGCCGTATCACAACCTGCGCGAGGGGGTCGCCTATCCGGCCGTGTTCCAGGTTTTCGGCGAGAAGGACTTGGGCTGCATGCCATTTCATGGTCGAAAATTCACCGCGGCGCTCCTCCACGCTACATCCTCCGGGCGGCCGGTGCACTTGCGCGTCTGGAAAAATACCGGTCATGGTTCGCTCGATCCGGCGGTTGCTGTACCGCAAGCAGCGGAGTGGGTGGGCTTTGTGATGCACGAGCTAGGTCTGCGGCCTGCTTGAGCGAGATACGCCGGATCGCCGACGAGTTGTGGGAACACCAGGTTCAAACGCAGCCCTTCTATGCGTTGCGCGTCGGGCGGCCCATCGACGATTTACGGGCCGAATCGTTAGCTGACGCGCAGCAAGATCAAGCACTGGCATTGCGCTGGTTGCAGCGGCTTGGCGCGATGCCCGAGGCGGCGTTGTTGCCGGCCGATCGGCTAACGCGTGATTTCTTGAGCGCGTCGCTGCGGCGGCTGGCGCAGTCACCGAGTTTCTGGCGCACGGCTTTCCCCTTTACGCCTTACAATGCTTATGCGCTGGCATTCACGCCGCAACAAGTCTTGGGCCAACTCAAGATCGAGCGCGCGTCCGACGTCGATCGTTTTGTGCACCTGCTAACGCGCTATGCCGTGCAAATTCGCGCGCAAACCGCGCGATTGCTAACTCAGGCGGAGGCGGGATGGCGAATTCCGCGCCCGGCTCTGCCGGGGGCGCGTGCAACGTTGAGCGGCATCCGCGGCGCCGTGCGCGGTTGGCTCGCGTTAGGCGAATCGCGGCTCGGATCATTGGCCGCGCAGGATCGAACCCGTTTGCAAGCGGGCGTCGAAAGTATTCTCACCAACGACGTCGATCCAGCGTTCGCGGCGGCCTTAGACGCGATCGACGCGGACTACGAAAAACGTGCCCCCGACCGAGTCGGCCTCGCGCAGTTTCGCGGCGGTCTTGAGGCATATGCGCTTTGGATCGAGGGCCATATGACCGAGGCCCTGGTTCCGGAACGTGTACACGAGATCGGGCACCAGGAAGTCGAGCGCCTTACAGAGTCCATGCGCGAGCTGCGCAGTCGCACCGGATTCAAAGGAGATGAGTCCGCCTTCGCCGACAAGCTGCGCGCGGACGGCCGGCTGTTTGCTCGTTCCGCGGCCGACGTGGAAGCGCGTTACCTGCGCTGCATCGAACGTATGCGGCCGCTGGTGGGGCGATACTTTCACGCGACGCCGCGCGCAGCCTACGACGTTAGGCGCCTGGACGCGGCTTCCGAAGCCGGCATGTCCTACGGTTACTATGAGTCGCCGACGCCCGCGCAGCCGCAGGGACTCTACCGCTACAATGGCTCGGGTCTCGAAACGCGGTCGCAATTGAATGCAGCGGCGCTGATTTATCATGAACTCGTGCCCGGGCATCACTTTCACCTGGCGCGTCAGGCCGAGAACGAAGCGCTTCCGCAGATTCGCCGCCACTGCATTGATCTCAGTGTGTTCAATGAAGGCTGGGCGGAATACGCCTCGGGACTTGCCGGTGAAATGGGTTTGTACGACGACCCGGTCGACGCCTACGGTCGGCTGGTGCACGAACGATTTACGGCGCAACGTCTCGTCACTGACACGGGGCTCAATGCCCTCGGCTGGGATCTCGCGCGAGCGCGAGATTACATGGCGCGTTACACGCTGGAGTCGCCGACACAGATCGCGACCGAGACGCTGCGTTATTCGACCGACCTGCCAGGTCAAGCGCTCGCGTACCGGATGGGTTACTTGCGTTTCATGCAATTGCGCGAGCGAATGAAGACGCTGCGCGGCGCGGCCTTTGATGTGCGCGACTTTCACGAAGCGGTGTTAGGCGAAGGTGCGATGCCGTTTCCCGTGCTGGAACGACATGTCGAACGTGTCGCGTCGCGGTCGTCGTGAACGAAGGGTACATTAATCGTGGCGCGCGGCGCATCGCGTGGTATCGCGATGCTTATAGCTCGGCGCATACCCCCTTGCTCGCTATTCACGGCGGCCCCGGCTATAGCCACGGCTACATGAGGCCCTACCTAAGTTGCGGGCTGGATCGCAGCGTTGTGTATTTTGATCTTGCCGGCAGCGGTCGCTCGTCGCGCCATCCGGGCAGCGGCTATCCGATGGAGGAGTACCTCTTCGACACGGAAGCTGTGCGCGTCGCGACCATTGCCGCGCCCGCAGTATTGTTAGGACATGGCTGGGGCGCGATTCTGGCGGTGGAATGTGCTTTGCGCTTCCCGCAAACCGTTAGCGCAGTCATCCTCGTCAATCCCATCCGGATTTTGCGCGGCGAGGGCCAGGATCACGAAGCGCAAGCAAGACGGGTTGCGGCAGTCGATCCGCAGCTCATCGAGCCTTATATACAGCAGGTGTATCCGAAAATACAGCGGGCGTTAGGGGGCGAGCTCGCCGCGTGGGAAGAAGTCGATCGCGATCCGTGGTGGGCGCGCATCTGGCGCACGCAATTCATGGCTCCGCTGACCAGCGAGCAGGCTGCCACTATCGACGCCATGAGGTGGGGTATGGAGTCGTATTTCGCGCACAAGGGCGCTGTTTTTTTGAATCCAGAGCATGCCATGGCGCAATATGACTTGGCAGGCCGGGTTCAGCAATTGCTGGCGCCGTTAGGTGTTATCGCCACTGAGTCCGACGCGAATTATGTGAGTCCCTGGAAAAACCATGCGGCGCCGATAGTGGCCGCGCGGCCCGGTATCGAGTCCGCCATCATGCCAAATGTGGGTCACTACCCGTTTATGGAACAGTCGGCAAAGTTCGCGGAACATCTACAGTTGATGTTGCACCGTTTGGGAGTCTGACATTATGGAACGCGATTTGCGTGATCACGCAATCTATAAAGAGATCGAGGAGCACACCAAGATCTGGTTGCAGCCTGGGACTGGAGTCATACGAGGCGCGACCGAGCTGGCTGTTTCGCCGGATGGACGGTGGCTCGCATTGGCGGGCTGGATGCTCGACAAGCTGGAAGGCGCTCCGACAACGCGAATTTGCCTGTTAGAACTCGCAACCGGGGCGCTGAAGGTTGTGAGTTTCGGGCCGAATACAGATCGCCAGCCGCGCTGGTCGCCGGACGGACGTTCGATCGCATTTCTGTCGGATCGTGAACAGGCCGGTCAGTTTCAAGCGTATTTGCTGGATGTCGACTCGGGTGCTGCCAATCCGCTACCTCGCCCGGATGGTTGGGTGGAGTACCTGCGATGGCGCGCGGATGGTACGACGCTGTTGTTAGGCGTCGCTGGCTTGGGCGCGGACTTGGCAGGCGCTCAAGGTGCCAAGGCGACCAAGAAAGCAGCCACAGCGTTGCCGATGTGGATTCCGGAGATCGAGACCGGCGATGAGACTTTCCGCTGGCGCAGTATCTGGGTGCTTGATGTGGCCACGCGTAACCTGTCCCGTGCCACGCCGAGTGGACTAAATCCCTGGGAGTGTTGTTGGCTGGGCAACGACCTCGTTGTGGTGGCCTCTGATCGCTCGGACGAAGCGTCCTGGTATACCGCGAGTCTGAGGCTCGTGGCACCTAACGACCAGTCAGTTAGAGAGCTCCATCGCCCGAAGCAGCAAATTGCGATCCCAGTTGGATCGCCCGATGGTCAGCGAATCGCAGCGGTCGAAGCGGTCTGCAGCGATCGCGGTATCGTCGCCGGCGACCTGCGCATTGTTGATCGGCGCGGCGCGGTTGAGTCGATCGCCACTAACTCCGTCGATGTGACTTTTGTCGCCTGGGCGAACGATCAGACGCTGTTATTCGCGGGGCATCGATCATTGGAAACCGTGGTGGGCCGCGTCGACCTAACGACCAAGACGGTCACGACCCTCTGGTCAAGTCATGAACTGACTTGTGGCAATAACGTGTATCCAGAGGTCGCGCCGATTCCCGGCGAAGTCGATAGTTTCATCGCGACGACAGTCGGGTTTCTCGAACCATCTAAGCTTCAGAAAATAAGCCGCGGCAACTTGGCGCAGCTGCGCAATTTCGGCCTGGACGAGATTCAGGGCAAACTTGCAGGCGTTACAGCCGTTATGCGCCGCTGGCGCGCGTCGGATGGCCTCGACATCGAGGGCTGGCTGCTAACACCGCCGGGAGCGGGGCCTCATCCGCTGATCTTGGACGTCCATGGCGGACCCGTCTGGATGTGGCGACCGACGTACACTGGCGCGTCCGCCGCGAGAACCGCCTTGTTGAAACGCGGCGTCGCGATATTCATGCCGAATCCACGCGGCAGCAGTGGCCGCGGTCAAGTGTTCGCTGGCAAAGTGTTCGGCGACATGGGTGGCGCCGATACCTACGATTACTTGTCCGGCATCGACGATCTGGTTGCTAACAAAATCGCGGATCCAAAACGGCTCGGTGTGACCGGCGGCAGCTACGGCGGCTACATGGCAGCCTGGCTGATTACCCAGGACTCGCGCTTCGCGGCGGCCATGCCGATGGCGCCGGTGACTGACTGGGTCAGCGAGCACTTGACTTGTTACATCCCGCACTTCTGCGAGCAGTTTCTCGACGACCGTATCGACAATCCCAATGGCAAGTATTACACCCGCAGCCCGATCATGTTTGCCAAGCGCGTGAAAACACCGACGCTAAACGTCTGTGGCGCGCTCGATCAAATTACGCCGCCCGGTCAGGCGCTGGAATTCCATCGCGCGCTTAGAATTCATGGCGCAAAAAGCGTGTTAGTCACTTACCCGCAGGAAGGTCATGGTCCGAGCACGTTTCCGGCAATCATTGATTACGGCGCTCGTCTGGTGGTGTGGTTTGGCCAGCAGTTGACCTAACACGAGACTACTCTAGATAGTTGACATAAATAATTGAAAAATAAGGAAAAGGCTCCCTAGTTTAGAATCACGTTGGCTAACATTTGTTAAGGTAATCAGCTACTTGGTGCGGTGAATAGTTCGCCATAACCCAGCGTGTACCCCTATCTGACCGCAGGTTGCGTCAGCGCTCCTGCAGTTGACGCAGTGGTACGGCGAACAGTTTCTCGCCAAAGTCTATTGACGCACTACCATCGTAGAGCACTACCCCGGCGGCAAAGCGCGGGCCTGCCGCTTCGTTACCACGGACTGCAATGGCGAAATGATCCAGGCTGGCGTTGTAGTTTTGCGGTGGCGCGGTCATCGTGCCGCATGGACTGACTTGGCCGAGATGGCCTAACTGTTGCTACACGAAGGGTATCGAATGCGAATGGGTGCCAAACTCGAAACTTGGCCGCGCTTGGGGGTACCATTGGGTTCTGGTGCATTGACGGTTCGACCCTAGAATTCGGCCCTTTTTTGGAGTGATTCCGGATGACCAAGGCCATCGCACGCGACCCGTTGTATCGCCGCCGCAGGTTCCAGGCCGAGCTCATCGAGCTGTGCGTGCGGTGGTGCCTCACGTATCGGCTGAGCTACCGGGATCTGGCGGCCATGATGGCCGAGCGGGGAGTTGCCGTCTCCCACACCACGATTTTGCGCTGGGTATTGCGTTAGGTACCCGAATTCGAACAACGCTGGGCGCGCTATGCGCGGCCCGTGAACCGCTCGTGGCGAGTGGAAGAGACCTCCATTTCCAGTCGTGGCCGACAGCACTACCTGTATCGGGCGGTCAGATTTCTGCGCCAGGAAGACCCCCGATGGCAGTCCGTGCTGGTGCGCAGCCGCCGCTACCTCAACAATATTGTCGAGCAGGACCATCGCGCGATCAAAGGCCGTTGCGTGTCGATGCCGCGGCCATCACGTTAGGTGGTATAGAACTCGCGCATCGGATTTGCAAACACAGTTCTCGTTTGGTCGCGGCCGCCCGCGCCGAGGTGGATCGCTGAAGCAGCAGTGGGATCGGGCTCTGACTTTTTCGTTGGCCGGCGTACCGTGACAGGAGATCTCCTCATCGCGCTCAGCCGTCAATGCACCAGAACTCAGACACACGGATGTTGACGGAAGCCATCATTCGCAGCATCCGGCCTCTGCGCCACGCGCGAAAGCTCACGGACGGCGCAGGCCTCTATTTGCTCGTGTCGCTCGACCATGCGAGGTTGCGTCATCAGGGGGCGCGCCGTTGGCTGGCGGCTGGCATCGATCCGGCGCTCAAGAAGCGGCAGTTGCGCAGCGCCTTTGCGTTGGCTGCGCCGCATGCCTTTTGAGGAATATTTCATTTTAAGTATCTAAAAGGCATGTATTGCATATATTCCTTGTAAGGACTATAGTGCTGCCATGCAACGATTGATACTCCACACTCCCGCACAGCTGTCGGTACATTTGCGCTCCTTCAGGAAGGCGCGGCGCCTGACCCAGGCGCAACTCGGCGCGCTGGTAGGGCTCGAGCAAACGCGCATTGCCAAGATCGAGCGCGACCCCGGTCTTGTTAGCATCGGTCAGCTGATGCAGCTCCTGGCCGCACTGCAAGTCCGGGTGGCGCTGGAGCCGTTGCCAGGCGGGGGCACCGCAAACGCGGTTTCACCAAACGCGAAATCAAAAATTGCGCCATCAGATTGGTGATTCATCCGTGAGCTCACTGAATGTCTGGATGAACGGGGAGCGGGTGGGGGAGTGGCGTACGCTGCGGGGCGGCAATTCACTCTTTCGATATGCGCCTTCCTGGGTGGAGTCTCCGCGCGCGCGTGCGCTGTCGCTGTCGCTGCCACTGACGGCGGACCTTGAGTTGCGGGGGTCGCGGGTCGAGCACTACTTTGACAATCTGCTGCCCGACAATGTTGCAGTCCGGCGCCGCATTCGCACTCGTTTCCGGACCGCATCGACCAATACGTTCGATCTTCTGAGCGCGATCGGACGCGACTGCGTCGGCGCCGTGCAGCTCCTGCCACCAGACCAGGAACCGGAGCGGTGGAATCGTGTCGCTGTCGAGCCCCTGACAGACGCAGCTGTCGAACGCGCGCTGATGGCCGTCACGTCTGCGACACCCATCGGTCGTGACGAAGACGACGATTTTCGGATTTCACTCGCCGGCGCCCAAGAGAAAACCGCGCTGCTGGGCATGGCGGGCAAGTGGTTCCGGCCGCGGCATGCCACGCCCACCACCCACATTCTTAAGCTTCCGCTCGGGACCATCGGCGGGTTTCAGGGCGATTTCTCCGATTCGGTCGAGAACGAGTGGCTCTGCGGGAAGATTCTGCGCGAGCTGGGTCTTCCTGTCGCCGAGTCAGCGATCGCAACGTTTGGCGAACAGCGAGTGTTGGTCATTACGAGGTTCGACCGGCGCTGGATAGGCGTGCCAGAAGGCGCGGAGCGGCGCAGGCGTTTCAGGCTGACTGACGCCACCTGGATCGCCCGGCTGCCGCAGGAAGACTTTTGTCAGGCAACGGGGCGTCCTTCGGCTCTGAAATACGAAGCGGATGGAGGCCCATCGATCGGCGAGTGTCTGGCGATCCTGGCCACGGGCAGGAACCCACAGCGTGACAGGACCAACTTCCTGCTGGCGCAGCTGACGTTCTGGCTCCTGGCTGCAACCGACGGGCATGGCAAGAACTTCTCGCTGCATCACCAAGTCGGTGGTGCGTACGAAATGACTCCCCTGTACGACGTACTCTCGGCATGGCCTGTCATCGGGCACGGCAAGAAACAACTGCCGATCGAGAAAGCGAAAATGGCCATGGCGGTTCGTGGCGGCAGCGCTCACTATCGAATCCGTGAAATCCAGGCGCGTCATTGGCAGGCGCTCGCTGAAAGCGCGGGGATACCTGCGATGTGGCAACGCATGCAGGAGCATGTCGAGTCTGTCGTGCCAGCGATCAAGCGCGTGGAGGCGGACCTGCCAAGGGCATTTCCGGAACGCGTATTCACCACAATTCGCGATGGAGCGCGCGGTCAGGTGCGTCGCTTTGAAGCGGCAATCGCGGCGGCGTGAATCGATTGGGCGCCAGTGCTGGGCCACCTAACGAATCGCAGTCGGCTAATTTTCAGCCGTCCCAAATACGGGCGTACGTTCGGGGGTACGGGCGGGTTTTTCCGAAACCGATTGATAATAAAATCAATCAGTTAGATCACCAGTTCGAGTCCCGTCCGCTCCGCCATAAATGCCCTGTAAAATCAACAAGTTAACGTGTTTTTGGCGCTGGTCTGTGTGCCGGGTAAATACCACCGGCGATTCTTGACTGCCCCTGGCCAATAATGATTTCGTTTGTGTTCCATCGCCGTTGTCCAGCGAGCCCAGTGGTTTCTGTGGCAGCGTTCCCCATCAAGCTCGGTGTATGCGACAAATTGCATAGTTATGCGAAATCGTGCATACTCATGGTTCATGAAGAAAGTTGTCTGGATGGGCAGCAGTAGAGCGGATTTGATTGCGTTCCCACCGGACGCGAGGCGTGAAGGCGGCTTTCAGCTTGATAAGGCGCAACGAGGCGAGGATCCGGTGCATTGGAAGCCAATGCCGACAATCGGCGAGGGTGTTAGAGAGATTCGCGTACGAATCGCGGTCGGTGCTTTCCGAGTGATCTATCTGGCTAGCCGCCCTGACGGCATTTATGTGTTGCACTGTTTTCAGAAGAAAACACAGAAGACTAATCGCCAGGATTTAGCGTTGGCGGACAAACGATTTCGGTCGATTCCAAGATTGCATGAGGTTAAGACATGAAAACTAGCAAGCCAGTTCGTAATAAGCACGGTGTCAAGTATGTCACGCCGGTCGGGCGTAGCGTGTTTCATGATTTGTTCTCGGCGGAGGCGGCGGCGGAGTTAGAGATTCGTGCCGCGTTGCTGCGAGGGCTGGAACGCTGGCTTGCGAGTACGCATCAGACTCAGGTGCAAGCTGCGGCATCGTTAGGTGTGACCCAGGCGCGCGTGTCCGATATCAAGCGTGGCAAAATCAACCGCTTCAGCTTGGGCTTGCTCATTCGATTGGCCGCACGAGCGGGCTTGCAGCCAAAGGTAAAGTTGGCGGCCTAACGATCGCGCTGGCTCGGCCTATGGCTTGGACGGGCCATCAAATAACTGATCAAGATTGAGTGTTAGTTCTGCGGCAAGATCAGGCCGCGCAAAGTGAATCTTAGTGGCAATGCGGCGAGCCACCGGGCGGTCAGGTTGCTGCGCCAGGAAGACCCCCGATGGCGGTCCGTTCTGGTGCGCAGCCGCCGCTACCTCAACAATATTGTCGAGCAGGACCATCGCGCGATCAAAGGCCGTTGCGCGTCGATGCCGCGGCCATCACGTTAGGTGGCATAGAACTCGCGCATCGGATTCGCAAACGACAGTTCTCGTTCGGTCGCGGCCGCCCGCGCCGAGACCAATCGCTGAGGCAGCTGTGGGATCGGGCTCTGACTTTTTTCGTTGGCCGGCGTACCGTGACAGGAGATCTCCTCGTCGGGATCAGCCGTCAATGCACCAGACCTCAGAAATCTGGAAGCTGATGAACGCCATGATTCGCAGCATCCGGCCTCTGCGCCACGCGCGAAAGCTCACGGACGCCGGTGGCCTGTATTTGCTCGTGGCGCTCGACCAGGCGAGGCTGCGTCATCAGGGGGCGCGCTGTTGGCTCGCAGCTGGCATCGATCCGGCGCTCAAGAAGCGGCAGTTGCGCAGCGCCTGTCGGTGGTCAGACTTTGACGCCCGCCCACAGATCAAGTGCTGTTAGGCTGCTTTACGCAGGCTCATTTTCACTTTCAACCCAGCCGCAACTGCCATGTTCACCAAGGCGTCCAGCGCAAACAGGTTGATCTTGCCACGCATCAGGTCCGACACACGCGGCTGCGTGACGCCAAACAGTTTGGCGATCTCTGCCTGACTCAATCCACTACGAGTCAGATGGGTCTTCAACGCGATCAAAAGCGTCGAGCGCAGCTTCATGTTCTGAGCCTGCTCAGGCGTGTCGTCGATGGCGTCCCAAACATTGGCAAATCGCTTGTTAGTCATGCGCCCAACTCCTTGATCAATTCCCGGTACCGTCTCGTGGCCAGATCAAGATCTGACTTTCTCGTTTTCTGCGTTGCCTTCTGGAAACAATGCAGCACGTACACCGCAGCCGCAAACTCGGCGACATTCATCACGCGAGACGCACCCGATGCATCTCGAATCCTGATTTCTCGAACTTCGCTGCCATTGAATCGCACTATACAATATTTTATATATACTTGCAGTCCGTTCAAGTTGCCTGACGGTTGGCGTCAATGTTGGCTTCGAGGCAAGTGCCTTGATGGTCTGATTTTCCGCAATGGGCCGGACGGGCTCCCAGAAAAATGGCCTGGTTTTCGCGGACAAAATCCGCGGTTCGCACCCGGCTTCATTCATTGCTATAGCGATTGGCAACTTACCTGCCGCAATATCCGATGTCACCTGTGGCTCGCTGGCAACCGTCGTCTTCATTCAGCGCGGTCTTGCCGCAGATCGCGTCTTGCTATCAAGACGTTTTTGGGGAGCATCGGCCGGCGTTGCTGCGAACATTAAGCTCGAAGTCAATCGCATCTGGCATCTTTTAACTCGCGCGAACCTGCGGTGCTCCGCAATCGCTGGCGCAGCCCGGGGTTAAGCCGGAAACGCTTGATGCTATTGCGGTTGAGTCGCGGGCCGGCGCGATCTGGATCCCAATAGCGCTTAACCTAACAAATGTGCGGGCGAATCTCCATCGGGCCTACCTCGGTCTGTCGCCATGTTGATCGAGGCGCGGACTCGGATCGTCGCAGCTCACGATCTTGAGTTAGCGGATGGTATTGAACACCGTGCCCAGCCCATCAATGCCGCCTTCAACAACATCGCCACGTTGCAGCGGACCGACGCCGGCCGGCGTTCTGGTGTAGATCAAATCGCCTGGCACGAGCTTCACGCACGTGGACAGAATCGACACAATTTCCGGCCCGCTCCAGGTCAAATCCTGGAGGTTGGCTGCCTGCCCTGCCTGGCTCCCATGGCCGCCCTTTTTCGCGGGCCAGTAACTACTGATCGCGCCACGTGCAATCATTACCCACCGCATAGCCGAATAAGTGATCGAGCGCAGCCGCCACGGGGATATCGGCACCCACCCGGCCAATGGCCACCACCAGTACGATTTCGTGATGAAAATTGGCGGTTAGCGGTGGGTAAGGGACCGATTCACCGTTGGCGACAACTGCGTCCCTGGGTTTCTGAAAAAAGAACGGTGGGTCGCGAGTGGGATCCATGCCCATTTCACCAACATGATCGGCGTAGTTGCGGCCAACGCAATGAATGCGCCGCGCAGGATAGAGCAGCTTCGACTGCGCGATCGCTACCGCGGCGACTGAGGTTCTTCCTGCTGGCAGAGCTTATGAGGCGTCCTTTGCTAACAAATCAACAGGCAGGTCAATTGGCGGTTGGAAGTGTTTGCAGAAATTTTCGGGTTGCCGCGGCAATTTCATCGGGCGCCTCCAGTGGAGGGTAATGGCTTACGTCATCAAATAGTTGAGTCCTGGCAGTCGTGGATGTCAGCCTCGATGCCAGCAAACCGGCGGTCGCCGTGGGCAGAACCGGATCTTTGGTTCCCCACAGCAGCAGGGTGGGCGCCCTGACGGCAGCTAAAAAATGGACCACTTCATCGTCCTTTCGCATGATGGCAGTCATGCTGGTGAACTCGCTCGCGCCCGGGCGCCGGTTGAGATCGTAGTACTCCGTGACCAGTTGGTCGGTTACGCGTGCAGATCGCCAGAAATTGGACCGCAAAAAGTCCTGCCAACAGGTCCATGAAAACGGCCTGGAATATTTGAGGCAGATGCCGAGAGACCATCGTAGTTTGATGGGCAAACGACGCCGCGCGCCGCTATTGTCGACCGGTGCTGAAGATGGCACATTGGAAAGGACCAGCGCATTCACGCGCTCCGGGAAGGCAGCCGCGAATCGATAGGCAATGATTCCGCCACTCGAAGTACCTAACAACGAGACTTGTCCGACGCCCAGCTTGTCAAGCAGGCCGCTCAGAAACTGTTCCGAGGTCAGGGTGAAATCTTTCGGCACGGGTCCTGACAGTCCCGACGGCGGTTGATCGTAACGGATGACTCGATAGCCAGGGCCGAGTTCGCGTACCATGTCATCAAACATGTGCAGGCTGCCGAACGACCCGTGGATCAGCACCAGCGTCGGCCCGCTGCCTTCATCGCGGTAGTTGACCTGGACGCCAGCAACTTCCAGCTGGCGCGCGCCGCGTCCGTACCAAGGCTGCAGTTCGGCGAGCGTCACCGGCGGCGCGTCGCGGCGCGCCGCAAGAAACCAGCCGCCGATCGCCGCAGAGCAGGCGATTACCGCAAGTGTCGTACGCAGAATTCGCCGGGTGAGTGGATTCATGGCCATGAGTGCTTTCGTCCGCTGTTAGTTGTCAGCATCCACGAGCACGACCTGGAACACGCCGGTACCGGCGCGCAGCAATTTCACTCGCGCATATTCCGCCGAATTCCAGAATCGAAGCGCCGCCGCCCGATCCGGCCATTCGGAAATCACCGCGCCACCGCCATTCTGCCAATCGCCTTCGAGTACCTGCGTGTTGTGGCCTGTCAGCACGTAGCGGCCGCCGAATTGTTCGACCAGAGGTCCGACTTGCGCCTGATAGGTCGCCATGAAGCGCGGCAAATCGGTGAACGTTCCGAGCACGATCATGTAACACTTCATTGCAGCTCGGCGAGCTCGTAGGTAAAGGGCATTTCGGTCCACGTTTCCTTCACGGTCACGTGATCGTCGCCCCAGGTCCAGAGCATGAAAGGCGCCTTGAGGCCGAGCAGGTGTACGGCAAACCTGCGGCAGTTGAATTTTCCGGCGGGCACGGTGATTTCTTCCATGCCGCGATAGGTGATGTCGAGATCGAAAGTCTCGATCCCGATCGACTCCTTGCCCACGGTCTCCTTCGAGTAAGTGATGCAGTCGCTGAGTCGTTGCACGGCGTTCGGCTGCCGCATGTCGAAAAGCGCAGTCCACAGTCCATCGTTGATGATCGGATGCGAGCCGAAGGCGGGCGTGGCGCCCGAGTAGGCGTGAGTTAACTTGTGTTGGGCGCCCTGAGCGTCGAGCGCGGTGCAGATGACTTCACCACCGCCGAACCGGAACCAACCTGCGCCCAGGGCCTTGCCGTGATGGTTGATACGCAGATAGGCGTCCAGCGGCCGCCAATCCGGGCCCAGTGTCAGCGTGACATCCCGCACCAGCTCAAGATCATTGAAATGACACTCGCAACGAAACGTACGGCTGCCATCCCGATAACGCGTGGCGGAAAAATACTCGCAGCCGGTTTCGTTGCGCTCCAGGTCAAGGTAGGCAATGCGACCGCGAATGCTGGTTGACGACATGTTTGTCAAAGACAAGGACCGCTCCTGACCTAATCCGGATAACGCAGGTTCACTTCAAGATAGATGCCGTTAGGATCGAATAACGACATGGTACGTAATCGGATGACCTGGCCTTGCGTGGGACCTGGCACCGTCCAGTCGGTGGGCGGTGCCACGACCACCGCGTCGGTTTTCAGGATTCGCTGGTAAGTGGCGTCAGGGTCGGCGCTTTTGACCACCAGGATCGCTTCACCTTTGCCCACGGTCTTGCGGTGCTTGCTGGGCCCGGGCACCATCGAGTGGTTGAGATATTTCATGAAGCCAATGCCGCCGATCTCCGGATCATCGCCTCCGCTCTCAAAAAGAACCAGTCGCGCCGGTGCGCCGTCGGGTGCCGCGGGTGGAAAGCGCCAGTCAACAGCTAACACATTGTCGTAGGCGACGCGCCAGCCAAAGGCTTCCGTGTAAAAGCTGATGGCGGCATCCAGGTCGCCAACGATAAATGTGCTGCGCAGCAGGATGTCTTTCATGTCGGTTCCTTTACACGATTCGATTCCAGCAGATCCTCAGCTTCCAGCCGGTAGCCCGAGACAGCTAACACGCCGCAGGCCATGCATACGGCAGGCACGATTGTGAAGCCGATGTAGATGGCCATGATGGCCTGATCCGATTGCGGCGTCTGACCGGCCGACGTGCCTTGTACGTAACCCATCGCGGTCATTAACACGCCAAGGCCAGCAATGCCGGCCGCCGCCGAGACTTTGTCGATCAGACTGGTGAATCCTGCAAATGATCCCTCGCGCCTGAGACCGGTCTGGATGTAGTCGAAACGAATGGCGTCCGACAGCATGGAGTAGGCAAAAAGAATCATGCCCGCGGACGCAACGCCGATCAGCAGCGCGCGCGTAACTAACAAGGCATAGGGTTCAGACTGCCCCACAAAGAACCAGGTCAGGTGCAGCAGGCCGAATCCCAGCATCGAGGCTATATAACAGCGCTTCTTGCCGACCGTCTGCGCGACTTTTAGCCACAGCGGCATCGAAACGACCACGCCTATGGTCGCGAACAAATAGTAGTTACCCAGCCAGTTATCCGAACGCTTGAGAATATAGCGGGTGAAGTAGGCGTTGCTGATGGAGGTTGTTGCGGTGCCGATCAACACGAAGATGTGGGCAATCGCCAGCAATCGGAACGGATGGTTGTTCCACGCCAGTTTGAGTTGCTGCGACAGGTTCGCGAAACGCAGACGTGGCGGGTTGTCGACGACGGTACTGCGCACCGAGCCGCGCAACAAGGCAACCGAGAGCAGCCCGGCGAGCATGACGATCCCGGCTACCACCCATGACACCTCGATATGTCCTGCGCGGGATGATCCCCAGCGCGCCAGCAGCCATGCGGGCAGGGTCGATCCGGCCAGAGTCCCAATGGTGTTGCCGACAACACGGTATGACATCAGGGTCGAGCGTTCATGAAAGTCATCGGTGATCTCGACCACCATTGCCATGCCGGGTATGGTCAGAGCCGTGTAGGCCGTCGCGTGCACAATCATGACCGCTGCGATAAAAAACCAAAGTCCGGTTGCGGACAGGCTGGCCGGTGCCGCAAACAGCAGCACGATGGCAACCGGCATCAGCATGCTGCCACCCAGTAAATATGGCAGCCGACGGCCTAACACGGTGCGGGTCTGGTCGCTGGCCGCGCCTAACATTGGATCGAGCAGACCGTCATAAATCTTTACTGCGGCGAACAGCAGGCCGACGGTGGCAGCGGCCATTGCGAGGTTGTCGGTGAAATAACGGAATGCCAATAGCGTAACCACGTTTTGGCCCGCCGCATGTGTCAGTGACGCCAGCGTGAAGGCAATCCGGATTTTCTGGTTTGAGCCGGCGCGGTCGTGGGATAGCAAGGTGTTGTTCTTATGCGTGCGCCACCATCGGCGATAGGCGGAGCATACCGGGTCGAAATCGAATTACCAGTTTTACGGACGATGCCGAAATTCCGCTATTGGTATTCAGCGTGCAGCGATGCTCAGTTCCCGGTTGTATATGGCCAGTAATTTGTCGACGGCGGTCAGTATCTCGGCTTGTCGGCGCCGCAGCAGGGGCACTGGCGATCCTATGGCTAACGCCCCGAACCGCAAAGGGCTCCTGGTGATCGTCAATGGCCAGGCCAGGATGCCCCAGCCATCAGATTTCATGTTGTAGCCCGTGGCATAGCCGCTCCACCGGACCTGCTCGATGGCTTTGGTAATTTCGTTGGCGCGCTGAAAACGACGGCCCAGGGGCACGCGGCGCCGGCGCGCCTGTGCTATCAGCGCGCGCACCTGCGCGGCGTTGTAGAAAGTGGCAATCGCAAGGCCCGGAGTAGTGAAGGGTTCCTGCATCTCGCCCGGAGCGTAGCTGCTGGGGCCGCGAATCTTGCCTAACAGAAGCGCCGAGATGCGGATATGCGCGCCGCTCGGCACCCAAACCGTAACGGTGTCTCCGGCCATATCGCGCAGTGCGCTCATCAAAGTTTGCAAGGGCTTGGAGTATCCACCCACTTCCGCGAGTCGGTTGCCGAGTTCGCACAGCGACGGCGCGACCGAATAGCGTGCCGTGTCCGAATCACAATCTACATATTGCAGTGCAACCAGTTTCTGCAGCAGGCGATGCATGCTGGAAACCGGGATGCCGAGTGATTGCGCGAGATCGCGATTCGACTGCGGTTCGGGTGCGACGCTGAGTTGCTCCAGCACGCCGATCACGCGCGCCACTGTCCGGGACGTGCCATCCATGAGCCCCATGATGCCTCAGCGCGGCCAAGAGGTCTATTTGTAGCAGCGGTCAGCGAGCGGGCGTCGCTGCCTCGATGTAGGCCGACACCAGCTGCGCAAATCGCTGTGGCGCTTCGAGCGGCGGGTAGTGCCCGACGTCTGGCATGAAAACTTTGGACACCTGCGTATTTGTTAGGTAGCCGGCGAGTACATCGGCCGATGCCGGTACCAGCAGCTGGTCGCTGCCGCCCCAGATCAGGAGTGTCGGCGCTTTCACCGCGTTCATGGCGGCGACCGCGCGGTCGTGGTTGGCGACCACGCCGACGAAGGCCAGGTAATTCTTTTCCGGACCGCGGCGGTTGAAATCGTAATACTGCTCGCGGATGCCCTGGTCCAACCGGCTCGGATCACCGCTGAAATAATCGAGAAACAGATTCCAGAATTTCAGTGACTGGAATCCTGTCTCACGGGCTTCACGCTGCGCCTCGACGAATTCGGCACTCTGTTTCATGTGGTCCGTCTTCACAGGATCTGACGGAGTGTTGGACAGGATCAGGCGTTCAACGAGATCCGGTCGTTTTGCCGCCAGCTGCACGCAGAGCGTGCCACCGCTCGACACGCCCACGCAGGTGATGCGGGAGACGCCGAGCTGCGCCAGCAGGCCCTCGGGAATATCGGTCGGTTGCATACGCGCGGCGAGTTCGTCTGATACGCGTCCCGACAGACCCTGCGGCGGGATGTCGAATCGAATCACGCGATAGCGCCTGGCCAGAATGGGCGCGATGCGATCCCAGGTCTTGAGCGTGCTCTGCGAGCCGTGAATCATTAGGATGGCCGAACCGCGGCCTTCGTCCTTGTAATACACCTCGACGCCGTTGATGGCCGCGACATGACCCCTGGGGTCCTGGTATTTGGCACGCAACTCTTCGAGCGTCGCGTAGGGTTTGGCGGGGTCCGCGGCCAGGCACTGCTGGCTCAGGGTCAGGATCGCTAACAATGCCGGCAGTGTCGATTTCATGGCGTCGCCTCCACAGGACATACTAGGGTGCTAACAGATTGTCGGGCCAACCCGAAAAATGCCTGGCGATCGCGGACCAGTCCCGGGCGGAGAAACTCATGCCCGCGACCTGCAGCCGGTCGGGGCCCTTGATCGCCGTGGAATGACCTTCGCCGCGGGTGTCCAGCACCAGCAGCATGTCGCCCGGTCTCAGGGCGACGCTGCGCAGCGAGCCACCGCCAACGCCGATTTCCATGCAGCCGCCGAGCATGACCGTCATGCCGGCCACAGGCGTCGGATGACGCGCCTGCACATGGCCGGGGTCGGACTGGAAAGGTCGCCAGCCCTGGCTTGGTAGGAGTTCATTAAGTGGCGGGCCGCTGCCGACGATTTCCAATTCGACCAAGTGAGACTGGCCGTCGGTGCCGGAGTAAAGTCCATAGATGCTCATGATTGTGATGGATCATAGGGTGGACAAGCGGTTGCGTGCCACGCGGTTTTCGTGCCGTATTCCACTATTGGGACATGTGGCAACTGGCGCTCTGTCCCAGATTGACGGTATGCAGCAATATCCACGGCACCCGGTTGAAGCCGAACATGCCCTGGGAGAATGGCGATGAAAGTGATCGACGTCGATACGCATGTGGTCGAGCCTGCGTCCGTATGGGACTACCTGGCCCAGAGTGAGCAGGAGTTTCGTCCGTCGATCTTGGTCAAGGAGACGGGCGCAACGATCCAGGCGCATTTCTCCGGTCCGAAGACCGCAGAGTACTGGGTCATCGACAACTATCTCTACGGCAAGCACGACGCGCCCGCGATTGCGGGCTATTCCAAAGGCGAATTCACCGCCGATTCCATCACCCTAGATAACCTGGCATCGCGCCTTGCCGACATGGACCGGCAGAAAGTCGATATTCAGGTCATTTTTTCCAGCCTGTTCCTCAATGTCCGCTGCGCGCGTCGGCAGGCGGAGCTGGCGCTGACGCGCGCCTACAATCGCTGGATTGCCGAGCGCTGCAAAGCATCGCAGGGTCGTTTGCGCTGGGTATTCGTGCCGTCGCTGCAAAATCCGACCGAGACCGTCAAGGACATGGCCTGGGCTCGTGACAATGGCGCGGTCGGCGTTCTGTTCCGCGGTATCGAAGGTGACAAATTTCTCGATCATGCGGATTTTGATCCGGTGTACGCAAAGGCGATGGAGCTCGATTGGCCCATCTGCGTTCACATTGGTCATGGCAGCCCGGCTGTCGAATCGATCGCGCAGCGGGATGGCGCGACATTCAATCGCTTCAATTCCGACAGCCCGAACTATTTTGCATTCACAACCTTGCTCAACAGCCAGCTGCCGAGCCAGTTTCCCAAATTACGCTTTGGATTTTTTGAGTCGGGCTGCACCTGGGTGTTTCCGGCGGTACAAACTGCACTTCACGTGCGGCTCAAGCCCAAGGATCTGATGACGCTGGTGCGCGAGAAGCTTGACGAGCACAACTTTTTCCTGACCTGCGAACTCCATGAAGACCTGCCGCACATCATCCAATACACCGGCGATCAGCGTCTGATGCTCGGCAGCGATTACGGTCATCCCAGCGACATCGCGGATACGATCTACTTTCGCCAGGAGCTGGATAAACGGACTGAAATTCCGCAAGCGACCCGTGATCGTCTGGTTGCTGACAACGGCCAGCAGCTTTTCAGGATTTGATCAGGCGCGCGCGTCAGTCGAACATCGCACCAGGACGGTCCTATGAAGAGATTTCTCCTCCGGCTTGCTGGCACGATCGTGGTGGTGTTGGTCGCAGTCGCTCTGCTGTTCGACTCCTGCTGTCGATTGATTCCTGGCTGAAGGGGTACAAACCACGGGAGTTCTGGCGCCAGGTCCTGCTGATGAATTTCCATCAGCCTGCCAAGGTCACGGACGAGCTGGCGCAGGAATGGGCGGACCTCAACAATCGCGCCCAGCGCATGAAAGTACCGACCCTGTTGCTGTGGTCGGATCACGACCATGAATTGCCGCTCGAGACCATGGGCCGTGGCGGCCTCGAGCGGTTAGGGTCCGAGGACAAGAAACTGGAAGTAATTGTCGCGTCTGCTGGCTAACAGGAGTGTTTGGATGACTGACAATAGGACCTCACGTCGTGACGTGCTCGCTCTGGGTGCCGCGGTCACGGCCGGGGGTGCCATGAGTGCAGGGGCCAGGGATTCAAAACCGCCGCCGCTGCCGCAGGCTGCGGACGTGGTTGATCGGGCATTTCTGCGGCTCTCCGAAGGTCTGGTGCACTATCGGTATTCCGGCGTGCCCGGTAACCGTGCGCGCAGGCCTTTGTATCTCGCACACGCGGGGCCGGGATCCTCGCGCGCCTTTGAACCGTTGTTGCCATCGCTGGCCAGGCAGCGCTTTGCATTCGCACCCGACATGCTGGGCAATGGCGACTCGGCACCGCCCGCCAGCGACACGGTGGAAATTCAGTACTACGTAGAATGTGCCTTACGTATCATGGACACGTTAGGTATCGACCAGGTGGATTTCTACGGCGCCCATACCGGCGCGCAAATCGGCTGCCAGCTGGCGGTGACGCATCCACAGCGGGTTAGACGCCTGGTGCTGGACGGCATCCCGCTGTTTACCGAGGAATTCCGGCAGCGACTGCTCGCGAACTACGCGCCCAAGGTAACGCCGGACGACCATGGTGGGCACCTGTCGTGGGCCTGGAACTTTGTGCGCGATCAGTCTCTTTTCTGGCCCTACTTTGATCGCCAACCCGCCAACCGGCTCGCCAACGCCGTGGCGTCGTCGGCGCAGTTGCATCTCGGCGTCACCGATGTCCTGAAAGCGCTGGGCACCTATCACATCGCGTATCGCGCAGCGTTCATGCAGGACTTGCGGCCATTGTTGCCGCAGTTGAAATGCCCGGTCCTGATCATGGCGTCGGAGCGCGACCCGCTCAGCATGTACCTGGATGACGCAGCAGCTCTGGTGCCGAATGCTAACAAAAAACTCTGGCAACGCAGTTCAACGTTGACCGAGCGCGTCGACGCCATCAACGCCTTCCTCGATAGCTAACAAATGTTGCCGCAGCGGCGGGCCGCTGGTCGAGCGTCACGATCACGACATTGCCGGGCGTCGAATGCAGCCCCGGTTCCGCGGCCAGTCAGGTCGATCATTGCGGATGTTAGCGGTCAAAAACATCTGTTCGCCGCCGGGTCCGAAAGGGGCGTAACTCATGACATCGAGATCATCGGCGGCCGACTTTGCTGTTGCTGTACGTGCCAGCGCACCGGCCGCCAGGCCGCCAGAACTCTATTGCAGCATGCGGCGTCGATTCATAGGCTGCATGGCAACCGTCTCCCGTGGATTGTGTGGTCAATACATCATGGGTGCGCGGCTGCAGCGGTGAACGACGGGTACCTCCGAGCGCCAGTCCACGCTGGCGGAAGAACTACAGGTTCACGCCGCGCGACCAGGTCAGCGGGCCGCAGACCGATGCGATCCGTGAGCGAGCCCACATAGGGCGCCATGAAGGACGCGGCAAGACCGAACAGCGTGATCGCCAGGCTGATATCGCCGACCGACCAGCCGAGCTCCGAGTGCATCGGACCGATCAACTGACCGATCAGCGTGTAGGGCACGGGTGAGGCGCCACAGGCGACGCCGACCAGCCCGGCGACCACCACGGGCCAGCCGCGACGGAATTCCGAATCTGCTTTCATGGCACGTGGCTTTCTTGGTGTTGGTGCGGGGTGTCAGTGTGGATCGGTAAGGTACAGGGCAATCTGCCCGATCTGTCGCTCCGTCAGTCCCAGTGCCTGCGTCTGCATCGAGCCTAACAATAACTTTTCGACGACCGCGTCGGTTTTCAGGCCGCGGAGTTTCTCGACCGCGGGAATGCCCGACTGATTGGACTCGTGGCAGGCGCGGCAGCGCTCGGCATACAGGCTGGCGCCATCGGTGATGTCTGCAGCATCTGTGGCAGGGACGACCGCGGTCTCAATTGAGCCGGGGACCGGCGAGTTCGTCGCGCGTAATTTGCTCACTTGTGAGCCGCCTGCGAAGCCAAGGCCAAAGACCTGGATACGGTCAGTGCCGACGATCACCAATCCGTCCGCGACGGTGGCTTCATTGTACTTGCCACTTGGCAGCAGTTCCCCCGGCCTGCTGCGCCAGAGCAATCGCAGCGACTCGGCATCGACGGCGTACAGCACCGGCTGCGGTGCATCGAGTCCGTACAATGACGCAGAGCGAGGCTTATTGCTGTCCAGAATCCAGACGATCGCACTGCGCGCGCCATGACTGCTGACGATGGGCGAACCCGGGTTCTGCAGCACCATGCTTTCCTGAGTCTGGTCCACTCGCAGGTAAGACGGCTGCTCCGGGCGCGACATGATCTGCAACCTGACAAGGCTTGGCGCGGTGCTGACATTTTGCGCGGCACCTGTCTTGGCGCTGCCGGTGGCGAAAAGATAGTCAAATCCTGCCGCGTTACGAAAATGCGCGAGTGTGGAGCGACTGCGTGCCTGGTCGCCCATGGCGTCGCGTTCGGTGTAGGGCCCGAAGATGTTGAGTGGACCGCGCCCGCCGAATTGGGGCTGTGGCTCCGGTGCTAACAAAGATCGGTCGCTGGCAGCATCGTCGCTGCAGGGCTGGCGTTGTGTCAGGTTGCCAGGCAGGTGCTCGCGATCAAGCAGGTAGGCGTTGCCTTGTTTCGCTCCGCCGAGCGCCAGCAGGCGTGGCGTGGCGCTCCTGTTAGCGGCCAGGTCAACAAGCGTCGGGCTGCTAGCGCCCAGATCCATGTCGCGCGAGCCCGCCTGGCAATAGTTGAAGGGCGTGTAGGTGCCTGCCAAAGCCATACCCCTGTCGCGCGAATCAGTCAGCTCGATGACCGACTGCCCCCAGTTGCCGGGGCTGTCGGGAAATACGCCGGCAACTCCCATGTCAGCCAGAGTATTGAGCACGCTGCTGCCCGTGGAAATGTAGACATGGCCGCGACCGTCAACGGCGGGCCCGCCCGCGGCCCACATGCCACCGACGCCTTCCGCGGTTTTCCGCGTCGCGGAAAAAGCCGAAGCCACGCGCGGTTGCAGCGTATCCAGAGCTAACAGCCAGCCACTGGTGGGTTCGCCGCCGAAAGACACATAAAGACGCGAGCCATCGGGGCTGAGGTTCAGGGCCGAGCGCTGAACATGCGCGAAAGTCGCAGGGAAGCGATTGACGCCATTGCGATTGATGCCGGGCGCGTTGATAGTCTCGGCATCCAGTCGTACCGGCCAGCCGGCGATCGTCTGGCCGTCGCGCAGGTCAAGCGCCGCCGCCTGCCAGAGATCCTGGTCGTCGCAAAAACTGACATAGAGCCGTTGTCGCCTGAGATCGATGACAGGCGTGCCGAGTAGCCCGAGACTGCCGCGCCGGCAGGGCTGACTTGTTAGCTGGCGGCGCCACAGTTGCGCGCCGGCGGGCACACGGCCACGTGTCCGGGCGTTGATCGCATAGACGAAACCGGTCGCGCTGGCGGCGTAAATGACTGACAAGCCCTGTCGCTTCCGTCCGGCCACCGACATATTGACGCTGGCGACGTAGAGCGGTGTCGCGAACAGCCGCGCTGGCGTTGCTGCAAAAGGGTCCAGCGGTGGCGTTGACCATTGCAGCGCAAACCGGGGGCTGGCTACGTTCGCGGGCGTCAGGACCGTTTCAAGAGAATTCCAGCCGCTACGCGCGCGGTCGACGTGGTAGGTCAGCTTGTCGGTCGCCCAACAGGCCTGCAGCGAACCAAGGCCGGTGAGCAGCCAGGGTATCGAAGTCAGGCGGTGCGGCGCAGCGACCCGGGCAGCGCGTTTCATTTGGTTCGTAGAATCACAGTCCCCGTATCGCTCAGCCGCGCCGTCAATGCCTTGCGGGCTCGGGACTGGTTGGCGCCATAGGCGTCCAGAAAGACGGTGGAAATCTCGGCGGCGGTGTGCAGCTGTGCGGTCTGGGCCGGCCCGGCCAGCGTCTTGTAGCCTTCAGCGGTGATCAGATCGGGAACCGGTGCGGGGGGCGAGAATGCGATCACCGCTTGCACTTTGGCAATGCGCAAGGGTCCGACCACGCCCGCAGGTTGCGCGGCGTTCACGCCGCCAATGGTCAGGGCGACGAGCGCGCCATAGCTGTGCCCGGCAGCGATGACTTTTTTGGCCCGGACATGCTTCGCCAGCGCACGCATGTCTTCGATGCGCGCCGTCCAGCTGGCGAAGCCGGCAAAACGGGAAGTTTCGGGGTGTGCAATGGAGTCGACGTGCAGCGGAGCCCATACGTCGTAGTCAGCCCGTGTCCAGGCGTCGACCAGGTCCGGGTATTTGTTAGGCGACGATGCTGCGCCATGCGAAAACAGAATTGTGCCGCGTGATCGGTCGCGGCTGCGCCAGAAACTGACCGATGATTGCCTGCCACCCGCCGTCGTCAGACGGATGATTGATTCGGCAGCGCTGCTCACAACCGGGGCGAGCATGCCGCCGGCCAGTGCCAGCATCTGGCGACGCGTTAACAACATGAAGATCCCCCCGAAAGGCCTTGCCGGAAGCTAACAGAACCCGAGTCCTGCGCCCATGGCGATGGTGGGTAAATTGCGTGGCAACCACGGGCCGGGCGCAACGGATGCTTTGCTGGCGCGTGCCCGTTGTAACTGGCTGAATCGCCGACTCCTCAATTGCAAATGTGACAGCAGGCGAAAATGACATCAACCGTTTTGCGCGAGGCGCGCGTTTCGCACTCGGTGCTGCATCCAGAATGGCTGGCGGCGGAGGTCACCCGACGCTATGACATGAAGGGCGCGGTCGGCGGCTTTTTGCTTTACCGCGGTATGAATGATGTCTACCTGATCAAGGATGAGAATGCCAGGCACGCATTGCGGGTCTGGCGGCGCAGCTGGCGGGACGTTGATGCGGTCAGCTATGAACTCAATTTTCTCGATTTCCTGCGCAGCCGGAACTTTCCGGCGTCCACACCGCTACGCACGCGCGATGGCAGTCTCTATTTCAAGGTCCATTCGCCGGAAGGCGAGCGCGCGGTGGCGTTGTATGACTGGGCGCCCGGCCGCAAGTTCGGTGATGTCCTCAGCGAGCAGACCGCTGAGCGTATTGGCGCGGTTTTTGCCGGGATGCACTTGTTAGGCCTGGAGTACAGCCAGGGTCATGCGTTCAAGACCGACGATGCCGTTAGCTTCATGGTCAATTTGCCGCCGCTGCTCGAATTTCTGTACGACCGCCCGGACGATGCCCGGGACTATGCAGCGCTGGCGCCGCGGCTGCTCGAGCGCCTTCGCGCCCTGGAAAATGAGGATGTTCCGCTGGGCGTAGGCCATCGCGACTTTCATCCGAGCAATGTCCATGTGGATGACGATGGCCGCATCACCTTGCTCGACTTCGATGCTGCCGGCGAAGAATTTTTGATGCAGGATGTCAAAAACTTCGTCTGGGGCAATTTGTTCTATGGGTTCTCGCCAGCCTATGGAGAGGCGTTCGAGCGCGGCTACCAGACCGTGCGGCCGTTCACGGCGGCCGAAGTGCGCCATGGCGAGCTGTTCCTGATGGCCAAGGCGTTTCGACTGCTCGCCGGCATGGCGCACAGTTCGGTGGCAGTCGGGCGCGGCACCCTGCGTTTTCGCAACCTCGATTGGCTCGGTGATTACATTCGCAGCCGCGCACGCTTGCTGGGGATGCTCTGAGTGAGCAGCTCGGCGCGCGCCTGGTGGTTTGTCGCGCTGCTGTGCTTTGCGTCGCTGTTGTCGGTCATCGATCGCGGGATTCTCAATCTCGTCGTCGATCCTTTGCGCAGCGAACTCAACCTCAACGACGTACAGATCGGACTTCTGCAGGGCCTGGCTTTCGGTCTCATTTACGCAATCGGTGGCGTTGCGTTAGGTGCCGTGGCGGATCGATACAGCCGCCGCAACCTTATCATTTTCGGCATCCTGATCTGGAGTACGGCGACCTTCGCGGCGGGACTGGCGCGCAATTTCGGCGAGTTGTTCGCCGCGCGCGTCGTCGTGGGTCTGGGCGAAGCTGCCTTGGCGCCGGCCGCAGTGTCGCTGATTGCCGATCTTTTTCCGGCAGATCGGCGCGGTCGGCCCATGGGGCTTTACATGACGGGGCAGGCGATTGCGAACGGCATTGCGATCACCCTCACTGGCATAGTGATCGCAGCAGCGGCGGCGCATCGCTTTGACGGCTTTGGCCTGCCGGCGAACTTTTCGTCCTGGCGGGTCACTTTCATGCTGTGCGGGGCGAGCGGGTTTCTGCTGGTATTGATTCTGCTCACCTGCCGCGAGGCGCCGCGCGCAGGGGCAAGCAGTGCGCCCACTCTGTTAGCTCAGGGACGCGAGACGCTGCTGCATCTGATTGCTCGCCGGCGCTTCTTCGTGCCACTTTATCTGGGCTTCGCAAGCTGCTTTACGGCGGCCTACGGCGCGGCGGCCTGGTCGCCCGCGATGCTGGGCCGGGTATTCGGTCTGGGTCCGGCGCAGCTGGCGCAAATCCTTGGGCCGCTGGCGGTCCTATTTGCCGCCGCCGGACCGCTGCTGGGCAGCGTGTTTATCGATCCGCTGGTCAAGCGTCATGGCGATCAGGGCCGATTGATGCTGGTAGCGGCGGTCACGTTGTTAGCCATTCCATCAGGCCTTGCCGTGCTGGCGTCGGAGGGGCGCGTGGCCGCCCTGCTCGTGGCCTCGAGCAGCGCGATCTATCCCCTCATAGGGCTGTGTGTGATTACGACCCTGCAGTCGCAGTGGCCGGCGCCCATGCGGGGTCTCGGTGTCGCGCTGACGGGTCTGCTCAATACGGTCATCGGCGCCGTGACCGGGCCCCTGCTGATTGCCTTGCTAACAGAGCGCGTGTTCAGGGATCCCGCCCAGGTAGGGCGCTCCATCGCGTTCGTGATAGTGCCGGCGCTGTTGTTTGGCATGGCGATGTTTGTCGTAGCGGCGCGGGCTGTGAACATGGCGCCGGACCCGGCTGACGGAGTGCGCGCGTGACGCAGCCCTTGATCCGGGACACCTGGGATGTCGTGATCATGGGCGCCGGCACCTGCGGGCTCGCGACCGCAGGATTTGCCGCGCAGCGCAGCGCGCGCGTGCTGTTGATCGATGCCGCGCCCACGGTCGGTGGGACGCTGTTGGTCGGCTACGGGCAGCTCAGTGCCGCAGGTACGCGCCTGCAGGCCGAAAAGGGAATTGAAGATTCACCCGAGCGTCATTACGAAGAAGCGCTGCGTATCAGCAAGGGCACGATCGATCGTGATCTCGCAAGGCTCGCGAACTTCAATGCGGGCAAGACGTTCGACTGGATGATGGAGCGTGGTTACGACGTATTGCCGCAATGCCCCGCCATCGAGAGCGCGCATGAGCCGTATGACGTCGCGCGCTATTACTGGAGCGGCGATCGGGGCCTGTCCATCCTGAAGGTTCTTGAAGGCGCAATGCGCGAGCAGGAAGCGCGCGGCCGCGTCACGGTGCGGACAAAAACCCGTGTCGTTGCCCTGGTGCAGGACCGGCAAGGCGTTGTGCAGGGCGTCGACATCGTCGATGCCGAGGGAGCAGATCGCCGGGTCATGGCCCGCAATGTCGTGCTTGCGGCGGGAGGGTATGCCGCTAACGCCGACATGTTCCGGCGTTTGTGCGGGCACCGCAGCTATGTAAAGGGCGCCTATGACTACGCGCAGGGCGCGGGTCTGGAACTTGGCGTCGCGGCCGGTGGTTACCTTCGGGGTCGCGAAAAATATCTGTCGAATTTCGGTTGGCTGCTCGACGACGGTCCATTCCCCAGCGCGATCCTCGGGCGAGCCAATACGTATCCCGAAAGCCGTCTGCCTTGGGAAATATACGTGAATTCTTCGGCGCAACGCTTTATCCGCGAAGATGAGCCCAGCGTGGACCTGCGTGAGCACGCTTTGCTGGATCAGCCCGATCTGCGCTATTGGATTATCTTTGACCAGGCGATTTTTGACCGGGCGCCGCCCATGGTCATTGGCTGGAGCCGCGAGCAGATGGCGGCAGCCTTTAATACCAAACAGGTCTTTCGTAAAGCTAACAGCCTGGAACAGCTGGCGCGTGACATCGATCTCGAACCGTCGGCCCTCGGGCAGACCGTGGCCAACTACAACGCAGGGCGTGAATCCGCCAAGGATGCGTCGGGTCGCGTACACATGCCGGCGGCCATCGACGCGGGGCCGTTTTACGCGATCCGCCAGCAGGGCGGGTCGGTGACCTCGACCGTGGGACTTGCCGCGAATTCACAGCTGCAGGTGATCCGGCCGGACGGCGCTGCGATTCCCGGGCTGTACGCGGGCGGGGAAATCCTCGGTTCCGGGCAGTTGCAGGGTAATGCGTTCGTCGGTGGCATGATGGCGATGCCGGCGATCGTATTTGGTCGACTGTTAGGTGAGAAGTTCCTGAATCTATGAAATCCGGACCAACGAGACAGCCGCTATGCAACGTCGAGTCTTTATCGAGGCATTGGCCGCGAGCGCCAGCCTGCCGGTCAACGTCGCAGATGCCATGACCGCTCCAGTCGACCTGACGCTGACGGGCGCCGGCGGACACTGGATAGGCGCGCCGGCGCTGAACGGTGGCAAGGGCTATGTGGCCTGCCCACTCGGCGCCACTCATTATCGAGTGCTGTCCGGTGGTTCGTCCAAGTCGCGTCACGCGGCGCCTTTTCTCCTCATTCACCAGACGCCGTTCGGTCTGGCGGAGTGGGTCGACATCCAGCCTTTGTTAGCCGCTATCGGTCGCACGGTCATTGCGCCGGACAATCCGGGCTACGGCATGTCGGATGCGCCGACCGCGGCGGTAACCGTGGCGCAGCTCGCGGACAATCTGATCGCGCTGCTGAATCATCTTGGCGTGCAGAAGGTGATCGTCGTCGGCCATCACACGGGAGCCGCGATTGCCGCGTCATTTGCGGTCCGGCACGCGCAGCGTACCGTTGCGGTAATCCTGCATGGCTGCCCGCTTTACACGGCCGAGGAACGCGCAGAGCGACTCGCGCGGCCTGCGCGCGCATTTGAACCGCAAGCCGACGGCAGTCATCTCGCTGACATGTTCAAGGTAATTCATGCTGTGTCCGGCAAGCACCCGGACGCGCTGACTACTGCCACGTGGGCCACGCTGGGCGCCTATCACGCGGGCCCCGACACGCCGACTTACAAGGCGGTGTTCGCCAATGACATGTCGCTGGACATTGCCAGGATCAAAGCGCCGACGCTTGTGTTGACCGATCGCGCGGACAGCCTGCATGCCAAGGATCTGCAGGTCGCTGCGCTGCGCGGCGACTTCACGCTCGAAGAGTTCTCCGACGGTGGTTCCTTTTCCCTGATGCTCGCGCCGCAGCGCTGGGTGCAGCAGGTTGCGGACTTCGCCCGGAAAAAATCAGTCTAACAGCGGATTGCTGTTGAGCGCCGCGCTGCGAATCCGGTCGATGGTCTCTATCAGTTGATAGCCGCCCTCATGCAACACGCTGCGATGCGGTTGCCCACGGATCGCGCGCACGAATTCAGTCAGCTGCGTCTCAAAGCAGGCCGCCAGGTCCGTGCCGCCCATGCGACGTTTTTCGGGGCCCGGACCTTCGGGCGTGCCGATCAGGAGTTCGTCGTTCCAATAGAGCCAGTCGCGGTCCTCGAGCCGCAGCACGCCGCGGTCAAACAGCAGCGTTTTGCGGTCCACGATCCGGCGCTGATTGTAGGACACATGCACCATGGCCATCCGACGGCCGCGGAAACCTAACAAAATCATCGCTTCGTCTTCGCCCTGCCAGCCGGATTGATGGCGCGCGGTTTCCACATGGACACGCAGTGGCTCATCGCGCATCACCAGTTGTACGAAGTCGAGCGCATGAGGAGCGAACAACGACAGAATGAGCCCCTGTTCGCGGCTGCGCGTTGCCCACCAGGGCGCCTGCGGGCCGTCCCAGAAAACGCATTGCGACACTTCGAGCGACTGCAGCGTGCCGAAGTCCTGAAAATGATCCTGCAAATAGCGCACCGCGGCGCTATGTCGAAAGGTGTGGCCAATCGCCAGAATTCTGTTAGCTGCCACTGCGGCATTCGCCATGCGTCGCGCATCCGGGGCGTTCTCCGCCATCGGCTTTTCCACCAGCACATGCCGGTTCGCCGCAAGCGCTGCCAGTGTGTTGGCGGTGTGCAGTTCATTCGGCGTGCAGATCAGCACCGCGTCGATGTCGCCCAGACGCAATGCATCATCCAGACTGCCGAACGCATGTGGCACTTGGTGGGTCGCGGCAACCTGTTGAGCGCGGCCCAGATCCTGATCGATGACTGCGACCAGCTTCGTGAGCTGCGGTTGCGCATGGATTGCGGCGATGTGCGCGGCTGATATCCGCCCGCAACCTAACACGGCGATACCGACGGGGACTAGGTTTCCTTTGGACATGCAGTCAGTCTAAGCAACCCTGGATCCACGATAAACGGGGGGGGCTGACCGCGAACACCTGTGTCGTATAAACAACAGTTGGACGTCCGGAATATGGACGCTGAGCGATGTGCCGGGAAGATAGCGACAGAGTCGGTGATAGCCTCCGCAGATTAAGTGATTTGTTGTTGAATTCCGGGAGCGAACCTTATGCTGTTGCCAAAAGTATTCCTGTCCACCGTGTCGGCTATAGCGATACTTACCGTCGGTCAGCCGCTGGCGATCGCCGCCGATGCTCCCCAGTCGGACAACGCTAACTCGATTGAAGAAATCGTGGTTACGGCGCGCAGGCGGGAAGAGAGCCTCCTCGACACGCCTATTGCCATTACCGCAATGACCGGTGATGACTTGGCCATACGAGGCATCACGAATTTCAATCAGCTCGCGGAGGCCATTCCGGGAGTCAATCTCTCCAACATTTCGGCCGGCGCCGGGCGCAGCGATCGCTCGTTCCAGCAGATCACGCTGCGCGGCTTCGTACCCTCCAGCACGTTATCCACCTTGACAGCGACGTTTATCGATGGCGTACCAGTGGCGTCGCCGACCGCCGTGGCAAGCGTCAGCGACCCGGCCCGCATTGAGATACTCAAAGGCCCCCAATCAGCTTACTTTGGTCGCAATACGTTCGCCGGCGCAGTCAACGTTGTGAACAAAATGCCCGGCGAAGAATTTGGCGGCAGCGTGAGCATCATGGCGGGCTCGCGTAGCAACATCGACATCAAGGGCTCGATCGACGGCCCATTGTGGTCCGACAAGATGGGTTTCCGGCTCGTAGCACAACAGTTCCGCAAGGATGGTTCGTACGACAATGCGGCCTTCACCGGCCAGACATTAGGCGATCAGGAAACAACGTCGGCTAACTTGCTGCTGACCTTGAAGGCGACGGAGAATTTTTCGGCAAAACTTTTTGGATTGATTTCCATGGACGACGACGGCCCGCCCGTTCAGGGCATGGCCTCGGCCTTCGAGGTACGATCGGTGAACGGTGTGGCCGTAGGACTTGCTCCGGGCAGCACCACCAATATTATTGCGACGAACGGCTCAATGTTAGCCGTGCCTGCACCTGTGGGCGCCGCGACCGCACCCATCATCATCCCGAACCTCTCCAACTGCATGGTCAATGGGTATCGATTTGGCGTCACGACGACTGAGGCACGCGTCTCGCGTCCCTGGATCTGCGGGGCCGTTCCGAGCATCAACAACAGCATCAGTCCGGCGCAAAATATCATCCCGGCCGACTTGCTCGCGCGCGCTCTCGCCGATCCTCGCCACCGCGTGGTGTCACCGTCGCAAGGAACTGACGGCTACGGTATGGAGCGCGAGTACAAGCATCTGCACCTGAACCTCGATTACCGGTTTGGCGAGTCGGGATTTACGCTCTCGTCGCTCACGGGCTTGAATGCTGAGGCCTGGAGCGAGATCGCGGACCTGGACAATTACGACACTCGCTTGATCGCCAACCCGTCGAACTCCACCAATCCGGGCCGCCTCGGTTACTGGGATTTCGTGTTTGGCGTTGAACGCGAGACCTTCGATTTCTCACAGGAACTGCGGCTGGCCTATGACAAGGAGGGCCCGTTCACGGGCGTGTTCGGTGTCTCCTACCTGAAGACCACCGTCTGGAACGAGCTGCTCAACGTTTCCGCCGAGTCACTGCATCTGGGTAACACCGCTCCAGGCCCCACCACGGGCGAGCGCAACTTCATCACGGGCGGCGTGGGTCTTAACCAAGTTCGAACCAAGAGCGCTTTCTTCGGTGCGAATTATCAAATAACAGACGCTTTCAAACTGAGCATCGAGGGCCGCTACCAGCAGGACAACGTCGTGGGTCGCGTGTCATCGAACGGCGCGACGGTTAGCGCCGCCGCTTCCGCATCATTCGGCGTTCCCGCGGGTTTCTACCCGGGGCTGAGCAAGATCGCCGAAAAGACGTATAACAATTTCCTGCCGCGTGTCATCGCGCAGTACGACTTCAACCCCGATCTCATGGCCTATGTGTCGTACTCCCAAGGTGTCAACGTGGGAGTGAACACTTTCAATACGGGGTTCCTGTCGCTTGTACAGCAGGGTATCGACGCGGCAGTGGGTTTGGGTCTCACCGTCGTGCAGAAACCCGAAGAGCTCACCAACTACGAAATCGGGCTGAAAGGCAGGTTCCTCGACGGCCGCCTCACGTTGCAGACCTCCCTCTACAAAGCGGATTGGAAGGACCAGCTGAACACGCAGGGCGCCTTGTTCATCAACCCGGCTAACGGTGCGATCACTCAGGTCAGTGGTCTCAAGAACACCGGTAATGTCGAGTTGACGGGTGTTGAAGTCGAGTTGCAAGCCAAACCGACGGACAACATCGAATTGAATCTTGGAGCTGCATTGACTGATTCGAGCGTTGAAACGTTCGCCACGCCGCTGATCTCGCAGATCTCGGGCCTGTTCGGCACCGAATTCCGCGGCAATCAAATGCCCGGGTCGTCGAAGCTGTCCTTCAACCTCGGCGCTCAGTACTCGAACGCTGTGAGTGCCTGGGAAGATGGCCGTTGGTTCGCGCGCGCTGATCTCTCTTGGAAGGACAAGATCTACGTCGACGCCTCGAACATCAACTGGATCAAGGCGCGTACCGTCGTCAATCTGCGCGCTGGCGTGGCACGCGGTGCGCTGGGTTTCGAGGCCTTCGTGTTGAATGCGTTCAATGACGCCAACTACACCAACGTTGCGCCGCAGAACGTTCTGACTCCGAACTTCGCTCTCACGGGTGCATATAGCTATCTCAATTTGTCGCTGCCGGAGCTGCGGACGTATGGAGGGCGGGTCACGTACAAGTTCTAACAACCGCCGCCGGTTGTACCGCATCAAGGACCGCAGGCAAAGCCGCCCCCTTTTTTTAGCTCACGCGACCCTGACGCGGCCGTCATTTCACCGGCAGTTTTGTTAGGCCTGAGTTTCAGGGGATCCTCCAGGGGCAGGCGCACTGTCAGCACAAACGACGGCACATTGCCGACGTCGCGCGAAGTGTGTCCCTGGCCGGTGGTATCCGCCGCGAGCACGATGCCGCCCGCCTTCAGCAGATGCAGCTTGCCGTCACCGGTGCCGAGTTCGACGTCGGTGGCGTACAGGCGCGACCACAGTGACTTGCCGTCTGGTCCGGCAGCAACACGTTTGATCCGCATCACCGCGGTGCCAATGACCGACAATCACACCTGCCACTGCTCCATCTGCAAAGCCGTGACAGGCCAGGCGACCACGCACGTGGTTTTCTTTGGACACTCAGACCTGAATGTCGACAACGCTGCGGGATTGAAACGTCAACCGTTCAATAGCAAGAACCCCAACGGACCGCTGGAGCTGTGCACCTGTGCCAGTTGCGGCAAGCCGATCATGCTCGACGACAAGCAAGGCCACATCCGCGCCATCTTGCCGAATCTCATGGGTTATGCGCGGCAAAATTGCCGGCGACCTATCACGCGTTTTAGGAAGCCAAGTCCGGTGTGCCGAGACCTAACGACGGTCGACCGGCGTAGCGCGCAAACAGATACCGTCGAAGGACGGTACCGGCCGGTTGCCATAGTTCACGAACTCGTTTTGACTGAGAGCGCGATAGCCGAGTCCAATCGAGTCCAATAACGCCCACTGCGGTCGTTCTGTGGTAACGTCATTCCTCCGCAAACATCCACAGATTTGGTGCCTCTCATGAAACTCAATGTGCGACTGACCGTCCTCATCAGCGGCCTGCTGCCGCTCATCGTCCAGGCCGCGTTGCCGGCAGGCGCGGCTGCGCCGGGCTTCACGGCTCAAGCCTCGCTGGCCGGCAAGGAATTCACGTTCTCATTGCAGGACGCCCTCAAGAAGGGGCCGGTCGTTGTGTACTTCTATCCGTCTGCGTACACGCAGGGCTGCAACGTGCAGGCGCACACTTTTGCTGTGAACATCGACAAGTTCCATGCTGCTGGCGCCACTGTCATTGGCGTCTCGCTCGACAGCGTGCAGCGTCTCCATGAGTTTTCGTCTGATCCGGACTATTGCGCTGGCAAGCTGCCCGTCGCGTCGGATGCCAGCGGCGCAATCGCCCGTTCCTACGATCTGAAAATCATCGACTCATTCGCCGGCAAACAGGCCGCCACGATGCTCGATTCGCGTGGCAAGGAGATCGGCCACAGCTTCGCTGAGCGCGTCACCTTCGTCATTGTGCCGGGCTCGAAGATCGTGAATACCATCGGCGGCATGGCGGCAGAGGCTAACGTCAAGGCGGCGCTGGCGGCCGTGCAGACGCTCGCGACGCCAAAATAACAGTAGCCTCCTGCGCGTGCGGCGCGCCGAGCAATTTGCGGAATCCTTCAGGACTTCGCTTTCGACTTCCTGGATGAGCGTGCGCGTTCTGCCGAGGGTTTTCCCGCGCCTGTTCGTGAGTTCGGCAATTCATTTTGAAATGAGCTCCGATGCCGACTGGCCATGGCTCGCGCTATCTCATCGCCGCTCCAGCGTCTCCAGCTCGTAGTGAGTCATCATGTAGCCATCGACGTGGGCGCGCAGGAAGATGTAGTCGTCATCGGCAGTGACCCACATGTGGTACGGCGGATGGTGGATGGCGCCTCCATGCGACCAATCCTCGGCGCCGAGCGAGAAATGCAGCGCGTCGAAGCGCCCGGCGGCCACGGTAATTGTTTCCTTGCCGATGAATGTCCAATCCGTCGAATCGCGGCACAGCATAGGCCCGGTCGCGCCGCGATGATCGAGGCTCGAGGCAAGATGGCGCATGTTAAAAGTGCCGGGACCGGCGTGCAGTGGATACGCCGCGGATAGCCAGGCGTCGCCTTGAATCGGATGTGACACGAAACCGGTGGGTGGATGTTCCAGGGCGAGCACCTGGTGTATGCGGCCCTCGTGGGCGGTGAATCCTTCGCATTCGGCTTCGGAATCGCCAAAGCGAAACCAGCTGGACCCAATTGGCTTGCGATCCACGGAGACACTGACGAAGGCATCGCGAGGCCGCCAATGCTCGTCAACCGTTTGCGTGACCAGGCGAAGCACGGGCGGCGCATCGTCGATCTCACACTGGACCTGCAGTGTCCGCCAGCCTCGTGAGTCGGTTACGATGCTGAACCATTCACGGCCGCGTTCCTGCCCGAGGCGTTCGGGTTTACGACTGGTATAGAGAATCCGGCCGCGGACCTGATGGGCCATTGTTCAGAACGTAAAGTTGACGCGAGCTGAATAGGTTCGCGGCGGGTTCAGGAACGAGTAGCCGGAAATGGCCGACTGTGTGTAAACCTCATCGGTGCCGTTATTGCAGTCGACGATGACTTTCCAGCGCTCGTCCGGACCACCGGCCAAGGTCACACTGGCATTGAGCAGCGTGTAGGCCTCCTGCGTGGAGCCCGAGAGGTAACTGCCAATACCGTCGATGTTTATGACGCCGCTCGAATCGATCGAGTAGACCAAGTTGGCGGCCGCCGTGTTGGTTTCGGACTGATGCGCGACGTTGATCGAAGGCGTCAAGGTCCAGGCTTCGCCGAGCTTGATGTCATACGAACCGCCAACCGAAAGTGTTAGGTCGGGCGTGCGTACAGGCTTCGAAATGTTGCCCTGCGGGGTGACCACTCCGATACCGCATTGGTTGCCAAAGATGCCGCCCAATGCACGCAGCGCCAGGCAGTTGGCCTGCAGCCCGAGCGTCGTCGGGGTGACGGAGCTGTACTTCGCGTCTTGCAAACCTGCGGTCACGAAGAGGTTCAAGCCCTTGATGGGCCGCGCGTACAGCTCGATCTCCGCACCCTGGTTCTGCATGTCCGCATCGTTGCGCGTGACGAACTGTGTCTGGCCGTTGGAGTCGACGAAGGCCGAGGGAGCCTGGAACTGCTTGTCGATCAGGTAGAAGAAGGTCACGTTGGCACGCAGCCGGTTGTCGAACCACTCCGTCTTGGCGCCGAGCTCGTAGGTCCAGGCTTTCTCAGGCAGGGCAGGCGTGAACGCCGCCGCCGACGTGCCGCGAACATTCCAGCCGCCGGAACGAAAACCCCGCGTGGCCGACGCGAACAACATCACATCCTCTTTCGGCGTGTAGTTCAACGCGACGCGCGGCGTGAGCATCGAGGTGCTGATCCTCGTCGGAATACCGAGGCGCACGAGGTTGGTCGTGTCGAGTCGCAGGTCGGGCCGCTGCACACCCGCGATGATGGGCATCGCTCGAAGATCACGCTGGTCCGTCACAGCGACTGACTTGGACTCGTCCGTGAATCGCAGACCGACAGTCGCCTTGAAGGCGTCGTTGAACTGCCAGTCGCCTTGCGCGAAGACGGCCCATGACCGCGTCGTGTTCTTGATCAGCCGATCTGCTGACACCCTGGTGTCGTAGGCGCGAGGTACCTGAGCGGCGAGCGTCGTCGCGCCGGTGGTGAAATTCGTGCTCACATCGCCCAAATCGGTGTCGTAGTCTTCGCGGAAATAGTAGAGACCACTGACGTATTTGAGTTTGCCTTCGCGCGCTTCGCCCGTGAGCTTGATTTCCTGCGAGAACGAATCACCCGTCTCCTGTTGCGCCAGGATGTTAGGCCCACCATTGGGCGAAATGACGCCCGCGGCATTGACGATGATCAGCGGTCGCTGCACGAGAGGCGCACCGCTGAGCCCAGTCGTCGGGAATCCGCCGAACGAGCGACCCTGCCGACCTTCTGAGAAGTCGTAGAGATAGTCCTGCTGCAGGTGAATGATGCCCGTGATGAAGTTTAAGGTGGCGTTGTTACCCAGATTGACCTGAAGATTCGATGCGCCGAGCAGCGTGTTGGTGTCGAGGCCCGCCTTGCGGTCCCCTTTACCATTGGCCAGCGTCGTCGGTACGAGCTGTGTTGCGGTGGCGCTGACGGCCGGGTTCGGAATCGAAATTAGAATGCCGGAGAGCGGCTGTTGCCCGAAGGCGGAGTTGTTGAACCGACCACTGCAGCCGCCTGCAGGAGTTCCGGGCGCAGCCAGCGTGCCGCACTCGAAATTCAACTTGTTGAAAGTGCCCGAGTACACGAAGTTGAGCGACGCATCCCAGGTCACGTCTTCGGAAACCTTGAGGCGCATCGCGGCGCGCACGCCCTTCTCGTCCTCGGCGTTGTCCTTTTTGCCGGTCGTCACGTTATTCACGTAACCGTCCGAATCGACGTAATACGCCGCCAGTTGCGTCGAGAGCCGGTCGTTGATTGGCAGATCGATGACGCCGCGAGCGCGTCGCTGTCCAAACGAGCCGAATCCCAATTCGACAAAACCGCGCAGCGTGTCGCCGGGCTTGCGCATGATCAAATTGATCGCGCCACCCGTCGTGTTGCGGCCAAATAGCGTTCCCTGCGGACCGTGCAGCACTTCAATGCGCTCGGCGTCGAACAGGCCGAAGTTATTCGAGTTCTGGCGCGCGATATACACATCGTCGACATACGTACCGACCGGCGGATCGAAGGTTGCGATCGTCTCGGTGTTGCCTAAGCCGCGCATGTAATAGACGTTTGCCGAACCGAGGCCCGTGTTGTTGTTGCCATTCAAATTCGGAATGTAAGGGATTAGGGCTAGCGGACTGGTGATGTTGCGTCGCTCGAGCTCGCCGGCAGTGAACGCCGTGATCGAGATCGGGACCTGCTGAATATTCTCCGCGCGGCGCTGCGCCGTGACGGTGACCTCTTCGAGCGCGGCGCCCGTATCGCCTGTTGCCGGCGTTTGCGCGATAGAAATGGGTGCGGCGAACGCCAGCGCGTTCAGTATCATGCGGCGACGCAAGGTAAGTTTCATAGCTTTCTCCTGGAGATGCACGGCGAGGTCGACGCAGTCTTGTGGATTGCGTGAGCGCAGTTCGAATGGTCTCGTCCTTCGGGAGACAAGAATCCTGCAGCCGTTAGCGTTTGGCCAACAGTTTTCACGTTTGGCTGACAAGTAAAAATTGTCGGACCAACGCTCAACCGCTTTTAGGGCCTAGCAATTCCTGAATGCTTCGGCGCAGCATGTGCATTAGTTGGGCTGCCGCAGGCAGGATGGCCCCCCGGCGCCAGACCAGGACTCCGCGGTAGGGGCCGGCCAGGGCGTCAATTTCATAGGCCTTGAGTGCGCCAAGGGTTGGCAACAGTCGGCCGGGAAAAGGCGAGTGGCCTAAAAGTGATACGGCGTTTGAATTCTGCAGCACCTGTCCGATCAGTGTGACGCTGTCGGTACGAATGATTTGCGACGGCGGCGCCAATCCTGCGGCGCGGTAGGCGTTCTCAAGCCGTGCGGTGTGATTGCCAAAACGCGCAGACATGATCCACGGATAGTCCGCCAAGTCGCGCAGGGTCACGCTGCTACGCTCCGCCAACGGGTGCGTACGCCTTATATAGACTGCATCTCTGGTTTCGAAAAGGTGTTCTGATTCAAACTGCGGTGGTATGTCGACCTCTGCCGCGGGAGTGCTCACGACAAAATCGAGCTCGCCGCGCTGCAGCGCAATATAAAGATCCGCTGATGTCGCCTCCACAATGGTGATATCGACACGTGGGTAATCAACCACAAAACGCATTAGCGACTCCGGAAACACATCCTGTGCGAAGAACGCGCCAACGCCTGCGCGCACATGGCCCTGCGTTGCGTCGGCCATTCCCTGCAGCTCGGTGCGCGCAAATCGCGCTTCATTGACGATGGTCAAGGCGCGTGGCAACAGCGTCTCGCCGAACGCAGTCAGTTCAACGCCGTGGGCGCTTCGTACTAACAATGTGGCGCAGACGTCCTGTTCCAGCCGGGCGATGCTGGCGCTGAGCGCCTGTTGCGACAAATGCAGTTCCTCGGCGGCACGATGCAAGTTCCCATGCCGCGCAATGCTGATGAAGTGACGTAACTGCCGCAGTTCCATTGTCAGACCACGATGAGCGACTCTTTCGGGTCGTTCAACAGTTCAAAACTGGTTTTTGTTATGCGAAGCAGATCCACATTGTGGCCCGCCGCCCCCCGCCGACCTCCACATAAGGACGGTCGGGCGTGTCGGTCATGTTTTCCTGCCGCACGAGCGCTTCGCGCACCGCCTGCCCGGAATTCTCGGCGTTCGATAGCCATGGTTTGCCCCTGTTGCTGTAACATGGATGAAGATACGCGCAAGCGGTTTCCGCGCACAGTGGCTGTGCCGGGGTTGGTGTGAACAAGCGTCGGGCACGCGCAACCGCAGCGGGTCATTTTCGACGCATTGTGTGCTGAACCGGGACCTGCAAAACCTGAGGTTATCGACCGTGCCGGGCAGTTTCGAGTATCAGGCCATATTCGGCTGGCTCCCCTGGATGTTGATGGGTCAGCGGCCAGGGCACCTGGTCTGGCGTGCCCACGGCTTGAAGCTGCTGTCGATCGACATGTTAGACCCCGCTGTTAGGCGCGGATTCGAAGCGGTTTTTCCAGCGCTGCTGCGGTTTACGGCGGTAGCGGGCGCAGTCAGCGGGCGACCCCGCGAAACCCTCGATTCTTCTCGTGCACGGCATTGGCCAAAGCTACGTGAGCTGGGAAAATCAACTTCGGTCACCGCTGACCGACCATGTCTTTGTCGTTGCCTATGACCTGCGCGGCCATGGCAATTCCGGTAAACCCTGGAACAAGGAGGCCTACCAGGATTATCGTCGCTGGGCGGACGACGTGCCGGCGATTATCACGGCCATGCATCTCGATCATCCGGTGCTGGTGGGATGGTTGTACGGTACTTTGGTCGTGGCGGACTACCTGCGGGCTTATGGCGCCGGCGAAAGTGGCGCTCGCAGCGCGTATGGCGCTGATGCGCAAGCAGCAAGGCAGCGGCAACATCGAGGACAACATTGCGGCCGCCTACTACGTTCGCGCAACGCAGATCTCAATGATGCTGCCGGGCTATGCGCTCCTCAGTCTGTATCCGGATTCCGGGCACTCGCCGTTCTCCGAAGAGCCGGATCGATACACGCGCGAGCTGGCGGAATTCGCGCGTGGGCGGTGACCAGGCTAACGTCCAGCAGCTACTTGTAAATTGCGTCCGCGCCCAAGTCCTCGCCCTCAGCATAGCAGCGGATGTAGAACCAGCCGAGATTGAGACCGAAGCGCGCAGTGTCGTCAACGGCGTAGGCATAGGCGATAGGATCAACTTTGCCCTTCTCGTGGATACGAAACAACGGGAACTCACGGTCCGGCGGTGATGTGAAAGCGCGGGAGTGGATCGTGAACGTCAGCGTCCGGCCGTCGGGCCAGGCAATATCGGCCTCGCCACCCTGATCATGCAGGTGAATCGTTTTCAGGTAGCGCGTCTTGCGCATGTCGCCGTCGGCATTCTCGTGCACCGTGCAGGTGAAACGCCGCGCTCTGGTCTGCTCAAACCACGCGTGGCCCGGTTGCTCCCGGAACCACGTATAGCGCGGCCCGACCACGAGACCAAATTCAACGGGCTGTCCGCCGACCTTGCACCCGCCCTCTGGCACGCTGCCCTCGAACTGTCCGCCGATGAAGTGTAGGAGTAGTTCGCATGATGCGCCCAGTGGCACGAGGCCGCCCGACGCTGCGGCTTGCGGCACGTATTGCCTGAGGCGCAGTGCGCCTGCGGCTTTGTCGGTGCTGAGCACGTAGGTGCGTGAGTGCAGTGGCTTGGCTTGATCGTCGTCGAGATAGTCGACAACGGACATCACATGTTGTCCGAAGCTGGAGCCGGTTATCCGCTCGTAGCGCGAGTGCACGCGGTAAAAAGGCTTGTTAGTCAGCGGGGACAGGCCGCCGCCGGACTGGCGTACAATCTGCTCGTGATTGTCATACTCGCCGGGCCACCACTTCATCAGCAGCTCGATCTGCGCCCGCAGGTCGTATTCGCTGTGAGCAGCCAGAGCGGGAGCAGTCGCACCGGCGTTGAGGCCGAGGGTGACGCACAGTGTGACGGCGCGACAAGTGGACCTGGGTTTATTGCGTAACATTTATTTCACCGGCAGTTTGTCAAGCCTGAGTTTGAGGGGATTTTACAGGGGCAGGCGCCCTGCAGGCTGCACTGCAGGCTGCACCGCAAAAAGCACGGCTAACAGCGAGTCCTTCGACGACGAAGCTATCACACCGCGAGCATATCGGAGCCGGGAATTGCCGCGGCCAATTTTGCCGTGACGTCAACCCAGTGGCCATGGTCCAATGACTGTCATGGAATTAACGAACGCGAGCGCAGCGCCGCATTGCGCGGGCGTCGGGTCGGATTGGGTCGGAGCAGGCGCGCTTGCCGGCGGCAAGGGCTATGCGCCCTGCAGTCTGGGGCAGCTGCACTACCGGATGGTGGGCGAAGGAGAGGGCATCCCGTTTCTGCTGATCCACCAGACGCCAGTCGGGTTCAGCGAGTTCGTCGACGTGCAGCCGGCGCTGGCGCGTGCGGGCCGCCGTTCGATCGCGCCCGACAGTCCGGGGTACGGATTCAGCGATCCGCCCGCGGGGCCGATCACTGTCGCCGACCTGGCGGACAATCTGGTGTCGCTGTGCGATCACCTGCGTGTTGCGAGCGTGATTATCGCGGGCCATCACACCGGCGCGGCCATTGCGGCGTCGTTCGCCGCCCGGCATCCGTCGCGCACGGCGGCCGTGGTGCTGCATGGTGCGCCGTTCTACACTGCCGCCGAACGCGCCGCGCGGTTGGCGCGCCTTGCATCCGCCACCCTGACCTTGCAATCCGACGGCAGCCATCTGGTCAGGATTTTCCAGGCCATAGGCGCGCATGCGGGCATCGATCCGCAGAGCCTGGCCAGCATCACCTGGGCGTCGCTCGGCATGTTGCTCGCGGGTCCGCGCTCACCGGTGTACCAGGCCACTTTCTCCAATGACATGTCGGCCGACCTTACGACCGTGCGCGCGCCGACGCTGGTGCTAACCGATAGCAATGACGTGCTGCATGCTAACAGCCAGCGGGTCATCGACCTTCGCCCCGACTTTGCGTTACAGGTCTTTTCGGATGGCCGCTCGTTTGCGCTGATGCGCGAGCCGCAGCGCTGGGCGCAAGTCATCGTCGAGTTCGCGCAAACGCAGGGGCTTTAGACAACGGTCGGCGCCGCGCGTGCCCGGCGCGCGCCGAGGCCGAGCAACCACAGGCAACTGACACCGACGAAAAATGCGGGAATCAGGCCGAAGGCAACCATCACACCCTGCAGCGCCTCGACCGTCGGCTGCATGCCCTTGGCGGGCACGGCATAGCCGTACCAGGACAGCACGAAACCCACGAACGCAACGCCTAACGCGTTAGCCGCCTTTTCGGCGAAAGCGAAGCCCGAGGCCAGTGTGCCTTCACGCCGCAGGCCGGACAGGCGGTAATCATCCTCAATCGCGTCCGGCAGTAGTGCTTCGCTCATCAGCAGGATGCCGCCTGCGCCCGCGCCGTTCAACAGCGACAGGGCGATGATCAACGCCGGTTGCGCCTGCCAGTTGATGAATGACCAGATCAGGCTGATGGAGGTGTAAAGCAGCGCCGCCGGCACGAAAGCCAGGACTTTTCCGCAGCGCGCTGCCAATCGAACCCACAGGTATTGCGACAGCACCATGCCCGCGGAATACGCGAACAGGAACAGGCTGAGTGTCCCATCCGACGCGCGCAGCACATAGCGCACGTAGTAAGTGGCCGTCACGGTATGCGCGGACGCGCCGACCAGGAACGTTGCTTTGACCAGCAGCAGCGTGCGGTAGAGTGGACTGCGCAACAGTGTTCGCAGCTCCGCGACGAAACGCGCCTTGGCCTGCTTTGCGAGCACTGTCGCCCCGGCCCGGCGGGTCGCCAGGAAGCAGACGAGACCAACCGCCGCAATGGCCGCGCCGAACACCAGAGCCATTTTTCCAAATGCCGTGCGGTCGCCGCCGAACCCGCCAACCACCAAAGGCGCGAGGCCACCAGCCGCGAACTGAGCGCCCGCCAGTGCGTAGATGCGGTACGAGACCAGTTTCGCGCGCTCAACCGGATTGTCGGTCATCTCCGCGAGCATCGCGAGATACGGCACATTAAAAACAGTGTAGCCGAGCGACGCCACCGCCAGGGTTCCGACGACGTAGGCTGTCAGCGCGCTGCCGCGCAGCGCCGCGGGCACGGTGAACATAGCGATCAGACCTAACGCCCCGATCGCCGTGCCAAGCAACAGGTAAGGCCGTCGCCGTCCAAAGCGCTGCGGCGTGTTGTCGGTGATCAGTCCGACGGCCGGGTTGATTGCCATGTCAAACAACTTGTTAGTTGCGAGCAGTCCTCCGGCCAGCGCCGCCGACAAGCCTACGTAGTCGGTCATGAAGCGAAGATAGAAGGTGTTCATGATGAACAGCAGGAATGTGGAGGCCACGCTGCCTAACGCCCAGCCGACCCGGATCGTCGTCGTAACCGGCGGTGCCGAGAATGGCTCGTTCGTCACCATCCCTCGTGCTCCAGGCTGGCAAGTTCATAAATCGTCCCGGCGTTAGGTGCCTGGATGACTTCCAGTCTTGCGAAAATGTAGTGCGGGCCGTGCGCCCAGATCTTGAGCACGCGATCGAAAGGCGTGTGCCACAGATAGACGCGGGTGTGCGCCCCCTGTCCCGCGACAGCGATGTCGTCCTCGCCGAGATACTCGACTTCACTGTGCACGGTCTCGCCGTGCTCAATCGTCTTGCCGTTCCAGCGCGGCGAACAGGTGTGGGTGACGAGCGGCTGACGGCCGCCGGTGTTAGGTTCCAGCAGCGCCATTTTCCAGGCTTCGTCCGCGATGGGATGAAAGCCGAGCGAGAAGCGCGCGGGCGCCGGGAATTCCCGCACATCAAAATGACTGCCCGATGAAACGACCGACCGAATGATCGAAGCATCGGCGTATTTCGACACGACGCCCTGCAAAACACCGTCAAGGTATAACCGGCTGCTGCCCGAGACCGAGCGCCAGTCGGCGGTGACATGGGCGTTCACGTCACGCACCAGGCTGCCGCCCGGCGAGACGGTCAACGCCCGCAGTGTGCGGCCGCCGTCAGGATTAAGCGTGATCTGGAACCGCTCGTAGGGTTGCGGCTGACCATTTGCCGTGCGCACCGTGATGCGGCCCTGGATGGTGGCGATCCGCATGTTAGGTCGCGCCGGCTGGCGCAGACTGCCAGATTTCCGGCTCGACGTGCAGCTCGGGCCTGCCTTCGTGGCGGCTTCTCGGACGAGTCAGGCCCAGATGATCGCGCAGCATCGTTCCTTCGTAATCGCGCCGAAACAGTCCGCGCTCCTGAAGAATCGGAACGACGCCATCGACGAACGCTTCGAGTTGCCCGGGCAGGTAAGCCGAGGAGATCACGAAGCCATCTGCTGCGTCGTCTGCAAACCAGGTCTGCAGCAGATCGGCAATCTGCGCCGGCGTGCCGGCGTCCGTTTTGCTGGTTCGGCCTGCGGCAAAACGCAACGCAGTCTGCTCGATGGTCAGGTTCTCGTGCCGCGCCATATCGATCATCCGCATTTGGGTTGATTGTGCGGCCTGCGTTTGCGGGATGTCGGGCAGCGGTCCGTGCCGGTCGAACGCCGACAGATCCACAACGTTGCCGAGTGCCATCTGCAACATCGACAGCGCGAGATCGGGATGGATCAGGCCGTTGAGTTGCGCGCCGATGGAGCGCGCCTCCGCTTCGCTGGCGGCGACGATCGGCTGGATTGCGGTCATGATTTTGCAGCTGGACGGATCGCGGCCCGCTGCCGCGACCTGCGCCTTCAGTTCGCGATAGAACTTCTGCGCGCTTTCAAGCGTTGGGTGCGAGGTAAAAACGATTTCGGCGGTTTCTGCGGCCAGTTTCTGACCGGCAGCCGACGCGCCGGCCTGCACGATGACCGGGTAACCCTGGGGTGGACGCGCGGTTGTTAGGGGCCCTGCGACTTTGAAGAACCGGCCCTGGTGGTGCAGGCCGTGGACCTTGTCAGGATCGAAGTAGCGGCCCGACGCCTGATCCAACACCAGTGCGTCGTCGTCCCAGCTGTCCCACAGTGCCTTGCAGACCTCGACAAATTCGTGAGCCCGTTGGTAGCGTTCTTCATGGCCAAAATGGCTGTCGCGGCCGAAATTGTGCGCTTCGTTTTCGCTGGTCGATGTCACCACGTTCCAGCCAGCACGACCGTGGCTCAGGTGATCGAGCGTGGCGAGGCGCCGCGCCGCGGAATAGGGTTCGTTGTAACTGGTCGAGAGCGTGCCGATCAGCCCGAGATGCGTCGTCACCATTGACAGCGCAGAGAGCAGGCCAAACGGCTCGAGTCGCGGCGCATCGGTCCGGCTATAGGCATCACGGCCTACGATGCTGCGAAAGCCCTGCGCATCCGCGAAGAAAATCGCGTCGAACTTGCCGCGCTCGGCGGTTTCGGCGACGCGACGGTGATAGTCGACCTCATGGAGCCGCCCGACATCTGCATCAGGGTGGCGCCAACCGGCGACGTGCGCGCCGGTGTAGAGCGGAAAAGCCAGCAAATGCATCCGGCGCTGGTCGGCAGTTTCCATGTTTCGTCTCCTGGTTTCAAAACGATCGTAGCAATGTCAACGTCGTGGCGCAGCGCCAAACTGTCTGGCATTGTCGATACTGGTCATTGCAGGAGAATGGACATGCTGCTCAACCAGGCCCGCGCCTATGCAGTCATGGACCGCGAAGGGCTGGACGGTCTGGTGGCTACCAGTCCGATCAATGTCTATTACCTGTCGGACTACTGGGGTCCGCTGATGCGGATGCGGCGGACCTTCTACAACTATGCACTGCTGCCGCGCAACGCCAACGCGCCCGCGGCCTTGATCGTGACCGGCGTCGAGCAATTGCGCCTGTTTCACCGGCCCGATGCGACCTGGATGCCCAACCGTTGCGCCTACATCCACCCGGTCTACCAGGACCGGCGCGACTTCGACCCCGACGTGGAAGATCCGGAGGCGGTCGAATACGGGATGAAATGGCCCATCAAACATGACTCGTTGTCGCCGCGCGACGAGGCCTATCTGCGCTTCATCGACGACAGTCGGGGCTCCACCTCTGTCAACGCGACTTATGCGCTCAAACGGGCCATCGTCGATGCCGGTCTCGACCGTGGCCGGCTTGGCTCCGATGATCCGCGGATCGGCGGGTGGCTGAACAATATCGGTCTGTCAAAGATCACAGTTCACGATGCCACGACGCTGTTCCGCGAGATCCGCATGGTGAAGACACCGGACGAGATTGCGCTGCTGCGCAAGGCTGCGACGATGAACGAGGAAGCGCTCAACGTCGTCATTGAATCGCTCGTGCCCGGCATGCCGCGCGACGATTTGGAGATTATTTTCAACACCGAGATCGCGCGGCGCGGCGGCCGCGGCATCTATCTCAGCACGGGCCAGAGTGGCACCAATTCCAATCTCGGCCGCGTGCTCGACGGCGAACCGATCACGTTTGATGCGCTGTGTGAGTACAAGAATTATCACGGCGATCTCGGCCGGGTGGCGCTGTGCGGCACGCCGCGGCCCGATCTCGTGCGCCGTATGAAGGCCATCGAGATCGGCTGCGAGACCCTGCGCGCCCTGGTCAGGCCTGGCATCACGGGCAGGGCGGTGTCGGATGCCGTGCTGCGCGACATTCATGCTGCTGGATTCCCCGGTTTCTTCTTCGCCACGCCGCACTCCATCGGCCTCGAACATTCCGACCACCGCCTGCCCATCGGGCCGACCTTGCCCGGCGGCAATGGCGAGTTCGTGTTTGAGGAAAACATGATTTTCAGCATCGACATGCCCTACTACGAAGTAGGCTGGGGCAATCTTCATATCGAGGACCAGTTCCTGGTGACCGCGACGGGGGTCGAGCCGCTAACAAGTTGCGACGTGTCGCTGCGTGTTCGCCCCGGGCCCCGACCTTGATCGAGAAACTCTACCTGCCGAGTCGCTGGGGGCAGATGCACCTGCGCATCGCTTGCGCACCCGGACTGAAGCGACCGCTGGTGCTGTTGCACCCGACGCCCAAATCGGGCTGGATTTTTGAACCGATTATGCCCGCCCTCGCATCGGGACGCATCGTGATTGCACCCGACACGCCCGGCTATGGCGCGAGCGATCCGCCGCCCGAACCGCCATCGATCGACGATTACGCGCAGGCGATGCTCGCCGCTGTTAGCCAGCTGCAGGAGATGGGCCGCCTGCCGCGCGCTCCGGTCGATGTGCTTGGGTATCACACCGGCGCGATTATCGCGGTCGCGATGGCGGCGCTCGCGGCCGGGCAGATCGCAAATCTGGTGCTGGTGTCGCTCGCCGCCTTTCCCGCCGACGTGCGTGCGCGCAAGCGCGCCGCGCTCGCGAACTGGCCGGCGTCGCGCGACGACGGCGGTCATTTGCAGGCGCTGTGGTCGCAGATCGGCACGCTGACGGACGAACGCATGAGCGCGGACTGGAAGCACGCATCGCTGACGGAAAATCTGCGCCCCGGAGCGCGCGCACCCTGGGGATATGACGCGGTCTATCGCTATGACTTTCAGGCCGCATTGGACCATTTGCGTCACCCGGTGCTGATTCTCAACCCTGAGGACGACCTCTTCGGACCCACCGCTGCGAACGCCCGGCGAGTGGCGCACGCGCGTTACATCGAACTGGCGGGCATGAAGCACGGCTTGTTCCAGGTCGAATCCAGCCGGATTGCTGGGTTGATCGAAGACTTCCTCGCGTCTTGTTAGGCCGCTCGCAGGAACTGCCGGATCGCAACAGCGGTTTCGGCCGGTTTTTCCTGGTGCACGAACGACCCTGCGCCGGCGATCGTGGCGCTGCGCACGTTCCGGATCAGGCGCTCGGCTGTCAGGCGATGGCGCACGTAAGTGCCCTTGTCCGAGTAGATCAGCAGCGTCGGCGCTTCGATGCGCGGCAGCAGCTCGGTGAGCCCTTCGCGCGCCACACCGCGCTCCGACGCACGGATCCAGCGTCCCGCGGCGGCGCGGCTGCGATTCATACCGTCCACCAGCGCAGCGCTGACACCAAAGGTCTTCATCCAGGTCTCAGCGCTGCGCGGCAACGGATTGCCTTGGGCATCATAGATCGGCGGATTGGCTTTCGATTCGTCGCTTAGGATCTGCGCGCGCGGCCCGCGCTCTGGCACCGCAGTGCTGATCAGGATCAAACTCTCGACCGCGCGCGGCCAATGCGCAGCCAGGGTCGTGGCAATGCAGCCGCCCAGCGAATTGCCAATTAGCGTGCACGATTCGATGCCCAGCTCGTCGAGTGCGGCGCGCACCCAGGCCGCGGATTCGGACAAGGTCTGGATGTTAGGCGGCTCGGTGGCCATGCGCGACGAGCCGTGGCCGGGCGGATCGATCGCGATCAGGCGGAACTCGCCTGCAAGCTCACGCGCGAGCAGCGACCAGTCCGCAATCCAGCCGCCGAGTTTGGGCAGCAGTACCAGCGGCGCCCCTTGCCCGGTCGCCGCATAGCCCATGACGCCGCCTGCTCGCCGTATCACGCCACGCTCGGTCCACGGCCCGGCGTCCACCGCAGAATTCGTAGCTGCATTGGCCAGGCGCCCCTGCGCGGCGATGCCAACGGTGGATTGCAGCATGGTTCGTCGGTCCATCAATCAATTCTAGCTGATTTTCACTGGGTGTTAGGTAATCTGATGTTTTGACGCGGCCGCTGGCATACTGGCTCTGGTACCGGGTGTGATGATGAAATTCCGAGTCTAATGTGCCGGCGCAATGGCGGTGCAACGGCGTGACGCGTGGAGGCGTACGATGAATGAAATGGCGGCGAATGCGACTCGACGACACCTGCTGTTCGCGGCCGCAGGCCTCAGCGGCGCGGCGCTCGCGGCGCCTCGGGGCTCGCTGCCGGCGGGCTCGCGCCTCGACCTCAGTGATCCGCGGATTGCGCTCGAGTCCTACGTGAAGCTGCGCGGTTCAACCGCCGACGAGACGGTGTTCCAGCCCTACGGCGGCGACATCTTCGTGGCTGCGGACGGCCAACTCGGCGTGCCACTGTTAGGGTTCCGGGGGCTGCAGAAATCAGTCTGGCGGCGCGGCGCCGATGGCGGCTGGACGAATCAGGATTACGACCTCGGGTTCTACGTCGACTATCAGACGCGCGCGATCCTCGATCTCTGGCGCAATCCAGTCACGGCTCGCGAGGTAAGGGTCTTTCACTACCGCGGCGGGCCCTCGGGCGGCCGCTTCGCGTTAGGTGCCGTGGCCGGTGCCGGCAGGCGTGGTACACAGCCTCGGTCTGGGGCGAGCGTCCGAATTCGCTGAAACCCGGCGAATTCCCCGAGGCCTGGTCGGGCGATACGCTGCGCAACTCAATGAGTAGCACGTATTCCGGTCTGCTCGCGGAGCTTGCCGATCCCGCCGTCAGCCAGGTCAGCGGACTGCAAGTCTGGAGCAACACCTCGTCGTGGATGCACTGGATGGAGATGGGCCCGCGGCCAGGCTACAACCACTGGCGGTGGATCGGCGCGAAAGGCACGGCCGTTCGCGATCTCGAGCCCGCCCTGGTCGCCGCGGTCGAGCGGGTCTGGCCCGGCTATGTGACGCGGGACGCGGCGTGGAAAACGCCGACCTCCGGCGGGCTCGACTACCTGCGCCTGCGCCGCGGACAGCCGCTGACCGACTAATGCCACGCGGCGATGCGGAATCCCTGGTACCAAACGCGGTACGTGGGTTCATTTGCGACACGATTGGCGCTGCGCAGTCCGGGCGGGCCGTAGACGAAGGTGCCACCGCGCGCCATGCGAGCTGTGCAGTCGCCACTCAGCCAGGCAGAGCCATCGGCAGGCGCCGCAACGTAACTGTCGTGCTGGCAGTCCTGCGTCCACTCGGAGAGATTGCCGATCATCTCGCGCAGGCCGAAGCGATTCGCGGCGTAGCCGCCCACCGGCGCGGCAGAGAAGTGGCCGTCGTTGCAATTCATGCGGGTATCCCAGGTGCCGCCGTCCGGCCAAGGTGTCAGGTCGCGACCGTTAGCCTGGCCGCAACCCGCATCCGGATTGTTGCCCCAGGGATAGATGGTTTGCGAACCGGCGCGAGCCGCGTACTCCCACTCGGCCTCCGTCGGCAGGCGGAAGCGGCCGCCGGTGCTGCGGCTGAGCCAGTCAAGATAGGCCTGAGCATCGTTCCAGCTAACGCAAGCGACCGGATGACGTTCGGTCACCGGATACCCGGGCGCGCGCCATGTCAGTCCACGGATCCAGCCGCGCCCTTCCTCCCAGGGCGCGCCGTCCCGGGCTTGCCGGCCAACACAGCCCTCGTATCCCGTGTTGCGCTCGGCGTCGGTCACAAAGCCCGTCGCGACGACGAAGCGCCGGAACTCGCCGACCGTTACTTCGTGGCGGCCGAGAAGAAAGCTGCGGACCGCCACGGCATGAACCGGGCGCTCGTCAGTTTGGCCGCCACCATCGCCCATCTGGAACGAACCGGCGGGAATTGCCACCATCTGCGGCAGCGCTGGCATTGTCGGACCTGGCACTGATGTGCAGCCCGACGCCGCTGTGCACAGCAACAGCGCGACCACGTGCTGCTTGTTAGGCAAGTGGCGCATCAGCGTGCTACTACTTGTAAATCGCATCCGCGTCCAGATCCTCGCCTTCGGCATCGCAGCGGATGTAGAACCAGCCGAGGTTCAGGCCGAAGTGCGTCGCGTCGTCGACCGCATAGGCATAAGCGATGGGAACCTCTTTGCCTTTCTCATGAATACGGAACAGCGGGTACTCGCACTCCGGTGGTGAGGTGAAAGCCCGGGAGTGGATCGTGATCGTCAACGTTCGACCATCCGGCCAGGGACTGTCGGCCTCGCCAGGCCACCATTTCATCAGCAGCTCGACTTGCCTCTTCAAGTTGTATTCGCTGGCGGTGGCCAAGGCGGGAGGAGTCGCGGCGGCCATCAGGGCGAGAACGATGCAACAGGTGACGATGCGAAGAGTAGCCATTGCAAAGACTCCAAATGTATTTTCATACGCCCGCGCCGCGCCTCGGTCTATCGGGGCGGATCAGCAACGATAATGCTGCCGCCTAACACTCGTCGGCGTCAAACGGATCGGCGCCATTGGCCGGTCATTGTGCATGTCGCGCTTGACGGGGGGGCTGCGAGGATTCATCGTTTTACCGTTATTTCCGGAGTGCGCGCCAGGCGACGCGGCAGCGTTGCGAGCGACCAATCAGGAACGTACTTGGGGCTACCGATTTTGAGAGCATTTCATGAGCAAACTAATTAGCAATGAATTCGCCGTGTTACGACTCAATCGCCGCACCGCGATTACCTTGGGAACGAGCGCCTTGGCAGCGGCGTTGATAAAGCCAGCCGAGGCTGCCTCGCTCGATCTGCGCATTCCGCAAGATGCCTGGCAGATCCATCGCAAGCTGCAGTACCGGACCGATTCAGGCCTGGTGTTCTGGTGGATACGAGGCCCTTCGTTCGGACAGGTCGGCGCGGACCTGACGCCATTGTACGAGTTGAACTTCGGTACGGTGCAACGCGTCACGCAACGCGCAGACGGTGGCTTCGACGTGAAGCAACTTGAAATGGCGTTTCGCACGGACCTCGAAACCAGGCAGCCGCTGAAGACGCTCCGCAATCCGTATACCGGCGAGTCGATCGCGATAGAGTTCACGCCGGTAGGTCCTACGACTTTGCACTTCTCGCGCGACAATGTGCCAGTGGTGCCGACGGAAATCGGTGGATCGAAATTGCAGTTCGAATCCGTTCCTTCGCAGCCATTTGTCGTTGGCGATACGATTTACTACCGCCATCGCGCGAGGTCGCGCGTGATTACCGCGGGTGCGGCCGATCGCGTCATCAATGACATCAGCACCATCTCCGGGCCGGCGCGCGCGGCACTCAATCCATCCGTGACCTGGGTCGATGCCAAGCTGCAGTCTTCGGATATAACCGGCTGGCCGCGATGGCTGAAAATGGGCGATCGTCCCGGCGGTGTTACGCTGCGGGGAGTCGGCGGCAAGGTGCGTCGATTTGCTGACATGCCGGCCGACTGGCTGGCGATGCTGCGCGAGGCCCGGCCGGATATCGCGGCCGATCCCGTGGCAGCCCTCGATCGGCCTCAAGAAACGTACAAGAACTAACAAACCAGCATGTTAGATGAGGCCCTAACACGTCGCGCATTTGTCACGGGTGCGGCAGGAAGTGCAGGATTCGGCGCGCTCGCGACAGCCGCAACGAGTACGAGTCCGTTGCGCGACTACATGCGAGTATTTGCCGACAGCGCGGCCGGGGAGATCTGGTATGCGTACGGCGGGGTCATCGAGATTGCTGCGCCCGACCAGGCAATAGCGCCACTGTGCGGCGTGCAGACGCTGATTCGTCGCGCGGTGCAGCCCGGCAAGGCGGCTTCGCACGCCGGTCCCGATGAATTTATCGTCACGACCTGGGAAGGCAATTATTACCACAGCCTTCTGGATCTGGCGCCGCGCGCGGAACTGGTCAATCCCACCACCGGCGCGCTGGTGCGGCCCATGCACTTTCGCGAAGGCCGGCGCGTCACGCACTACACGACCGAGCGGCTGCGCCCTTTTGTCAAGGATGGCATTGATTCGCACATCGAGTGGCGCACAGTTGGGCCTTACACCTGGCTGCGCAGGCAACTGCATGTCGATGTGCCGCATCCGCTCGATCTCGCGCGCTGGCGACTGGAAGCGTCGGGCACCCGCAACCGCAGCGGGTCATTTTCGACGCATTGTGTGCTGAATCGGGACCTGCGAAACCCGCGGTTGTCGGCGGTACCCGGCAGTTTCGAGTACCAGGCCATATTCGGCTGGCTCCCCTGGATGTTGATGGGTCAGCGGCCAGGGCACATGGTCTGGCGTGCCCACGGCTTGAAGCTGCTGTCGATCGACATGTTAGACCCCGCTGTTAGACGCGGATTCGAAGCGGTTTTTCCGGCGCTGTTGTCGACCGCAGAGCCGTGGAGCGACAGTACGTCTCTATGGGACGACTACCGTCGCAACAGGGCACCGGTCGCGCAAATCCCCGAGTAGCGTCCGGGCAGTTCAGGAGTAGGAAGTTGCAGAAAACCATGTCTCTTGCCGCGCGTCGTTTCGGCGCATTGTCGCTCCTGTTCGCGCTGGCGCCGCCGCTCGCCATCGCGGCGGCTGCTGACGTCGCAAGCAACGAACCGGCGGCGGCACTGCAATTTACCTCTGTGGCAGGCACAGGTGGCGTACCGCTCAACGTGGTTTCAGCGGGAGACCCGTCGAATCCGTCGATCCTGTTAGTACACGGTATAGGCCAAAGTTACCTGAGTTGGGAAAATCAACTCCGGTCACCGCTGACCGACCATTTCTTTGTCGTTGCCTATGACCTGCGCGGCCATGGCAATTCCGGTAAACCCTGGAACAAGGAGGCCTATCAGGACTATCGCCAGTGGGCGGGCGATGTGCAGGCAGTCATCGCAGCAATGCGTCTCGACCATCCGGTGCTGGTGGGATGGTCCTACGGAACTCTGGTGGTCGCAGATTACCTGAGGGCCTATGGAGCGTCCGGACTTCGTGGCATCGTGCTAACAGGTGCGTATGGCGGGCTGACGCCCCCGCCTGCATCCGCACCAGCGCAAGCTGCGCTCGCAGCGCGCATGGCGCTGATGCGCAAGCAGCAGGGCAGCGGCGACATCGAGGACAACATTGCCGCTGCAGCCGGATTCTCGCGCTTTCTGACCAGCCGCGAACTTTCGGCTGACTACTACGTTCGTGCAACGCAGATCGCAATGATGCTGCCGGGCTATGCGCGCCGCTGGATGTTCGATCGCCCGCTGGCGAATTCGGACCTGATTGCGCAGATCAAGGTGCCACTGCTGATCACGGTCGGCGGCAAGGATCCGAGCACTCCGGAAAAAGACGCGCGCGACCTGGCGGCGAAGGTGCCCGGTGCGCGCCTCAGCCTGTATCCCGAGTCCGGACACTCGCCGTTCGCCGAAGAATCGGCACGATATTCACGTGAGCTGGCCGAATTCGCGCGCGTGCACGTAACGAATCTGCGCGCTTTCTAGCGGGCTCGCCTAAGGGCCGGCCAAAGGCCACATGTGCCGCAACACCGAGTCGCGCCGCACCCAGTGATGCCAGAGCGCGGCCGACAGATGCAGGCTAACAAGCGCGAGACCGCACCACAGACCCCAGATGTGCCACTGGGCGAATCGTGTGTAACCGCTGGGATCGTCGAAAGGTAGTGGCTGCCAGATGCGTGGCAGAAGATGGTCGGTCGAGAAGAACCAAAGATGCGTGGCGCCGAATTTGTCGGAGTCGGCGAGCGCCGAAATGGCCGCCCAGCCGGTCAATGGCAGCAGCACCAGCAATAACAACAGGGCGAAGTGCACGATTCCGGCGGCTGCTCGCGCGTACCAAGGCCCGATCGGCGCGGCTGGCCGGCCGCGAACAAGTCGGCGCACAATCCAGATCAGCGCGGTGGCCAGCACCAGGAATCCCAGCGTGTGATGAATCTGCGCGGCGAGCAAATGCAGTTGCAGCGCCCTTGCGTCCTTGAAGCTCGCGCCATAGGTCGAACTCATGACATAACCGACCGGTGCCGTGATGGTGATGGTCGTCGCGATGCACCAGTGGAGGACCTTGGTTACTCCGTCCCATCGGTCCATGGTGTTAGCTTTCCAGCCGCTCTGCGATCTCACGGGCCGCGCGCTCGCCAGATTCCATGGCAGCCTCCATGCCCACCTCCATCGTGCGCAGATGCTCGCCGGCAAAATGGAGTTTGGCGTGCGGTTTGCCCATGACACGTGCCCAGGCCAGCGTCTTGCCTGGCACATATTGATGACTGCAGCCGCGAATAGTGGCGGACTGCTCCCAGGAATGGGCGCCGACGAATTCCAGCTGACCGCGCGTCGATGGACGAATCCGCTCGATTTCGGCGATGGCAAACCGGCCTCGCTCAGCGGGCGGCATGGCGTCGAGCTTGCGCGAGTTCTCGCTGAATGCCAGCGCGCTGATAAGCTGGCGCGAGCGGTCCGATTCAATCTGTTGACGAATCAGATTGAATGCGCCGTCGGTCCACATCGACGCTTCGATGCCGTCGGCTTCCCAGTAGGCCGATCGGACTCGCAGCCAGACCTGGCTTTGGTTTCCATACGGCATGCGCTGCACGGCATCGGCCTGTTCGCCGCCCAGACTGGGCGCGACGGCGATCGCGCGCAGCACGGAGAAGGGTACCGCCGCCAGTGCGTAGCGAGCCTGGAATCGCGATCCGTCCGCACAGCGCAGTTCGCAATTTCGTGCGGCCATATTGATCGCAACCACGCGCTTGCGCAGGTGCAGCCGGTCGCCGAGCGAGGCGCTCATCGCGTCCGTGAGTCGCGAGGTTCCGCCGACCACATGCTGCGAGAGTATGGCGGCTCGCTGGTACGCGTCCTTGCCGCGCAGCAGTTCTGCATCGACCGTGTCCGCGCCGATTTTCGCGCGTGTGGCCTCCTGCATCATGCGCAGAACCGAGAGTTCCTCCAGCGGACGCCCTTGCGATACGCGAATGATGCGACGCGCTTCGGTGGAAGCGCCGAGGCGATCCAGCCAGGCAGCTAACGAAATATCGTAGGCGGAGGCGTCGTCGGACAGCCAGCCGTCCAGTGTTTTGAAGGGTGTGCGGCCCTCGACGTAATAGCCGCCCAGGGCGTGCGGGGCGATGTTACGTTCAGGGCCAACCGTCTTGTTGAGGATTGAGGACGCCCATTGTCCGGCCGGGATCAACCTGTTGCCTAATACAAACGAATACGGCGCATTGATGTGCGCGCCAGGTCCAAGGCGCACTTTGAGACGATTCGCGACATCGATGATGCGGGCGTAGTCCCGGCCGATTTGGGCGCCGCCAAGATCTGGCGTCAGAAACCAGCGATCCATCGTCAGGCAGCGGCCACCGCTGTGAGTGTCGGCTTCCAGAACCACCACCCTGGCCCCTAGTTCCGTCAGGATCATCGCGGCATTGAGGCCCGCGAGTCCGGCGCCAATAATGGCCACATCGTAGGTATTGCGGCCCGCCGCAGCCGTGCGGCCGACGGTCAATGCCGTAGCAACGCTGCCCAGGGCAGCAACCGTTTGGCGGCGCGAGTATTGTCGGCTCATCGAGCGAACCTCATGTGTCGGTACCGCGGAATCAGAGCGTATCAGTTTGTTAGATCTGTCCGGCGTGATTGCATTCGATGGCCGTTATGTGGAGCAAGCAATTCATAAACTTGACGACCCCCGCCCAGCTGCCAAGATGCGCGGCCAGGGTCTCTAAGGAGCACAGGATGCCAGCAAGACGGTCGGTAATACTGGGCGGCTTGTTCGGCGCACTCGCAAGTGCGCACATGAACAGCGCTACCAAGGGTCCCGCGCGCGCGTCCGCGGCGCCCTGGGCGCGGCGTGTCTTTCACATGTATACCGGTGCGGACGGCGCATCATTGATTCGCGCGGTCCCCGTGCCGCGGCTGGGTGTTGTAGCGACGGCCAGGTTGCTGCGACGACCCGCGGAGCGGGTCACGATCGGCACGATCGCGCCCGGGTTTATGATGGACTTTCACATCGCCAATCAGCCGAACTACCTGATTCCGATCTTTGGGACCCTGGTCGTGCAGCTGAAGGACGGTTCGAGCTGGTCGTTTGGTCCGGGCGACATTTTATTTGCCGAGGACTGTACCGGCGGCGGTCATCGGTCCGGCGCTGGCCCGGACGGGTGCTTCAGCGTCTCGGTTCAGATTGCCAGGACTGAGCATTGTGATTCAACGGCGGCCAATCCTGCGAACGTTTTGTTAGGTGGTGACGGATCGGCGCCGTGAGCGAAAGCTCATGGCGAGTGCGGATTGGTTGGGGTCTTGGATCGCTGCCGGGCAGTGCGCTCAGTGTAACTGCGAATGTTTTGCTGTTGCGATTCATGACCGACACGCTGGGCATCGCTGCGGCATTCGCGGGGTCATTGTTCGCAGTTGCGAAGTTGTGGGACGCTGTCGTCGATCCCTTCATTGGCCGACTCAGCGACCGGATCCGCACGCCCTGGGGACATCGATTGCCGTGGATCCTCGCCGGTGGGATTTTGAGTTCCCTGGTGCTGGTGGCGGCTTTCGCAGCGCCGGTCGCTGGCAGGACCGGACTGCTGGTCTACATGATGATCATGATGCTGCTGTTCGCGACCACCTATTCGATTCTGATGATTCCGTATCTTGCAATGCCGGCTGAAATGGCGGGCAGCTATCACGGCCGTACGCAGATGATGTCGATTCGGGTGCTGTGTTCGTCCGCCGGCACGACCCTGGGTCTCGGTGTGGCGCCGATGCTGCTCGCACACTGGGGCGCTACGCGTGCGGGCCACACCAAGGTGGCGATTTTGATTGCCATAGTCGCGGTCGTGACGACGATTCTCTGCGTCTGGATGATTCGCGATGCACCGCGACCAGTGCGACCCGAGGCACCACAAATCAAAATGCGCGACCAGTGGCGGTTGGCAGTTGCCAATCGCCCTTTTCTGTGGCTGCTAATAGCCAAGTTTCTGTACTTCATCGTACTGGCCTGCAGCATCACGACGTTTGCTTATTTCACCAAGCATGTGCTCAAGACGTCCGACGCCTGGCTTGGCACGTTTCTCATGTTGCAATCGCTGGCAGTTGTTGTCTCGCAGCCGTTGTGGTTGCGCATCGCGCGCGTGGCCGGAAAAAAGAGCGGCTTCATGGTGGCGGGATTGGCCTACGGGCTGGGGCACCTGTCGTGGTGGTTTGCGACGCCGACCGAACCCGTGGCGCTGATCTTTGCGCGTGCAGCATTCATCGGCATTGCGGGTGGTGGTACTTTTTTGTTCATGCAGGCGATGTTGCCCGATGTCCTGGAATTTGACCAGCTTACGGCGGGCCAGAACCGGGCAGGTGTGTTTACGGGTGTGTTTGTTTTTGTCGAGCAGGCGGCCGGCGCGCTCGGCGCAGCTCTGATCGGATTGCTGCTCGGGGCCATGGGCTATGTGGCGGCTACCGAGGGGCGAATCGCAGCGCAACCGGCAGGCGCAGTGCTCGGCATCTACCTATGCGTGTCTGTCATTCCGTTCGTCGTGCAGCTGGCATCGTTGTTAGCCATGTCACGATACAAGCTGACGGCTGATACTCTGGAACAACTCCGGGCGCGGTCTGCATTGGCAGGCGCAGGGATCGCGTGAATGAGCAAGGTTTATTGTCTCGACGGTGCCAGCGACGGGAAATCGCGACTCACCGAGTTGGCGTTACGACATGACGATCAATCGATGGGTCGCGTATCACCCGGCTTCATGAGCGTACGCGGCTGGACGTACGGGGTGATGCAGAGCGCTGGCCGGCGTCAAGCGTCCGTTGCCAGATAACGGGGAAGAGCTCGCCATCAGGGGCTTCGCCTTCCGGCATGTTGGTCACACCAGGGATGGGTGCCTTGTACGGCCCAGGATACCAGCGCACATCATCGCCGAAAACCCGCACCGCGAGTCCGATGCGCGACACATCGCTCGAAGCGTTGCCTTTGGAAAAATGTGGCGTATGCGGATGAAACACGACCGCATCGCCGGGCTCCATGTCGAAGGAAACGACGCGAAAGGCAAATTGCGGATCCGCGCGCAGCTTTTCGAAATCCGGGCAAACGCCGTTAGCCTGATCGGCCCGAAAGCCGAACTTGATGCCGTGCTCGATGCAGTAGCGGTGATAGCCGGCCAGGTACTCGACGCGCCCGTTGGTCGCGTTGACGGGTGAAAACGCGGTCCAGATGTTAGGTGCCATTTCGCCGACCACCGGCCACGCGGTTTCGTCGCAGTGCCAGGCCATGATCTTGGGCGAGCTCGGCGGCTTCACAAACAAATGATCGTGATACAGCCGAATCGCATTCGCACCGATCACGCGCCCAACGACTTCGCCGATCGGTGAGCGCAACGCAAAGTCGCGAAATGCACCCGCGTTACGCGACATGAAGCACACTGAAGTCATCGCCCCGTGGGAAGGACCGAGGATTCCGTATTGCTTGGGTTCGGCGATCACCTTGTCGATCGCCGCCTGCATTGTTGAAATCCACTCGGCGTCGAGCATTCCACGTATGAAGACAACACCATCGCGACGATAGGTGTCGATGTGCTCATGTGTGACAGGATGCAACGGTCGCGAGTTCATGACGCCAGGCCTCCGCAAGCTGTGGTCAGCGCGCGCGCTGATCTGGGTTGTGCGCCGCCGCAAATTTCACAGCGACATGCTCGCAGTGATTGCGCACTATATTTGCACTGCGATCCGAACCTGTTCAGATGACTAATTCCAGTATTGGAATTACAGGCTCAGTAAGCTCATCCGTTGCCGTACCACTAGCCAGTCAAGATGGTAGGTTCGTCGTCACGGTAAGTCTGGAGGCTCTAGCCTTGGCCACGCAGTACCAAGATTCGGTTGATACAACGCTGATCCGGAAGATTTCCAGTGCCGACAACGACACCAAGTCTCTACTGAAAGGCCTGCGCATTATCGAGGCGGTCAATCGCTGGCCCGGCATGATTCTCGCTCACATCGCGCTGCGCTGCGGCCTGCCGCGCACGACCACCCATCGCACACTGCGCACCCTTGAGCAAAATGGTTTCGTCTATCGCGACGAGGCAACCGGTCGGTTTTTTTCTCACCGGCGCGTGTTAGCTCTGTCGAGCGGCTTTGATCCCATCGCCAGGGCGACCGCATCGGTGCGTGACGAATTCGCCGAGTTGGGCCCCAAGGTCGGCTGGCCAATGCATTTTGCCACTCCACTGCTGAATGTCGACGATCCACAGATGCAGGTCGAGGCGTCCACTGACTACGTCAGTCCGCTCGCAGTCGAGAAATTGCTGCCCGGGAAATCGATTCCGTTGCTGCAATGCGCTGCGGGCCTGGCATGGTTGTCGTCGGTTCCGCACGATGTTTGCGCGCCGATCCTGGATCGCGCGATCCGCAGCAGCTGCGAGCGGCCGGCGCAGAAGCGCTGGACGAGGTCCGCCGTCGAGGAAACGCTTAATCTCGTCAGGCGTCGTGGCTTTGCGGATTTCTACTGGTTGTGCCGTCACACCAATATGGTCGGGTTGTCGGTTCCTGTGCAGATTGATGCGGAACGATCGGCGGCCTTGACAGTTCGCTTCGCTGAATCCGCAGTGCCGGTCAAAGTGGCGGTGGCAAAATTTCTGCCGGCGTTGCGGACGGTGGCCGCGAAGGTGAGCTGGCAGTCGGTTGCTCCAGAGCCACAGGCGATGCGGGCGTCCTGAATCACAATTCTTTTGCGCCGAACAATGCCGGCGCGTAGTCGCTGCCGATCACGCGAGCATGACCGGCAGTGATTCTGAGTCTGTTTTGGCGCGACGGCGGCAAGACCTGGAATGACGCCATGTTCATGAACTGGCCATATCTGGAAATAGGCGTTCCAGAGGCAAATCCAATCCGTCGAACTCGCCTACCATCAATGTCCGCGTGTCTATCACAAGGACCGGGGGTATTGATGCATCGCCTAACAAGCATTGTTCTCGTCATTGCGGCCAGCGTCGCTGCAGTCGCTGCTGCCACGCCCCCCGATCTTGCCCGCATCGGCAGCGGGCGCCTGCGGGGCGTTGTCGCAGGCAATATTGTTAGCTTCAAGGGTATCCCTTTTGCAGCGCCACCGGTCGGGCAGCTGCGCTGGCGTGCGCCGCAGCCTGTGCAGCCCTGGTCCGGTGTCCGCGCCGCCACAGAGTTCGGTAGCGCTTGTCTGCAGCCGGCCGCGCGAACTGCGTCGTCCCCGGCCCTGGGCGCACCCATCAGCGAGGATTGCCTGTACCTCAACGTTTGGCGCCCGGTCAGGCCGAAAGGACTGTTGCCGGTCATGTTGTGGATTTACGGCGGGGCACTCGTCAGAGGTGCGACCTCGATTGCGACGACAGATGGCGCCGCGTTAGCACGCCGCGGTGTCGTGCTGGTATCGATCAGCTATCGGATCGGCTACCCCGGGTTCTTTGCACACCCGGCGCTGACGCGCGAGGCCGCCGATGACGGACGCATTGCAAACTATGGGTTTATGGACCAGGTCGCCGCGCTGCAGTGGGTGCAAAAAAACATCCGTGCGTTTGGCGGCGATCCCTCACGCGTAACCATCTTTGGTCAGTCGGCGGGCGCTTTTTCGGTCGAAGCTCTGTTGGTCAGTCCCGCGGCGCGAGGGCTATTTCATCGCGCGATCGTGCAGTCTGGCTACTACCGGGGTTCGTATCCACGCATCGCGGAGCGAGCGCCGGATGGGCGCAATTCCGCAGAGGCAGATGGTGTCGCCGCGCTGCAGGCAATTGGTGTCGAGGTTACCGACGTCGCCGCGCTGCGAAATCTGACCACGCAGCAGCTGCAATCACTGCCGCTGCACGGTGTCAGCGGCGCAATCCCGGCGATCGATGGAAAATACATTGTCGAAGACCTTTGGACCTCGTTGCGCAAGGGGCGCATGGCTCCGGTGCCGCTGATGGTGGGCGCGACCAGTCAGGAAACGCCCAAGTTGCCGCCTGACATACGTTCCCAGTTTCGGACCGTCATGCGATCTTTTATTCACCCGGACGAAGAAGCGACACTTTTGCCTGTGTACGGTGGCCAGGACGGGCTCGATCAGAGTCTGAGCAGCGACTTTACCTTTGCAGCGATGATGCACACCCTTGCTGACATCCATCTCGCTAACAAGCACCCGGCCTATCGTTACCGCTTCGCCACGCTGCCTGATGAGGCGGCACTGACTCTACAGGGCCTGCCGCACAGCGGCGATCTGCCCTACGTTTTTGGCACGCTCGACACGGCACGGTGGAAAATGCAGGTGCGCGACCAAGCGGTGTCCGACGCCGCGATGGATTACTGGGTCGAATTTGCGCGCAGTGGTCGACCGGCACCCAAACGCCGACCCGCCTGGCCGAGTGCAGAGGGCGAGCAGGTCATGTTGTTCGACAACAGGGGCGCGAGACCTCAGCTCGACGATCGGTCCGATCGATATCGGGCGCTTGCCGAAATTATTGATCCGAGGTCCTGACACGGGTTCTGGTGCATCACTGAGCTCATCGACTTTGGATGGGCAACTCATGGCGGGCCTACGCAGCGATCGCCGTCAGTGGAGCGGGCGCGGACCGCGCTTTCTGCTAATTTTCGGCACTGCCAAAGGGGGTACAATTCGGGTCCGAGCGGATTTTTCAGAAACTGATTAATAACAAAAACAACCAGTTAGATAGCCTATTCGACCCCCGCTCGCTGCGCCATAAATTGCCTGTAAAATCAATAAGTCAGCGCGTTTTTGGTAGTTCGAGTCCCGGGAGAGGACTCGAACAATTGCTCCAAGTAATTGAAACACAAAGCGGTTTTGAATTTCGACCTGTGGTTTACCCGCTGAATTACCCGCTGAGTTTTTTTGCTTCCAGCGCCGGGGGCTCCCAAGTAACGCATCACTCAAAGCAGTCTAGTTATCACTGGCCGAGTTAACTTCGCCGCAGCACTGCTGTCTGCGATTCCTAATCATATGCAAAAATCATTGCTTTTTGTATATTTTTGAATATGATTGGGCATGCCCTCTTTAGACCAATATCTCGATAACCAGCTTGCTCGCGGCCGCGGGTACTGCACGCGAGAGGACGCCGCGAAGGTCGTTAGGCTATCGGCGGCGGCTTTCGCCGCTGCCCTCACGCGCCAAATCAAGAAGCGCCGACTCGCCAGCCCACGCCACGGCTTCTACCTGATTCTGCAGCCAGAAGATTGGGCTGCTGGCGCGCCAGATCCTGAACGCTGGATAGATTCGCTGATGAAGTATCAAGGAATCGACTACCGCATTTCCTTGCTCCGCGCGGCCGCATTCCACGGTGCTTCGCACCAGGCAGCGATGGTCTTTCAAGTGATTGTACCTAAACAACTTCGCGCGTTCGAGATTGGTCGTCATCGCCTGCACTTTATTTATCAGACACCAAAGGCTTTTGCTCGAGTCAATTTACCCCAATGGGTCGGTCACCTAAAGAGTGATGCGGGTTTTGCCAAGATCGCGGGTGTGGAGCTAACGCTGTTGGATTGTGCTCGATATTTTCACAGGTCTGCCGGCATTTCAGGTGTTGCACAAATCGCCAGCGACCTCGGCGCTACGGCCTCTCCCAGAAAATTGGCAGAGGCTGCGGTGTTCTATGAAAACTCAGCGGTTCGCCGCCTGGGATACCTGTTGGAGCTCGCAGGACATGTACGCCAAGCAAAAGCGCTAGCGCCGTTTGCACGACTGGCCAAGTCCGCAAAAACCTTGGACCCGTCGGTAATGCGCCTGTCCGAGTCGCTCTCGGCGCCTAACGACCGCAATTCCAAATGGAAGCTTGTGATCAATACGCGCGTGCAAATCGACGCATGATTCCGGTCGCTTACATTAAAGAATGGCGCGCACAGGCCCCGTGGCCCGAAATGCGGCAGATTGAACAGGACTTGATCATTTGCCGCGCACTTTGCGACCTGTTCAATGCGCCGGCATTGCACGGCAAGATTGCCTTTCGGGGCGGTACAGCCATCCACAAACTCCTGTTCAAACAACCGCTGCGATACTCGGAAGACATCGATCTTGTGCAGACGCAGCGGGCTGGCATCGGTGACACGGTGGATGCCTTGCGCGAGTGCTTGTCCTGGCTCGGACGTTGTCGAACACGCCAAGCGGAGCACTCGATGCACTTGGTGTTTCGATTCGCGCCCGAGACCGCAGCCAGCAGCGAGCTAAAGCTGACGATTGAGATCAATACGCGCGAGCATGCCAATCTGTTAGGCATAAAAAAGTATCCGTTTGCGGTAAGTAGTAGCTGGTATGTGGGTCGAACCGACATCGCCTCGTTCGAGCCGGAAGAGTTGTTTGGCACAAAGCTGCGGGCGTTGCTACAACGACGCAAGAGTCGTGATCTATTCGATCTGAACGCAGGCCTCCGGCAACTCCGCATGGAGCCCGATAGGTTGATCGCGTGCTTCGAGCACTATTTGGCGCACGAGGGCAAGCGGATCTCCCGCGCGATTGCCGAGCAGAGAATGCTGGAGAAGTTAACTGGCAGTCTAACGGAGGACGTCGAACCATTGCTGCCGATCGGGATTCGTTACAAAGATGCAGACGCGCTTGCGGCATTCAACCAAGTCTGGGCTGCGCTAATCACTAGGCTTGATGGTGATTCGTGGAAGCTGACCGAAAAAGTAGTGCAGGAAGCACGCATCAAGAAATACCCTACACTTCTTGAGTAGTTGGCGCGGC
>JANLTW010000173.1:0-7532 GCA_031363155.1 Gammaproteobacteria bacterium | reverse complement strand
CATAGTGCCTTAGGGTTCTTGCGGTCCCTAGTCACCGAGTCCGAATTGCGGCGCGCGCAGGCCGCCCTCGTTATCGAGGATCATCGGGTCGATGACCGGGGGCGGCTCGGGTACCGGTTCCGGTTCGGCCAGCATTTCCGGGGTGATGTTGCCTTCGGCAATTTCGCGCAGGGCGACCACGGTGCACTTGTCGTTTTCCCAGGGCACGGTGGGCTCTGCGCCATTGGCCAGGCGGCGGGCGCGCTGGGCAGCGAGCAGCACCAGGTTGAAAATGTTATCGACGTTCTGCAGACAATCTTCGACCGTTACGCGTGCCATATAGGGGGTCCTGGTTGGGCCGATCAGTATACGAGATCGCGCAATAAAGGCGCGAGCTCCGGCCTGCCGGCCCGCAGATCGCCCGCCTTTGGCCCGCCCCGCATGATGATCTGGAGGTCGCAGACTGCCGGCTCGAAGTCATCATTGACAACGATATAGTCGAATTCCCGGCAATGGCTCATGTCGGACACGGAATCGCCCAGGCGCCGCGCGATCACCGCCTCGCTGTCGGTCTTGCGATTGCGCAGGCGGGTTTCCAGGGCCGTCCGTGACGGCGGCAGGATGAAGATGGTGACGCAGTCCGCAATTGCGGCGCGCACCTGGCGTGCGCCCTGCCAGTCGATTTCGAGGATCACATCAAAGCCGGCGGCCAGCTGGTCCTCGAGCTGCTGTTTCGACGTGCCGTAGTAATTGTCGAACACCTGGGCGTGCTCGAGAAACATGCCGCGCTGTACCAATGCCTGAAAGTCGGTCACCGGAATGAAGTAATACTCCCGGCCATCCTGTTCGTTAGGTCGAATGGGCCGGGTCGTGTGCGACACCGACAAGCGCAGCCCGGGCTCGCGGGCGAGGAGCGCATTGACCAGTGTGGACTTGCCGGCTCCTGAAGGCGCAGCGACCACGAACAAACGGCTGCGGCGGCTCATGCGCTGCCTGTCAACTTACTCGATGTTTTGGACTTGCTCACGCAGCTGCTCGATGTTGACCTTCATCTCGACGGACATCCTCGTTGTGTCGAGATCCTGGGATTTGGACGCCAGCGTGTTAGCTTCGCGATTCAGTTCCTGCATCAGGAAATCCAGGCGGCGCCCCGCGGCTTCGGGCGCAGTCATGATGCGGCGAACTTCGGCCAGGTGCCCGGCGAGACGGTCGAGCTCCTCGGCGACATCCAGGCGCTGCAGCAGCATCACCAGCTCCTGCTCGAGCCGCTGCGGATCGACGCCGGCGCCGAGCTCGGCAACGCGCTCCTGCAACCGGCTGCGCACCCGCGCTGCGATTTCCGGCAGGCGCGCGCGCACCTGCGCCGTCAGCTGGTTGAGCACATCGCAGCGCTGCAGCAACAATTCACCGAGCCGTGCGCCTTCGCGCGCCCGTGCGTCCGCGAGGTCGCGCGTGGTTGCCTCAAGCAGCTGTTGTGCGGCAGCCTGCAGTTCGGTTGCGTCGGTCCTGGTTTCGCGCACCACGCCGGGCCAGCGCAACAGGTCGAGCGGATTGACACGATCCGTGGACAGGCCGGCCGATTTGCTCACCGCTCTGACAGCCACGAGCAGACGCTGCAGCGTATCGGCGTCGATGTCGAGCGCGCTTGCGGCTCCGGCCGGCGCACGCCAGTAAAGGTTACAGTCCACCTTGCCGCGCCGCAGTTGCTGAGCTAACAAGGTACGCAACGCCGGTTCGATCGAGCGCAGTTCCTCGGGCAGCCGGAATGATGCTTCCAGGAAGCGATGATTGACGCTGCGCAATTCGCAACTGAGCTCGCCCCAGGGGCCGCTCGCATCGCGCCGCGCGAAACCGGTCATGCTGTTGATCATGTGACTTTGGTAAAAATTGCCAACCGCGCCATACTGGAGGCGCCATTTCTGGTGCTATAAAGCGCGGTCAGTTTATCGCATCGTCGTCGAAAACCCCGTCTGGAGCGCAATGCGCGTCGATTTTTCAGAACTGAGTCTCATTGGCGGCCGCGACGAAAACCAGGATCGTTGCGCCGCGGCCGTGTCCGACGACAGCGCGTTGCTGGTCGTGGTCGACGGTATGGGGGGGCATGCGGATGGCGCCAGGGCCGCCGAGATTGCCACCAAGCAGATCGTGGAAACGTTCTGGCATACCCGTCAGCCGCTGCTGGATCCGCTCGGGTTTTTGCACCTAACGATCGGTGCCGCGCATGAGGCGGTGGTCGCTCTGGGTGCGGGCGTGCCGCTGGACCAGAAGGCCCGCGCCACCTGCGCCGTCTGTCTGGTGCAGGGAAGCATGGCGTATTGGGCCCACGTCGGCGACAGCCGCGTTTACCACTGCCGCGGCCGGGAGTTGCTGGAGCGCACCCGCGATCACAGCCACGTCGAGTTCCTGATCCGCGAGGGGGTCATTACCGCGCAGCAGGCGCAGGCCCACCCGATGCGCAACTACGTCGAAAGTTGTCTGGGCGGGGAGCCCTTGCTGCCGGAAATGACCATAGTCGCAGGCCGGCGCGTACAGGCCGGCGACACGCTGATGGTGTGCTCGGATGGCGTCTGGGGCGGCCTTGATCCGCGCGACCTGTTGGCCTGCCTTGAGCCCGCCGGGCGCCCGCTGCGTGATAATCTTGCAAAGCTGCTGGAAAAAGCCGTCGTGGCTAACGGATCTGGCAGCGACAATTCCAGCGCGGCTGCGCTGCGCTGGTTAAGCGCAAGCTAACAGAACTCGGGGAGATTTTATGCCGGACAGGCACCAGGGCCGCGCCAACGACGCGCTGCGGCCGGTTCGTTTCATGCGTCACTGGACCAAACATGCCGAAGGATCGGTGCTGGTCGAGTTTGGCGATACGCGCGTGCTTTGCACCGCGAGCCTTACCGAGGGCGTACCCGGATTTCTGCGCGGCAAGGGGCAGGGATGGCTAACAGCGGAATACGGCATGCTGCCGCGCGCCACCCACACACGCAGCGATCGTGAGGCGGCCAAGGGCAGGCAAAGCGGCCGCACTCAGGAAATCCAGCGGCTGATAGGCCGCAGCCTGCGCGCGATCGTCGACATGCGTGCGCTCGGTGAGCGCACCGTGGTCCTGGATTGCGATGTGCTGCAGGCCGATGGCGGCACCCGCACCGCCGCGATCACCGGCAGCTATATCGCGCTGGTGGATGCCTGCCAGGGCGCCATCAAGGCCGGCCGGCTCGCGGCCTCGCCCCTGCACGGCCAGGTCGCCGCAATATCGGTCGGAATCATTGCCGGCGTGCCGATGGTGGATCTCGACTATCGCGAGGATTCGCAGGCCGAAACCGATATGAACGTGGTCATGAATAACGGCGGCGGCTTCATCGAGTTGCAGGGCACGGCCGAAGGCCACGCATTTCGCCGCCACGAACTCGACCAGATGCTGAACATCGGTGCGAGCGCGATTGGCGAATTGTTTGCGCTGCAGAATATGTCCCTGCAGGACGCGTAGACGCGGCGGCCCGACATGCGTGTAGTGCTGGCGAGTAGCAATCGCGGCAAACTGCGGGAATTTACCCAATTGCTGGCGCCGTTAGGTATCACGTTCGTTACGCAGGCGCAGCTCGGCATTGAGCCGCCCGAGGAAACCGGCGCGACTTTCGCCGCAAACGCCATCCTCAAGGCGCGCCATGCATCCGCCATCAGCGGACTGCCCGCGATGGCGGATGATTCCGGCCTGGAAGTCGACGCGCTCAATGGCGCGCCCGGCGTGCATTCCGCGCGCTATGCCGGCGGACATGGTGATGATGCGGCGAATATCGTCAAATTGTTAGCTCATCTGCGCGCACTGCAAATTGTTTTTGGCCCGGAAACCACGCGCGCGCGCTTTCGCTGCGTCATCGCCCTGGTGCGGGCGGCTGATGATCCTGCGCCGCAACTGGCGCATGGCGCATGGGAGGGCTACATCGCGGCCGCGCCGCGTGGCACCGGCGGCTTCGGCTACGACCCGGTGTTCGTCGACCTTGCGAGCGGATCGACGGCGGCGGAATTGCCGGCCGGAATCAAGAACGCGCGCAGTCATCGCGGCCAGGCGCTGGGCGCGTTGCTTGCTGCGGGCCTCAGATGAATCCGCAGGACATTCCGCTCGCGATCTACCTGCACTTCCCGTGGTGCGTGAGCAAGTGCCCCTATTGCGATTTTAATTCCTTTGCTAACAAGGAAGCGCAGTTGCCCGAGCAGCGCTATGTGGACAGCCTGCTGGCTGATCTCGCGGCGCAATGCGAGCGTTTTGCGGTGCAACGCCCGGTGGTGAGCGTTTTCATGGGTGGCGGAACGCCCAGCCTTTTTTCCCCGGACGCGATGGCCCGGGTCATGGATTTCCTGCGCGGCAATTTCCGGCTCGCCGACGCGGTCGAAGTCACGATGGAGGCCAACCCGGGCACGCTGGAACGGGGCCGCTTCCAGGCGTATCGCGAGGCGGGCATCAATCGCGTGTCGTTAGGCGTGCAGAGTTTCGACGATGCGAAGCTGAAACGACTGGGGCGCATTCATTCCGCCGCCGATGCCCGCCGTGCGGCGGAGGAATTGCATGCCGCCGGTTTGCAAAACTTCAATCTCGATCTGATGTACGGCCTGCCGGAACAAAGTGTGGCCGCTGCTGTTGCGGATGTTGCGGCGGCACTGGCGCTGCGGCCAGCGCATCTGTCGCACTATCAGCTGACCATGGAGCCCGGCACGCCCTTCGCCGCGGATCCGCCGCCGCTGCCCGATGACGACAACATCGCGACCATGTTGCAGCAGTGCCATGCGTTGTTAGCCAGCGAGGGCTTCAGCCGTTACGAAGTGTCCGCCTATGCGCGCGACGGACGCCGCTGCCGGCACAACCTGAATTACTGGCTGTATGGCGACTATCTCGGCGCCGGCGCGGGCGCACACGGCAAGCTGACCACCGCGGAGGGGATCCTGCGCACGCAGCAGACCCGCGAGCCGCGACGCTATATGAGCACCGCGGTCGAGGCGCTGACGGTCACCAACGTCGTTACGCCGCAAATACCGTTCGAGTTCATGTTGAACGGGCTGCGTTTGTCAGGTGGGTTTACCACCGCGGAATTTTGCAGTCGCACCGGACTCGATTGGGCGACCGTGGCGACCGCCTGGGAGCACGGGGTGCAGACGGGCCTGCTGATGTCGACGCCGGATGAGCGGCACTGCGCGACCCCCCGCGGCTTCGATTTTCTGAATGATGCGCTGGTCGGTTTCTTGCCCGCCGCACGGGGCTGATACAGCTCTGTTAGTCAGTCCGCGGCCCCCGCCGGGCGCGGGTGGCGGGAAATCATGTGGCCCAACAAGGGCTTACGAGCGATCTGGATCGGCTCCAGTTGGCGGAGCTAACAATGCCTTATGCACAGTCGGGTACAAGGGTGAGCGAATGAGGGTATTACGTTCAACAATGCCCGCGTTAGGGCATGAAGCCTGTGCAACTTATTGATTTATAAATATAAATATGCCTGGTCAAATTATGCTCACAAATACAGAAATGCAGTCCCGCAGCGGATATTTCAGTTAGGTTGCGCCCTTACTCACAGAGTTATCCACAGAAAATGTGGATAGCCCGGGCCTTTGCCCCTTGAGCGTTGGCGGCCGCATCGCTAGACTTCGCGCCCCCGCAGACGATCCCAACCTGGCACTTCCATGAAAACCTCTGGCCATCCTGATTACAAGGTCATCAAAGTTACCTGCTCGTGCGGGAACAGCTTTGAAACCCGTTCGACCATGGGCCAGGATCTGAGCGTCGAAGTTTGCTCTGCCTGCCACCCTTTCTATACGGGCAAGCAGAAGATGGTCGACACCGCGGGCCGCGTCGACAAGTTCCGCAAGAAATACGCGGCCGCCGCCGCGCGGTAACCGCGCTCCGGCGTCATGCCGGAACTTCATCCTTGCTGGTACTCTCCAAGTCCTTGGGGCTTTGGAGGTCAGAGAGTGCCATGAACCGCATGGATTGGCGATTTTTCCGCCGCAGCGCGCTGACTGCGGTAGTTGGCTGCGTTTTGGCCTTCACTGCGGTCGCGGCCGATCCAAAAACCGCCCCGAAGACGGCCAAGGAACCGTCCTCGGTCAAGCGTAACCACGAACAAATCGTCAAGGCGATCGGGCTCTATGACGATCAGTCCATCCAGGACTACGTCAATGAAGTGGGCCGGCGGGTATCGGCGGTCAGTGATTTGCCCGGCGCCGATTTCAAATTCTATGTATTGGATGAAGAAGGCATCAACGCCTTCACCACCGGCTGCTGCCGGGTGTACGTCAATCGCGGCTTGTTAGTCAGCCTCAACAGCGAAGCCGAACTGGCGGCGGTGTTAGGTCACGAGATCGGCCATGTCACCGGACGGCACCCGCAGAAACAGCAGACCGCCGGAATCCTTGCGCAGGTGCTGGCCGCCGGAGCGGCCGTGGCCACGGGCAGCCAGGCGGTTTCGGACCTGGCCAATCTTGGCGCCATCGCCGGATTTCGCGGCTACGGTCGTTCACAGGAAATGGAGGCGGACCGCCTGGGTCTGACCTATTTCACCCGTGCCGGCTATCGCGCCGAGTCGATGGGCGACGTGTTCAAGATGTTCAAGGATGGCGAACGCTTTGAGCTGGAACGGGCGCGCGCCGAAGGCCGTGAGCCGCAGATCTATCACGGCCTGCTGTCTACCCACCCGGCGCCTGATTCCCGCGCGATCCAGGCGGCCAAAGGCGCCGCGCGCGCTGGCAGCAGCGCGGACGGCGGCGGGGTTGATCGCCGCGATGAATATCTGCGCAGAATCGAGGGCATCGCCTTTGGCTCCAGCAAGGCCCAGGGCGTGCTGCGCGAAAATCGCATGTATCACGAGCCGCTTGGTATCACGCTTGCCTTTCCCAGAGCGTGGACAGTCGAGAATCGCCCCGACAAGGTGGTCGCGTATACGCCCGCCAAAGATGCGTTCCTGATCATGGAGCTGGTGCCCAAAGATCCGAAGAAGCCGATGACGCCGCGCGAAGCGCTGCTGCAATTCGCGAAGGGACTGTCGTTTTCAGGCGGTGAGGCGTTCGAGTCCAATGGCATGCAGGGGTATACGACGCTGAGCCGCAATGGCTCACCACTTGACCAGGGCGTCGGCCCGATGCGATTCATTGCGATCCAGCGTGGCGATGGTTTCTTTATCTTCTACGGCTCCAGCAAGGCCTCGCGCAACGGCGTGCCAGAGGTTGACGGCCTGATCCAGAGCGTTGCGCAGACATTGCGGGGTCTGAAGCCCTCCGAGTTCCCGCTGGCGGAGCCGTTTCGCATCAAAATAGAGAAAGCCAGGGACGGCACGCAGTTGTCGAGCTACGCGGACGCCATGCCGGTAGAGCGCTACAAGCGTGAAGAGCTGGAGTTGATTAACGGCGTCTACCCGGGCGGCACCCCAAAGCCGGGCCAGCTATTCAAGGTTGTCGAATAGCGCCCGATACAGTTCTCGGTGCAGTGAAGCGCTACGTCGTTTCTTGATTCCGTGCGCGCGCCGTGACAGGCTCGTGCAACCGCCTTGCATTTGCTCCGAAAGTTGCCGCTATGCCCAAGAATT
>JANLTW010000149.1:0-34308 GCA_031363155.1 Gammaproteobacteria bacterium | reverse complement strand
CGCTGTATGCGCCGGTCGACGGCATCGTGCTCGCCCGCCCGGTCGATCGTGGCCAGGTCGTCAGCACGCAAACCGTGATCTATGAGCTCGCGCCGCTGACGGATGTCGAGATTGAAGCCGAAGTCGATGAACAGTACCTGAGCGAAATCAAGGTTGGCATGCCCGCCGACGTCCAGATCACCGGACGGGATCAGCCAATGTCGGCGCGCGTGAATTACATTGCCCCCAAGGTCGACCCGCGCACCGGCGGCGCCAAAATACGCCTGAGCCTCGACACACCGGTTGCTGACTTGCGCTCCGGTGTGACCGCGGACATCAACCTGATCATCGAAAAGCGTAGCAGCGCGGTAACCGTGGCGCGCAGCGCGATCCTCGGCCGGGAATCGTCGGCGCGGGTCCTGGTGGTCAACCGGGGCGTAGTCGAGTCGCGCCCTGTTAGCTTCATCGAATGGCCGAGCGAACGGGTCATCGTCGAGAGAGGCCTCAAGTCCGGCGACACCCTGTTGCTGACGCCCCGTGGCGAACTCATCGGCAAGCGCGTGGTTGCAGTAACCGATCTCGCGAAATTACCCCCGGGCGACCGCCCGCGCGGCAGCGAGGCCCGCCGTGCGATTTGAACTCAAGGTCGCACTGCGCTACCTGCTGTCCAACCGCGTGCAGTCAGCGCTGCTGATCGGCGGCGTGGCAATTGCGGTCACCGTTTTCACGTTCAACGCTGCCCTGATCAATGGCCTGGCGGAATTCCAGATCCAGCGCGTCGTCGGCAGCTCGGCGCACGTAATCATCGAGCCAGCCAAGCCCACGCCGGCCAGGCTGAAATCGGCCGATGGCGCGGAACGCCTGACCGCAACCCAGCGCTCGCTCGATCGGCGCGCGCAGATCAAGCAGTGGCGCACGATAGCTGACAGCGTTGAGAACCTGCCTGGCGTTACCGCGATGTCGCTGAACATTCTCGGCACCGGCCTGGTGTCGCGCGGCCAGATGACCATGCCAGTCACGCTCAAAGGTGTCGAACCATCGCGCCTGTCTGCCATTGCACCGGTCAATGACAGCATCATCGCGGGCGAGCCGCGCCTCGGACTCAACGACGTGTTGATCGGCCGCAAGCTTGCCACCGACCTCGGGCTCGGTGTTGGCCAGCCGGTGTTCGTGCAGTCCGACCAGGGCCGCGAACGGACCTTGACGGTGCGTGGCATCTACACGACCGGCGTCGACTCGCTGGATGCGCGTCTTGGCTACGTCAATCTGGAAACCGCCCGGGTACTATTCGACCTTCCTGAGGGTCTCAGCGAGATCGAACTGAAACTCGAAAATATCTATGCCGCACGCGAGCTGGCGCGCCAGATTGCGAACGGCACGGGCCTCGAGGTTTCCGCCTGGATGGACAAGAACCAGCGTCTGCGCGAGGCGCTGGAAGGCCAGGGTAGCTCGGGCAGCATCATCAAGATGTTCACGCTGATCACCATCGTGGTCGGCGTCGCCAGCGCCCTGTTGCTGACAACCATGCGCCGTCGGCCCGAGATCGGCATCATGCGCAGCTTCGGCCTGTCGGAGCGCTTTGTGCTCAGCGTCTTCATGCTGCAGGGCGCGCTGATCGGCATCATCGGCTCAGTGATCGGCTGCCTGGCGGGCTTCGGCTTCAGCGTGCTGGTCGCCGGCATCACCACCCCGAGCGGCGGCAAATTGCCCGTGGAACCCGCGTTAGGGCAGTACCAATCCGCGCTGCTGCTGGCCGCCGCCGCCAGCATCATCGCGGCCTTCTGGCCGGCGCGTTCGGCCTCCCGCATCGACCCGGTCGAGGCGATTTCACAATGAGTAATTTGCCCATCAACATGCCCCAGTCGCTGCTCGATGTGCAGAACCTGCACAAGGTTTTCATCGACAAGGACTTCGAGACCCCGGTCCTCAAAGGCGTGACCTTCACGCTGGAGCGCGGCGAAATGGTCGCGTTGTTAGGTCCGAGCGGCAGCGGCAAGAGTACCTTGCTGACGATACTCGGCACGCTGATGCGGCCGACGTCGGGCAGCCTGCAGATGCTGGGCGAGGACCTCACGCGTTTCACTCCGGATGCGTTGACCGAATTTCGCAACCGCAAGATCGGCTTCATATTCCAGTACCACCACCTGCTGCCGGACTTCACCGCCGTGGAAAACGTGATGTTTCCGCACGCGGGGCGGGTTGGCCGCGAGACCCCGTTTGCGCGCGAGCGTGCAGCGATGCTGCTCGACCGCGTGGGTCTCAGGGATCGCATGAATTACCGCGCAACGCGCCTTTCAGGCGGCCAGAAACAGCGTGTTGCGGTGGCGCGGGCCCTGATGAACGAGCCAGCGCTGATACTCGCCGATGAACCCACCGGCAACCTCGATCGGGAAAATGCCGACCAGGTGTTCGCACTGCTGTCGGAGATTCAGCGCGAGACGGGCACGACGTTCCTGATTTCCACGCACGATCGCGAAATGGCGGAACGCTGCGGGCGGCGCATCCACATGCGCGGCGGCGTGGTCGTGTCACAGGCACGCGAATCAAAAGTCCCGGCGCTGCGCGTCATCGACAGGACGGTGGCGCGGCTGGAGACTACTCAGTTGCGGGACACGGGACGCTGAACGCTCGATTTCTGTGTGGCGCCTGACGGCGTCACCAGTGTCTCAATCGGCCGCGGATCTTCCAGCGCATAGCCTTGCGCAAAATCGATTCCTACCGCGGCGAGCCATTGCCGGGACGCGGTGGAATCAATGCGTTTGGCAACGCAGTGCAGACCTAACACCTTGCAGGCCTGCGAAATCGCAATCACGATGGCTTGCGACAACCGGTCATGCATTGCGGCGGTGCTCAGTTTCGGATCTACCTTGACGACCCGGACGGCGCGCGATCCCAGGAAGGGAACGGCGTCCGAATGCATGGTGAAATCGTCGAGCACGATGTAACAGCCGGCTGTTTCGCATTCCTGGATGAAACGCGCGACATCTTCCTTATGCTTCAACGCCGCCGACTCCTGAATTTCAAAGCCGATGGTGTCAGGGGCAACGCCCGATGACTGCAGACACTGCGAAACGTAGCGCGAAAACTCGGGATCCAGCAGCGAACCTAACGAAAGGTTGATTGAAAAACTCGCCGGGTCCGAATTCCAAACGCCCGGATTGGCCTTCAGCCAGCGCGCCAACTCGGCCACCACCAGTCGATCGACTGCGCCGGCAGATTCGCGCAGCGACAGCGCCTTGACCAGGCTTTCGTCCATGGCCGCGCCCGCGGCACTGTGCTTGGCGCGCACCAGAACTTCATAGCGGCGGGTCCGGCCACCGGAACGCAGTTTCATCAGCTGTTGTACGTGCAGCGAAATTTCGCGCACCGGGTCAGTCCGGGAATCGGTTGCGGCTACCGCGAGTGTGGCGACGCGCTGTGTAGTCTGTACTCGCTCGCCGCGCAACGCCGGTTCCGTTCGGAGCACGTCAGCGCGCAGCGCATCGACGCGCACGCGCTGTGTTTCAATGGTTGATTTCGACGGCTCGGCAACCGCGGGTACTTCGACGCGCGCTTTGGGCGGTCGCGGCAATGACACGGAGCGATGCGTTCCGGTCGCTGCGGCGGGCTTCATCACGATCGCCATGCGCTGCAGAATCGAGCGGACTTTATTGCTAACAAGTTTAGCCGGCCCCAGTGCCTCGATAGTCTGCGCGTCGGTAACCAGCACCACCACGCCATGCAATTCGCCGCGCGGCGACGCTATCGAAAAAAGTGCCGCGCCCAGTTCCGGGGTCAGGCGCTCGCTGATGAAGGCGCAACTGCCTTCAACTTCAAATACGGTAATGGCCTCAATGGCGATCGCATGTTCATCGGGCCCGACCACATCGCCACTCATCCAGACAGGATCGCCAGTGCGGTCATGAATCGACAACGATTCAATGCGACTCAACGGCAAAGCGGCTCTGAACTCCGCGGCGAGCGAATCGATCGTCGTGTGAGTGTCGGCAGTTGCGACGCTTGGACTGGGTTCCATGCCAGCAGACTGACATGACAAAAGCCGGATCGCTGTGACGCTGCTCCCGTTAACATCAACAGCTGTGCGCCAGCTAACGGCGCTGTGGAGCGCCGTTAGCTGTTTTATGTCACATCGCCCGATCGATCGAGGCCATTCCCCGGGGCGTATAGCGCGCGCCGGCCGCCGCACCGACGTTGCTCAGCTGCTGCAAATCCTCGGCGCCCAGCCGCAACTTGAGCGCCGCGGTGTTTTCTTCGAGCCAACGGCGCCGCTTGGTGCCTGGAATCGGCACGATGTCCCGCCCCTGCGCCAGCAGCCAGGCGAGCGCGACCTGCGCGGTGGTGGCGTGGTGCCGGCCGGCGACCGCCTGCAAGGCCGCGAGGACGCGTTGATTGCCCTCGTGATTCTCGGCGCTGAAACGCGGGTCTTGGCGTCGATAGTCGCTTTCGGCCAGCAGGTCATTACTGGCGATGGTACCGGTCAAAAAGCCCCGGCCCAGCGGGCAGTACGGCACCATGCCGATTCCAAGTTCTCGACAGGTGTCGAGCACCGGTCCTTCGATATTGCGCTCCCAGATCGAATATTCACTTTGCAGGGCGCTGATCGGATGCACGGCATGGGCACGGCGCAGGGTGCTGACGCCGACCTCAGACAAGCCCAGATAGCGCACCTTGCCGGCACGCACTTGCTCGGCCATGGCGCCTACCGTGTCCTCGATGGGCACCGAGCGATCCAGGCGATGTTGATACCAGAGATCGACGTGGTCGGTACCCAGACGCCTGAGGCAGCCTTCCAGTGCCCGCCGCACATTTTCCGGGCGACTATCGACCCCATCGATCCGCCCGTCCGGCGTGAACCTGAAGCCGAACTTGGTCGCAATAATGGCCTCGCGCCGCCTGCCACCGGCGAGCGCTTTGCAGAGCAATTCCTCATTACGGCCCGGCCCGTAGACCTCGGCGGTATCAAAAAAATTGATGCCGAGTTCGAGTGCCCGGTGGATCGTCGCGAGGCTCTCGGTGTCGTCGGTCTCGCCGTACATGGCCGGCGACCCTGCGACCCCGCTCATGCCCATGATGCCGAGGCCGAGTGCCGGTACCGTCAGGCCTTGCGTGCCGAGCTTGCGCTGCTCGATGACCACGGGTTCAGACCGGTCCCAGGAAGTCCTGCTTGCCCACCGGCACCGCGTTGTGGCGCAGGATGTTGTACGTCGTGGTCAGATGGAAATAGAAATTCGGCAGCGCCCAGCGCTGCAGAAATTCCAGGCCGGTAAGATCGAGGGTGCGCGTGCGCAACGGCACCACGATGCGCCGTTCTTCCGCGCCGGCAAACTGCGCCGGCTTGAGGGTCTCGAGATAGTCGATCGTCTTCTGCACGCGCGCTTCGAGCTCCTCGAAAGTCGTTTCGGTGTCGTCAAATTTGGGCGCTGATTCGTACCCGTTGGCGAGGCGCGCGCAGCTGTTCTTGGCGAAGTCGGCGGTCAGGTGAACCTGTCTGCGCAGCGCGAACATATCGGGCGCGAGGCGCGCGTTCTCCAGCACTCCGGCTTCGAGCTTTTTCTCGGCGGCAAACTCGCGGCCTTTGGCGAGAATGACTTTGAGCTGGCGCAGGTTCTGGAGCATCTGAACTATAGAGAACTGAAACATTGAAGTAGACATAGGCATCCTTTGATTCTATATTGACACAATAATGGTCGAATCCGATGAATAATCTTTGGCTTCCCGCACAACTTGCAGCCTTCGCCAAAGTGGCGGAACTGCAGGGTTTCAGCGCGGCGGCGCTGACTCTGGGCGTGCCCAAAGTGGCAATCAGCCGCGCGGTCGCCGAGCTCGAAAAGGCACTCGGCGTGCGGCTGCTGAACCGTACCACGCGGCGCGTCAGTCTCACACCGGCCGGTGAAATTCTTTATGCCCACGGCCGAAGAATTGTTGAGGATGCAAACGCCGCTCTGGAGCTGGCTGCGAGCTGGCAGGCGACACGCGGCGGGCCGCTGCGCGTGCGCGCCGAGCCCGCTTATGGGCGGGCCCTTTTGTCGCCGCTGGTACCGCGTTTCATGGAAGCCTTTCCGGCCATCGCGCTGGACGTCGAGCTCACCGATGTCGACGTCCTGACGTTGCCGCCAACGGGGGCGAACTGGCCCGGCGATGTCTTCATTCGGGTCGGCCGCGTCAACACTCCCATGCTGGCTCAACGGGAACTGGGCTCGCCTCCGGCCGTGTTCTGCGCGACCCCCGCCTACCTGCAAAAGCACGGCACGCCCGTCCATCCGGAGGACCTCGCGGCGCACGCGTTGCTGGTGCCGGAATCGGCGGCGGCGGGCGTAGCGCTGCGCTGGACCAAGGGCTCGCGGCAGGCAGCTCTGACGCTTAAACCCAAACTGGTTGTCAATGATCCGGCGGTCCTGCACAGCTCGACCCTGGCCGGCCTCGGGATCGGTCTGCTGCCCGAATTCTTATGCCGCCAGGGTCTGGCAACTCAGAAGCTCAAACGCGTGCTCGCGGACTGGGAACTGCCCGAGCAGCCCCCGCTGTGCGCCGTGTACCGGAACGACCGTGCGCAGGACACTCGCGTTGTGGCGCTGGTCGAGTTTCTGGCAGCGCATATCATCCCGGCGCTCAGCGTCCGGTAGAGCGTCTGCGGGTAGAATTGCCCCATGTATCGCGCACCGCTGAAAGATCTGAATTTCGTCCTCGAACACGTATTGGGCACGGGCTCGTTGTCGAGCTATCCGGGCTACGAGGAATACTCCACCGAGCTCGCTGCCAGCGTGCTGGCCGAGGCCGCCCGGTTCGCCGAAAACGTGCTCGATCCGCTCTACAAGAGCGGCGACCGCGAGGGCTCGCGCTGGACGCCGGATGGGGTCATCACTCCCCCAGGCTACAAGGACGCCTATCGGCAATTTGCCGCGGATGGCTGGACTGCGCTGACCGCAGACCCCGAATTCGGCGGCCAGGGCGTGCCCTCGGTGTTAGGTACGGCGGTCTCCGAGATCCTGTCGTCGGCCAACATGGCTTTCAAGCTTTGTCCGATGCTGACGCAGGGCGCGATCGAAGCGCTGCAGCAGCAGGGGACAGAGCAGCAAAAGCGCACCTACCTGCCCAAGATGATCTCAGGAGCCTGGACCGGCACGATGAACCTGACCGAGCCGCAGGCGGGTTCGGATCTTGGACAGGTGAAGACGCGCGCGGTCCCAGAGGGCGATCATTACCGCATCTTTGGCCAGAAGATCTTCATCACCTACGGCGACCATGATTTTACCGAGAACATCATCCATCTGGTGTTAGGCAGGGTGGACGGCGCGCCGCCGGGGGTCAGGGGCATATCGCTGTTCATCGTGCCGAAGTTTCTCGTCAATGACGATGGCTCGTTAGGTGCGCGCAACGACGCCTACTGCATCTCGATCGAGCACAAGCTCGGCATCCGCGCCAGCCCGACCGCGGTCCTCGCTTATGGACAGAAGGATGGCGCCATCGGCTATCTGGTCGGCGAAGCCAATCGCGGACTCGAGTCCATGTTCATCATGATGAATGCGGCGCGGCTTTCCGTCGGCCTCGAGGGCTGGGCGATCGCGGAGCGCGCCTACCAACAGGCCCTGGAGTGGGCGCGCACCCGCATCCAGGGCAAGCCCGCAGCGGTTGTGCCGCCGGGTGCAACCGGGCCTTTGCCGATTGCCTACCACGCCGACGTCAAGCGCATGCTGCTGACGATGCGATCCCAGATCGAGGCGATGCGCGTGTTAGGTCTGTCGGCAGCCATGCATCTGGATCTGGCGCACGTGCATCCCGATGCGGCCGCACGGCAAAAACATCAGGCGCGACTTGATCTGCTGATTCCGATCGTCAAGGGCTGGTCCACCGAGAACGGCGTGACCGTGGCTTCGATGGGCATCCAGGTGCACGGCGGCATGGGTTTCATCGAAGAGACCGGCGCCGCGCAGATGCTGCGCGATTCGCAGATTGCGACGATTTACGAGGGCACGACCGGCATCCAGGCCAATGACCTGATTGGCCGCAAGCTCAGCCGCGACGGCGGCGCGGTGCTGACGGAATTGCTGGATGAACTGGCGCGGGAACTGACCGGCAAGACCGACAGCGACGCCAGCGTCAAAGCCATCGTGTCGGCATCGGCCGCTGGTGTCAGCGAGCTGCGTATGGCACTCGGCAAGCTTCTTTCGGATCTCGCCAGCGACTCAGCGGCGGCGCAGGCTGTGGCCGTGCCGTTCCTCAAGCTCTGTGGCACGGTGTTAGGCGGTTGCCTGCTGGCGCGCTCGGCGCGCGTCGCGGCGCAGCTGCTGGCAGGCGGCGCCGGCGACCCGGGGTTCTGCCGGGCGAAACTGCAGACCGCGCAGTTTTATGCGGCGCAGATAATGCCGCAGGCCACGTCATTCGCGGCGATTGTCAGCTCGGGTGCGGCCAGCGTCGTGAACGCTGACCCGGCGTTGTTCTGATGTTCGCTGTCTTTCAGCTGCTGTACGTGATCTGGATGATCGGCGCCGTCATCGTGTTTGCGCGTGGCCTGTCGCAGATGCTGTTCGGCAAGAATGTCGCGGCATTGACCGTGTTTTTTCGCGCCGTTTTCATGGCTGCAATCTGGCCTGTCGCGATGCTGACACCGGAAGGCCGGGCCGCATTGCGCGCGATGTCGCACAAGGATTGAGCTGACGGCAGCGGCGTCAGTTCCAGCCGCCGCCGCCGCCACCAGCGCCGCCACCAGCGCCGCGACTGCGCATCGGATCGTCGCGCAACGCCCACAGCGCCGCGACGAACAACAGCCAGGATATGCCCTCATCCCGCAACTCGGTCAGCTGCAGGGGACTGACACCATCATGCCCGATGCCGAACAAGCGTGCGCCAACCACGCAGGCGTTGAAGGCCACCAGAATGATCAGGCTGGTGCGCAGCATTTGCGAGCGCAGCAGACCATAGAGGGCCGTGACGGCCAGAAACAGAAACATCGCACCGGGTCCGACCCGCAGGAAGGCGATGGATTCCGGTGCGCCGTTCGCGCTGATGCCGAAACGCTCGACATGCTGCAGCGGCTCGGCCAGATAGAGATATGCAAGAAACGAAAATATCAGCAGGCCGTAGACCACGACTGCACGGGCGAACCAGAGCCGCTTGTTCATCGCCCCGCCTGACAATCGTAGTCGACGACGCGGCGTTCGACCGATAACTCGCGGATGCCCGCCTTGACCGCTTCATGCAGCGGGTGTGTCTGGTAGACCAGCAGTGCGGTACGGTCGGTAAATTCGCTGTACAGCACGCAGTCGCTCGCCAGCGGGTCATCGACGAAGTTGACGCCCACTTCCACTTTCAGCAAGCCGGGAATTTTGCCGCGCAGCCCTTCGAGCAGGCGCTTGATCTCCTGCGCGTTAGCAAGCTTGCTGACTGGCGTGTCCTTGACCCGCCAGACGACGATATGTTTGACCATGCCCGCCCCTGTCAGTGGCGGAAGGTCACCGATAATCCGCCGTACATCTGACCCTGGAAGCCATCGCTGTCTGAGGAACCGACGGTGGCTTCCATGGCAACCGTGGAACTGATGCTATAGCGATAACCCAGGCTGACGCCAGTGCTGTTGCCGCCGTTGATCTGGTCTTTGACGCGATAGGCATCGAGCCGCAGGCCGCTGCGCGCAAAAGAGCGGTCCAGACCCACGCCGAACTCGTTGTCTGTGACGCCGTTCGACTTGGTGATCACCGAGGCTGCCAGCGCTACGAGTCCCGGCCGGCGCTGGGGATCGAGGCTAACAAGCGTGTTGATGGCGCTGGTGAAGGCGGTGTCGTAGCTGTTGTCCTGAAACTGTGCGTAGGCGCCCCAAACCTCGCCATACCAGCTCACCGAGAGGCCCACGCCGTCCGCGGCAAAGCTGGCGGTGCGCGAAATGGGTCGCGCGCCGACGATCGGCGGCGTGAAGCTGTAAAGGACACTGAAATCACGTTTTTCCAGCAGCACACCGATCTCCAGCGCCTCGTTGCGCCAGTACAACTTGCCGCTGGAGAACCGGGACTCGAAATTGTTGGAATCCTTCCAGCTGCGCCAGCCGAGCCTGGCACCGAAGCGGTCGTTGTGCAGATCCGCGCTCAGCCCATACGATGTTCCGGAAAAATTGCTGAATTCAACTGAGGAAGTGGTGTGGCCGACATTCGCGCTCAGCGTCCAATTATCGTTAGGCCTTACGCCCAGAAAGGCATCGTAATTGGCGCCGCCGTCCTCATCCGTCAGCCCTGACAAGGTCAGGTCATAGCCCGCGAAGGCAGGCTGGCTGGCTGCCAGTACCGCCGCAAGCGCCAAGCTCTGTGCGTAACGCACGCGATCAAGTTTCAACATGCACGACCCTCCAAATTCCCCCAACAGAACGCTGTGGCGGCTAAAGCGTTGACCGGCTCCGCGTACCAACCAGGGTGGGCAACATAATCGCGGTCTGACTGAACCGGCACGGCTAGAGCCCTGCCAGCGCGGGCAGCGCCAAGGGCGCATTCAGGCGTTCGAGGAAATGCCGGCGGTCCTCACTGGACCAGGCGGCCCAGTCGATTTTCTGCGGCGCATCCAGCACCAGGTCAGTGGCGCTGACAATTCGGACCTGCTCAGCGGCGGACGACAGCGGTTCGTGGGCCGTCATCCGCGGCAGGCGCGACGACTGGCCGTCGCGCAGCAGGTCGATGACGGTTGCGGTGACCGCAGGGTCGCGCGACAGGTCGCTGTGTTCAGTCCGGGTGAGATAGCAGGGCGCGTTATCCAGACGGGCCGAGTCGATGCTCACGGTGCCATCCCCGGCCCGCGAGTAGCGATAGCGCGGCTCCTCGTCGATCCCGAGCACCGCATCGCAGGTGATTTGCCCGATACCGGCAATGACGCGATAGCGCGCATCTTCGCGCGGCAGTCCCCTCCAGAAGCCGGCGTTATCCGGTCGCAGTTGCTGCACGCTGGCGAAGGTCGCGAAAACCTCGCGTGCCAGCTGTTCAGCGCTGTGGCGCCGATCCAGCATGGCAGCGCGCTGTACTACCGGGTAGCAACCGCGCAGCGCCAGCAACGCCGCAACGGCGCCCTTGTTAGGTACGCCCAGTTGTACGACCCGGCTCACGCTGGCGTCGGCTGCCGGGTCAAGCAACGCCGCGCGTGCGACCAGGCCGCCGAGGCTGTGGGCGACCAGCATCACGGGCTGCTGCTCGGCATTGATTGCTTGCGCCAGTGCCGCGCCGGTTTCCAGAATGTCGCGGCGCCAGTCGTAGGCAAAAGGCTTGACATCGAAACCGGCAGCTAACAAACGCAGCCACAGGCGCAGATAGCTATGGTGCACCAGGCCGAGCGCGCGCACAGGCGAATCGGTCGTCAGGGCCAGCTTGCACAGATCGCCGCGGATCACGTCGATGGGGTCGAGCCAGATAAGATCGGGCGGCGCGCCCGCAGCGCGCGGAATCCCGAGCTGCGAGCCCATGATTCCGGGCACCAGGCAGACCTTGGGAGCGTCGGAGATCCGTACCTCTGCCGTGCGCGCCAGTGCCGACAGTTCCAGGTAGGCGTCGGCGCCCAGATAGACAGTCAGCTCGCGACGTTGCTCGCCGGTCATCAGGCAATGGCGCAGCTGCTGGTCCGGCCAGTAAAGCCGGTCGTACGGGCTGATTTCCTCACTGGGTACTGCGATGTTCATTGCTTGGCGACATTATGCGGACGTGATTCAATAGAATTTGCGATAGAACGCACACTACGAACATGGCCAGGATGAAACGACCGATATCTGATCAAGCGCGCTGGACCGGGGTCTTTCCGGCCATGACCACGCAGTTTACGCGCCTACTCGCGCTCGATATCCGCGCGACCTGCCGGCATATCGAGTCCATGATCGCCGCGGGCGCCAACGGCATCGTAATGTTAGGTTCGCTGGGTGAAAACCTGGCGCTGGATGCCGCCGAGAAGCTGCAGGTGGTGCGCGCCGCGGTCAAGACTGCGCGCGGTCGTGTGCCCGTGATATCCGGTGTCATCGAAACCAGCACCCTGGCTGCCTGCCGGCATGCCGAAAACGCCGCCAAGGCCGGCGCAGCAGGGCTTATGGTGCTGCCGGCGATGGTCTATCGCGCGGATGCGCGCGAGACACTGACGCACTACCGCAGCGTCGCGCGCGCCGCAGATCTGCCGGTGATCTGTTACAACAACCCGCTCGCATACAACATTGATATAACGCCCACCATGTTTGCGGACCTGGCTGACGAAAAGCGCTTCGTCGCCATCAAGGAATCGAGCGGCGATGTCCGGCGTTTCACCGACCTGCGTTTGTTTGTCGGCAATCGTTATCAGCTGTTCTGCGGCGTCGACGATCTGTTGCTCGAGGCAATTACACTCGGCGCCGATGGCTGGATCTCCGGGATGCATCTCGCGTATCCGCATGAAGGCCAGGTACTGTGGCAGCTGCTGACCGGCGGCCCCAAGTTGCAGGCGCGGGCGCTGGAGTTGTACCGCTGGTTCACGCCGCTGCTGCACCTCGATACTGCGATCAAGTTCGTGCAATACATCAAGCTGGCTTGCGCCGAGCGCGGTTACGGCACCGAGTTTGTGCGTGCGCCACGCCTGACGCTGACGGGCCAGGAGCGCGCCGCGGTGCTACGTCTGCTGCGCGATGCGGACCAGACCCGGCCGGCCTGGCTGACAGCCGCGTGATTCGTGCCGGAATCTAACAATCGCGCCGGCGGGTTGCGGGTCATCGACTCACACACGGGCGGCGAACCGACGCGGGTCATCATTGATGGCGGGCCGGAGCTGCAGGGCAGTATGGCCGAGCGGGTCGAACAACTGCGCAGCCGTTACGACGATTTCCGCTCTGCCGTCGTCAACGAGCCACGCGGCTCGGACGTGCTGGTCGGAGCCCTGCTGCAACAGCCGACGCAAGCGAATTGCGCGGCCGCTGTCATTTTTTTCAACAACGTCGGTTATCTCGGCATGTGCGGTCACGGCACCATCGGCCTGGTCGCGACGCTGGCCTGGCTCGACCGTATGCAACCAGGCGCGCAGCGCATCGAAACACCGGTCGGGATTGTGGATGTCAGCCTGGCGGACGATGGCGCCGTGACCGTGCGCAACGTGCCATCGTGGGTGTACCAGCCCGGTGTAAAGGTGTTTGTCGATGGTCTGGGTGAGGTCAGCGGTGATGTTGTCTATGGGGGCAACTGGTTCTTTATCGTCGAATGGCATTCCACGCCATCGGTTGCCGCCGCCGCCGCGCTCATCGATGTGACCTTGCGGATTCGCGCGGCGCTCGAGAGAGCGGGCATCACCGGCGCGCACGGCGCCGTGATCGATCACATAGAACTGTCCGGCCCGCCGGCTTCATCGGCTAACAACAGTCGTAATTTCGTGTTATGCCCGGGGCTCGCCTACGACCGATCGCCCTGCGGCACCGGCACCAGCGCCAAGCTGGCCCTGTTAGCTCAGGCCGGGCGCCTCGCGCCAGGCGCGGTGTGGCGCCAGGAGGGCGTGACCGGCAGTGTGTTTGAGTCCTGGTATCAGGCTGCCGAGGCTAGCAACCACCGGGCGGTTCAGCCAAGCATTCGCGGCCGCGCCTGGGTGACCGCCGATACGCAGCTCTATTTTGACGCCAGCGACCCGTTGCGCAACGGCATGCGCAGCGGCTGAGATACGATGGGTGACTCGCGCTTAATCGTGGTCGGTGGCGGTGTAATCGGCCTGGCGGCCGCCTGGTATGCGCGCCGTGACGGCTGGCGTGTCACCGTCGTCGAGCGCGGCCCGCCCGGGCACGATGCCTGCTCGTTAGGCAATGCCGGCCTGGTCACGCCGAGCGGTTTCGTGCCGCTGGCGGCGCCCGGCATCGTCAGCATGGCGCTGCGGTCGGTCTTAACGCCGCGCAGTCCGGTGCGCATCGAGCCGCGTTTTGACCTGGATTTATTACGTTTCGGCTGGCGCTTCCTGCGCGCCGCGAACCATGCGCAGGTGCGCCGCGCAGAGCCGTTGCTGCGGGATTTTTGCCTGTTGTCGCGCAGCCTGTATCGTGATCTCGACCGCGAATTCAGCGGGCGATTCGGTCTGCGTCACGATGGCGTACTGATGCTGGTGCGCGACCAGCAGCACTTGGCGGAGGAACGCGAACTGGCAGTCGAAGCCCGTTTGTTAGGTCTGCAGGCAGAATTTCTCGGTCCAGATGAAATCCGCAGCCTGGATCCTGCGGTGCGCTACCAGGCCGCAGGCGGCGTGCTGTATCGTGACGACAGCAACCTGGATCCCGTGGCGCTGAACGCCGAACTGACCCACAACCTGCAGCGCGACGGGGTCGAGTTCCTGTGGGACACGGAGGCAACCGGTTGGCGTACTGGCGACCGCCGGGTTCAGGCGCTGCAAACCACGCGTGGCGAACTGCAGGGCGAACAGTACTTGTTAGCGACCGGTTCATGGACGCCGACGCTGCGCGCGGGCCTCGGCCTGCGCCTGCCGATTCAGGCAGGCAAGGGCTACAGCCTGACGCTGCCGGCACCGCCCGCGTTGCCGTCGCTGCCATCGATCCTGACTGAAGCCCGGATTGCGGTTACGCCGATGGGCGAGCGACTGCGATTTGCCGGGACCATGCAGTTTGCCGGGCGCGATCTGCGCATTGAAGCGCATCGTGTCAAGGCGATGCTGGATGCGATTCCCGGCTACATGCCGCAGTTCAGTGCCGCGGATTTTGCCGGCGTTGAGCCCTGGACCGGGCTGCGGCCGGTTACACCGGACGGACTGCCATTGTTAGGTCGCGTACCGCGGCTCGGTAATCTTATCGTCGCGACCGGTCACGCGATGATCGGCATAACACTGGCGCCGGCGACCGGATTGCTGGTCGCCGAATTGTTAGCCGGGCGAAAACCTTCACTCGATCTTTCGCTGCTTGAGCCGGCGAGGTTTGGCTGAAGGCCCCGCGCCTCAGTTTTCCTGCAATAACCCGCTGACGGCAGCGATCGCTTGCAGTCGCGCGCTGCTCTTGCGCCACACCGCGCCGATGCTGCGAGTTGGCGCCGGCGCAGCCAGCGGCCGCAGCGTAACGCCGCGCGCGTGCGCGTAGCCACCGCGACTGGCACTTTGCGGCAGCAGTGTCAGGCCTGCGCCGGTGGCTACCATCTGCCGCAGGGTTTCGATGCTGGTACCGCGGAAATCCTGGTGTTCCTGGATCCGCGCGCGGCCGCAGACATCGAGCGCCTGGTCACGCAGGCAATGCCCTTCTTCCAGCAGCAGCAGGGTTTCGCCCTGCAGGTCCTTGACCTGCAGCTGCGCGTTTTTCGACAGCGGATGTTTGGCCGGCATCGCCACCACGAACGGCTCGTGATACAACTTTTGCGCGGCCAGGCCGTCCAGGTCGACCGGCAGCGCAAGCACGCCGAGGTCGAGCTCGTTAGCATGCAGGCGTTCAAGCATCGGAGCGGTCTGGTATTCGTATAACAGGAATTCAATGCGCGGCAGCGCGCGCCGCAGGCGCGGTGCAAGGTCCGGCAGCAGATACGGTCCGATTGTCGGCAGGAAAGCGACGCGCAGCCGCCCCGCCAGCGGATCGCGGTAGGTGCGCGCCAGCTCGACGATTTCATTGCTCGACTCGACGATGCGCCGGGCCCGCGCGGCGATAGCTGTGCCTGCGACGGTCAGGGACACCTGGCGCGGCGCGCGTTCTATCAGTTGGACACCGAGATATTCCTCAAGCTTTTTCAGTTGCGCGGACAAGGTTGGCTGGCTGACAAAGCAACGCTCGGCCGCCCGGCCGAAATGCTGCGTGTCGGCGATCGCCACCAGGTATTTGAGGTCCTTGAGTTTCAGGTCAGCCATATACAAAATCTATCGAAAAAATGAAATCTATCGATTGGATAAATGATGCGCCGGCGCCGATCATGCTGTCAAGGATCAACCACCCAGGATCAACCACCCAGGGAGTTCGAACTCACCTTCGTCTGCCCAACCGAGATAGCCGCCTTTGGCAAGCTGAACCGCGAGTTCGCGGACCGCGACACCCTGCTATATGGCGTCAGCACCGACAGCGAATTCGTGCACCTGGACAGGCGCAACACCAAAGGTGAGCTCAAGAATCTGCCGTTGCCGATGTTGTCGGACCTGAAGCGTTCACTGACTTCGGAACTCGGCGTGCTCGATGAAACGGGTGTCGCGCAGCGCGCCGCCTGAACGTCAGCTTTGCTGGAGAACAGCATGAACAATCTTGAAATCCTGCAGGAACGCATTCCTGATTACGCCCGCACGCAATCGCGAGTTGTATGCGGCGATCGAGCAGGCAGCCGGTATGCAGGTCGACGCGGCGTATCAGCGGGCGGCAATGACGGCCGCAGCCGTGATGGGGATGAACAAACTCTGCCAGCGCTTTCTGCACCTGGTCGAGGATGCCGAATACCGCGGCATGCCGGCGCGCCTGCGCATGAACGCTATCGCGAATCCGGGGGTACCGCAGGGCGATTTTGGACTGCTGTCGTTCGCGGTGTCCACGATCAACGGCTGCGGGCCAATTCATCGCGACGGAGCGGGCGGCCTGATATTCTTGGCGTTGCCCGCCGGGCAACGCCATGGATACAAAAAACGTACACGAGCGATTTCCTAACACGGCCTACATGGTGGTCTGTCGTGATGGCCCGCAAGGCGAGCTGCGCCGGGCGGCTGTCACTACCGATCATCTGGCCTATGTCGAATCGGTGTTAGGTGAGCTGAATGTTGCAGGTCCGCTGTATGACGCCGACGGCTTGCGAACCGTCGGCAGCATTTTCTGCCTGCGTACGAAGTCACTGGCGCGCGCCCGCGAGATCATCGAGGGCGATCCCTATTTCAGGGCCGGCGTATTCAATTCGGTCGAGTACTTTCCCTACCTTCCCGCTGCAGGACAATACATTGGTGGAAAAATCTGGTAACCGGCCGCAGCACCTGTCGGCCGGCGTGGTGGTGGTGCGGCGCGATTCCGACAAGTGGATCTGCCTGTTGCTGCGCGCGTTTCGCAACTGGGATTTTCCCAAGGGCATGGTCGAGGCCGGCGAAGAGCCGCTGGCGGCGGCGCGGCGCGAGGTCCGCGAGGAGACCACGATTGAAGACCTGGTATTCGGTTTCGGCGACCAGCATATCGACACGGGTCCCTACAGCCATAACAAGGTCGCGCGTTATTTCATCGCCGAGACACACACATCAGCCGTAACCCTGCCCATCAATCCGGAACTCGGGACACCGGAGCACCACGAGTGGCGCTGGGTCAGTTTCGAAGACGCACGCGACATGGTGTCGCCGCGCGTTGCGCCGGTGCTGGAGTGGGCGCTGGAGCGCCTGACAGCGGCCGGACGCCAGTGCTGACAGATCCTGGGAGCCGGGTTGCGACCACTGCTTGAATGCATGGAATATCCGCCCGATGAAATGCTGCGGCGCGCCACCGAGTTCGCGACGCAGATGTCGCGGCGGCGCACCGTGCGGGACTTTTCGGCACGCGCGGTGGCGCGCGCGGTCATCGAGCAGTGTCTGTCGGCGGCGGGCTCCGCACCCAGCGGTGCAAACCAGCAGCCCTGGCATTTTGTCGCAGTGTCGGACCCCGCCCTGAAACACCGGATCCGGGTGGCGGCCGAAGCAGAAGAGCGCGAATTTTACCAGCGACGCGCGCCCGCGCAGTGGCTGCAGGCTCTGCAGCCGCTCGGCACCGATACTAACAAGCCGTTCCTTGAAATCGCTCCCTGGCTGATAGGAATTTTTGTCGAGCGCATGGGCATTGATGCCGAAGGCAACAAAACCAAGCGCTACTACCCGGATGAGTCGGTCGGGATCGCCACGGGGCTGCTGATCGCAGCGTTGCACCAGGCGGGGCTCGCGACCTTGACGCACACGCCCAGCCCGATGAAATTTCTCAATGAAATCCTCGAGCGACCGGCGCAGACCGAGCGGCCTTTTCTGTTGTTAGTCGTCGGTTATCCGGCTGAGGGTTGTCTGGTCCCGGACATCCAACGCAAGGCCCTGTCCGAGATCGCCGAGTTCCGATGAACGGCCATGATTTCCCTGCACGGCTCAATGCCGTGTCACCTGACGAATGGCTGGCCCGGGCGCTGGTGGGGCTCATGGTGCTGGTGTTTGCGGTGACCGTCGTGCTCGGCGGCGGTTTGTTGCAGGCCGATGCCCGTGTCCATGTTGCGTTAGGTTCGAACTACGGCCCGTTTACGCTAGAGGGTCAGTGGTGGCGGCTGCTGACCGCGCAATTCCTGCACTTTGGCCTGATCCATATCGCGTTCAACGCCATGGCATTGTGGCAGCTCGGTCCCCTCGCCGAACGCCTGCTCGGACGCTGGCATTTTCTGCTGTTGTTTCTCACCGCGGGTATCGGCGGTGGATTCGGCACATTGGTCTGGCACCCCCAGGTCAACAGTGCTGGCGCTTCGGGCGCCATCTTCGGCTTGATTGGCGGCTTGTTAGCTTTCGTCAGCCGCAGGGACTTGGGCGTGCCGCTGGCGCTGGTGAATAACCTGCGCCGCAGTTTTCTCAGCTTTGGCGGCTTCTCGCTGGCCGCAGGCTTTTTGCTGCCGGGCGTCGACAATGCCGCGCACGTCGGCGGCCTTGCGACCGGCTTTGTGCTGGGGCTGGTGCTGGCCCGTCCTGTGGACGTCGAGGCGCGCCAGGGCACGGACATTGCGCGCCTCATCGCCGTCACGGCGGTCGCGCTGGCCTGCTTTATCTGGCTGGGGTCGCGCTTGCAGGCGTGATCGTCGGCGGAATCAGTTTGTACATCACGGGTGTCACCAGCCGTGCTAACAACGTGGAAGACACCAGGCCGCCGATGATGACCCAGGCCATCGGCGAGTACAGACCGATGTTTTGCACGGCGAGCGGCAGCAAGCCGCCAATCGCCGTTGCCGAGGTCAGCAGGATGGGCAGGAAGCGAATTTCGCCGGCGCGCTCGATGGCCTCATCGAGCCCCACGCCCTGCTCGCGCAGCTGGTTGGTGAAATCCACCAGCAAAATCGAATTCTTGATCTCGATGCCGATCAGCGCGATGAAACCGATGCTGGCGGTAAATGAGATGTCGTTGCCGGTCAGCAGCAGCATTGCAAAGCCACCGACCAGGCCCAGCGGCACGACCGTCAGCACGATCAGTGTGGACTTGAAGCTGCCGAACTCCAGTACCAGGATTGCGAAGATGCCGAACATTGCAATGATTGCAGCCGTGCCGACGCCACCGAATGCTTCGGCGCCGGCTTCGGCATCGCCGCCCAACTTGTAGTGATAACCGCGCGGCCACTTGAACTTGTTGAGTTCCCGGGTCACGGCCGCGGTGACCTTGCCGGTGTTGAAACCGGCGCGGATCTGGGCGTTGATGGTTACGCTGCGCTCGCGGCCATAACGTGAAATCAGGCTAGGCGCGCGCTCGAACTCCAGACGCGCCAGTTGCGACAGTGGCAGCGAAGGTCCAGACAGGCTGGAAACGCGGATCTGTCCGAGCGTCGCCAGGTCGGCGCCGTTTACCAACGGCGTGCGCACGACAATTGGATATTGTTCGCCGGATTCGTCCTTGAAGGTGCCAGCAGATACGCCGGACACCGACAACCGGACGGCGCGATCGAATTCAACCGTGGGCACTCCGAGGATCGCGGCCTTGCGCGAATCAACCGCAAGTTTCAGGTTGCTGCGCGTGACTTTAAGGGGATTGCGCACATCGCGCGTGCCACTGGTGTTCGCGACCAGGGATTCAATGCGCCCGGCCAGTTGCGACAGCACTTCGAGATCCGGCCCGACAATCCGTACCGCGAGCGGCGCCGTCACCGGCGGCCCGTTGCGGAATTCCTTGACCTCGATACGTGAGCCAGGATAGCCGGCGAGCTGCGCGCGCAGCTTCTCAAGATCGCGCGGCGCGCGGCGCGTGTCGTATTCCCTGAGCCGCACCATGATTTCGCCGTAGTTGGTGCTTTCCTGCCGCACGATGTGGTTGTAATAGATCTGCGGATTGCCGTGGCCGACATTGGTGAACCAGTTCTGCACGCCCGGCAGACCTTTCACCTTGTCCTCGGCAAATCGCAGCGCGCGATCGGTTTCCGCAAGGCTGCTGCCGTTCGGCGTATCCACCATGACCAGGAAGTGCGTTGCGTCCGCCTTGGGGAACAGGCTCGAACCTAACACCGGGACCAGGGCAATGGACAGCAGTATCGATCCGCCGATCGAGGCGAGTACCGTAAAGCGCGGCCGCGCCAGGCACCAGTGCAGCGCCGGCCTGTAATAGCCGTGAATGAAGCCCATGACCCGCTGCAGTAACGGGCTGCCGCGATCGTCGTCGTCACGCACCAGGATCCGGCTGGCCAGGAACGGGATGATGAAAAGCGCGACCAGCAGTGAGCCGACGATGGTCACGACCACCGTCGTGGGCAGGACCTTGATGAACTTGCCGGCTGTTCCCGGCAAAGCTAACAAAGGCACGAAGGCGAAGATCAACGTCGCGGTACAACCCAGGATGGCCACCATGATCTGGCGTGTGCCGGCAATGGCCGCCTCGACCCGCGAATAACCCATGCGCAAATGCCGCGCGATGTTTTCGGTCGCGACGATCGAGTCATCGACCAACAGGCCTAACGCCACCACGAATCCGGCGATCGAGAGTTGATTCATCGAGTAGCCGAGAAAGTAGATGCACGCCAGGCCGAAGCCCAGCGACAGCGGTATCGAGATCATGACGATGCCGGCGGCACGCAGCCCAAGTGGCAGCAGGGTCAGCAGCACCAGCGCGATCGCGATGCCGAAATCCATGTACAGCCGGGACAGGCGGTTCGCGACGTTGCGCGACTGATCAAAGCCGTTCTCGAGCTTGATGCGGGCCGGCAAGGCGCTGGCGACACGCTCGACCGCCGTATCGATGCGGGCCTTGACCTGGATGATGTTGAAATTATCTTTCATGTTAGCCGTGACGAACACGGCGCGCCTGCTGTTGTAACGGCCGGTGTAGGTGTAGGCGCCGTGGTCCCAGCGAACCTGGGCGATGTCCTGCACACGCACGATGCGGCCGTTGGCGGCGGCGACGACCGTGTCGCGCACCTGGTCCAGGTTGCGATAGCTGCCGGAAGTCTTGAGCGAGAACGAGCGCGAACCCATGTCGACGTTGCCAGCGGGAATGTTAGCGTTCTCGCTTTGCAGGGCGTTGAAAACCTGCGACCAGCCGAGACCGAGCTGGGACATGCGCGGCAGGTCCAGCTCGACGCGTAGCTCGCGGACCGGGTAGGCCCAGCTTTCCGCGTTGCGAACGCCGGTGACGCCCTTGAGGGCATCCCGCAGCAGGCGCGCCTGATCTTCCAGTTCCCGGTACGGCGCTTCATCGGAGAGCAGCGCGTACTGCACGATGCTGACCAGGCCTGGGCTGAAGCGGCGCACGCTCAATTCGCGCAGTTCCGCCGGAAGAGTCGGCCGCAGTGCGTTTATCTCGCGCGTGACATCATTGTATTTGTCATCGGAGTCCGTGAACGCCTCGAACTCGAGCGCGGTGACCGCTACGCCATCCAGTACGGTTGACTCAATCTTGTGAATATCGTCGAGCTCGGCCAGCTTGTCTTCCAGCGGCTTGGTGATCAGCCGCTCCATGTCCTTCGGATCGGCTCCCGGCATGAAGGCCGAGATCTGGAATCCGGAAATCTTGAATGACGGGTCTTCCTCGCGTGGCACCGTAATAAACGTGTAGATACCTAACGCGACCAACATCAGGAACGTGACCAGCGTGAACTGGTAACGCCGGATCGGAAATTCAATCCACGACATCATGATCGCAGACGCGCCAGGCCGTTGGCGGCGGTGGTGACACGAATCGCTTCACCGTCCACGAGGTACAGGGCGCCTTCGGTAACCACGACCTCGCCGCTACGCAGTCCCTCGGACAGCGCGGCCTGTTCGCCGGTCAAAAAGGCAACGCGAACCCGGCGCTTTTGCGCTTTCTCGCCGGCTACCAGGAATACGATCGCCTGGTTGCCATCGCCTTCGAGTACCGCTGAGATCGGTACATAGACGAGTTGACCATTGTTAGCACTGGCCGGCTGAATGCGCAGCTTCGCAACCAGGCCGGTGACCAGCTGCACGGTCGCGGTGTCAAGCTTGACTTCGATCGGGAACATGCCGCTGCGCTCATCGGCCGCGCTGGCAATTTCGCTGATGCGTCCGGGAAATTCCCTGCCGGGCCAGGCATCCAGACTGACTTTGGCGCTGTCGCCGAGCTTGACCTGCACGATTTCGCGATCGGCGAGCGAGCCACGCACGATGTAGCCGCGCTCGCGACCACCTAACGCCAACACCGGCTGACCCGCCGGAACGAGCTCGCGCTCCTGCACCAGTTTGCGCAACACCACGCCGTCGCGCGGCGCGACGATGGTTGCGTAGCCGCGATTGAATTGCACCGAGCGCAGCTGCGCCTGCGTTGTCGCGGCCTGGGTGCGCAAGCCTTCCAGCTGTTCGAGTGAAATAACCTGATCCGCATACAGCCGCTCGCCACGCTCGAGATCGCGGCGCGCCTTTTCGGCCAGCTGCGAGGCCGCTTCCACCTGCGCATTGATCTCGGTCGGTTCGATTTCCGCGAGCAGCTGACCCTTGCGGACACTCTCGCCATCCTGCACACGGATGCGACTGACAACGCCGCCGACCTTGAAGGACAGGCGCGCTTCGTCCTTGGTGGCGACGATGCCGTTACCTTCGATCGGTGGTGCGGCGGGACCGTTGACCGCAACCGCGCTGCGCACGGGTGTTGGTGGAGCCGCTGTTTCCTGCGCTCCACGACCGCAGGCGGTCAGGGTGGCGGCGAGTACTGCAACGGCGTAGCGGGCCGCGCGCTGCTTGTTAGTCAGAATGCTCATGCTCATGCCTCAAGGTGCCGCGGTGGCCGGGCTGCCAAGCGGCAGCTGGCCAGCGGCGGTTGCGTAATCCAGTTCGGCCTGGCGCGCCAGCACATCGAAGCGCGTGGTTGACAGCGCCAGCTCAGCGGACGTCAGCGCGGCGCGCGCATCGATGAATTCCACCGCGCTGATCACAGCCTCATCGCGCTTGCGCCCTGCAATCCGGAACGCCGCGCGAGCCGCGTCGGCGCGGGCGGCGGCGGTGGCCAGCGACTCGGTGGCGGTGTTCAGGCGATCGAGCGCCTGCTGCACCTCGAGTTGAATCTGCGACGCCAGTTGTTGTTCCTGCAGGCGCGCCTGACGTTGCCCGACGCGGGCTGCATCGACATCAGCGCGGCGCGCGCCACCGTCAAAAAGCGTCCAGTTGAAAACCAGCGAGATGGTGCTGAAGTTGCTGCCACGCCCGAACTCGTAGCGTTCGCCCTGGATACCGGCATCCACACCCAGCGCGAGGGTCGGTTTGCGTGCGGCGCGCACGACATCAATGCGCGCTTGCGCTGCGCGCCGCGCGCTTTCGGCCTGCTGTACTTCCGGACGCTGGTGCAGGGCCTGGTCCTGCAACGCGGCGAGTTTCAGCGCCGTGCTGGCAAGGCTCACGCCCGGGTCCGAGGGCTCCAGCGCGGTTTCGAGTGGGCGGTTCAGCAGAAAATTCATGTAGCTCTGTGCCTGGCTGACGCCGTTCCGCGCCTCGGCCAGTTGCTGTTCCACAGCTAACAATTCCGCCTTCGCGCGCAGCGGGCGATCCTGCGTGACCTTGCCGTTGCGGTACAGCGATTCATTGACGCGCAGGTTTTCCGCTAACAACAGGCGACTGGCATCCACTATTGCTGCCGCATTACCGGCGCGCTGCCAGTTGAGATAGCCAACGGCGATGTCGCGCTTGAGGCGGCGTGCCAACGCGGTTTGCGCTGCGCTGCTTACATCGAGCAGCGCGGATTGTGCGCGCACCGCGGCCGGAACTGCCGGCACGTACAGTGGCTGGCGCAGCGTGGCCCGGCTGTCCTGTTCCTCGGGGCGCGAAAACGCGAACGATTGCGAGCTCAGCGCAGGGAATGTTGGCGGCCGGCCCTGAGCTGCCAGCAAATCGTTGAGCGTGCTGTAAACCGGGTTCAGCAGGGTATCGAACTGGAGGTTGATTTCGCGGCCACCATCGTTGCGCGAATAGCGGGTCGCGAACGCCAGCTCCGGCAGAAAGCGCGCCCGGGCCGCTTCCAGTGCCGCCTGACTGCGATTGATTTCGAGCGACTGGATCTGCAGCGCGAGATTGCTGCTGAGGCCCTGCGCGACATAGTCGTCGATGACGGCCGCGCTGTCCCTGAGTGGTTCCGCGGCGTTAGCAACTACAGCCAGGAAGGCGCCCAGGCCAGTAGCGAGGATGCCTGTGATACGCGCCGGCTTCATGGCGCCTTGCCTCGCGCGATGGTCGCCTCGCTCGCGATGCTGCGCGTTGCCATCTTGAGGGCGTGTTCCAGCAACTGGTCGGCGCCGACGCCTTCATGGGCCAGCACGTTGGCCTTGGTCTTGGCGAGCTGCAGAACGCCGTGTGTGAACCCCCACAACGTAACGGCGACAACCGGCGCAGGTCCCGCGTCCTCACGGATCGAACCATCGCGGATGCCGAGTTCAATTGCGTTGATCAGCAGCCTGTGTACTTCGTCGCCAGCTAACATGCAGGCCGATTCGTTAGCCGCCATGTTGGCGACGTCGGGCGTGTGCGCCTCGAAGCGCGACAGCACCTCAAATTCGACCGGCAGCTCGCGGGCGAACGTCAGGTAGGCGACGCCGCAGGCACGGGCCTTGTCGACGCCGAGCTCGACCGCGGCCATCGCGGCCTGGAAACGGTCTCGCAGCAGCGCCAGCGCGCGCTGGCACAGCCCGAACTGCAGCTCGTCGCGATCACGGAAATAAACGTAGATGAGCGCGCGCGACAGCCGCGCCTGCCGGGCAACCAGATCCATGGTCACGCCAGCCAGGCCGTGCTTGTGGGCGACCTGGGTCGCTGCATCAAGAATGTCCGAGCGTCGCCGTTCCTTTTCTTCAAGGCGACGCTGGTCGGTCAGGAGGTTCATGGCGGTCAGCCTAAAGCAGGCACTGACATAGTGTCAATAACTGTATAGATGTCCAATTCACAGTTTTGACCTCAAACGGGCACGCCGAGCGCCCGGAACAGCCAGTAGGCGGCCATTCCGCAGACAATGGCCATCAACATGCTGCGGCTCAGCCACATGGCCACTGTGGTGGCGACTGCCGCCCACAGTGGCGCGCTGCCCCGCCAGCCGATGAGCTGGCCCTGGGCGGTGCTCAGCAGTTGCGGCAGCAGGATCGCGGACAGCGCACAGGCCGGCGCGTAGCGCAACGCCGCGTCGATCCGCGGCGCCAGGTTGATCCTGTTGCCTAACAACACCAGCGTTGAGCGGGTCAAGGCCGTCGCCGTCACCAGCAAGGCCATATACAGCCAGTCGTTTGCGGTCACGCGCCCGCCTCGCGGGCCGCGCGCGGCGCGGCGACCATGGCGCTGGCGATCCCGGCCAGCAGGCCCGCCATCACGCCAAGATGCAGCGGCAGATTCCGAGCAGCATAGGAAACCAGCCCGGCAACCGCGGCACCTAACACGGCCGGCCGGTTGCGCAGCGCGGGCGCCAGCACCGCTACCAAAGCCAGTGTTCCAGCCACTTCCAGCGCCCAATCCGCTGGAATCTGCGTGGCTGCAAAAATGCCCAGCAGCGAGCCGATCTGCCAGGCCAGCCAGTTGCCGGCCACGGCGCCCCAGTAAAACGCGAACCGCTGCGTCTCGCCAGGTTTACGCTCCAGGTGAGCTAACAAACGCAGGAACGTGATATCGCCGTTGAAATAACCTAACAGGACGCGGTGCCAGGGCCTGGCCTGCGCAAACAGCTGACCGAGTGTTGCCGCGTAGACCGTGAAGCGCAGATTGATGACGATCGCGGTCAGCCAGACAACCCACCAGGCCGCCCCGCCCAGCACCAGTGGCAGTGTCGCCAGTTGCGCCGACCCAGCGTACGAGGTGAGCGAAATCGCTGCGGCCGGCAGGGTGCCGAGCCCCATCTTGACCATGGCCAGGCCCGTGACCAGGCCCCAGGCCAACACGCCGGGCGCCGGGCCCATCATGTCGACGAATCCGTCCTTGAAAGCGGCTTTGTCGGCCGCTGTGAGTCGCATTATTGGCATGTTTGGCATGGTATCTGCCAAGTTTGCTGCGACGCAGCCTTTTATTCTAAATAAGAATCATTATCATTTAGACTGAGATGGTGCCCACCGAACTGAAAACCTGTCGGTTGAGCGAACTTGGCCGTGGGGCCGAGGCTGTTATTGCGGCGGTGGCGGACGACGGCACTACCATGGGCGACGCGAACTACTCCACCGTCGCCCGCCGGCTGCGTGAGCTCGGCTTCGTTCCGGGTGCCCACATCAAAATCCTGGCGCGCATGTGGCCTGGCAACGAGCCGCTTGCGGTGCGGGTGGCCGGCGCCACGTTTGCGCTACGGCGCTTTGAGGCCGACAAAGTCAGCGTGACCCCGTCGGTGGCGCCGTGACCGGGCAAGCCTGCATCGCGTTGTTAGGCGCGCCGAATTGCGGCAAGACCGCACTGTTCAATCGCGTTACCGGCGGCCGGCAGAAAGTCGCCAACTATCCGGGCGTAACGGTCGAGCGCAAGCAGGGTGAATTTACCGCGGGCCGGCGCTATCTGCTGGTGGATCTGCCAGGCACCTACAGTCTCACGCCGACGACGCTGGATGAAGCGATCACGCGCGATGCCGTGTTAGGCCGGTTGGCGGGCGACCGCGCACCGGAGTGCATCGTTTGCGTCGTTGATGCCACGCATCTACGCCAGGGCCTGCGACTCGCCCTTGAAGTGCGTGCGCTCGGCCTGCCCATGGTGATCGCGCTGAACATGAGCGACCTGGCCGAAATGCGCGGCTTCAGTTTCGACCGTCTGCGCCTGCAGCGGGAATTGGGCGTACCCGTGGTTGCCACGGTGGCGGTGCGTGCCGGCGGCGCGGGAGATTTGTTAGCTAAGCTTGACCAGATGGAGATAAGGCCGAGAACCGCGGAGCCGCTGCCGTGGCGCGACGGCACGCCGGCCGACATCGAAGCGACGCAGCACACGGTCAACGAGCTGTTGGCAAAAATCGGCTGGCGGGAGCCCCTGCAGCAACGCGCCGCGCTGTTCGCCGATTCGCTGCTGATGCATCCCATTTTCGGCCTGGTGCTGTTAGGCATGTTGCTGTTCTTCGTGTTCCAGGCGGTCTTCAGTTTCGCCAAACTGCCGATGACCCTGATTCAGGACGCGGTAACTGCCGCCGGCGGGTGGATCGCGCAAGTCATGCCGCCCGGACCACTGCAGTCGTTGCTGGTCGAGGGCATTGTCGCCGGCGTTGGCAGTGTGCTGGTGTTCCTGCCGCAGATCATCATCCTGTTCGCGTTCATTCTGGCGCTCGAGGACAGTGGCTACCTGCCGCGTGCCGCGTTCCTGCTGGACCGGGTCATGGGCAGCGTCGGGCTGTCGGGCCGCGCCTTCATCCCGCTGTTGTCATCGTTCGCCTGTGCGATTCCCGGCATCATGGCCACGCGCACGATACCTAACATTCGCGACCGCATTGCAACCATCATGATCGCACCGCTGATGACGTGTTCAGCGCGGCTGCCGGTGTACGCACTGCTGATTGGCGCCTTTATTCCTGACCGCGCAATCGGGCTTTTCAACCTGCGCGGACTGGTACTGTTCCTGCTGTATTTCGCGGGTATTGCGAGCGCGCTGCTGGTTGCATTCGTGATGAAAAAAACACTGATGAAGGCCAGTTACAACCCGCTGATGCTCGAATTGCCTGACTACCAGTGGCCTAATCCGCGCAATCTGCTGATCGGATTGTGGGAGCGCGTGCGGATATTCATGCGGCGCGTTGGCGGCATCATTCTCACGTTGATGGTGGTGCTGTGGTTTTTGTCGAACTATCCGGCGCCGCCGCCGGGAGCGACCGGTGCGCCGATCGAGTACAGTCTCGCCGGCCAGATCGGCAAGCTGCTTGCCGTGATCTTTGAACCTGTCGGATTCAACTGGCAGATCTGCATCGCGCTGATTCCAGGTCTTGCGGCCCGGGAAGTAGCCATCGGTGCACTGGCTACGGTCTACGCGGTGTCGGCGGCTTCCGATAACGGCGCGACCTTGTTAGCAGGCACGATCGGCGTACAGTGGCCGCTGGGCACCGCGCTCGCACTGCTGGTCTGGTACGTGTTTGCGCCACAGTGCCTGCCGACGCTGGCGGTGGTGCGACGCGAAACCAACAGCTGGCGCTATCCTCTGATCATGGCGGCCTATCTTTTCGCGCTCGCGTGGCTGGCGGCATTTGTCACCTGGCGCGCTGCGGTCGCGCTCGGCTGGGGCGCCGTATGACGCAATGGGTGCTCGCCGCGTTACTGATTTCGCTGGCTGCCATATATACGGTCTGGCTGCTGCTGCCCGCGACCTGGCAGTTGCGTGGCCTGCAGGCGCTGGGGCGCAGACTGGGCGCAGCGACTGCACCGGGCTGGCTGCGCCAATTCGTGGCGCGACAGCTGGCCGCGCGGCTGTCGGCCGGCGGCTGCAGCAGCTGCTCGTCGGCACCCACCAAGCGCGAACCCTGATGCGAGCCGGCTGGCACGGCGCGCTAACTTTGTTAGCAACCGGTTTGCTGCTGGTCAGCCCGGCGAGCGCAGCCACTCCGTCACTGGTGGTGACGGATGACACCGGTGCGACCCTCAAGCTGGCCGCAGTGCCGCGCCGCATTGTCAGCCTGGCGCCGGGCGCGACCGAAATGCTGTTTGCCATTGGAGTTGGCGACCGGGTCGTCGGCACGTCGCGATATTCCGACGAACCTGCGGCGGCACGCGCGGTCCCGCGCATCGGCGATGTCGCGGGTCTCGATCTCGAGAGGATCCTCGCGCTGCGCCCGGACGTCGTGATTGTCTGGCAAGGTGGTAATCCTGCGGCGCAGATCGAGCAACTGCAGAAATTGCAGTTGCGCCTTTACCGCCAGCATGTAACCGCGCTGCGTGACCTGCCGGCGTCGCTGCGCCGGCTGGGTGCGCTGAGCGGCGCCGTCGCGGCCGCCGATCGCAAAGCCACGGACCTGACCAATAGTCTGACGAGACTGCAAGCCCGTTATGCGACCAGCGCGCGGGTCAGCGTGTTTCTGCAGATCTGGAATCGCCCGCTCTATACGGTCGGCGGCCGCCACATGATGAGCGACTCGCTGAGTCTGTGCGGGGCGACCAATATTTTTGCGGAACTGGGCAACGAGGCGCCGGCGGTCTCGGTCGAGGCGGTATTGAGCCGCAATCCGACAGTCATCATTGCGGACGCGCCGCCCGGTCAGGCCCGGGCCTGGCTGGCCGACTGGTACAGTTATCCGCACCTGGCGGCGGTGCGCCGGCAGGCGCTGATACCTTTCGAAGACCCGCGCTTCGGCATGTTAGGTCCGAGTGCCGTCGACGCGACCGCGAGGCTCTGCGAGCTGCTGGACCGGCAGCGCAGCGCTGCAACATCCAGACCCTAGTCGCGGAAATTCTCGAACTGCAGCGGCATGTCCAGTTTGGCGCCGCGGATCAGCGCGATCGTTTCCTGCAGATCGTCGCGTTTCTTGCCGGTGATGCGGACTTTCTGTCCCTGGATCGCCGCCTGGACCTTGAGGCCGGATTCCTTGATCAGCCTGGAGATTTTCCTGCCGACGTCCTGATCGATGCCCTGCTTTAAAATGACTTGCTGCCTGGCCTCGGCGAGGTTGGTCAGCGGGTCCTTGACTTCGAGGCAGCTGATATCAATGCCGCGCTTGCTGAGGCGCATCTTCAGGATTTCCAGCATTTGCCTGAGCTGGAACTCGACCTCGGCGCGCATCGTCACCACGAACTCATCCAGCGTAAAGGTCGCGCCCGTATTCTTGAAATCAAAACGCTGCTGCAGCTCGCGATTAGCCTGGTCAACCGCGTTGGTAACTTCATGAGCGTTCAGTTCGGAAACGACATCAAAAGAGGGCATTTGTCAGCCTAACGTACCGGTTCTGCCAGCAGGGATTCCACCCGTGCAGCGAAGTCGCGTTGCAGGGCCTGGTAATGCGCGCCGGTGGCCGGACCGGAAAAGCCGGTGTGGATACTGCGGACTATGCCGTCGCGGCCGACGAATAGCGTGGTTGGAAAGGCGAACACGCCATTCAGCTCCGGGAGTTTTTTCGCAGCATCGTCGCCGTTGGCGACTCCTGCGATCAGTGTCGGGTACTCGATGCCAAACTCCTGGCGAAAAGTCCGTGTCGCCGCCGCGGCCCGGGCAAAATCGCCGAAGCGCTCGAACATCAGCGTCACGATCTCGAGTCCCCGCTCGCGCCATTGCCGGTACAGTGGCGCGAGATACGCGGCCTCGTCGTGACAGTTCGGGCACCAGCTGCCGCCGAGCGTCACAATCACCGCTTTGCCCTTGAAGCGTGCATCGCTCAGCGCAACCATCTTGCCGTCAACATCCGGGAACTGGAATTTCAGCCGCGCATCCGGTTTTTTCACCTTGGTGATGTTTTCCTCGTCGCCTAACGACGCCGCGTCATTGCGCTCGGCAACAAATGTCTCGACCGAGTGCAGGCCGGACCAATATGTCCCCTCGATGCGATCCTTGTTCCTGAACTGCGCGCGATACAGGAACGCGTTGCCGCCATCGAAGGTCGACAGGTATAGCTGCTGGCCGCGTACTTCGCCGGCGAGGTAGCGATGATCGCCGGTGCCGGTCAGGAATGTGCCGCTGACGTTTACGCCTTGCTGTTGAAATTCGCCGACCGCCGCGTAGCTTTTGCCAGTCGGGCCTGTGAACCTGACAGTCCAGCGTCCGCCGGCCTGCGCGCCATCCTGCATCGGTGACGCAAAAAATCGATGCGACTGATTGCGCCGCGCGCGCAGCGGTATGTGCTGCAGCTCGCCCTCTTTGCGCACCCTGACGACTTCGCCTGACAACAGGTCGCCCTGAATCGTGGCGATCAATTTGTTCTGATAGCCGGGCATGCCCAGCACGAGTTGCGCACCCTGCTGCCGGATGTCGGTGATCTTCAGGCGCTTCGGGCCGTTAATCAGCATCGCTGTTAGCCTGCCGTCGGCGCTGCGTGCGAACTCGAGTCCGAAAGGCAGTTCGCCGCCGGGTAATGCGAGTGTGGCGCGCCACAAGCCCGCCGGGTCTGCGGTCGCAGGAGTTACAGGTGGTGCCTGGCCGCAGGAAGCGAGTACCGCGGCGCAGCCTGCGATCCAACCGATCCGGAGCAATTCGCGCGCAATTTGCTCAGCCACGCAGCGTTTGCTCCAGTTTGTCCGTCGCGGCCTTGCCGATCTTGCCGCGCATGTAGTCCAGCATGACGGGCACAAACTTCTGCGCGTCCTGTTGTGTCAGACCCAATTTGATGAAGCCGGCCAGGACATTCGTCAGGATAGCGGCATTGCCGCCTCCCAGCGCCGCAGCAAAACCACCGAAGAGTTTGCCAAGGCCGCCGCTGTCGGGTGCCTGCGCGATCAGTTGGTCCGCGCCTGGCACCTTGGCCAACATGCTGCTGAACTCGGTGGCGCCCAGTTTGTCGCGCGCCGCTTTCAAGATGACCGCGGCGCCGCCGGCTGCCTGCCGATCATCAATCTTGAGTTCCGTGACCAGCGAATCAATCAGATCCTTCATGCCTGCTCCTGTCAGTTCTGTCAGCTCAGTCGAAGGCCGGCATTGGGAAGCCGTCCGCGCCCTTGCGCCACGGCGCCCAAACCAGCGCGACCTCGCCGATCGCGATATCGGACTTGCGCGGCGTCAGTTGCACGGTGCGCAGTGCGATTGCGGATGCGTCCAGCGACTGCGCGAGCCTGGCGGTTTCGCTCTCGAACTCGGCCTTGAGCGCATCCAGCCGCTGCTGCACAACCTCGAGGCTGTCCTCGGCCCGATCGACGTCGTCCTTTTCGCGTCCCAGGCGACCGGCGGTGCGCGCCGCTGACGTGACGCGGCCGATGTTACCGGCGGTGATCCGACGACTGCCGAATACTGCGCCCAGGATGGATGCGCCGACTGACAGCGCTGTGTTGAGGCGCTGACTTTTCAGCTGGTCCTTTTCGCGCTCAGCCCGGTCCTGTGCCGTACGGATGCGATCCTGCAGCGTTGCGAGTTTCGGCGCGTACTTGCGCCGCAGGTCTTCGACCGCCGCGTCGCGTTGTTCGCGCAGCAGCAGCGCCAGCCGGCCGCGGAAATCGCCTTCGGCCTCGCCCGGATTCGACGACATCCGCAGCGCGTCGCAAACCAGCTGCAGCGAGCGTGCGTTTTCATAAAGGTGCGCGCTCAGGGTCCTGGTCCAGACAGCGTAGGACGCGTCGCGCGTGGCAGCGCCAGCCAGGCCGGCATAAGCGGCATTGCTGACAGGGCTACGGCCTAACAGCGATCTGAAATCCGCGCGCGCTGTTGTCTCCGCCCATTGCGGCTGCTTGCCTTCGTCATCCAGCGCGGCAAGATATCCCTGGGTCAGCCACTGATCAACTTTGATCTTGCTGTCGACAAAGTGCAGCTTGGCAAAGCCCGCGATCATGGGCTTGTAGGTGACCATCCCATCGCCTTTGCTGGCGGCGAGGAAGTACTCGCTGACGCCGGCTGACAGCGCGGGCCGGACGCCGGCGCCGTTGCCGGCGGCGGCAGCCGCAGTGGCAGCCGCCAAAGCCGGTTTGTTAGCTTCCGCGGCCTTGCGGGGCGCCATCACACGCGCAATTTCCTGGCCAGTCAGGGGTCCGCGCAGGTAGGACAGCGCCCAGCGGCTTTTCATCAAAAACGGCGCGTCGTCATGGACATTGCGCACCAGAAATACCCGCTGCGTCAGCGACGACATCATCTTGTCGAGTGTTGCGCCGTCAAGACCGCTGGCACCGGGGAGCGCGCTTTCCAGGCCTTCGATGACGCGCATCTTGTCGCGCTCGGTCTGCAGGCGCCCGATCAGCCAGGTGCCGCAGTTCGACAGGCCCTTGTAATCGAGGTCGACGGGGTTCTGCGTTGCCAGCACCACGCCCAGGCCATAGGCGCGCGCCTGTTTCAGCAGCGTCAGCATCGGGGTCTTCGATGGCGGGTTGGCGATCGGCGGGAAATAGCCGAATATCTCGTCCATGTAGAAAATCGCGCGCAACGAGGAGGTGCCCGACTGGTTGCGCATCCAGGAGATGAGTTCGTTCAGCACCAGGGTCACGATGAACATGCGTTCCGGATCGGACAGATGCGCGATCGAGATTATGCTGATGCGCGGCTTGCCCTCAGGCGTGAACAGCAGGCGTTGCGCGTCGAGTGGCGCACCCTCCATCCAGGCCGCAAAACTCGGCGACGCTAACAGATTGTTGATCGCCATTGCGAGCTGCAGACGGTCCTTCGGCGCGAAGAAGGTGTCGAGATCGAAAGCGCCAATGCGATCGAAAGCGGGTTTCTGGATCGCGTTGATCAGCGCCGCCATATCGAGATTCTGGCCCGCGTTCCATGCGGTTTGGACAATGGTTGCGAGCAATATGTGTTCGCGGCTCTGCAGCGGGTCGGCATCCCGGCCTAACAAAGAGAGCAGGCCGGAAACCACTGCGCTGGCACGCTCGCGCACCGCGGCGCCGTCGGCCAGCGCCTCGGCCGACGGTGCGGCGAACGAGCGCAGCACCGACAACGGCAGGCCGGTGCGTGCGCCCGGCGTGTAGATCGCGACGTCGACGCTGTCCTTGAACTTCGCGATGCGTTGCGGCGCCTGTTGCCACTCGCTGAGACCGTTTTTCCAGGTCTCTGCGGTCTTGGCGGCTAACGCCTCGACCGTCATGCCTTTGCGTGCCGCCTCGGCGGAATCGACCCAGGGCTGGAAGTCCGCTCCCTGCAATTGCGGAAAAGCTAACAGAAGATTGCCAAGATCGCCTTTCGGGTCGATACAGATGGCCGGCACGCCGTCGATCGCGGCTTCCTCTAACAAGGACAGACACAAACCGGTCTTGCCGCTGCCGGTCATGCCGACGCAGACCGCGTGGGTTGTGAGGTCGCGCGAGTCGTACAGGACCAGGTCGTCCTTCAGCGCATTGCTGGCAGCATCGAATTCCCGCCCGAGGTAAAACACGCCGAGTTTCTCGTAATCAACCGCCATGACTTCGCCCCGTCAGATGGATTGGGCGCCTATTCTATGCCGGCAAACGGCTTGTGTGTTTTTCCCACACCTGCTGTGGATCGTCGGAAAAACAGGATCTTTTGTGTCTCATGAACGCGACGCCGGCAGGCTGAACGGAAAGGTTGACGAGTCTTGAGGCGAGCGGCCATACTGGTTCGGTCATGCGCTCGCCAAGTTGCCAGACCCTCTGCTGGTGGTGGCGCCCCTCCGGGCGGAGTGGGTGCTGGGCAGCCGTGATCGATTAACTAAGTCGGAATTCATCGCACCAGAACCCATCTCCGCTAGCGCGGAGGTGGGTTTTTTTTATGTTGAGGTTTTGACGCATGCAG
>JANLTW010000143.1:0-9941 GCA_031363155.1 Gammaproteobacteria bacterium | reverse complement strand
TGGCGATGCGGGCGGCAGCCAGTTTTCGCCGCTGCGCCAGATCACGACGGCTAACGTCAGCAAGCTCAAGCTCGCGTGGGTACATCGCTCGGGTGATGTTGCCGGCGCCGACAGTGCCACCGGCGCCACGTCGCTCGAAGCGATTCCGATCCACGCCAACGGCATGCTCTATTACTGCACGCCGCTCAATCGCGTGTTTGCGCTCGACCCGGCGAGCGGCGCGCCGCAGTGGATGTTCGATATGCACAGCGCCTCGGGCGTCAAGGGTGCGCGCAAGGCGGCGATCTGCCGCAGCGTCGCGTACTGGCAGTCGCCGTCGCCTCAACCTGACACCGCCTGCGAGAGGCGGATCTTCGCCAGCGATGCGAACGCCAATGTCTATGCGATCGACGCCGACAGCGGCGCGGCCTGCCGCGACTTCGGCGCCGCGCGGGGTCATTCGGGCTACGCCGCGCATGGAGACTTCGACGCACGCGGCGCCGAGGGCGCGGCACGCGGCTCCACTACCGGCCCGTTCGTCGCCGGCGATCTGGTGATCTCGGCCACCAGCGCGCGCGATTCCATGGTCGATGCTAACGACGGTTTCGTGCGTGCCTTCGACGTGCGCAGCGGCGAGCTGCGCTGGGCGTTCTCGCCGATCCCGGACGAGCACGCGCATCGGACCGGCGCCGCCAACGTCTGGTCGACCATGAGCGCCGACCCGGCGCACAACCTGCTGTTTGTGCCGACCACGAGCCCGTCGTCGGATTTCTACGGCGTGACGCGCAAGGACCTGGCACTGCCACTCACCGATTCTACCGTCGCGCTGGCGCTCGACACCGGCCAACCAGTGTGGAATTTTCAGGCGACGCACCATGATCTTTTCGATTTCGATCTGCCGGGACATCCGTTGCTGGTCACGATCCGCCACAGCGGGCAGCAGCTTCCGGTTGCGATCCAGCAGACCAAGCTCGGCCGCATGTTCGTGTTTGCCCGCCTGACCGGCAAGCCGGTGTTCCCGATCCCGGAGCGCACGGTGGCGGCCTCCGATATTCCGGGCGAGCGCGCGGCGGCCACGCAGCCGATGCCGGACCTGCCGCAAGCCTGGGCGCGCCAGAAGCTAACAGAAAGCGATCTGTGGGGCGTCACCCCCTGGGACCGTGCCTGGTGCCGGGAGGAATTCCGCAAGCTGCGCTACGAAGGACCGTTCACGCCGCCCAGCGAGCGCGGCTCGTTGATCTTCCCGTTCGGCGGCGGCAACTGGGGCGGCGTCGCCTTCGACCCGGCTAACAACCTGGTTATTGCCAAGGGCCAGAACATGGCGCTGCGCATGCGCCTCATTCCGCGGGCCATCGCGGGCGCTAGGACCCAGGATCTCGTTGGCACGCCGTATCGCGCCGAACTCGGCATTTTCACGACACCGGGCGGCGTGCCCTGCACACCGCCGCCGTTCGGCACCGTCACCGCGATCGACATGGACAGCGGCCGCATCCGCTGGCAGGTACCGCTCGGCCAGGCGAAATGGCGCGGCATCACCGCGCCGGCGTTCCTCAAGTGGGGCTCACCTAACATCGGCGGCCCGATGGTCACCGCCGGCGGGCTGGTGTTCATCGCCGCGAGTGTCGATGGCAAGCTGCGGGCGCTCGATGTGCGCAGCGGCGAGCAGCTCTGGCAGCACGATCTCGCAGCGCCGGGCATGACCATCCCGATGACCTACAGCGTCCGTGGCCGCCAATTCATTGTGATCGCAGCGGGCGGCAATCCGCGCATGGCGCCGGACGTCGCCGACGCGATCATGGCGTTCGCATTACCTGAACTGGATCAACAGCCGCGCTAGCAGCAGTTGGTCGCGGCTGACTGTCCGTCCAGGCCCTGCCCGAAAGGCAGGTTCGTCCCGCAGCCGGCAAATATGCCGAAGTGTCGCGAGAAGTCGCCGATAAAATCAAAGTGCGGCGCAAAGCGCGATTGCTGCAGCATCGTCCAGGTGTTGCCGCAGACCGGAAACACCTTGCCGCGCTCGATCACGTGATGCTGGTCGAGAGCGAAGACATCGCCGTGATGCGCGATGCCGCCACGATAAACAACGGCCTGACCGTAATCCTCGCAGAAGGGCTCGAGCGTCGGGAGTTTGAAGAGCCGATACGTGGCGGAGAAAAACCGCGCGGCGCCGAGCTGTGCGGCAATGGTCTCATCGGAGATGCTCACCGGCCGATCGGCCACCAGGCGCGGATCGAGAAACCCCGCCCGCTTCGCCATTTGCTGGAAATCGTTCCAGTACAGCGCGCCGCCCAGGCATTCGCCTAACAATACCGGATCATCGCGCAGCGCCGCGGGCAGCCGACGGTCGGCGTAGACATCGGCGAAGTACATCTCCCCACCTGGCTTCAGGAGATCATAGGCATCGCGCAGCACCCGCAGTTTGTCGTGCGCCAGGTTCAGCACACAGTTGGAGACAATGACATCGAAGCCGCCGGCCTCGAGTCCCAGCGCGGTCAGATTCTCGATATTGCCCTCGACGAAGCTGACGTTAGACTTGGCGAAGCCGAAACGCTCGCGATGCCAGTGCAGGTGCCGGCACGCGACAGCAATTTGTTCGGGCGTCATATCCACACCCACCACCGAACCTGCGGGCCCGGCGAGCTGCGCGAGCACATATGCGTCGCGGCCCGAGCCACTGCCGAGATCCAGGATGCGCGCACCCTCAAGCTGGGGCGGCGCGACCAGCCCGCAACCATAGTATTTGGCCAGCACTTCGTCGTGCACATTGCCCAGCAAACGGCGCAGCCAGAACGGCACATCCTCTGGCGTGCAACAGGCGCTGGTCTTGAGGTCGTCCGACGACGTCAGCGTCTTGCCGTAATAGTCCTTGATGACTTCCATATCCATGCGCCAACTCCCGGGTGTACAAGTCCAGACCCGACCTATCAACCTATTATTACAGGAGTCTACGCTGTCAAAGACGCGCGCTCAGCTGACTGATCTCCGCGACATCGCGGTCGGCTTCGTCGCGCCGCATCATGGCGACCCCGAGCTGAATCCCGATTCCGACAGGTTCGGTATTTGTCAGGCGCGGAGAGTCCTTCGGCCGATCGCCTTTGTCGTCCTCCTCCAGCCGGTGCCTGAGGCGATTTATCTCATGATTCCAGTGCTCGCGGCGCGAGCGCGCCGCGGTGAGCGCCTTGCCGAGCCGGTAGCCGTGCAGGAAATCTTCTTCGCCCGGCCCGGCGCAGACCCCGGCGTAGCTGCTATTGCTGGCGCCGACATCGAAGGCGTGGCGTGCGGTGCAGAAACGCTCGAGACCGCGGTCGCGGCCGTCCAGCCATTGCGCGCGGTCCGGCGTGACGCCGTGCGCGACACAGGCGGCCGCATGCTCGGCAAATCGCTCCTCCGGGTAACCGGTCGCGCCATCGCGCTGGCCGATGCCGTACCAGTCGCCAGCGGCACACTCATTGTGCGACAGCGAGGCGCAACCACCCAGGGCCAGGATTCCTAACAAAATTACGGCGCGCGGTGCATTTAACATAGGTCCTCCCGTCAGTCTGGCTGATGAGACCTACCTTAGCGGGGCGCGGTGAACCGCGACTGAACCCGCGATTTGGCGGCTTTTGCCGCGCTTTGTCGTATCGCGCGCGCGAACGGTCAGAGCCGGTACGTCATCTGCCCATCCGCTTCCTGCAGCAAGCCTTCGCGAATCAGCTGATCGACTAACCGCTGAACCACAGTCTCAGCATGCTTGCGCCCCAGGCCCGAGACGAGATGCTTCACCAGTCCCTGGCGCTTGCGCGGCCGATTCCTGGCGGGCAGCGCCGTCAGAAATTCGCGTGCCTTCGACAGCACATCGGCCGGTACTGTTTCCACTTTGTTAGGTGCAACGGGCGTCGCGGGTGCCTTCGACTTCGCGCGCGCCCGCCCGGTGTCGTGCCGCGGTGGTTCGTGCCGCGGCGGCGTCGTGCCAAACGCATCGCTGATCGCCGCCACGCGCCGCACCCGGAATCCGCGTCCGACCAGGTGCTTCGCCAGCGGATCGAAGCCCTTGTCGCGCGACAGGATCACGCAGTCGGCGTCGGCGAAATTCGCGAGATACTCGCCGAGGTAAAACGCAATATGAAAATCGAGCGCGTTCTTGCCCTGCCCCTCGATGTCGACCGGCACGAAGCGCGACCCCAGCTTCAGGGCGGTCTTCAGGAACTCCTTGCTGACCGACTTCTGCGACGCGCCAAAAAAAAACGGCACCGTCACGTCGTCCGGCAGCGCCGCCAGGTCGACCTTGGGCACGTTTTCGAAGTCCACCAGCAGGTATCGATGACTCATATTGCGTAGTCTACGGGTCAGCGGTACTTTCGGGCACTGGAGGACACGACTTTGGCAACCGGGTGGGCGCAGGACGGCGCCGTGCAGGAACAGATCGACGCGACCGTGAAGGACGGCATCAAGCGCGCGCAAAGCCGACTGCCGCAGGGGCCGTCATTGACGCATTGCGCGCAATGCGGCGCGGACATCTCGCCCGAACGGCGCGCAGCGCTGCCGGGCGTGCGCTTTTGCGTGCCCTGCCAGGAAGCCGAGGATCAGCGCGCAACAACCCATGCCGGCTACAACCGGCGTGGCAGCAAGGACGCCAGCTGCGCTGAAAAACGGCAGCACTATTGTTCGCGCACCGGCGGCCCTGCCAACGCAAATACCACGGCTCGCAGTTCTTTGAACTGACGCATGGTGTCCGCATCCAGTACGGCAACGGACTTCTCTAATGTGTCGAGTTTGCGGGCGAGCTGCGTGTTGCTTGCCAACAGCGCCCTGAGCCTGACAAATGCGCGAACAACATAGACGCTCATCTGCACAGCTCTTGGGCAATTGAGTACCGTGGCGGCCATCACCGCGCCGTGCTCGGTAAAGGCCAGTTTTCGGTATTTGCTGTGCTTACCTCGACCCGTCTTTAAGGTCACAATTTGTGACCTTAAAGCTGCAACCTCTTGATTTGTAAGGCACATTAGGAAGTCCTCGGGGAACCGCCGAATATTCCGTCGCACCGCCTGGTTGAACACCTTGGTTGTCACGCCATACAACGCTGCCAGATCGGAATCTAACAGCACACGCTGACCACGGATGATGTAGATTTTTTGCGATATTTCAGGAAGCCCGGCGCTGGCTTCATCTTTGCGCATGCCCGAAGTCTGCGCCCGCCGCGTGCCGAAAAGTCGCGGCATTCCTGCCCGTTTTACGCAGGAACTGGTTTCGCCGCCAGCGTCGCGCTGCGCTCGAGAAAATACCGGCAACTGTCACAGTCTTCCGTCGGGCTCGGTATCGCATCGCCCTTGAGGCACGCGACCGCGTTCGTGATCGCCGCCGGCACCCAGTCGGTGTTGCCCTGATACGCAATCAGCACCGGGTCGAAGCGCATCACGCCCTTCAGGTCCTGATCGAAAAAGCCGCCATCCTTCCTGCCGTTGACATACAGGAAGTAACCCGTGTTGCTAACATCGAACCCCGCGCTGCGAAACAGCCACTGGTAGATCTCCATTTGCCGTTTGTAGCCGTCACCGAAGCCACCGTCCAGCGTCGGGGTCTCGCGCTTGGAGGTCGATTTGTAGTCGACGATGTAGAGCTGCCCGGATTCCCGGTCCTGCCAGACGTCATCGATCGCGCCGAAGATTTCCGCGCCGGTGGCCGCGTGAACGACGCGCATGCCCTTGAAGTTGCTGCGCCATGTTTCGAGGTTCTCGTGCACGTAGCACCTAACATTCAGTCCATGGCGAACCCACAACGGATGCACGGCACCATTGGCGCGATACGCATCGAACTCATTTTTCAACAACGCATCCGTGGCGATCGCGAGCGTGAGCGGAAACATCGGATGCGCCTTCATCTTCAGCCGGCGCTGCAGGTAAAAGCAGCAGGGGCACTTGATGAATGACTCGAGTGCGGTACGGGAGAGTGGCATGCTTATGGCCGATATTCCACGCCCGGCAGCACGCACAGCATTTCGAACAGCAGGTTGGCACCCAGTAGCGCGGTGTTGCCCGTTGTATCGTAGGGTGGACTGACTTCAACCAGGTCCCCGCCGACGAGGTTGAGTCCGCGACAACCGCGGATGATCTCGAGCGCCTGCGGCACCGTGAGCCCGCCAACCTCCACCGTCCCGGTACCCGGCGCGAACGCGGGATCGAGGCCATCGATATCGAAGCTCAGATACACGGGACCGCTGCCGACCTGCGAAACGATCTCGCGCATCAACGGTGCTAACGACTTGTACCAGCACTCTTCCGCCTGCACGACGCGAAACCCCTGAGCTCGCGGCCAGTCGAAGTCTTCGGCCGTGTAACCCGTGCCGCGCAGCCCGATCTGCGCGACGCGTTTCGTATCCAGTAGTCCTTCCTCGACGGCGCGCCGGAATGGCGTGCCATGGGCAATTTTTTCGCCGAACATCTCGTCGTTGATGTCGGCGTGCGCATCCACGTGAATGAGCCCCAGCGGGCCATGCTTGCGGCGCAGCGCCCGCAGGATCGGCAACACGATCGTGTGGTCGCCGCCCATCGTCAGGGGAATGGCGCCGGTTGCTAACAAACCACTGAAATGCTGCTCGATGATGTCGATGCTCTTGAGGAGATTGAAGGTGTTGATCGGAACATCACCGACATCGGCAATGCGCAGCGAATCGAACGGCGCCGCGCGGGTTGCCATGTTGTAGGGCCGGAGCATTCGCGACTCGTCCCGGATCTGGCGCGGCGCCAGGCGCGCCCCCGGGCGATTCGACGTGCCGATGTCGAAGGGAACGCCGATGAATGCCACGTCCAGTTGATCGGCCAGCGTACACGCCGGCAGCCGCATGAACGTCGCCGGACCGCCAAAGCGCGGCATCACATTGCCGGACAGGGGCTGGAATAGTTCCTTCTTCATGGTCGTGTTTCCCTGATCATCTCAAAAACCCGGCGATTTCGCGGTAATACTGGGGCCAAAGCTGGATGTCGTTATGCCCCGCTCCCGGCACCTCCAGCGCCCGCGCGCGCCCGGCCGCAAACGCCGCCAGCAACGACTTTGCATGCGCGGCTGGAATGACGGCATCCGCCGCCGCAATCAGCAGCAGCGACTGGCAGGTCACCTGCGGCGCCAAACGCGCGGATTCGTACCGGTCTTGCATGAGCAGCGACACCGGCAGCCACGGCATCGCGCCCTGCCCCACGCGCGCGAGACTGTCGAAGGGTGTCACGAGCACCATCCTGCTAACAGGCCGCGCGGCGGCGAGCTGCACCGCCACGCCGCTGCCGAGACTGCGGCCGACAACCGCGATCTCGTCATGGTCTTTGTGGAGCGTGTCGAAGATCACGAGCGCATCGGCAACGAGCGCCGCCTCCGTCGGCGCACCCGTGCTGCCGCCATAGCCGCGATAGTTGACGAAGTACAACGAGTGCTCCGGCAGCGCCCCGGCAAACTCGCCGAGGCCGACACTGACATCCTCGGCATTGCCTCCGAAATAGATCAACGCGCGGCGCCCGGGCCGCTTCACCGTCCAGATCTTGAGTACCGCGCCATCGACCGGCAGCGTGCTGCCCTCGCCGACCGCACTCGCCCGCTCCGGCACCGGGTAGTAAATCATCGAGCGCTGGCTGGCATACACCCAGGCACACAGCAGGGCATAAATGGCAACGACGAGGCCTAACGCGACGATCATCACTCTTTGCGCAGCAGGAGGCGCCCTGTCAGTCTCTTCTCGAATGCGTGTTCCGCGCGCTACGCTGACGCCGGCCAGACAAATTCCGGACGCAAACCCTCGTACACCGGACGGCCGTCGCCAGGACGTGGCACCCCGGTCGTGGCGTCGTAAAACGCGTGATAGGTTGCCGGCAATTTTTGCGCGTCATAACCCATGAGATTCGGCACGATGGCGCGGATGCGCCGTTGCTTGTCATCGAGCATGATCGGTTTGCCGCAACTGGCACAGGTGCAGAGTTCCAGCGGCCCGTCAGGGTTCTTGCTGTTGAACGGCTGACGTTTCAACCCCGCAGGATTGTCGACTTGCAGGTCTGAGTGCTTGAAGAAAACCACATGCGTCGTCGCCTGGCCCGTCACGCCCTTGCAGACTGAGCAGTGACAGGTGTGATTATCGACCGGGTCGCGATCCGAATGGGTGTGGACGTGCTCGCAACCACCCGCGTACTTGTGTGACATTGCTCGTAACCTCCATCTGTTATTTGACTGGCTGCCGGTCTCGGGAGCCGGCCTTGTCTGGGGTTTTCGAACCCGCATCATAATCCGACTATTGACGAAATGCCCAGTGCGGCGCTGCAAGCACCTACCACACAGGAAACATATCGATGACTGACACACTTGAACGCACAGCTACCCACAGCCGCAGCCCGGCCCGTGTCACCGTGGTTGGGGCGGGCCTGGTCGGCCGCAGTTGGGCCGTGGTATTTGCGCGCGCCGGCTGCGTCGTGACCGTGCACGACCAGGATGCGAAACAAATGCTCGCCGCGGAAAACTGGATCCGGCAAACGCTGCGCGCGCTCGAATCCGCGGGCGCGCTGCACGACACAACGGCCACGATCCTCGCTCGCCTGTCGTATGAGCCGGTGCGCTCGCGCGCCGTCGCTGACGCGGACTACATCCAGGAGTCGATCATCGAATCGCTCGAGGCCAAGCGCAACTTGTTCCAGCTTCTGGACCGGGAAGCGCCAGCCGCCGCGGTGCTGGCCAGTTCCACCTCGTCGTTTCCGATCAGCGCGATTGCCGCCGATCTCCCGGGACGGGCGCGCTGCATCGTGGCGCATCCTGCGAACCCGCCGCACCTGATTTCGCTGACCGAAGTGTGCGGCGCGCCGTTCACGGCGGCGGCTACTATCCAGCGGACGTTAGGTTTGTTAGCAGAGGTCGGCCAGGTGCCAGTGCTGCTGCGACAGGAAATCGACGGTTTCGTCCTCAACCGCCTGCAGTGGTCGCTGCTGGCCGAGGCGCTGCGCTTGGTGGCGGAAGGCGTGATCGCCGCGGCGGACGTCGATCGGGTTGTCAGCCTGGGCCTCGCGCGACGCTGGGCGCTCATGGGCCCGTTGCACGTCGGCGACTTGAACGCGCCGGGCGGGCTGTCCGACTACCTCGCGCGTTTCGGGCCGACCATCAATCGAATAGCCGAATCGCGCGGCGCCAGTCCCCTGGTCATGTCGGAGCCATTGCTCGCTGCGCTGCGCGAGTTGCAGGATCATGCCGCGCGCGAGCCGCGCGCAACGCGGCTGCAGTCACGCGATGAAAATCTGCTGCGACTGAATGGGGTTCTGGACCCATTGATTGCGCCGGATGCTGGCTCCTGACAAGTCGACTCATGGCGCATAATACCGGCCTCGACCGGAGGTGCTCCATGTACAAGCCCATGCGTGTTGCAGTGCTGATGCTGTTGCTAACAGATGCGACCGCCGCCATCGCCAGCGGCGTCAACGGCATCAACAATGGCATGCCGAATCGCATTTCCATGAACGTCACCGTGCCCAAGCAAACCCAGGGCGCGACTTTCGGCGAGAAAGTGAACTCGGGCCTACAGACCGCCGGCAGCGCGCTGGCCAGTGGCGCGTCGCTCGTCATCGAGTGCGGCGCATCCGCCTGCGTCGTCGCGCTGCCCGACGGCAGTGGCTATCGCGCGGTGCTGGAGCCGATGACGCTCGCCCCGCTCGACGCTGCGCAAGGCAAGGCCGCACGCAAGGCGCCGGCCGGCGCCTCATTGATTGGCGGCGCATTGCCGGGCGGCAGCATCCTGTCTGCGGCCGTTTCTTCGGTCGGCAACCTGGCCGGAGGCGGAGGCGGTGCCTCAGCGGCCGCCTACGCCGCGGGCGACTACGCGCTGACCCTGGTCGTTGCGAAAGCTAACAGCGGAATAAAAGACACCATGCAGACACAGGTGCGCACAGTCGCGCCGGTTCGAATTCGCATGCGCCTCATTTTCAACGCGGCGGACGGCGTGCTGCGGGCGCGGCATGACAGCG
>JANLTW010000140.1:0-22521 GCA_031363155.1 Gammaproteobacteria bacterium | reverse complement strand
ACCTTAAAAATGTGACTGGTTGCCATCGGCGCTCGGGTGGGCATTGCTAACTTGTTGCATATTATAGGCGCGTGGCGCCTTGGAGGGTGCCGAACCGGTTCATATGGCGCTTCGATTACGTATTGTCAGCGATCATCGCCGCGCACTGGGCAAGCGCGCGTCGGTCGTCTTTGGCGTCACTGGCGGCAATATTGGCCGATCGGCGGACAATGACTGGGTTCTCCCCGACCCCTCACGATTTGTGTCGGGCCGGCATGCCCGCGTCAAGTTCGATGGCGGCCGGTATTTTCTTGAAGATACCAGCACCAACGGCACGTATATCAACGACTCAGACCAGCCGATGCCCAGGTCGACCCCGCATGAGCTGAAAAACGGCGACATGCTGCGCCTCGGCGAATATCACGTCACCGTGGCGCTCGACCCCGACAATGACTTCGGCGCGGGTCGCGGCGGCGCGATGGTCAACCTGGACAGTACGCTGGAGGAAGGCTCGGGCTATGCCCAGCAAATCGCCGGCTCGCTGGATGTGTCGTTCGATCCCAACAAGCTGTTCGAGACCGGCAATGCAGTGATCAAGGAACAACCGAGAGCGTCAGCGGTTTACGGTCAATCGATGTTGCTGGAAGGGTCGGGCGAAAGACGGGCCAACGGTCCGGCGACGCCAGCGGCGCAGGCCACGGACGATTCCAATATCGTGGCCGCCCGCCGGCTCGAGCGGCTGACACGCGCGGTTCGCGATCGCGAGCCTGCGCCAACTGCGGGCAACGCGCGCGCCGGACTGGAAGAATTCTGCCGCGGAGCCGGCATCGACCCGGCCAATCTTCCGGAAGGCAATCCGGGCGCTATTTTGCAAATTGCCGGGCGCCTGCTGCGCGAAGCGTTGATCAGCCTCAAGGTTCTCGATGCCAAGCAGGCCGAATTCCGCCGCCAGTTCCGCTTGCCACCAGTTCGCGATGCTGACCGGCAGCCCTTCCAATTGGCCGGGTCCACCGACGACTTGCTGACCGCGCTGTTTGTGAGCCACGGCAGCCGCCGGACCGATGCCGGCCAATGGCTGCGCGCCTGCTATGACCAGCAGGCCACCCACCAGGAAGCCCTCGCGTCTGGGGCCCGCGACGGTTGCCTCGAATTCATGCGCCAGCTATCGCCGGCTGAACTGGAAAGACGCTTCGCAACCACCGCCAAACGCGGTGCGCCGGGCGCCAAACCCAACCACTGGGAGCTGTACACCGAGTACTACCGCAGCGCGAGCGAAGTGCAGCCCGACACCGGGGTGCCGTCGCTGTACGGCGAAACGCTGGCGAGCGCCTATAGCACAGTTTTCAAGAAGCAGTCGGGCTAACAACCCGCCCGGCGGCGGTCTGAGCCTGAGAGCGCCGGTCTGGCTGGATTTGCGTGATTCACCTCGGCGACGCACAGGCGCTTGTGATAGCGTGTGCCGGACCTGTTAGTGCCGGATCCGGAGTCCTTTGAATGAGCTTACTTTTTGCCCGCGGTCACGGTTAGCGCCGTGCGCCTGCCCGGTCCCTCGTTTGCGCCGACGCATCTGCCTGGTGAAACCTCCCAGGAGTATCGTGAACGGCTGCAGCACCATGAAGACGAACGCCGCCTGAATCGCGAACGCGAAATGGTCGAAATCGCTTCGCCCAGCAACTCGGCCGCTGCACGCATCCACTACTGGGAGCGCGCCTATCAGTTGAGCATGCCGCGAGTTTCAGGTCACCAGATGTTGCGCACCATCGCGGCCAACACCGGCCTGACGCTGGCCGAAGTCGAGAACGAACAACAACTCCGCGCCGCACGGCGCGTGGGAATGCCCGCACCGAAAGTTGGTCTCATTGGCGAAAGTTAATTATCGGCAGCAAAAACTGCAGCGTGAGCGTAAGCGCAAGGATCGTCAGAGCGAGAAACTTGAGCGTCGCACGCCCAAGACCGATGCTCCCACCGATGCTCCCAAAGACACGCCCGCCGAAACAACCGGCGACACGGTGATTATCGCGCCGCCCCCGCTGCAACCCAAGCCGTAGGCCAGATCGTTGGCGAGCGCACGGCTTACCGCCAGCCGCGTAGCCCGAGTCCTCATCCGGCCAGCGCCGCCTTGCGCGCCTCGCGACGGCGCGGACACACGTTTTCGAGAATGTCGATGTCCTGTTGCGCGATCACCTTAGTGTGCGCAGGATCCAGCCCGGTTTCTCCCATTCCGGAATCTCGAGCAGCGGCTGACGCAGGCACCCTGGGCGTTGAATTCCCAGCCGTGATACGGGCAGACGATGCAGTCCTTGACGATGCGCGGTTGCTGACCAAAGCTCCCAGGGCCCTGACAGGGACCCACCGCGGTGCTCGCAGGTGTCGCTCAGGGTAATGGCCTCGCCAGCCGTATTGCGGAACACCGCGAAATTGATGTACCTGCATGCCTCCCCGGAAACTGGAGCGATCGATATCCGATGCGGGATTGCCAGAATCCTGAGTAGAAATGCTTATCGCCGGCGACTTTAGCGGGTCGCGTTTACGACGCGGATAGCGCCAAGTCAGACATTGCGCGATCGAATCGCCGCTGCGAGCGTTTCCAGCTGGTCCCAGCGCGCGATTTTCTGCGCGAGCAGGATCTCGAGTTCGGCGGCCCGCAGGCCGTCCGTGCGCATTTGCTCAGGCGCGACCCGGTGGTAGTCGGCGCTACTGATGCGCTCGGTCAGCTGCCGCTGTTCCGTTTCCAGCGTTTCGATGTCCCGCGGCAGCGCATCGAGTTCACGCTGCTCCTTGTAGCTCATTTTGCGGGCCGCTGACGCCGGCGGCGGTGAGCTCGCCACAGCAGCCGCCTTGTTAGCGCCGCCGCGCGCCGCTGGCGTCGGTCTTTGCCGCAGCCAATCGCTGTAGCCACCGACGTACTCGCGCCAGCGACCGCCACCCTCCGCAACCACGGTCTGCGTCACGACGTTGTCCATGAATGCGCGATCATGGCTGACTAACAAAATGGTGCCCGGGTAGTCCTGCAGCAGCGCTTCGAGCAGTTCCAGCGATTCGATATCAAGATCGTTGGTGGGTTCGTCCAGCACCAGCACGTTGGCCGGCCGGGCGAACAAACGCGCCAGCAGCAGGCGATTGCGCTCACCGCCCGAGAGCATCTTCACCGGCGCATTGGCGCGCTGGGTGCTGAACAGGAAATCGCCGAGGTAGCTAGTGATGTGCTTGCGTTCCTCGCCGACCTGCACCCAGTCCGATCCCGGGCTGATGGTTTGCGCCAGCGTGCGCTCGGGATCCAGCTGCGCGCGCAGCTGGTCGAAGTACGCGATCTGCAAGTTGGTGCCGCGCCGCACCCGGCCTGCATCCGGTTCGAGCTCACCGACGATCAACCGGATCAACGTGGTCTTGCCGGCACCATTGGGTCCTAACAAACCGAGCTTGTCGCCGCGCATGACACGCAGATCCAGATCCTGGATGACGCTTTTCTGGCCGAATTGCTTGCTGACATGCTCCAGCTCGGCGACCAGCTTGCCGGAGCGTTCGCTCGAATCCACCTTGAGGCGCAGCGCGCCCAGCCGCTCCCGCCTCTCAGCCCGCTCGACGCGCAAGCGTTCCAGGCGCTTGACGCGGCCCTCGTTGCGGGTGCGGCGGGCCTCGACGCCCTTGCGTATCCAGACTTCTTCCTGCGCCCAGAATTTATCGAAGCGGCGATTTGCTAACTCCTCGGCCGCAATCAGATCGGATTTGCGTTTCTCGTAGCTGGCGTAATTGCCCGGGAAAGTGCGCAGATAGCCGCGATCGAGTTCGGCGATGCGGGTCGCAATACGATCCAGAAAAAAGCGGTCGTGCGTAATGACAATGCAGGTCAGGCCCTGCATCAGCAGCTCCTCGAGCGTCTCGATGCCGCTGACGTCCAGGTGGTTGGTCGGCTCATCTAACAACAACAGCTCGGGTTGCAGCGCCAGCGCCAGCGCCAGGGCCGCGCGTTTGCGCTCGCCGCCCGAGGCGGTCAGCGGACTGGCGTCACCGTCCACGTCGAACCGGTGCAGGAACTGCGTCAAACGCACATCCACGCGGCTGCGATCACGGTCATCGCCCAGGTCGGCCAGCTGGCCGCGGATTTCCAGACTCTCGCGCAACGTCGCCGCCTCCGGCAGTTCTGGCTCCTGCTCCACGTAGGCAATTGCGAGACCCGGCTTGCGTTGCACCTCGCCGTCATCCAGTGGGATACGACCTGCCAGCACGCCTAACAAAGAAGACTTACCGGTGCCGTTGCGGCCGATCAGGCCAACCCGGTCGCCCGCTTCGAGCGAGAGCGAGGCGCGATCCAGCAACGGTGTCAGCCCGAAGGCAAGCTCGGCGGCCCGTAAGCTGATGATGGTCATGGCGACCTGAAGCTGGACGTCGCGGCGCGACCTGGTAGGAGCCTCACCTAACGAGTCAGGATCAGGCGCTGATACAGGCCGCCGAAAAACGTCCGCTGGTCGATGGCCGCCGACTGCGCGTACGGCTGCAGTGCGCGGAACAGCGCGTGCATCAGTGGCCGCAAGGGATTCCAGCGCGCCGGGTCGCTTCGGGCTGCTGGTGCGGCAGCACATCGACGATGTCAAGGTGCGCATCGGACGCCAGCGTCGCATCGCGCACGAATACGTGCACCGCGCGCGGGTGTACATAGGCCCACCAGTACGCCTGCTGCAGATAGGCCGGGACCTGCGGGTAATGCCGGACCGCAAGTTGATCCGGGTGTGCTATCGGGTTGTGGGGAGTCAAGTGGCTGGTCAGGCTTTCTTTGTTAGCAATGTTGTACCGGACAGGCGGGCTTGTGTCAGCGCAAGGGCGTGCAGGGCTATCGTAGCTGGCCGTGCGCTACATTTGCAAACCATACGGCGCTGCGTTAGTCAGCCATTGGCGATGAAAAAGGTGGTGCAGCACCCGAAGGCGACTGCACCACCTGCCGTCAACGGCTCAGACCCGATCCAGTGGCGTTCGTTGTCCACGGTCGTCCTGCAGGTCTTGGCGGCCTTGTCGCAGTTACGCGTAACCGTGCGCTCAACGCTGTTGCCGTTAGGCCAGGTGGTCGTGCTGCTAGTGACCGACTCCGGCGAGCGGCTACGCCCGCCGAAGCCCGTTGATTCGCTGCTGCGCGTAATCGTGCCGGCATTGGCATCGCGCACCACGCCGGCAGGGCGCGGACGCTGCATCCCCTGGCCGAGTTGCGGACCGGCGGCGATGGCATCGATACTGGCGGTGACCATCACGGCGGCAAGCGCCGGCGCCGGCGGGCTCGCGCCAGCCATTAATTGTAGTGGCATGCATCCTGCCCGGCGCGATGCAGATTCAATTCTAACGGGCGCGCCCTGCCTCTGCGACCAGCTGGCGCAGGCTTTCCGCGGCTTTGCGTGCCAGCGGGAGTTTCTGATCGCCGGTGGCGGTCATCAACTCGCCGAGATGCACGTTCAGGTTCTGGGCGACGTCGGCATCGAGCGCGCCGAGCAGCCGATCGCGGATCAATGTCAAGGTGAACATATCGCCATTCACGGCGCCGAAATCTTTCGCCGCAACATCGACCAACACCTGCGCCGCCCAGAGATCGAATCGGGCCAGGTCCACTTCGGCCACCGGCCGGTAGCGCAGTTGCAGGTCAAGCGACCAGCGAGCCGCCTCGATCGCGGCCTGACGCGCACCTTGCATGTTCTGTTTTCCGACTGCTGCCTGCAATGCGGCGATGGCGCTATGGAGAATCGGCTTGATGGACTTCGGCATCGTCGTGTTCACAAATCGTTGCCAGGCCACGTCGATTGCGTGCGCGGACCGGACCGCAGCAGCCCAGTCCTTTTTGCCAACTTCGTCAAAAACCTGCAGCGCGCCATTTGTTAGCATCCGAAGATCGGCAGGCACAGGTTCCTGCAGGCGATCGGCAGGCACCGCGAGCGCCAGTGCCTCGGTGTCGCCGCCGCTGCCGGTGAATGCTTCGCCGTAACCGGGCGCGAAGGTTTTTGACTCCGTCGTACCGTCGGCATGCAGTTCGCGGCCTAACATACTGCCGCGAATTGGCCCCAGCGGCCCGTCGTAGACGTGATCGATTGATGTCACCGTCACTTCCTCGAAGGCAATGCCGGGCATGTTCTCAGGACGATAGCTGTCGCCTACCCTGGGGCGACCCGGCATGATCATCGCCGGCGGGCCGTCCTTGCCCGCAAGCCAGGTGCCTTCCTTGGTATAGATTTGACCGTCTCTAAAGTCGCTGACGTCCTCGCCGAGATACCAGACCGAGCCGTCATCCGCCTGCGCGTACAAATCGTAGGCAACTTCCTCGGCGCGCCCGGCCGAGTACGCGACGTATTGCGATACCAGGGCCTCGATCCGAATTCCGTTCCAGGTCACGATGCGCGTGTACGGCAGCAGCGTTACTTCGGTGCGAAACGGCTTGTTATCGACCGTTCCGGTAAACACAACGGAAGCCTGGTTAGACACTGGAAACAAGGGATTCGTCACCCGGGTGGGGTTGGTGAACGTCGGCAAGGTTAGATCCAGGCGCGTTGCATCGCCCGCAACCTTCAACAAGTCGATTTTCGGTTGTGGAATCGGAACACCGTTTGCGAACGCCAGAGTACTGACGCACGCGAGCAAGGCCTTGTTAGAAATCCTCATTTTCCACTGCCGACATCGTATTCCCACCCCACCACGAGGATGATCGTTCCATCGCTCTTACCCGTGATGCCCTGTTCGAGCTTGAAATGTTTGCCAAAATGCTCGGCGATGCCGAGTGTTGCTTCGATTTCGGTGCCCGAACCGACTGTCAGCGCGCTCTGGATACCGCCGAGACCGAAGCCGGTGCGCGAATTGCCGCCGAGGCTGCCACCGGAACTACCGACCAATTCACCCAGCAGATCGATGCGCGGCGATACATGCCATTCACCCGACACCGACAACTCAAATACATTCTGCTGTTTCACTCCCGGCGGACTGCCGACAAACGTGTAGACCGCGCTGGCTTCGAGATCGTGGTGTACGTACTCCTTGCCTAACACGACACCCAGCGAAAAATCAGTTTTCCTGGTACCCAACTCCGGATTACTCGCCGTCGGTAGTTTGACGTCGAATTCGAGGGCGACGCTGGGGCGGCGCCGGGTTTCGCGCGCGATTTCATAGACCATGCCTGCGTCCAGATCCTGCATGCCGCTGACCTTGACGCCGTTGTCGAGCGTTATGGACGCGTAGCTGGGCTCGAGGGATAACGCCAGCTTGTTGGTCGGGCTCCACTCAATCAGGAACGGCAACACGGTTTCTCCGGTTTCGTGCTCTATGCGGTTGCTGACGGTAATTTCCCGCGCCAGTCGATTCTTGGACTTGGTGCGAACAATTTTAGCGTCACCGGTCAATGGCGCCAATGCTAACAACAGCGCGCTCGCCAGGCACAGGAATCCGATCTGGCATTTCATGGCATTTTTCTCATTTCTATCAGCTCGACCACCTCGCCATCCTCGGCCTCGGCTCTGACAAAACCGACGCCGCGCGCGTACCATTTCATGGCAGAACCGGCCTCGAGTTCGGACCATTCCTTGATGCGCACACTGTCGGGATAGATACCGAACGGCACTTGCGCACGTTCGTGGAGGGCAATGATCTGCGCCTTGTCCTGAGCGTCAGTCGCGTGTTCCTGCCAATACTCGGAGCTCGGCGCAGGATTCGCGTGCATCATGATGCCTGGCATTGCGCCGTCGACGCCCGCCTCCCAGGAGCCCTCGGTACTCACAACGCCGCGCTCATCAAAGGATTTGGAGTCTTCGCCGAAATACCAGACGTTGCCGTCGCTATCCTGTGAAAACCAGTCGTAGGTGTCTTCCTTCACGACGCCGTTTTCCGTAACAACATCGTGTACCACGGTGCACGGCACGCCCATGACCATCCTCGTGTCCGGCATCACGGTCATGACATCGTCGGCGATTTCAGTTCCCTTGCGCTCCCGATATCGATACACCGTTCCAGGGGCCAGCGGAAACCAGGGATTGTCGATGCGCGCGCGGAAATCCCTGGGTTCAATGCGCGGATCGTAGTCGTCGCCGTGCTCATGAAACATCGCGCACGAGGCCAGCCCGAGCGCTATGCAAATCAGGACTGCATACTTGATGGTGGTCAACACAAGAGCCTCGCCAATATTGCTTTGGTTATGGCCAAGACGTGCCACCGGCAATAATCCTTCGCGGCGAGCGAATCGGCCTAACATAATCAACTGATCCAGGGAAGCTCCGGGAGTTGCGCTGGCGGCGCTGCACGGCGCCTCACGCCGGGCTATGCTGTGTCAGGCGTGACGTCGGCCATGGGCATGCCTTCGCGCCGCGATTGGCGAAGGATTTTCGTGCCGCCAACGTCATGGATCCTAAGCATGGGACAAAGCACATGACACTGGTGCCGGAAGACAGCCTGCTGGCGCGCCGCATCCTGCGCGGTGACCAACGCGCGTTTCGCGAGCTATTTGATGAATTTTTTCCGAGGCTGTACCGTTTTGCCCACGTGCGTCTCGGCGGCAACGCGGATGACGCGCGCGAAGTCGTGCAAATTACCTTTTGCAAAGCCTTCGAGCGCCTGAACACCTATCGCGGCGAGTCAAGCCTGTACGCCTGGTTTTGCCAGATTTGCCGCAACTCAATCGTTGATCTCGCGCGTAGCCGGCAACGGGCCCTGCAACATGTCGTGGTGCTCGATGATGATGCAGCGATCGCGGGTTTGCTGGACTCGATTTCGGCGCCTGCCGCCAACGAGCCGGAAAATGAGCTCGCGCGTGGCAATCTGATTTACCTGATCCAGTCGGCGCTCGATTTTCTGCCAGAACGCTATGGCGATGTGCTCGAATGGAAATATATCGACGGCCTGACGGTCGAGGAAATCGGCGCGCGCCTGGCGATCGGTACCAAAGCGGCAGAATCCTGCCTCACCCGAGCGAGAATTGCGATGCGCGAAGCCATGCTGGCCCTCGGCAGCGAAGCGGACATACTTTCGTTAGCCCGCGGGAGCACGATGCATGACTGAGCAACGCGATGTAATCGCCGATCTCATGCGTGTCGCAGGGCGCCGGCCAGAACCACCGCGTGCGGACCGCGATGCGGTACTGCTGGCAGCGACCGACGCCTGGCAACAGGCGGTGCGCGGGCGCAAAAGGCGTCGTGTCGCCTGGGCATTGGCCGCGAGCGTCAGCCTGGTCGCGATCACGGCGCTGCTGGTAGAAAAACGGTCTGCCGAACCGGATTTGTTAGCAGAATTCGGAGCCGTAAAGTCACTGCAGGGTGAAATCGCGGTGCAGGACGCGAGTGATGCGCGCTGGCGACCGCTGCATGACGGCGAGCGCCTCGGTGCGGGCGCGCGCATTCGCACGCAGCAGGCGGCCGCCGCCTTTGTCGTACCCGGAACCGGTTCGATCCGCCTGCAGTCGGACACACTGGTGGCTTTGCAGGGGCCTGCGCGCATGAACCTGCTCTCCGGTACGGTCTACATCGATGTCGATGATGCAAGTCACGGCCAGGGTCTTGCGATCGAGACTCCGTTCGGCGTCGCGCGCGACATTGGCACTGTATTTGAGCTGGCGACGGCCGGCAATGAATTGCGGTTGCGGGTGCGCGATGGCCGCGTCGAATTGGGTCAGCCGGATGGGGCAACGGTCTTCGAAGCGACCGCGGGCGAAGAGCTGCGCCTCAGCCGCGACGGCTCGATTCGCCGTCAAGCCATCGACCGTACCAGCCCCGAATGGCGCTGGGCCGAGCGGCTTGCAAAGCCTTTCAATCCGGAAGGCAGACCGCTGAGCGAGTTTCTCCGCTGGGTTGCACGGGAAACGGGCCGTCGCCTGCGGTTTCGCAGTGCCCGCGATGAGGCATTGGCGAACAGCGCGGTTCTGCACGGTACGACGCGCAACCTTGCCCCGATGGATGCGCTCGATCTGATGCTGGCCACCACAGATTTTGAGTATGCGCTGGCTCCTGATAGCGTATTGGTTGTGGGACGCCGCACTACGACGCCTTGAGTCACTAACCTTGCCTCGCTGCCTGATTCGCCGGCTCGTGAGTACCTGGATCGCTTGCAGCGTATTCGGCCTCGCCAGCGCAGCGCCCGAAATCACTGCGCCGCCGCCCAGTCTGTCGCTCGAGCAGGCCATCGGGCAGGTGCAGCAACAGGGGCTGCCGGTCGTCTACAGCACGGATCTGGTCAAGCCCTGGATGCGCATTGCCGCGAATCCCATGGCGGGCGACTTGGTCAGGCAGCTCGACGAAATTCTGGCGCCTTTCGGTTTGTGCGCGCGGCGTCATGCCAGCGGTACATATATCGTAACCCGCTCGTTAGCAAGCACCACAAGCACGCACCGCGATGGCTCGGGCCAGCAGGGGCGCGGCTCGATTGTGGGGCCCACGGCGCTCGCTGAAATCGAAGTCGTTGCTAGACCGTATCAGTTGACGCGCGCACTCGATGGCGCCGGGATCACCCTGCTCGCCTCCGAAATCGAAAAGATTCCGCAGTTCGGCGACGATGCCTTGCGCGCGGTCAGCCGGTTGCCAGGCACTGCAGCGGGTGGGTTCAGCGCCCAGTCGCATATTCGCGGCGGCGATGTCGACGAAGTGTCCGTGCGCTTCGATGGCATGCAACTGCACAACCCCTACCATCTGAAAGACTATCAGAGCGTATTCAGCGCGATTGATGCGCGTCTCGTTAGCACAGCGAATGTCTATACCGGCGGTCTGCCCGCGCAGTTCGGCGGCCGTATGAGTGGCCTGATCGATATCGCGCCGTTCGCGCCCGAGTCGGGCCGTTATCGGGAACTGGCGGTGAGCCTGTTCAATACCTCGGTACTGGCTTCCGGTGATTTGCGTTCGCGCAACGCCACATGGATGGTTTCCGCGCGGCGCACGAACGTGGACCTGTGGTATCCATCGGTCAACAATCAGGGCGGGCTGCCCGTATACGGCGACGGTTTCGCGCGCCTCGCCTTCGACTTGACTAAATCACTGCGGCTGGCCCTGAATACTTTCTATTTTACTGACGACTTGACACTGCAAGCGGAAAACGGCGACGAACAGACCGAGACGGTCTACATTGATCGTTACTACTGGCTGCGACTCGATCACAGTCATGGCGAAGCGCTGCGTGGCGTTACGCTGCTGTCCGACGCGCGCCTCGCGAGCCACCGATTTGGCATTGTCGATCAACCCGGTGTCAGCCGCGGTAGCGTCGCCGATCAACGCGAATTTCGTTTTGATGCCATCCAGACCGACTGGACCTGGCGTGCCGCCGAAAACTGGCTGTTGCAGTTCGGCGCGCATGCGCAACGCTCGCGCGGCAAATACGACTACGCCAGCAATGCCACTCTCGAACTGCGTTTCCGACTCGCGCCAACTAATATGGATCAGCTGCCGGCCAGCCTGTCGTTCAACCGCGCGCTGGTGACGCAGGCGGCGGGCGACCGCGCGGGGCTGTATGCGAGCGCGCGCGTCGAAATGTCGCCGCGACTGGCGGCGGACCTCGGCTTGCGCGCCGACAATCAGCGTCTCGCGTCCGCCAGCTATTTTGGGCTAAGTCCGCGGCTGGGAATGCGCTATCGGCTGAGCGCCACCGACGATTTACGCGCGAGCTGGGGCCGCAGTATCCAGGCGCAGGACGCGGACGAAGTACTGATCGAGGACGGTGCGCCGCATTACTATCGCCCGCAGGCCACCGATCAGCTGACACTGGGCTACGAGCATCGGCGTGACAACGGCGTTGAAATGCGCGTTGACGTGTACGACAAGAAAATTCGCGATCCGCGTCCGCGTTTCGAAAACCTCCTCAATACCCTGACCCTGGCACCGGAACTCAAGCCGGACCGTATCCTCATCGCGCCGCTAAGCGCCAGCGCGCGCGGCGTAGAACTGTCCATGCGCCAGGCGGCGCCGCAACGTCCGTCCTGGTGGGCGTCGTACACGTTTGCCAGGGCTACCGATCAGTTTACCGGCTATCAGGTGCCGCGCAGCTGGGACCAAAGGCATACGTTCAGCGCCGGCTTGAGCATCGACGGGCACAAATGGACTTTCGGCGCCAGTTTGTTAGCCCGCAGTGGCTGGCCAATCACGCGGGTAAGCGCTGACCTGAGCGGCCTGGTACCTCAGGTCAATGGCGGCGCACGCAATGCAGACAATCTCAGCACCTATGCGTCGCTCGACCTGCGGATTGCGCGCCGTTTCGATCTGCAGCAGGGATCCTTGTCGGCGTTTTTCGAGCTGACCAATGCGCTCGGCCGCAACAACCCCTGCTGCACAGCCTACGATCTCGCCGACGACAACCGCGGGCTCGACTTTGAAACCAAGCCATTTCTGCCGATCTTTCCTTCGTTAGGTTTCATCTGGAAATTACAGCGCGACTAATTGCTGGTGATCTGCACGAGTTGCAGGCGCTCGCCGGTTTTTGGCTTGATCTGCAGGATAAAGCCGACTCCAAATTTGTAATACTTGTGTTCCAGCAAGGCGGGGTCGAGCGGTGTCGTCTCCTCGGTCACCAGGCAGCTCTGGTAGCAGCTGGCGGCGGGAGTGGTCGCACTGCCGTTGAGACTGATGATGGCCGCCACATCTTCGGCATTGCCAAGATCAAATTCCTGCCGGTAGGCATCGCCGACCGCAGGCGCCGCTTTCGCGAATAGGCCTGGCCGTGCGCCGTCGACGTCGGCCTGGAAAGAACCACTGACATTTACCGGCACGCCGTCTTCAAACTCCGCCGTCGTTTCGCCGCAATACCAGACGTTGCCAGCCAGATCCTGTGCAAACCAATCGATCGTTTCCTCGGCCAGCTTGCCATCGACCTCGACCCGGTCCCGGACCACGAGACAGGGCACACCGTCGATTAACTTGATTTTGTCAGTAATAACCACGCGCACCACCTCGTTAGGCGATTGGTAGATCATTGTCCTGCCGGGAATAAGCGGCACCCAGGGGTTGGGAGCGACGCTGCGGCCAATCTCGCGCGGGTCGACGAAATTCGCCGGCTCGAATTTCGGGTCGTAGGGAGCTTCGCCAAATTTATCGCAGAGATCGGTGCGTGCATCGCGTTGTTCGAGGCAACTGGCATTCGCATCGCGTTGCGCCGCACGCGCCGCGTCGAGACAGGTGTCACGATCCGCCGCGCTGCGTTCGTTAGTGCACTTGCCGTTGGCAATCATCAGCGCATCGAGATTGTCAAACAGACAGGCGCTGTATGCGAACTTCGTGGTATTGCTGCAGGCGCGCAGCGCTGGCGCGGGTTTTGTGGCCGCAAGTGCGGCAGAATCCGCCAGGACCAGCGTCGCGAGCACAATCACGAAACCACGGGCAAACAACTTTTCCATGAGCGACTCCAGAACAAATTTGTGGCGTTGCACCGTGCAAGGCCATTGTCCTGATTAGACGTGGTTACTTGCGGAATCCTTCGCTGGTGATCGGCGCCGGCGCGCTCGCGCCAGCCACGCATACGCGGGCGCGCAGCAGGCCAGGAGGCCGGCCCCAATCAGTCCCGAGCGCGGGTCTTCGGCGACCGCCGCGACCAGAAATGCGATGGAACCTAACAACACGATTGCCGTTGACACCGGGTAGCCAAACGCCCGGTATGGCCGCGGCAGGTCGGGCGATCGCAAGCGCAGCACGAACACCGCCAGGAACGCCGAGCTGTAGTACACCAGGAAGAGCACCGCGCTCAATGCAATGATCTGCTCGAACGAACCGCTCAAGATCAGCAGCGTGGCAATTGCACTGGTCAGAACCAGAGCGATCCGGGGCGTGCCGCCCGTGCTGACGATTGCGGCCTTGTCATTGAACAGGCCGTCGCGGCTGATTGCGAACAGGACTCGGGGTGCCGACAGCATGCAATTGCTGAGCAAACTGATTAGTGTTAGCAGCGAAATCACGGTTACCAGCTGCGCACCACCGCTAGGCAGAATGACGCGCGCCACGTCGGCCGCCGGCAGTTGCGAGGCCGCGAGTACCGGCAGGGGCAGCAGGTAGAGAAAAGCGGCATTGATCAGCAGATAGAGCCCGACGACCAGCAAGGTGCCACCGATGAGCGCGCGTGGCAGTGTGCGCGCCGGGTCGCCACTTTCCTCTGCCATGTAAATGGGCATATACCAGCCGTCGTAGGCGGTCAGGATGGCGCGCAACGCCGGTACCACAGCGAACACCATGGCTAACGACAACAACGGCAGTGATGCCGCGCTTTGTGGCGGCGGCGCCGCCGCCGACGCTGCCAGCGGCTCGACGAAGAAGCACCCGGCCACGAGGACCATCATGGTCACGCCGATCGCAACACTGAAAATCGCGGTGAGGGAGCTGCCGAGCTTGAGACCGACCCAGTGGATACCCGTAAACATGAAGACAATGAGAATGGCGGCCGCACGTGGATAGGTCGTCACGGGCGGCCACAATGCGCCCAGAAACGCAATCGCTGTGACCGCCACGTAGGCAATCCCGGCGACATTGACCAGCCAGTCAATCCAACCGACCGCGAAACCGATGCCTTCGCCGTAGGCGCGATTGGCGTAGACGCGAAATCCACCAGTCTCCGGAATCATCGCGGCGAGTTCGGCCACGGCGACCGCACCCATCAGCGCGTAGAGCCCGCCCAACCCCCAGGCCAGCATGATGAGTGTGGGATCGCCTAACGCCGCGGCCACAGTGCCGGGCAGCCGCAGGATGCCCACACCGACCATCGTACCGACAACCAGCGCCAGCCCGAACCCAAGTCCCAGAATCCGCTGCAGCGGGCGCATCGGCGTGGTCGTCATTGTTCGTTCCCTGAGAATGTTAGGTGCCGCGATGGTACTGCTGGCGCCCTTTAGCGGGGCGCAAATTCGCCTTCATTTACTTCGATCAGCGTGGGCCCGCGACGCCGCAGGGCCTGAACAATCGCCGCGGTCAGCTCCGCACTGCGCCGCACGCGCTCGCCATGCGCACCACAGGCCTGCGCCAGCGCGATGAAATCCGGATTGCGCGCGACCACGCCCACCGGTGCGATGTGTGCAGCCACCATGTCGTCTCGTATTTGCCCGAGGGCCGCATTGTTCCATACCACCACCGGCAGACTGAGCCCAAGCTCGACCGCGGTTGTCAGGTCCGGCAGCGTGAATTGCACGCCGAAATCCCCTGCCAGCGCGACGACGGCCTTCGCGGGCATGGCCACTTTGGCGCCTAACGCCGCCGGCAGCGCGTAGCCGAGCGTGCCGTAACCTGATGGATGGTGCCAGACACCGGGGACATCGGCGGCATACGCGTAATTGCCAAGATAGGCAATTTGCGTCATGTCGGTGAACAGTGCGGCATCGGCCGGCAGCGCGGCGCGGATCGCAGCTAACGCATGACGGCGGGTCACGGACGGCGCATCCAGCTGCGCGTCAATGCGCGCCCGATGCGGCGCGGCGCCGCCCGACAGCGAACACCAGCGCGGCCGGCCCGTGACGCGCCCGAGGAGCGCTGCGACCGCCGCACGCGCGTCGCAGCGGATGTTGACAGCCGCGGGATATTGATCATGCAGTTGCGCAGCTATGTCGATGCGGATCAACCTGCCCGGGACTGTTAGCTTGAGCGCGGTATAGATGTCGGTCTCCGCCATCTCCGTGCCGACGGCCAGCACGACGTCTGCCTCGGTGAGCAGGCGCTGAGTGTCCGCATACGGCAGCGAGCACCCCAGATGGCAGCGATGCGCCTCCGGTAGGACGCCCTTGCCGGCCGCGGTCGTCACCAGGTAGCCATCGAGTGTCTCGATGAGCTGGCGCAATTCGACCGCGGCAGCACGCGCGCCGCCGCCCGCGATGATGAGGGGCCGCTGCGCCGCCGACAGCAGCGCTGCGGCCTGACCGATCTGATCAGGGAACGCCGGCCCCGGACTCTCGGTCAGCTTGAATCGCTCCGCCACCAGGCTCGTAGGTTCTGAGAGCAGATCGAGCGGGATGCCGAGATAGGCGGGGCGCGGTCTGCCGGTGTGAAACTCCTGGAACACGGCCCGCAGGTGATCGCGCACATCCTCGGCGCTGGCGGCGGTGCAAGCCAGGTCGAGCACGTTGCCAACGACGCCCTGTTGATCCGCAAGTTCGTGCAGCACGCCCCAGCGGCGGCCCAGCGAGGCGCGCACCGGCGTGCTCGCGACCACCAGCATCGGCACCGAATCCGAGAACGCCTGCGCAACCGACGTCAGGATGTTGGTAAGTCCGGGACCTGAGATCACGAAGGCCGCAGCCGGACGGCCACTCGCGCGCGCATAACCATCGGCGGCAAATCCCGCGCCCTGCTCGTGCCGGGTGAGGATATGGCGCAGGCGGGGTTCGCGCGCCAGCCCGCGATACAGCTCGAGCGTATGCACGCCCGGGATGCCAAATACGGTGTCGATGCCGTTGGCCGCGAGCAGCTCGGCGACATAGCATCCAATGGGTCTGGCTGTTAGGCTCATAATGTTGGTTTCAAGGGCACCCTAAATGAAATTCTCGTCTCTGGTCAATCGCGTCGCGGGTCACGGCGCCGACGCCTGGCGCACTCACTACGCGGCGGTCGCCGCGCGCGATCGTGGCGAGGATGTCATCGTCCTGAGCGTAGGCGATCCGGATCTCGCTACGCCAGCGCCGGTCGTCGAAACCGCCATCGAGCGACTGCGCGCCGGCGATTCGCGTTACACACCGGCGCGCGGCCGGCTCGCGCTGCGCAAAGCGATCGCCGCAATGCATGCCAGCCGCTGCGGGCAAGCGGTGGACGCGGACCATGTCATTGTGCTGAGCGGCGCGCAAAATGCCTTGTTTGTAGCCTCTTTGTGCCTGGCCGGACCCGGCGATGAAGTGCTGGCGTTCGACCCGATGTACCCGACCTACCCCGCGACCATCGAAGTCTCCGGTGCCCGCATGGTACGCGTCCGGCAACCCGCGGCGCGCGGCTTTCGGCCGGATCTGGGCGCCCTGAGCGCCGCGATCACGCCGCGCACGCGCGCGCTTTTTTTCGCATCGCCTGGCAATCCCACCGGCGTCATCCTCACCGCGGGCGACCTGGCCGGTATCGGCGAGATTGCGCGCCGCCACCAGCTGTGGATCGTCGCCGATGAGGTGTACGCGGGCCTGGCGCCTGACGGCCGCGTGCCGAGCCTGGCCGCGAGCCTGCCGGAGCAGGTGGTGACGATCGGCAGTCTCTCCAAGACGCATTCGATGCCAGGCTGGCGCGCCGGCTGGATGGTTGCGCCGGCCTCGATGGTGCAGCATGCCGAAGACGTGGCGATGTCCATGCTGTTCGGACTGCCGGGATTCATCCAGGAGGCCGCGGTCACGGCGTTAGGCATCGCGCCGCAGTCCGAACAACGGGTGCGCGAGTACTGCGCGTCGCGCGCGCGCCTGATGGCGCAGGAACTGCAGGGGATCCGCGGCATCCGCATGCATATGCCGCAAGCCGGCATGTTCATGCTGGTCGACGTGCGGGACACCGGCCTGTCGAGTGATCAATTCGCCACTGAACTCTACCGGCAGCAGCGCATCTCGGCGATGGATGGCCGCGCTTTCGGCGAGGAAACTGAAGGATTCGTGCGCCTGTGCTTCGCCACCGACGAGTCGTTGATCGTCGAAGCCTGCCGTCGGCTGCGGCAGTTCTGCGACGTCGGCATCAGACCCGGCAGCGCGGATTGAGCGTACCGTGATTCTGCTGCGACGAAGGCTGATTGCGCAGGCATTGCTGGGACTGCTGGTATCGCCCGTGCTGAGCAATGCCGCCGTCCTTCTGCGCCGCGACCGGCGCGGACGACTGATTGTGCCGGTGTTCATCAATGAGCGCGGTCCATTTCAGTTCGCGATCGACACCGGCACCAGTTTGACGGTGATATCGCGGCAGCTTGCGGCCGACCTTCGTCTCAAAGCGCCTGCGACGGCAGCGGTTCTGATGCAGGGATCCACCGAGGACAAGCTAAGTTCGCTCGTTGAAATCGCCAAGCTGGAAACCGACTGGATTTCCCTGGGCGCGTGGCAGCTCGGATTGTTAGGCGTCGATGAACTGGACGGTGTCGACGGTCTGTTAGGAGCCGACTGCCTGACTGGCAGGCAGGTCGACCTGCATGTTCGTTCTGGAACGGCGGTCCTCGCAGAGTCGGTCGAACGCCCCCTGGCCGGCGGCGCATCACGACTTGGCGTCATACGCCGTTTCGAGACACTGCTGGCAGTGCGCGTCGCCTTTGGGTCGACCGCAACGGTGGCCATACTGGATACTGGCGCGCAACGCAGTGTTGGCAATAGGCCATTGCAGGCGGCGCTGCGATTGCGGCCGGGTGACGGCATCGATCGTGGTGCAGTTGTCACCGGCATCGCCGGCGGCTTCACCAACGCGGATATCATTGCAAGTCCACCGCTGCGCCTGGGAGCGGTTCAGCTCAAACCGGGCGATGTCTTGTTTGCCGATTTGCCGATATTCGAGCGCTGGGACTTCGCGCGGCGTCCGGCGCTGCTGCTGGGCATGGATCTGTTAGGTCAGCTGGGACGCGTGCTCGTCGACTACCGGCGAACACGCGTCCTGGTCTGGCCCTAGGAAGTACTTCTAATTCGCGGGTACCGGGTGCGGCAGGAAGATCGGCGACCCGACCATGGTTGCGCCGGTGAGGTTGTTAACTACAACGAACAGAATCGGCTGCGGCAAGTTTAGCCCCAGCGACGCGTATACCGACCTGAAGCCATTGCGATATTGCACGGATCGGCACAACGGTCCGGTGCCCTCGAAGAGGCAATCGCTCACCGCCGCGCGTGGGTGTGGCGTTTGGTAAACCGCCGCCAGTTCTCGCTTTATACGCTCTGCTGCGGTCAAAAGGATGCCTTCCTGCTCCTTGGCTTTCTCGTAGAACTCCTCCAAACCATCATAGATTTCGTCGGGGTCCGTCGCTTTGATCACGCCCGCCGCCTGCGACGCCAAGCCACCGAGTGCCTTCATTTTCTCGATGGCATCGCTAAATGCTGCAAAAAGTTCCGGGCCAACCATCATCACCATGTTTTGGGCTGGCGCGTCGCCATTCATGCCGACGCCTTCAATCGTACTGTAATCCGCTTCGAAGACATTGAAGGACAGTGATGCGCCGGTTGTCACCGTTAGATCATTGACGCCCGTCAGCGCTTTGATGTGCTGCGCGGCCGCCACGACGACGGCGCCGCCAACCGCGCTAACAAACGCCGCCTGATAGAATTTACGCACCGTGTACCCGCCACCAATGGCATTGGTGACCTCGGTAACCACCAAAGTCGTAAGCTGCTCCGCGAGCGTGGAGTTCACGTAGACCCGTGGCGCACCCTCGTCCAAGCCAAACCCATCACGAGGTGCGCCTATCGACGCCATCAGCGGTCGGGTCACCTGATCAATGAACGCCCCGCCGTTAGGCTGCGCGAGATTACTGCCCACCAGGCCGCCGAAGTAAGGCTTGCGCGCCGGCAATCCAAAGGCGTGCGCGACATCCTCAACCAACGCATCCATGACTTGAGGAATGCGGCGCGCCAACAGGTCGGCGTACAAACTCTTGGCGTCGACGACTCCGTATTCGCCCGGCGCGACTGTGCGTATGCGCTCCGCCCGCGCATTGAAGGCGCTGAACAGATCGCGGACGCGTCCAAAGGTGGTCGTCGGATCGCGCAGAGCCTCTTCAATTTCCAGCAGATCGTCGCTCGCGTCATTGAGAATCGTCTTGTTCAAGGCATCATCGGGCGTTTGCACAACGCCAAGCGCAGCCGTTTCGGCAACGGAGAGCGGGAAACCGCCTTCGGTGGCGAACGGCACCGCCAGGCTCAAGGCACCAATATCGACAGCGCGCCACGTGCCAACCCAGGCGATCATCTTCGCATTCATGCTTACTAAGTCGTTGGCCAAGCGAGCTGCGTTAGCATCCGCGAGCAAAGTATCCATGGTCCGAAGTGCAGTCTCAAACCGTGCGAAATACGCCAACTGAGTTGGCTTGAGCACGGTATTGGGCTGCGCCACGACGAACTCGGCGCTCGCGGTTTTACCCCCCTCGGCCACAGTTAGGCGATAACGCCCGCGCGTGGTGGTCGACGGCGTGATGCTCGCTGCGCTCACCGTCGGCAACACCCCCGACGTTGCCAACACAGCCGTGATGCTCGTTACGACTGTCGGCGCGCCAATGACATTGCCATTGACGTCACGCGACACGAGCGTGAACGGGATCGCTTCATTCGACGGCGTCACCGAACGCGACAGCTGCAGGTCGAGGCCGCTGCCGGCCGAAATCACCAGTCCAATGACACCGCCAGCCTGCTCGGTGCCGGCCGGGACCGCCTGCGATATCACGACGCCTGCATCCACGTCATTGCTGAATGCGCGGCTGATGCCGCCTGTGAAGCCGGCTGCAATGAGCGCGGTGCTCGCGGACGATTCAGAGCGGCCCACAACGTTAGGTACCAACGTTGGCGCCGGACCTTTGGAAACCGTCAGCAATATCGTCGCGCCTTTCGGTTGCACGGATGCGGCGAGGGGATCTTGGGCAAGCACTGTGCCCGCTGGCAGCGCGTTGAACTGCGCCTGCGACACGCTCGACTGCCACTGCCCCGCATTGAGGGTAAGTGTGGCCGCCGTGATATCGGCGCCAATGACGTTAGGCACCGGCAGTACATCCGTGACGTTACTAAAGGCGAACGACTGTGTCGCGGAGGCACCCTGTGAATCGGTGGCGGTGACCGTAAGTCGCGCGGTGTAAGTGCCAAATTGTCGGGTGATCGACACCGCACCGGTGTTCGCGTTAATTGTGATAAAGGGCGCATCACTTTGCCCGTTGGTCGCAAACCCGGACAGCGAATAGGCAATGGTGTCGCCCACATCCGGATCTACAGCGGTAGCCTGATACACATAGGGCGACAGGCCCGCCAGAATGGCGGTCGGCGGACGTGAGGTAAATACCGGTGGACTGTTAGGCGGCGCGATCTCCAGGAACACCTTGGCGTCGCTGGAGTCCAGCGTCCCATCGTTGGCGGCGTAGTCGAACGAGGTCCCCGCCGTGACGCGCGGATCGCGAACTATGCCGAGCTGTTTGGGATTGCGATAGCTGCGCGCAACGGAAGGGTCGAACAACACCCTTCCCGCGTCATCGGTACTGGAGGGCTGAAATGCCACCTGGTTAAAAGTCTTGCCGGCCGGCAACCAGTCGTTGTTAGTGGCCGTGAGCACGAATGAACCGGGGTTTTCAGGCGTGGCCGAACCTTGGGCGATGTTGACGATATCGGCATGCCCGTCGTTGTCCCAGTCAGTGACAAAAGTCATATTTGAACTAGAAACGAAGACCAAACGATAACCGCCATCGAAGCGCACTTTTTCGGTACCCGTGGCTGCGTCCAGAATGTGTACGCCATACGTTGAGCCGAAAACGACTTCCTTGTTGCCGTCGCCATCCAGATCGTAGACCTCAATGTTGGAGCTGCCTAAAGTGCGCCCGGATGGGGCAATCGAGCTCGCCGCCTTGTCCGGAACCATGTAGGTCCAATGGAACGAACCGTCGGTGTTAATCACGTGGATATTGCCGCCCTCCGTCAGCAGAAATTCCGGCACGCCATCGCCATTAACGTCCGCGACGGTGAGCATCCCGGGGAAGGACGTCGGCAGCGGAATGCGGCGCAACTCATTGCCGTTCGCATCGAATGTCAGTAGCCCGGTGAAGCCAAAATACGGCGTACCGGGGGGCAGATTCTGGTTGCGGTCAAGGGCATAGATAATTTCCGGGCGGCCGTCGCCATCGAGATCCGCCACCGCGACTTGCTGCGGTTCGGCTCCAGACTGCCAGGCTAACGTCCATTGACCGCTCACTCGCTTCCAGACATCGGCGCCTGAAATGATCTCCACCTGGCCGTCGCCGTCGAGATCGGCGGCGATGGGCGGATTCGTGACGTAAGGCGTGGTGGGGATGCCACGATTAAATTGAATGCGCTCGGGCGCTCGCAGCACCTGCTGCACACTGCCGTCGGCGGTCGATATTAACAGCGTGACGCTGCAGCCGAGGCCCATGTCGGCTGCCAGCCCCGTTGCCAGGCGGCAGCCGTAAGTTGTGAAGCTCACAACGCCATTGGCAATGCTGTAAAACCCGCCCGCACTGGCTGGAATGTCCTGCCGGACCATGAGCGTTGGCGCTTCGTTAGCTGCCAGGCGTGCGATGCTCAGCGACGATCCTGACAAAAGGGCGTATTCCACCGGCGTTGCCGTGGGCGGGCAGCCCAGGGTCGGATGGCACTGGATCTCCAGATAGGGTTTGATGACCTTTGCCGACCCCCACTTGATGGTGCCATCGCTCCCTAGAGCTGTCAGGCGATCCATCTGCAGACTACCGCCGACGGCGCAGCCCGACACATAGACGAATTCGAGTTGGTTGTCGTCGTCAATGTCGCCCAGCACATGTTGCGGCCATGCAGTGAAATCGGCGGTCGAACGATTACACGAATTGGCGTCGTATCCGCCAGCACGCCACAACACGTGACCGTCGCCGCCGCTGATCGCCACATAGGGGCCACCCTGTCCGTTGTAGATCAGGTCGGGCTTGCCGTCGCGATTGATATCGCCGAGCAGCGGCATGGCGCCGAGATCGTTC
>JANLTW010000114.1:0-9777 GCA_031363155.1 Gammaproteobacteria bacterium | reverse complement strand
CGGTGCGCTCCGGAACCATCGGCCCCGATGTCGTCGACATTGGACCGCTCGGCAAGGACCACGGCGCATTCACCTACGATCCTGGTTTCATGGCGACCGCCGCTTGTGACAGCAAAATTACCTACATCGACGGTGATAACGGCGTGCTGCTGCATCGCGGCTACCCGATCGAACAGCTGGCCGGGAAGAGCACCTTTCTCGAAGTTGCCTACCTGCTGCTGAACGGCGAACTGCCTGGCAAAACACAGCTGGAATCCTTCAAGACCAGCATTTCGCGCCACACGATGGTGAATGAATCGCTGCTGCGCATGTTCCACGGCTTTCAGCACGATGCGCACCCGATGGCCATGGTCAGCGGCATCGTCGCGTCGATGTCTGCGTTCTATCACGACACCACCGACATCCATAACCCGCGACATCGCGAGATATTCGCGCACCGTATCATCGCCAAGATACCGACCATCTCCGCCGCAGCGTACAAGCATTCGTTAGGCCAGCCTTTTGTATACCCGCGCAACGACCTCGATTACTGCGCCAACATGCCGCACATGTTCTTCAGCGTGCCCTGTGAGAGTTACAGTGTTGATCCGCTCGCCGCCGAGGCGCTGGACCTGCTGTTGATCCTGCACGCCGATCACGAACAGAACGCGAGCACGTCGACGGTGCGTCTGGCGGGCTCAACCGGCACCAACCCGTATTCCGCCATATCCGCAGGCGTATCGGCGCTCTGGGGTCCGGCGCATGGCGGTGCTAACGAGGCGGTTCTTCAGATGCTGGAAGACATCGGCACCGCCGACAACATTCCAGCGTTCATCACCAAGGTCAAAGACAAGAACAGCAACGTGCGCCTGATGGGCTTCGGTCATCGGGTGTACAAGAATTTCGATCCGCGCGCCAAGATCATTCGTGAGATGTGCCACAAGATCCTGAAGCGCATGGGAAAAAGCGACAACCCGCTGTTTGACCTGGCGCAGCGCCTGGAAGAGATCGCGCTCAGCGACGAGTACTTCGTGTCCCGCAAGCTATACCCGAATGTCGACTTCTATTCGGGCATCATCTACAGCGCGCTGGGAATTCCGCGCTCGATGTTTACCGTCATGTTCGCGATCGCGCGCACCGCGGGCTGGGTATCGCACTGGCAGGAAATGATTGCCGACCCGGCGATGAAGATCGGTCGTCCGCGCCAGCTGTACACCGGCCCGGCGCAGCGCGAATACGTCAACATCGAGAAGCGCTAGCAGCGACCGATCGGCTGACGAATTTGCGCCAGCGCTTCAGCTCAGGAGTCGGCGCGCTTGCGCGATCAAGCATCGCAGACTCTGCATGATCGCGCGCGTTCGCTCGCGCGCACGGGCGCAAACGTCCGTCACAGGTTCTTTTCCCAAGAGTAACTGAGTCTATTGAGTTTGCGCTTGCCGTGCGCGCGAGCCGCCGACATTCGCTGCTCGGCTGGCGCAAATTCGTCAGCCGATCGGTTGCAACAAGTGTCGCTTCTCTAGCCGAGCAGCGCGCGCAGTTCCGCAAGGTCGGCGCGCCGCATCGGCTTGCCATCGACCGGCGAAGCCGGCGCCTGCCGGATCCCGTCCAACGGAAAAACCACGACGTCGATTTCCTGATCGCTCATTTCCAGGCTGAAGCAGGGCTGTGTCAGAAAGCGCTCGGCATTCATCTTGACGCGGCGCTCGCCGGTCTCGAACGGTACGCCGTTGTCCATGAGTTTGAATGCCACGCTCTCGGCGCGATCGGCGAATACGTGTAATTGCACGGGCGCGTGCTCGGTGGCAGTCCCTGACAGTACCGGCCCGACCAGGCGCGGCTGAAAATCCATCAGGTACTCCATGATTTCCACTGCCACCAGCCGTTGTGCCAGCAGTGATTGATGGTGATTTTCACCCTCGAACAGGCGTTGATACTCGGCCAGCGCTGCTTCGATCTCGACATTGCGCGGCAGCAGGCCGCCGTCGGTGACGCCAAAGCGTTCGGCGGCCTTGCGCTTCGCGAACAGGAAATCGCGGATGCCATGCTCGGCCATCACTCGTGCGGCTTCCTGGGCGATGGCACGGCGCAGATTTTCCGCGCGCGGCGGCAGTTTCTTGTTAGGCATGAGCGACGACTCGGCTAAAACAGAGGCTCGTTGGTCTTGTCCGCTGGCGTGCGCGGAGTACCTGGTGTCGTGTTGCCAGCACCGTCGCCAAAAACCATTTCATCGGGCGGTATGTCACCGCTGCCCAGGATACCGCCGTTAGGCATGTGCTCCGCCATGAAGATCTCTAAAATGCAGTTCGGGTCGTCGGCGTTCGCAAGTGCGCCAGTTTCCGGATTGACACGTGCCTGCACCAGGCCTTCGGGCATTGGCCGCGTATGCTGCGGCACATTGCGCAATGCTTCGCGCATGAAATGCACCCAGATTGGCACGGCGGTACGTGCTCCTTCCTCGCTGCGTCCTAACGAGCGTTCCTGGTCATACCCCACCCAGACGGTGGCGACCAGGCCGGTCGTGAAACCATTGAACCAGGTGTCTTTGGCGCCGTTCGTGGTGCCGGTCTTGCCGGCGAGGTCGCCACGGCCCAGAGCCAGCGCACGCCGCCCGGTGCCGCGCGTGATGACATCCTGCATCATGCTGTTGATCAGCCAGTTGTTAGCCGCAGAGATCACACGCGGTGCGACCTGGTCGGGCGGGACCAGCGAAGCCGGATTGAATGACAAGGATCGATTGCGCAACGAGCTGGCGACGTCGCCGGCACCCTGCGTCACCATTGATCCGCCGCGCTCGCAGACTTCACAGGCAATTTTTGGTTTGACCTCGAACACCGTTTCGCCGTCCGGTGCAATCACGCGATCGATGAAATACGGCTGGACGGAAAAGCCGCCATTGGCAAACACCGCGAAACCGGTCGCCACCTCCAGCGGCGTAGCCGGCATCGTACCCAGTGCCAGCGTCAGGTTGTTCGGCAACTGGTCGCGGCGGAATCCAAAGCGGGTTGCGTAGTCGATGGCGGCACGCACGCCCATCGCCTGCAATACCCGTATCGAGACCAGGTTGCGCGAGTTGACCAGCGCTTCACGCAGGCGCGTGGGGCCGTAGAACTTGCCGCTGGAATTCTCCGGGCGCCAGGCGTCTTCCATGCCGGCATCGTCGACGATGACTGGTGCGTCCATGACCACCGAGGCGGCGGTAAAGCCGTTTTCCAGCGCTGCTGAATACAGGAAGGGCTTGAATGCTGAGCCGGGCTGGCGCCTGGCCTGTGTGGCACGATTGAATTTGCCACGGCCGCTTTCGAAATAGTCGAAGCCACCGACCAGTGCCGCCAGCGCGCCGTCGTCAGGACTGAGCGCCACCAGCGCCGATTCGGCCTCCGGAATCTGCGCTAGTTGCGCGACACCACTGCCGCCAGCTAACACATAGACGATGTCGCCGCGCTGCAGCACCTCCGCCGCTGCTTTGGGTTCGGGTCCCATTTCATCATCGTTGATCTTGCGCCGCGCCCAGGACAGCGCATCCCAGTCGAGGCGCACAAAGCCGGCACCACGTGCGTAGCCACGCGCGGACTTTACGTCGACTTCAGTGATCACAGTTGGAGTCAGGCCACCTAACAAAGGATACTCATCGACGTAGCCCGCGAGTTCCGTTTCGCCATCCGTGGCCTGCAATTCGACCCGATTCTGGGCGCCACGCCAGCCATGACGCCGGTCATATTCGATCAAGCCGAGCCTGACAGCGCGATTTGCCGCCGCCTGCAGCCGCGTGTCCACGGTGGTAAACACCTTGTAACCCTGGTTCGGCGCTTCCGGACCAAAGCGGCGGATGACGTCGAGCCGGACCATCTCGACGACATACGGCGCTTCGATTTCGAAGCTGGGCGAGTGGATACGCGCTTTGACGGTGGCCTTGGCAGCGGCTTCCGCCTCCTCAGACGTAATGAACTTGAGCTCGCGCATGCGCCGCAACACGTAGCCGCGCCGGCCTACCATTTCCTCCGGCGCGGTAATCGGATTGATCCGCGATGGCGACTGCGGAACGCGCGCGAGCGTCGCGGTTTCCGCGAGTGTCAGCTGTTCGAGCGACTTGCCGAAATAGGTTTCCGCGGCCGCGGCGATGCCGTATGAGCGATGGCCGAAGTAAATGACATTCAAATAGAGCTTGAGGATTTCGTCCTTGCTGAATTCGCGTTCCAGCCGGTAGGTGACAAACAGTTCCTGCAGCTTGCGGCGCAGGTCGCGCCGCTGGGTCAGAAACATGCTGCGCGCCGTCTGCATCGAGATCGTGCTGCCGCCCTGCAGGCTGTTGGAGAAAATATTGTTGACCGCGGAGCGCAGCACGCCGGCGTAATCAAAGCCATGGTGTTGGTAGAATCGATCGTCCTCGGCGGCGATGAAGGCCTCACGCACGCGCAGCGGAATCTGCTCGATTTGCACCGGAATGCGCCGCTGCTCGCCGATTTGCGCCATCAGCTGACCACTGCGGGAATAAATGCGCAAAGGCACCTGCATTTCCGTGTTGCGCATGGCTGCGGTCGTCGGCAGGGTGGGCTGGAGGTAAACGTAAACACAGGCGATCGCGTAGGCCGCACCGAATGTGAGCCCTATCACAGCCATAAACACTCGCAGCAAATTTCGCGACATTTTTAGACCCTTGTCGATCCAGTCTTCTTGCGGAGTGTTCCGCCGCTATGCATAGTACCCGCTGCAAACCTGTTGAAAGACAGGGACGCAAAGCCTCCGGTCTACGGGTCGATGGACCTACGACAGCGGGGTTGCCGGTGCGGTTTCCTGGCCGCAGCGTCATCCCAGCGCCGTATCCCCTCCACCCCGCGGCCTGCGGCTTACAACGTGCAATTTGACTTAGTGCTGTATATAGTTGGCGCTAGATTACAGTAATGTGGCGGCTTGGCCTCGTAACTATCTGAAATATGGACTAATTTGGTGTTCCTTTTCAGCCGAAAATATCGTCAGTTGATTGGTTTGGACATAACGACGTCCTCCATCAAGCTGATTGAGTTGTCCTGGTCCGGAAAGCAATTCCGCGTCGAGTCGTACGCGGCTGAGCCGACGCCGGCCAATTCCATGAACGAAAAAAATATCGCCGACGCTGAAGCCGTCGGTGAAGCGATACGACGCGCAGTCAAGAAAGCGGGCGCCAAGAGCAAGGATGTCGCCATCGCGATTTCCGGCGATGCCGCGATCACCAAAGTCATTCAAATGCCCAGGAGTCTGCGCGCTGGTGATCTTGAAGGGCAGGTCGAGACGCAGGCCGATCAATACATTCCCTTTCCGATGGACGAAGTCAGTTATGACTTCGAAGTGCTGGGGCCGAGCGAAAAAGACCCGGACAGCAACGACGTCCTGTTAGTCGCGACACGCACCGAAAATGTGGAACAGCGGCAGAACGCGGTTCGTTCCGGCGGCCTGACCGCCAAGATTGTCGATGTTGAAGCTTTCGCGCTTGAGAACGCCTGTCGCCTGATGACGCACCAGATGCCCGATGGCGGCATCGATCGCACCATCGCCGTCGTCGATTTCGGCGCGAGCAGCACCACGTTCAGCGTGCTGCGCAGCCTGAAGGTGGTCTATACCCGTGACTTTCCGTTTGGCGGTCAGCAGCTGACGGAAGAAATCATGCGCACCTATGGCCTGTCCATGGAAGAAGCCGGCCGCGCCAAGAAAGAAGGCGGTTTGCCCGGCAACTACCAGGCCGAAGTGCTGGATCCGTTCATCGACGACATGACGCAGCAGGTCAGCCGCTCGCTGCAGTTCTATCTCGCCTCCGGTTCCGGCCGTGAGCAGCCCGAAAAGATCCTGGTGTGCGGCGGTTGCGCCAACATTGCAGGCGTCGCCGATGTGATTTCGAGCCGCGTCGGCATCGCCGCCGAGCGCGGTGATCCGCTCGGACAGATGACGCTGTCCTCGCGTGCGCGTGCGCAAGCGGTCAACAAGGATGCCACCGCGTTACTCATCGCCTGCGGCCTTGCGCTGCGCAGTTTTGACAGCTGAGACGCAGCCATGCCACGCATAAACCTACTGCCCTGGCGCGAGGCGCAACGCAACGAGCGCAAGCTCGGGTTCCTGATTTCGTTGGGTGGCGCGGCGGTTGCCGCCCTGATCGCCACCTTTGGCGCGTATCTGTTTTTCGGTTCGTTGATCGACTCGCAGGAAGCGCGTAACGCATCTTTGAAAGATGCGATCGCCCAGCTTGACCGCCAGATCGAAAAGATCAACAGCCTGGAAGAGCAGAAAAACAAGTTTGTCTCACGCATGCAGGTGATCGAAAAACTGCAGCGCGCCCGGCCCGAGATCGTTCACCTTTTCGATGAGCTGGCGCGCACGATTCCTGATGGCACCTACCTGACAGGCGTCAAACAGACCGGCCCCAGGCTCAAGATCGACGGCGTCGCACAGTCGAGCACTCGCGTGTCATCGTTCATGCGCAACATCGATAGCAGTCAGTTCTTGCGCAAACCTGAACTCGATATCGTCGAGACCAAGCCCAACCAGCCGTTAGGTTCGAGCTTTACGTTGTACGCGGACCAGGTCGTTACCGCGAGTGAAGACGACGAGAAAGCCGCGGCCAGGAAAGGCCGCATGCGCATTGGTGGCGCGGGCGGGTCGCCGTGAGCTTCGTCGAGGAATTACGAGCACTTGATCCCAAGGAACCGGGCCGCTGGCCGTTGCCGGTACGGGTTGGCGCTGCTGCGGCGTTTTTCGTCGCCCTGACCGGCGTACTTTTCTATACGTTGGTGTGGAACGAACGCAAGCCCGAACTGGAAACACAGCAGACCGAAGAACGCCGCCTGCGCGAAGAGTTCCGGACCAAGCACCAGAAGGCCGTCAATCTGTCGGTCTACGAACAGCAGTTGAAAGATATCGAGCGGTCGTTCGGCGCCCTGCTGCGTCAACTGCCCGGCAAGACCGAGGTGCCCAATCTGCTGGTGGATATCTCGCAGACCGGTCTCGCAGCGGGCCTCGAGGAGAAACTTTTCCAGCCGCTGCCGATTGTGAAAAAAGATTTCTATGCTGAGTTGCCGATCAAGATCCGCCTGACCGGCAGCTACCACGAGTTTGGCGAATTTGTCAGCGGCATCGCCGCGCTGCCGCGCATCGTGACACTGCACGACATTGAGGTTAAGCCCGAGGTCACGACCGCGTTCGACCAGTTGACGCTGGAAGTCACGGCGCGCACCTATCGCTATCTCGATGAGGAAGAACTTTCCGAGGCTGAGGCGGCCAAGGCCAAGACTCCTGGAGGACCCAAAGGATGAAGCGGGCGCTAACAGCGATGGTCGCCGGCTGCTTGTCCCTGCTTGCGGGTTGTGAAAATCGCGACGCCGACCTGCGGCAATTTATCGAGGCTACGCGTCGTGAGCCGGGTGGCAACGTTGCCCCGCTCCCCGATGTGCGGCCCTACGAAGCTTTCACTTACGGTGCGCAAACGCTGCGGTCGCCGTTTCTGCCGGGACTGCCCGGAGGCCTCGGCGGCGCTAACGGCGCACCGTCACTGCGGCCAGATTCGAAACGCAATCGGGAAATTCTTGAGCAGTATTCGCTCGATCAGCTGCGGATGGTGGGCACGCTCGCCATCAGCGGCAGATTTTTTGGTCTCGTCAAGGTCAAGGAAGGACTCGTCTATCGGGTGCTTCCGGGAAATTACATGGGTCAGAGTGACGGTAAGGTTGGCGACGTAACGGCGTCGAAAATCTCGCTGACGGAAATTGTGCCGGATGGACTGGGCGGCTACATGGAACGGCCCGCCGCTCTGGCGTTGTCGGAATAGAGCAGCGGGATCGGGAGAGCAAACAAAATGACAGCCAACGTATTCATCAAACTGCTACGGCGCTGGTCGTTGTTAGCACTCGCGCCAGTCGCGCTCGGATTCGCCGTGCCGGTGGCATCCGCGGCCGACGCCGCCAACAAACTGGAAGCGGTGGATGTGCAAACCCTGCCCGGTCAGCAGTTGCAGGTAACGCTCCGCCTGGCGAACCCGGCACCGCAACCACTGTCGTTTACCATCGATAATCCGGCCCGTATTTCGCTCGACCTGCCTGGGACGGCGCTGGCATTGCCGTCACGCCGCATTGACGTGCGCGCCAGCGGCGTGGATTCCATTGTCGCCGCAGAAGCCGCGGGTCGTACCCGGCTGGTTTTGAACCTCGATCGCCTGATGCCGTACCAGACTCGTGTTGAAGGCAACAATATCGTGGTCATGGTGGGTGCCAGCGTGGCGCAGCAGGCCGTGACCGGCGGTAAGGCGGCAACCGGTGCCGAGCGCCGCAGCGCCAGCAGCACGCCTGCAGCAAGCGGCGCGCCCGGGCGCGCTATCAAGAGCATTGATTTCCGGCGCGGTGGCGATGGCACCGGCCGCATCAATGTCAGCCTGACGGATCCGCGCACGCCGATAAATTTGCGTCCGCAGGGCAATCAGATTGTCGTCGATTTCGCCGGCGCTGATTTGCCGGCGCGCCTCGCGCGGCGCTATGACGCAATGGATTTTGCCACGCCCGTGTCGAGCTTCGACGCGGTGCGTGTCAGCGACGGCACGCGTCTGGTAATCAATGCTGGCGGCGATTTCGAGCAGTTGGCGTATCAGTCCGATGACCAGTATGTCATCGAGGTTCAGCCGGCCCGCAAGGCGCAGGTCGCAGCCGATGAAAAACGCCAGTACACGGGCGAAAAACTCAACCTCAACTTCCAGGATATCGAAACGCGCGCGGTGCTGCAGTTGTTAGCCGATGCGAGCGGCCAGAACATCGTTGTCAGCGATTCGGTTACCGGCAGCGTTACGCTGCGCTTGCAGAATGTGCCCTGGGACCAGGCGCTGGACATCGTGCTGCGCACCAAGGGACTCGACATGCGCGAGCATGACAACGTGATCATCGTGGCGCCGTCGGAAGAACTCGCAACGCGTGAAAAAGCCGACCTGGCGGCCCGCAAGGATATTCAGGAACTGGCGCCGCTGCGTTCCGAGTACCTGCAGGTCAACTACGCCAAGGCGCAGGATCTCGCCGACCTGATCAAGTCGCAGGGCGGTTCGCTGCTGTCCGGTCGTGGCAACGTCGCGGTCGATGAGCGTACCAACACGCTGCTGTTGCAGGACACGCCGGACAAACTCGCCGATATCCGCCGGCTGGTCAGCCAACTTGATATCCCGGTACGGCAGGTACTGATCGAATCGCGCATTGTCATCGTCAACGATGACTTCAAGCGTGAACTTGGCGTACGCGCGGGTCATACCGGCATCAACAGCAACGGCGCGGATGGTGTGCTGCTGAATTCCGGCACGCTGGAAGGCACGGACACCGGCCTGTCATCGGCGCTGGCGAACCTGCAGAACGCGACTAACGGCACGCCCTATCCGATCAATATTCCGACCGGCGCCAACGCGCCGCGCCGCTATAACGTGAATCTGCCGGTCTCCAATCCGGCCGGTCGCCTTGCCATGACCTTGTTAGGTTCGGACTACATCGTTGATCTCGAATTGTCGGCGCTGCAGGCCGAGGGCAAGGGCGAGATCGTGTCGTCGCCGCGCGTCATCACCTCGAACCAGAAAGAGGCGAGCATCGAAGCCGGCGTCCAAATTCCCTACCAGGAATCTTCATCAAGCGGCGCCACCACCATCAGCTTCAAGAAAGCGGTGTTAGCTCTGACAGTGACGCCGCAGATCACGCCGGACAATCGCATCATTCTGGATCTCATAATCAAGAAAGACAGCGTCGGCCAGGTGGTCGTGGCCTCGGGCGGCGTGAACGTGCCATCGATCGACACACGCGAGATCAAGACCCAGGT
>JANLTW010000104.1:0-16544 GCA_031363155.1 Gammaproteobacteria bacterium | reverse complement strand
GCGCAAACTTAGTACCATCAGCTCAACTTGGGAAAAGATCCTGTGAGGAACGTTTGCGCCCACGCGCCCGAGCGAACGCGCAAGATCGCGCGTGAGTCCACGAGCCGCGATCTTGCAAGCGCGACGCCCTTTGAGCCGCGCGGCCGTGGCCATCGCGCTTGGCCGGCAATAACGATTTGGCGTGTCGATCCGGTCCGATGTCGGTGCGATCCGATTCTGTGAAAAGTTGTTGGCGGGACACCACGCTAGATCACGCTGCCAATATCAGTCTCACGCAGGCTCGCAGGCGTCAGCGGCGCGATGAGCTGCACCATTTCCTTGAACAGCTTGGCGGGCGCCGCAATGATGTTGCCGCCCTGGGTGTAGGGTGCGCCGGTCAGCGTGCCGACGAGACCGCCGGCCTCCTGGATGAGCAGCGTGCCCGCGGCGGTATCCCAGGCCTTGAGACCGATTTCCCAGAATCCATCGACCCGGCCCGCGGCCAGCCACGCCAGGTCGAGCGACGCACAGCCGGGCCGGCGCACGCCGGCTGCCTTTTGCATGATGCCTTTCAGCATCGCGAGATAATCGTCCAGGTAATCCGCCTCGGCGCGGTACGGAAACCCGGTTGCGATCAGCGCGCCTTCCAGTGTCAGCTGTTTGCTAACACGGATCTTCTTGCCCTCGAGCTGCGCACCGGCGCCGCGCGAGGCGGTAAAGAACTCCTGGCGCATGACATCGAGCACCACCGCGGCTTCCAGGCGGCCACGCACTTCGGCGGCAATCGACACCGCGAAAGTCGGGAAACCGTGCAGGAAATTGGTGGTGCCGTCGAGCGGGTCGATAATCCAGCGAACTTCGCTCGCGGGATTGCCACCGGCGCCGGATTCTTCCGCCAGGAAGGCGTGGTCCGGGTACAGCTTCAGGATGTTATCGATGATTTCGCGCTCGGCCGCGCGATCGACCTCGCTGACGAAGTCGTTGCGGCCCTTGGAGGCGACGTCCAGGCTGTCGAGGCGGCCAAGGCTGCGCAGGATCACTTCGGCCCCGGCGCGCGCGGCGCGCTGGGCAAGATTAAGGAGCGGTTGCATGATGACAAAGAGCGTCGGATTACAAACGTTAGAATAGCACGCGATGAAAACCGTAGCCGACGCTCCGATCCGCATTGTCCTGGTAGCGACCTCGCACCCGGGAAATATCGGCGCGGTCGCGCGCGCCATGAAGAACATGGCGCTGAAGGATTTGGTGTTAGTCAGGCCGCGGTTGTTTCCGCACGAGGATGCGACCGCGCGCGCCTCGGGTGCGGACGATCTGCTGGCGCAGGCCCGGGTCGTGGACAGCGTCGCCGGGGCGATTGCCGATTGCGGCCTGGTGGCGGCCACGACCTCGCGCGAACGCGACCAGAATACGCCGGTGCTGGATGTGCGCGCAGCCGCCCACCAGCTGGTGCGCGAGTCGGCGCGCGGTCCGGTTGCGATCCTGTTCGGCAATGAGCGCTCGGGTCTCGCCAACGAGGAGATCGCCGCGGCGCGGCTGCTGCTGCGTATCCCGGCCAACCCGGACTACGCCTCGCTCAACATCGCTATGGCAGTGCAGCTTGTTAGCTACGAGATCTACCGCGCGCGCGGCGCAGTGGTCGAGGCGCTGCCCAATCCGGTGCCGCTCGCCACCGGCAACGAAATCGCGCAGTTGTTCGAGCACTGGGAAACGGTGATGAACGAGGTCGAGTTCCGCGACCGCACGGCCTCCGGCATCCATTTGATGAACCGCGTGCGGCGTTTCCTGCTGCGCGCCGAACTCGATCGCAATGAAGCTAACATACTGCGCGGATTTCTGACCTCGATCCAGGGCAAACGTCGCCCGGCCGGCCGCAGCTGAAACGGCATGAATGCGCCCATTTACCTCGATCATGCCGCCAGCACACCGCTGGCGCCGCAGGCGCTTGCTGCCATGCAGGCGGTGCTCGGCGACGGCGGTGAATTTGGCAACCCCAGCTCGGTCGCGCATGTGTATGGCCGTGCCGCGGCGGCGCGGGTTGCGCTGGCGCGCAGCCAGCTGGCAGGTTTGTTAGGGGCGCAGCCGGACGAGCTGGTGTTCACCTCGGGCGCGACCGAATCGAATAACCTCGCGATCCAGGGCGTGGCGCGGGCGCACCGCGGCAGCCCGGGGCACGTTGTGACATCGCGCATCGAACACAAGTCGGTGCTCGATCCCTGCGCCGAGCTCGAGCGCCAGGGCTGGTCGGTCACCCGCGTCAAACCAGAGCCGGACGGCCGCATCAGCGCACCAGCCATCGCGGCCGCGCTCAGGCCGGACACGGTGCTGGTCAGCCTGCAGTTGGCTAACAGCGAGACCGGCATGCTGCAACCGGTGGCGCAAGTCGCGGCGCTGTGCCGCGCCCGCGGTGTGCTGCTGCACAGCGACGCCTCGCAGGCGATCGGCAAGATCCCGGTTGATGTCGCTGCACTGGCGGTCGATCTTCTGTCCTGCACCGCCCACAAGATCTATGGCCCCAAGGGCATCGGTGCGCTGTGGGTGCACCCGGCTGCGCGCCTACGGCTGCGGCCGCTGTTGTTAGGTGGCGGGCAGGAGCGCGGCCTGCGCTCCGGCACGCTCGCGACGCACCAGATCGCCGGTTTTGGCGCCGCAGCCCAGCTCGCCGGCGAGCGACTCGGCGCCGACGCCGCGCAGCTCGGCGAGCTGACCACCCGGCTGTTCCAGCGCCTGCATGCGCTGCCGGAGGTGTTCCTGAACGGCACGCTGGACCACCGCCTGCCCGGAATCATCAATTTTTCATTTGCCGGGGTGGAGGGCGAGAGCCTGCTGGCGCGGCTGCCGGGCCTCGCCGTGGCCACCGGGTCGGCCTGCATGTCCGCCAGCGCCGAGCCCAGCTACGTTCTGCGGGCGCTGGGGCGCGATACCGAGCTCGCCCAGAGCTCGCTGCGGTTCAGCCCGGGCCGCGCCACCCGGCGCGAGGATATCGAGTCAGCGATCGAGCAGGTCATATCGGCGGTGCAGGCGCTCCGGGCGCTCGCCGGGCCCCTGCCTGAACTCAGCGCACCCTGGCGGGCGGGCCAGGCGGGGCAGCGTTCCCAGGGCACCGAAGCCATTTTCCATATTCTGGTGTCCCCGGCCGGGGCCGTGACGGCCGCACGGGTCTCGATTTACGGTTGCCCGGATACTGCGCGCACGGCGGCGTGGCTGGTGGAGCAGCTTCCCGGCAGGAACCTCGAGAACCTGCTTCCGGGCGCGCCGACCGACTGGCTTGAAAACCTGCAGATTCCCCGCGATAAGCTCGGAAAACTGCTGCTTCTGGAAGACGCGCTGCGCAACTGCTTGGTAGACTAGCCGCACATGAGCATCCAACTGACCCCGGCGGCCGCCGAGCGTGTCCGCAATTTCATCACCTCCCGGGGCCAGGGCCTGGGATTGCGTCTCGGGGTGCGAAAGACGGGCTGCAGCGGGTTCGCCTACGTCATCAACTACGCCGACCGCCAGGAACCCGGCGATATCGTGTTCGAAGACTCGGGCCTCAAGGTGTTTGTCGACCCCGCGAGCCTGCCGTTGATTGACGGCACCACGGTTGACTTCGTCAAACAGGGGCTAAATGAGGCGTTTCGCTTCAAGAATCCCAATGTGAAGGGCGAGTGCGGTTGCGGCGAGAGCTTCAATATCTAGCGTTCGAGTCTCCATGGGCCCCAAAAACACCTTGCGGCTCAAATACTTCCATCCGTTTTAGTTTGCTGAGTAGGCCGCGAAGCCGGTAAAATCCGCCGCTTTTTGACCCCCAGCGGAGAGGATTTCATTATGGCGCTAGAGCGCACTTTTTCCATCGTCAAGCCGGACGGCGTGGCGCGCAACCTGATTGGCGAGGTCTATCGCCGTTTTGAACAAGCCGGCCTGCGGGTGGTCGCAGCTCGTATGGTTCATTTATCGCAGCGCGAGGCCGAGGGCTTTTATGCCATGCACCGTGAGCGCCCGTTTTTCAAGGACCTGGTCAAATACATGACCTCGGGCCCGGTGATGGTGCAGGTGCTGGAAGGCGACAATGCCATCGCGAAGAACCGCGAGATCATGGGCGCCACCGATCCGAACAAGGCCGCCCCCGGCACGATCCGCGCCGATCTCGCGCAAAACATCGAAGCTAACACCGTGCATGGTTCCGACGCGGCGGAAGCGGCCGCGGTCGAAATCGCATACTTCTTCCGCACCACGGAGCTCTGTCCGCGCGCCTGAGTGCCCGCGGATTCATCCATGTCAGGCCAGGCCGCACAACTTCGCACCAACCTGTTAGGTCTCGCGCGTGCCGAACTCGAGACACTGGTGGGCGGGTTCGGCAGCAAGCCGTTTCGCGCCCGCCAGCTGATGCGCTGGATGTACAAGCGCGGCGTGGCTGATTTCGAGCAGATGACCGATCTGGCAAAAGACTTCCGCACCGTGTTAGCCGAGCGCGCCGAAATCCGGATTCCCGAGATCGTTTCGTGCAGGGATTCCGCCGATGGCACCCGCAAGTGGCTGCTACGCGCGGATGCCGCGCAGGCTTTTGAAACCGTCTGGATCCCGGAGCCGGATCGTGGCACGCTGTGCATCTCCTCGCAGGTAGGCTGTGCACTCGACTGCGCGTTCTGCGCGACCGCGCAACAGGGCTTCAATCGCAATCTGTCCGCCGCGGAAATCGTCGGCCAGGTGTGGCTCGCGAATCGTGAGCTCGGCTGGACTTCCGGCGACGACCGCCGCATCACCAACGTGGTGTTGATGGGCATGGGCGAGCCGCTGGCCAATTACCGCAACGTGATACCGGCGGTGCGCCTGCTGATGGATGATTTTGGTTTCGATATCTCGCGCCGGCGCGTCACGCTCTCGACCTCGGGGCTGGTGCCGCAGATCTACAAGCTGGCCGAGGATGTGAACTGCGCGCTGGCGGTGTCGCTGCATGCGCCGGACGACGAATTGCGCAACCAACTCGTGCCCATCAACCGCAAGCATCCGATCGCGGAATTGTTAGCTGCCTGCTGGCACTACCTCGATGAGCAGAATGGCCGCAGCGTGACCTTTGAATACGTGATGCTGGATGGCGTCAACGACTCGCCGGCGCAGGCGCGGGCGCTGGCAAAATTGCTGCGCGGCCACCCCGCCAAGGTGAATCTGATTCCGTTCAATCCGTTTCCGGGCAATCAGTTCCGCCGCTCGCCGGCGCCGGTGATAGCGCGCTTCCGCGATGCGCTGCTGCGCGCGGATGTCATGGCTACGATCCGCAAGACCCGTGGCGATGATATCGACGCGGCCTGCGGCCAGCTGGCGGGCCAGGTCCAGGATCGCACCAAGGTGCGTCTTGGCGACAAAGTCATACAAGTGAGTGTGCAATGAAAAGTGTTAGCTACTTCTGCATCCCGGCCATGGCGCTGAGTCTCGCGCTCGCGACCATGCGCGCATTCGCGGCCGATCCCACGCCGACCGGAACACTGGACTCGTCGGGCGCGGCCGCCGCGAACCTGCAACTGGGAATTTCCTACATGCAGCAGGGCAATCTGTCGCTGGCGCGCGAGAAAATCGACAAGGCTTTGAAGCAGGACCCTAAGAACGCGGACGCACGCACGGCCTCAGCGATGCTGGAAGAGCGGCTCGGCAACCTGCGCAAGGCCGAAGAACAGCACCGCGCTGCGATACGCCTCGGTCCCGGGCGCCCGGAGCTCAGCAACAATTACGCCGTGTTTTTGTGCCGCACCGGCAAGTACAAGGAAGGCGTCAAGATGCTCGTGGCGGTCGCTGCTAACAAGCTGTATCCGACTCCGCATGCCGCCTTCACCAACGCCGGCGTTTGTGCCCGTGCCGACAAGCAGATCGATGTTGCCGCCGGTTATTTTCGCCGCGCGCTGCAGGAGCGCCCGAATCATGCCGAAGCGGTGGTGCAGCTGGTGGATCTGGAAGTCAGCCGCGGCCGGCTCCCGGAGGCACGCGCGGAAGTGGACCGTTTTCTGAGCGCCTTCATCGCGGATCCGGACGTGTTACTGAGCTGTGTCCAGGTTGCGCGCGCGCAGGCGGACAAGATTGCCGAAGAGCGCTGTGGCCGGCGCCTGCGCACTGATTTTGCCGGCTCCAGTGCCGAGCGTCGCCTGCAGGCGATGAGCCCGCGTCGTTAGATCGCCGCCAGGACTGCCTTGCCATGAGTACCGAAGCTGAAACCACGCCGGGAAGTACCGAGGCAGCGTATGCCGCCGCGGTGGTCGAGTCGCCCGGGTTCGGTGCACGCTTGCGCAAAGCGCGCGACAGCACGGGCCGCTCAGCGGCGGAGGTCGCCGACAAACTGCATTTCGACGTGCGTGTCATCGAGGCGCTCGAGAACGAAGACTTGGCAGCCATGGGCGCCGCTGTCTACGCGCGCGGCCATCTGCGTCGCTATGCGGAGCATCTGAATTTGCCGGCGCCCGAGCTGGTTGCGCAGTACGAGCTGCGCAAGGATCACCCGGGCTACGTGCCTGATCTCACCCGCATCGCAAAAGCGGAACAGCCGCGCGACCCTAACAGGGCGCTGCGCTGGGTGTACGTGGTGGTCGCAGGCGTCATCGGCCTGTTTGCGGTCTGGTGGGTACTGCAAAGCCCGCGTGGCGCCGCCAACAGTCCGGCAGCAACCGCAACGCCGCAGTCCGCGGCGGCGTCTGCTGCTGCGCCTGTCAACCCATCGGCGCCTGCAGGCGAGACCGCGCTAGCGCCCGCGTCGATGCCGATGTCCGGCGCAACCATTCCGAACATGACTCCCGCCACCGGAACTGCGCTTGCGGCGCCCGCTGCCGATTCGGCCCGCGCGGTTGATGCCGGAATCGTCAAGCTGGGTTTTCGTACCCGGGCCGAGTGCTGGGTCGAGGTCTACGACAAAGAGGGCCGGCAGCTGTTTTTCGACCTGGCCCGGCGTGGCACGCGCCAGGATGTCGCCGGCGCGGGGCCGTTGCGCCTGGTGTTAGGTAACGCGCCAGCCATACGCTTCGAGCTGGCTGGCAAGGAGCTGACCGTGCCAGCCGCATTGCAGCGCAAATCCACGGCGTTCATTACCATCTCAGCCGCTGGTCGCATCGAGCAGGCCCGATGAGCCAGGTCCTGCAACCGGTCCGCGGCATGAAGGATGTCCTGCCCGAGGAAATCGGGCTGTGGCAGAAGCTCGAGCGCACTGCCGCGGATCTGTTAGCCAGTTACGGGTATGCGGAGTTTCGCGTGCCGGTGCTCGAGCACACGGAACTGTTCAAGCGCGCGATCGGCGAGTACACGGATGTCGTCGAGAAGGAGATGTACACCTTCGTCGATCAGGGCCGCGACGGCGATGGCGCCAGCCTCACGCTGCGCCCGGAAGCAACTGCCGGCATGGTGCGCGCGCTGATCTCCAACGGCATGCTGCGCGGCGCGCGCCACAAGATCTGGTGCACCGGCCCGATGTTCCGTCACGAGCGGCCTCAGGCCGGCCGCTTTCGCCAGTTCCACCAGATCAACGTCGAGGCGGTCGGATTTCCGGGGCCGGATGTCGATATCGAGTTGATCGCGCTGAGCGCGCGGCTGTGGCGCTTGTTAGGCATCGAGGGGCTTGCGCTGCAGATCAATTCACTGGGTACGCCCGCCGCACGACGCGACTATCGCGGGCTGCTGCAGCAGTATTTCACCGCGCACGAAAGTGTGCTGGATGCCGACAGCCGCCGCCGCTTGGCGGGTAACCCGTTGCGGATCCTCGATTCGAAGAATCCGGCTCTGCAGGAGCTGATCGCCGCTGCGCCGCTGCTGACCGAGCACCTCGATCCGGAGTCGCGCGAGCACTTCGCGGCACTGCGCGGCGCTCTGGATGAAATTGGCATCGCCTATCGCGTTAATCCGCGCCTGGTGCGCGGCCTCGACTACTATTCTCGCACCGTGTTCGAGTGGACCACGACTGCGTTAGGTTCACAGGACGCCGTGTGTTCCGGCGGCCGTTATGATGGCCTTATCGAACAGCTGGGCGGCGAGGCCACGCCGGCGATCGGTTTTGCGATGGGCGTCGAGCGCCTGGTGACGCTGATGAAGAATTCCGGCGCATCGGCGCCGGCCGGCGCGCCGGATATTTACCTGGTGGCGCAGGGCGATGCGGCACAACGCCGCGGGCTCGGCCTCGCCGAGCAGTTGCGCGACGCCATTCCCGGATTGAAGGTTGAGACGAATCTGGGTGGCGGCAATTTCAAGGCGCAATTTCGCCGCGCTGATCGCAGCGGTGCGCGGCTCGCGCTGATCCTGGGGGATGACGAATTGCAACGCGACGTCGCAGGGCTCAAACCGCTGCGGTCCGCCGCGGGCGGCACGCCCGCGCCGCAGCAGGAAGTGCCGCTGCGGGAAATCGCCAATTCATTGCGTGTAGCGCTTGCAGCTAACAATTTTTGAAGGAGAATCTGGTGGAAGACGAGTATTACAACGAACAAGAACAGTGGGAACGAGTCAAGGCCTGGGTGCGGGAGAACGTGCTGTGGGTGCTCGCCGGCATCGCCATCGGCGCCGCGGCCCTGTCGGGCTGGCGCTGGTGGACCGAGCGTCAGGAGACGCGCGCGGTCAGCGCCTCGGTGCGCTATGGCGAGGCGCTCGATGCATTTGAGCGGGCTGATGCCACGCGCGCGCTGACGGTCATCGACGAGTTGCGCAAGGACTATGCGGATTCGCCCTATACCGATCAGGGGGACCTGGCGGCGGCGCGCTCTTTGGTCGAAAACAATGAACTCGACAAGGCGGCCCTGCGTCTGACCCGGGTGATGAATGGTTCCAAGGATCCGCAGCTGCGCATGGTGGCCAGGTACCGCCTGGTGCGGGTACTGATGGCGCAGTCGAAACTGGAACAGGCGCAGGCGACCTTCCCGGTGGCAGCAGGCGCGTTCGCCGCGCGCTTCCAGGAACTCCGCGGCGATCTGTTGTTAGCCAAGGCCGATCGGCCGGGAGCCTTGCGCGAGTATCTCGCGGTCAAGGCGCTCGAGTCCGCCGCGGACAGCGATGTGACGCTCGACATGGCGGGTCTCGATCTCAAGATCAGTGACTTGCGCGCGGATGGTGTAATCGAGGCCGTCCCGGCCGCAGCGGCTCCAGCCGCACCGATGGCTGGTTGAGCCGCCATGTCTTTGTCAGGAGCAGCTAAAATGAATCGATATGGCGTTGCTTTGTTAGCAGCCCTGGCGCTGGTCGCCTGTTCCAAGGATCGCAAAGGCAAGGAAGATCCGCCGGCCGAGCTCGTGAAGTTTGCGAGCACGGTGCGCGTCGATCGGGTCTGGCAGGTCGGTATCGGTGGCGAAAAACCCGTGATGCGGCTTGGTCTGGGGCTGGGCACGTATGGCGAGCGCGTCTATGCCGCCAGTCCCGACGGCGACGTCGGCGCATTTGATCTCAAGTCCGGCCGTGCGATCTGGCGCACCAGGAGCAAGGCTTCGTTAGGTGGTGGGACCGGGGCTGGCGCCAATCTGGTCGTGGTCGGTTCGCGCGACGGCGAGGTACTGGCGTTCGATGCCGGTACTGGCGCGGCGCGCTGGCGGGCGGCGGTCAGCGGCGAAGTGCTGGCGGCGCCGGCGGTGGCCGATAGTGTCGTCGTCGTGCGCACGGTCGATGGCAGGCTGTACGGTTTTGCGGCCGACGATGGCAAGCCGCTGTGGAACGAGGAACAGCAGGTACCGCGCCTGACTTTGCGCGGCACGGCGCGGCCGGTCATTGTCGGCGACACCGTGATCTGCGGCTTTGACAACGGCCGCGTTCTGGCCCTGAACCTCGCGGATGGCGCGGTGCTCTGGGACATCGCGGTTGCGACGCCACGCGGCCGCAGCGAGCTGGAGCGCCTCAACGATATCGACTCCCAGGTCCGGGTGTTAGGTGATGACCTGTATGTGGCCGGCTTCCAGGGACGGGCTGCCATGCTGGCGCGGGATTCGGGACAGATCTGGTGGTCGCGGGACCTGTCGAGCTTCCGTGGCCTGGATGTGGATGAAGAGCAGGTCGTGGTGTCGACCACGGACGGCGAGCTGGTCGCCCTGCAGCGCCGCACCGGTATTGAGATCTGGCGCGATAGTTCTCTCAAACGCCGTTCGCTCAGCTCGCCGACGCTGTTAGGCGGGCTGGTGGCGGTGGCCGATTTTGAAGGCTATGTGCACTGGTTCGACAAGCGCAATGGCAAGCTGGTGGCGCGCACGTCGGTCGGTGACCGGGTTAGCAATCCGCCGGTTGCCGTCGGCGGCATGCTGCTGGTCATGGACGACACCGGTGGTATTGCGGCGTTTCGCCCGCAGGCTTCTGCCAGCGAGGCCGCGCCGGCCGCCGCGCCGGCGCCCGCGCCCCCGTCGGGTGGCTGATGCTGCCGGTCATAGCGCTGGTCGGCCGGCCTAACGTCGGCAAGTCCACGCTTTTCAATCGCCTGACGGCGAGTAACGATGCGATCGTTGCCGATGTCCCCGGCGTGACCCGCGATCGCCAGTATGGCTATGGCCGCCTCGGCTCGCGCGCCTGCGTGATTGTCGATACCGGCGGTCTGGTCGACAAGCCGGTCGGTATCGAAACCGAAATGCGCATCCAGACCGAGCGCGCCATCGCCGAGGCCGATGTGCTGGTGTTCGTAACCGATGCGCGCAGCGGACTCACGCACCAGGATCAGGCCTGCGCGCAGTTGCTGCGGCGTTCAGGCAAGCCGGTGCTGCTCGCAGCTAACAAAGCCGAGGGCGCGGACCGTGATATGGCGGCGGCGGACTTTCAGGTGCTGGCGCTGGGCACGCCGTATGCGATCTCGGCGACCCATGGCAGCGGCTGTCGCGAACTGCTCGAGCTGGCACTCGAGGCCGCGCCGCCGCGCGAGGAAGAAGAGGCTGAATCCGACCAGCAGGCGATACGCGTTGCCATCATCGGCCGGCCTAACGTTGGCAAGTCCACGCTGGTGAATCGCCTGATTGGCGATGAGCGGGTGATCGCGAGCGACATACCGGGCACGACGCGCGACAGTATCTTTGTGCCGTTTGAGCGTGAAGGCCGGCGCTTTGTGCTGATCGACACCGCCGGCGTGCGCCGCCGCTCCAAGGTGGACGACATGATCGAAAAGGCGAGCGTTGCCCGCACGCTGCAGGCGATCGATGCCGCCCATGTCGTGATCATGGTATTGGACGCCCACGATACCGTGGCCGAGCAGGATGCCAGCGTGTTAGGTCTGGCGCTACAGCAGGGGCGCGCGCTGCTGATCGCGATCAACAAATGGGACAACATCCCGATGGAGCAGCGCGATGACATTCGCCGCCAGCTCGATCTGCGACTCGATTTTGTGCCGTACGCGCCGCAGTTCTTCATCTCGGCGCGCCATGGCAGCGGCGTCGGCGACCTGGCGGTGGCGGCGATACGCGCCTATGAAGCCGCGATGCGCGAAATGCCGACCCCGAAACTGACCAAGACCCTGGAGCGTGCTATGGAACAGCACCAGCCGCCGCTGGTGCGGGGCCGGCGTATCAAGCTGCGTTATGCGCACCAGGGCGGGCGCAATCCGCCGCGCATCATCATTCACGGATCCCAGGCGGCGAGCGTCCCGGAGGCCTATAAACGCTATCTCGCCAACGTGTATCGGGAGCAGTACGAGCTCTATGCGACGCCGGTCCAGGTCGAGTTCAGAAGCGACAGCAACCCGTATTCGCGCAAGTCATTGCTGCCCGGCGGCAAGCCCCGGCGCTGGACGCAAAGCGAGAAGCGCGGCGAGAAACGCGGCGGCAAGCGCAGTTAGCGTCAACGCGCCGCGGGCGCCAGGAACAACGCCGGATCCACGCTCACGCCATTCAGCGTAACGCCGAAATGCAGATGCGGCCCGGTCACCCGGCCGGTCGCGCCGACCTTGCCTAACAGATCGCCGGCCACCACTTTCTGGCCGACCGTGACGTCGACCGCGCTCAGGTGGCAATACATGGTCAACATGCCCAGGCCGTGATCGACGACCACGTTGTTGCCGTTGAAGAAATATTCGCCGGTATCGACGACCACGCCGCCGAGCGGCGCCAGGACGGGCGTGCCGGTGTCGGCCGCGATGTCCATGCCACTGTGGGGATTGCGCGGCTGCTGGTTGAAGAACCGGCGCAGGCCAAAGGAGCTGGAGCGCGGGCCGGCGATCGGCGCCGCAAGACGCAGCGTGGCGGGCGCGGCCGCCGAAAAGGTTGTCAGGGCCGCGCGCAATTTCAGCTGCTCGCGTTCGACCCGCGCGGCATCTTCAGGCGAGAGGTCGACCTGCTTGGGTGCGACCTTCAGGTATTGCGCCGCATATTTCTTGCTGGCGACCAGAATCTTGGGTTGCGACCTGCGCCCGCCCTGGTCGACATCGACCGTGGCGGGGCCAGGTTTTTGTGCCAGCGCCAGTCCTAACACCGCGCGCCAGCCCTGCTCGGTGCGCAGGACCATGACTTTGCGGCCGCCGAAGCGGACAACGGGCGCGGTATCGGACGCCGGCAGCTCCAGCAACACCACGCCGCCCGGAACGACGGTGCTGTGCGGCCAGTCACCGGCGAACGCGGTGCCGGCGGCGGCGCTGTCCGCTGCGTGCACCCACGCGGAGGCCAGCAGCCCGGTCAGGACTACCAGCCACGCGCTGCGTTTACTTGTCATGCTTGATACCGGTAATCTGTGCGCGCAGTTGGCCATGCGCGAGTCGCGTTTCGATGTTGTCGCCGACCGCGACGCCGCGGCTGTCCGTCAGAATACGCCCCGTGGCCGCCAGGCTAACAACCGCAAAGCCACGCCCGAGAGTCGCGAGCGGGCTGACGGCCTGCAGGCCGCGGGCCGCCAGCGCCAGGCGCTGACCGATGCGCGCCAGCCGCGCGTCTATGGCGCGCGGCAGACGCAACTCGGCCCGGGCGAGTCGATTGCCGGCCGCCGTGGTTTTGACGCCGAGCGCCCGCGTCATGCGCTGCTGCAGTTCGTCGAGCCGCTGCGCATGCTGGCCGAGGCGCTGGCCGGGATGCGCCTGTTGCAGGCGCTGCTGCCAGTGCCGGGCGCGCAGCTCTGCATCCTGCAGCAGCCGCAGGGCGCCGCGCCGCAGCCGTTGCGCGCTTTGGCGCAAGGCCTGGAGAAATCCCTGTACGTCGGGGACCACGAGTTGCGCGGCCGCGGTGGGCGTCGGCGCGCGTTGATCGGCGACAAAATCGGCAATCGTGAAATCGACCTCGTGACCGATGCCGGTGACCACTGGGATCGGCGAGGCACGAATGGCTCGGGCCAGCGTTTCATCGTTGAAGGCCCAGAGGTCCTCGAGCGAGCCGCCGCCGCGCGCCAGGATCAGCACATCGCATTCCGCGCGACGAATCGCCGTTGTTAGGGCGCGCAGCAAATCCGGGGCAGCGGCCGCGCCCTGTACGGCGCTCGGGTAGATGATGACGGCGGCCGCCGGAAACCGCCGCCGCAGCACATGCAGGATGTCGCGGATCGCAGCGCCGCTGGGCGAGGTGATCACGCCGACGGTGCGTGGGATGGCAGGCAGGGCGCGCTTCAACTCGGCCGCCAACAGCCCCTCCGCCGCCAGCCGGTCGCGCAGCAGCTCGAACGCGCGTTGCAGCGCGCCGACGCCGGCTTCCTCCATATGTTCGACCAGCAGCTGGAAATCGCCGCGCGGCTCGTACAGGCCGACCCGCGCCCGCACCAGGACCTGCATGCCCTCGGCCGGCTTGAACCGCACCCCAAGGTTGCGCTGCCGGAACATCGCGCAACGCACCTGGGCATCGCGGTCTTTCAGCGAGAAATACCAGTGGCCGGAGGCGGGGCGCGATAAATTGGAGATCTCAGCCTCCACCCACAGGGCCCCGAATCCCTGCTGCAGCAGCTGCTGGACCTCGCGATTGAGCCGCGCGACGCTGTAGACGTCGCGTGCGGGCAGGGGATATGCGGGGCTTTTGTCGGGGGGCGGCATGGGCAGGTGGCACGCGGGGCGCTATTTTCCAAGTTTACGCTAGTCGATGCTTTCCGTAGAATGCGCCGTCCAAAATCTCCTGGACGTTCCCAATGCGCATAAACGAAGAAGCACTGACCTTCGACGACGTGCTTTTGGTTCCCGCCTACTCCGAGGTCTTGCCGCGCGAGGTCGACCTGTCGACCCAGCTGACGCGGCGCATCCGGCTCAACCTGCCGGTGATGTCGGCGGCCATGGACACGGTCACCGAAGCGCGGCTAGCGATTGCCATGGCGCAGGAGGGCGGCATGGGCGTCATCCACAAGAGCATGACGGTCGAAGCGCAGGCGCGCGAAGTATCGCGGGTCAAGAAATTCGAAAGTGGCATCGTGCAGGATCCGATCACGGTGTCGCCTAACACGACGATTCGCGACGCGCTCGCGCTGATGCGTTCCCGTGGCATCTCGGGCATGCCCGTGGTCGAGGGCAACCGGGCCGTCGGCATCATCACCAGCCGCGACCTGCGTTTTGAGAATCGCCTCGATCAGCCGGTGACCGTGGCCATGACACCGAAGGAGCGATTGATCACCGTTCCCGAGGGCGCGCCGCGCGAGAGAGTGCTGCAACTGTTTCACCAGCACCGCATCGAGAAAGTGCTGGTGGTCGGGCCTGACAACGACTTGCGTGGCCTGATCACCGTGAAGGACATTCAGAAAGCCAGCGACCGGCCGCGTTCCTGCAAGGACGAAAGCGGCCGGCTGCGGGTTGGCGCCGCGGTGGGCACTTCGCCGGACACGCTGGATCGAATCGCGGCGCTCGCCGAGGCCGGCGTCGACGTGATCGTGGTCGATACCTCGCACGGCCATTCGCGTGGCGTCATGACCATGGTCGAAAAAATCAAGGCGCGCTTCGGCGACCTGCAGGTGATTGCCGGCAACATCGTGACCGCGGAGGCGGCCCGCGACCTGGTGCGTTGCGGCGCCGATGCGGTCAAGGTCGGCATCGGACCGGGCTCGATCTGTACCACGCGTATCGTCGCCGGAGTCGGCGTGCCGCAAATCTCCGCGGTGGCTAACGTCGCGGCGGCGATGGCCAAGGACGGCGTGCCGCTGATCGCGGATGGCGGCATCCGCTATTCCGGTGATCTGGCCAAGGCGATAGTGGCTGGCGCGCATTGCGTAATGATCGGTGGACTGTTCGCCGGCACCGAAGAATCGCCGGGCGAGGTCGAGCTCTACCAGGGCGCTTCCTACAAGAGCTATCGCGGCATGGGCTCGTTAGGTGCGATGGGTGAGCGCCACGGCTCGAGTGACCGGTATTTTCAGGACACCACCTCGGAGCTTGAGAAACTGGTGCCGGAGGGCATCGAAGGCCGCGTGCCCTATAAGGGCAGTATCGTGTCGATTCTGCATCAGCTCGCCGGCGGTCTGCGCGCCGCCATGGGTTACACCGGTTGCGCCGGGCTCGATGAGATGCGCAGCAAACCGACTTTTGTTCGCATCACGACCGCGGGCGTGCGCGAATCCCATGTGCACGACGTGTCGATCACCAAGGAGGCGCCCAATTACCGCGTCTCCTGACCGGCCGGTGAGCGAGGCCGCACCAGCGGCCCGGACCGATATTCATGCCGACCGCGTGCTGATTCTGGATTTCGGCTCGCAGTACACCCAGCTGATTGCGCGGCGCGTGCGCGAACTCGGCGTCTACTGCGAGATTCACCCCTGGGACCTGCCGGATGCCGAGCTGCGCGCCTTCCGCCCGCGTGGCATCGTGCTGTCGGGCGGTCCGGAGTCGGTCACCGCCGACAGTGCGCCGGTGGCGCCAGCGGCGGTGTTCCAGCTGGGTGTGCCGGTGCTGGGTATTTGCTACGGCATGCAGACCATGGCGGCCCAGCTGGGCGGGCGCGTCGAGCCGGGCGCTGTCAAGGAATTCGGTTATGCCGAGATCCGCGCTCGTGGCCATTCGATTTTGTTAGCTGACATCGAAGACCGGCAGAATGCCGACGGCCACGGCCTGTTGGATGTGTGGATGAGCCATGGTGACCGGGTGGTAACGCTGCCGCCGGGCTTCAAGCTGATCGCATCCACCGGCGATGTGCCGCTCGCCGGCATGGCCGATGAGACGCGGCATTTTTACGCGCTGCAGTTTCATCCGGAGGTCACGCACACCACCCAGGGCGTAAGGATTTACGCGCGCTTCCTGCACGATATCTGCGGCTGCGGCGAGAGCTGGCGTGCCGGCAGCATCATCGAGGATGCGATCGCGCGGGTGCGCGCGCAGGTCGGCAACGCCGCCATGCTGTTAGGTCTGTCGGGCGGCGTCGATTCGGCCGTGGTGGCGGCGCTGCTCAACAAGGCAATCGGCAAGCAGCTGCATTGCGTGTTCGTCGACCATGGACTGATGCGCTACCAGGAAGGCGATCAGCTGATGAAGATTTTCGCCGAGCAGCTCGGCGTGCACGTCATTCGCGTCAATGCCACCGCGGAGTTCTTCGCAGCGCTGCGCGGCGTGTCGGATCCGGAACTCAAGCGCAAGGTCATCGGCAAGTTGTTCATCGATGTGTTTGAGCGTGAAGCGGCGAAACTGACTGATGTGCAGTTTCTGGCCCAGGGCACGATCTATCCGGATGTCATCGAGTCGGCGGGTGCCAAGACTGGCAAGGCGCATGTCATCAAGAGCCACCACAACG
>JANLTW010000100.1:0-32213 GCA_031363155.1 Gammaproteobacteria bacterium | reverse complement strand
GCGGCCTCAACGCCTGCAGGTTAGGCTTGCGCTACCTTTTCAGGAGCATCAAGCCATGGCGTTCAAGGACATGCGCGAATACCTCGCGCTGCTGGAAAAAGACGGTCAGCTGAAGCACGTCGATGTGCCGTTCAAGGGCCGCCGCGGCGATAACGAGCTGCAGGCGCTGATGTCCTATATCTGCAGCAAGGATGGGCCAGCGCTGATGCTCAACAATGTCGACGGCATCAACACCAAGGGCGTACCGATCCTGTTCAATCCCTTCGGCACGCGCGAACGCACCGCAATGACCATCGGTTTTCGCAACTGGCGCGAAGCCAAATTGCATCATGCCGACGTGCTCGGCAACCCGTCGCGCTGGATCGCGCCGCAGATCATCGACAAGTCGAAGGCGCCCTGCAAAGACGTGATCATCAAGGGCAAGGACGTCGACATCTCGAAGCAGATTCCGCATGTCTGGTTCGGCAAGGAAGGCCCCGCCTACATCACCAACGCCATGACATTTTCCAAGGACCCGGAGAATGGCGGACGCAACGTCGGCTGGTATCGTCTGACACAGTTTCTCGACGCCACGCATCCGTTAGGCAAGAGCTATCCGCCGGGCCGTGAAAAAACGGATCTCGCAGCCTTTTACTGGTGGAATCCGCCGTTCTCGGATATCGGCCGTCACACCTTCAAGGCATCCCGCATGGGCAAGCATCTGGAAGTTGCGATCGCCGGCGTTTGCGATCCAGCCGTACACCTCGCGTCTGGCACCGGTGCCCCGTACGGCCAGGATGAAGCGGCTTTCGCGGGCGGCCTGCGTGGCGAAGCCGTCGAAATGGTGAAATGTGAAACGCTAGATCTCGAAGTACCTGCCACCTCGGAATGGGTGCTTGAAGGCGAAGTGTTTCACGAAGAACTGGAAGCCATCGGCTGGCATTCCAATCCAGTTGGTTATTACGACCGCGTGCAGGTGTTTCCAATTGTGCGCGTCAAGTGCATCACGCATCGCAAGAATCCGATCTGGCACGCGACCATGGAAATGGTGCCGCCCTTTGATCACAACTACATCGCGCTGCTGCCGGTCGAAGGCGAAGTGCTATCCGACCTGCGCAAGAAAATCCCGGAAGTCCACGATGTCGCTGTCACACCTAACATGTGCTACATCGTGCAGCTGTCGGTCGACGGCGCCTCCAAGCCGCATAACGAGTTCGGCAAATACGTGCTGCACGCGGTCTGGGGTTCGGCCGGCCGCTGGGGCCGGACGGCGAAATTGGTGATCGTGGTTGGCCCGGATGTCGATCCCTACGATCTCAAGCAGGTCGAGTGGGCGATCATGACGCGCTGGCAGCCAGCCAAGGATTCCATCCTGCAACCTAACGGCATCCCGATGGTGCTGGATCCATCCTGCGAGAAGTCCGCACAGTTCGGCGCCTTCCGCTCAGACCAGATGGGCATAGATGCCACCATCAAGATTCCGGAGCGCTTCTCTGAATATCCGGAGGTGTCGAAGGCTGATCCGGCGCAGGTGGCGGAGATTGCCAAAAAGCTGGCCGGCATTGTCTGAGCGTTTTGGCGCCGAGTATTACCGGCGCTTCTATTACAACCGGCGCACGGCGGTCACACACCGCGCCGAGATGGCGGCGCGCGCCGGGCTGATCGCAGCCTACGTTGATTACATCGGGCTGCCGGTGGGCGCCATTCTGGATGCCGGCTGCGGCATCGGTCTGCTGCAAAAGCCGTTAGCCAAACTAATGCCACGCGTCGAATACGTCGGTCTCGAATTCAGCGACTACCTCTGCAGGCGCTATGGCTGGCAGCAGGGCACGCTCGCGAGCTACCGGCCGGGCCGGCAGTTTGACCTGGCCATCTGCTATGACGTTGGCCAGTATCTCGATGACCGCACTGCAGCCCGCGCCATCGTCACACTGGGCCAGTTGTGCCGCGGCGTGCTTTATTTCACGGCACTGACCAGCAAGGACTGGCGCTACAACTGCGACCGCTCGCGCACCGATGGCGACGTGCACTTGCGCAGCGGCGAGTGGTACCACAAGCGCTTGTCGCGCTGGTTCAAGCGCGTGGGTGCGGGACTGTGGCTGCGGCGCGGCGCGGCGCTGACGACCTGGGAGATGGAATGCTCATGAAAATCTCGAAAGCCATTTTGTTAGGCACCGTCTTGGTCGGCGCCTTGAGCGTTAGTCAGGCGGCCAAGGTGCCGCCGCGTCTCAATCCCGGTGATCCCGGCGACGCGGTGCGCATCCAGCAGAAACTCTGGTGTTCACTCGAGGACGGCAAGACGATCTATCTCTGGTCGCAGGGCTCGGTGTACGGCCGCCGTCCGGGCGAACCCGATCGCAAGCTGTTCAATTTCCAGATTTGGAACGCACGCGCCTGCAAGGGCTACCAGGACCCCGAGCGCGGTTACGGTTACCGTTCAGTGTCGCGCGAGATCATGCTGTACCTCGATCCCGTGACTAACGCGCTGCTCAAGACCTGGCGCAATCCCTGGACCGGCGAGGTGGTCGAGGTTGTGCATACGCAAAATGACCCGGTCAACATGAGCGGCGTGCTGTACGCGAACGGCCGTGACGGGCGGACGGCGAGCTTCGATGGCAAGTTCATCAACGGTCGCGTGATCTTCAGCAACGAAGCGCCGCTCTATTACGACAATCCGCTGGCGGGCGAATACCAGGACTATGTGGGCGGACATTACCACGCGATGGAAATGCTCAACGTCTATGTCTATGAAAGCGATTTGCTGGATCCCAAAGTGAAGACACTGCCGCGCTGGAGCCGCTCCTGGAAGCGCGTGTCGAATTTCCTGCCGTGGATGCGGATGGGCGACCGGCCCGGGCTGCTGGTCTTCACGGCTGTCGGCCAGCGCGTGAATTCGGTCGAAGACCTGAATGAACCTATTCGCACCGCGCTCAAGACGCAGTTCGCCAAGTATCAGTCGGCGCCACCGCTCGACGACCAGCGACCTAACGAAACCAGCTGGAGTTATTTCCGCAAGGTCATCACACCGGGCGCGCCGCCGGTGGTGGCCGAACAGCTGCCGCTGATCACACCGCCGGCGCCGGTGTCGATCGCCGACGCCTGGAGCCAGGATTTCCGTGACAGCTGCGGCGTCAAGGCAACGGAGCCGATGGTGACCTGGTGGCATGGCCATGTGTACAGCCGGCGCATGGAGCAGAAGGACACGCGGATCTTTGACGCCGAACGCCTGCGCATTTCGAAGTGCGAGTTGTTGAGCGACGCGGTGCGCGGCAGGGGCTTCCGGCGTGTGTCGCGCGAACTCATTATCTACGTGCCGACCACGGGCGACGCGGTGCTGACCAACTGGAAGAATCCCTGGTCCGGAGAAACGGTAGCGGTACCGACTGAGAAGGTCATGGCGCGGGCCGAGCCTGAGCGCTGGCAGAAAAATCCGGACGGTAGTCCGGAGCGCACCGCGAGCCGTTTTCAGCTGACCGACAAGACACTGACCGGCAGCGACGCCGGGATAATCTTCCGCGACAATCCGTTAGGTGGCAAGTACCAGGAATACGTCGGCGGCCGTGAACAGATCCTCGATTTTGAAACCAGCGAACGGCCGCTGGCGCTGCCGAAGAAGGGCGAACTGGACCAGGTACTGTCCTGGGGCCAGGTCCGGCCCTGGTATCCGTGGATGAAAATGGGTTCGCGCGGGGGCGCGATTGTCATGCATGGCATCGGCGTGCGCGGCGTGAAATACGACCAGCTGCCCGTCACGCTGCGCGGCGTCATCGAAAATCAGGAACCGGATTTTCGCTTCTGATCGTTGCCCAGTCGCACTGCTGCGGTTTCATTGGGTGGACAGTTCGCGCCGCTATCGACGCGGTAGATCGCAAAACGTCCGCCATCGTTCTTGTGGAAATACAGCCAGCAGCCGTCCTGCGACAGCGACGGCGCCTCGACAAAACCGGTAATCAGGGGAACCGGCCGTGGCGTGCCGAATGGCTCGTCGGTGCGGGTTCGCGATGCGTGCAGAATCACCGGCGGTTTATGGCCGCGGCGTGGGGCGCGCGTGAAGTACAGTTCCCGCAGGTCGGTGGAGATGGCCGGCGCATATTCCAACGCCGAAGTGTTGATGGTCTTCAGGATCGCCGCGCTCTCCGGTAGCCGGCGAAAACTGTTGCCATCACGAACGGCAACGAAAATATCGGCCGAATCCGGCACCGGATCGCCCGAGAACTTGCCATCGACGGCGAACAGCACGTTGCCGTCCGCAGAAATCTCCGCGTCAAAATTCAGGTTGCCTTTCTTATTCGGAGCGAGCCCGCTGGTCACTTCCAGACCGGCCAGGGCGCCTTGGTCGAACTGTCCGTGGTAGATGGTTGCGAGATTCTGCGCGTAACTGCGCGTCGAGATGAAATACATCTGGCCGTTCGCGTCCATGCTGGGTACGCCGTCCAGGGCGGCGCTGTTAGCTCCGCGGATCGAACCTGCATATTCGAAGGTCAGGTCATCGATTCGGGTTGCGAATTGAAGATTGGTGTCGACGCGCGGATCGTTACTGTTGTTGAACAGCAGATAGCGCCCGTCCTTCGTGATGAACGGTTCCATCGCATCGGTGTGGTAGCCACGAATCGTGACGCGTTGCGGTTTCTGGGGTTCGGCGGCCCGCGCGGCCGGCATGAAGAGCACAGCGGCCAGCGCAACGACTGCGGGCGACCACGCCGCGAATATGTAAGATCGCCGATGCTGCTGGATCAATTGCGGACTCCGGACCTTGGATTGCGATCCGCCAATCATCGCGTGAATTGTTAGGCTGTGGAAGTCTTGCGTCCTGCGGGAATAACGCAACGTGACGGCGTCGGCGCATTATTTTGCAGCGGTCAGGCCCTCGCGATTCGAAGCAACTTAATCCGGCCAGAGGTCCCGCGCTTGATCGTCATGGTTTGAGGAATTTGGCATACCAGCTGAGATAGCGTTCGAACCGGTCCTTGTTATACGACACCCTGGTCAGGCCATGATTCTGACCCGGATAGATCACGAGTTGCGTGGGGATGTTCTGGCTACGCAACGCTTGATACATCTGCTCGGAGTTGAGCAACGGCACGTTGAAATCCTGGCTGCCGCACAGGAACAGCGTCGGTGTCGTGATGCGGTCCGCGTGCAGGAAAGGGAACGAAAGCTTCTCCCAGATCGCCGGGGCCTTCCACGGCGGCCCGAGTTCCATCTCGTATTCGCGGATGTACATGTCGGTGCCATAGCCCGCGAGAATGTTAGAGATGCTGGCGCCGCTGGTGGCCGCCTTGAAGCGTGTGTCCTGCGCTATCACATAGTTGGTCAGCATGCCGCCGTAGCTCCAGCCGCCGACGCCGAGACGTGCGGGATCCGCAAGCCCGTTGGCAACCGCGAGATCCACATGCGCAATCACGTCCTGGGCGTCGACATTGCCCCAGTCCGCGAATATCGCCTTGGAAAAAGCCTCGCCACGCCCCGAGCTGCCACGCGGATTCGAGGCCACCACGGCATAGCCGTTGGCCGCAAGTAACTGCCATTCAAAGCTGAAGGAGTAGCTGAACTGCGAGGTGGGACCGCCGTGGATGCGCACTATAGTCGGGTAGCGTTGGCCGGCGGTGTAATCTAGCGGCTTCACGACAAAACCGCTGATCTGCGTGCCGTCGCGGCTCTTCGCGATGGTCCGTTCGGCGGCGGCAAGCCGCACTTCAGCTAACAGAGCAGCGTTCTGGCGCGTCAGCTGGCGGAACCGGCCATTTTCAAGCGCAACTACTTCAGCCAAATATTGGGGTTGCGAACGTAGCAATGCGATCCGATTCTTGCCGGCCACGGCCAGGCCGCTGAGCTCATGACCGTCCTGTGTCAATTTGCGCACGGCGCCATCGCGCAGCGACACTTCAATCAGTTGTGTGGTGGCATCGTCCTCCAGAATACCAAACAGAGAATTGCCGTCGCCCGACCAATGAGGTTGATCGACGTTGCGATCGAGCTGCTTTGTTAGCAATTGTGCCTGGCCGCTGGCAACATCGACTACTGCGAGTCCGTGCAGCGCGTAGTAGAGCAATTTCGGGTCGCCGCCGGCAACAAAAGCGATTTGGCGGCCGTCCGGGCTCCACTGCGGTGCGCTGGCCCAGTCGGTGTCCTGGCCCTCGCCCTGATAGGTCGTCAACAAGCGCGGTGCGGCGCCGGCGGTTGGCGCCATCAGGTACAGGCCGAACGTGTCGTCGCGATCAGGATCCGGCGATCGTTTACTGACAAACGCGAGCGTCTTGCCGTCCGGCGACCAGGACGGGTTGGTTTCGTTGTAATTGCCGGTTGTCAGCGCTTGCACGCGGCGAGTGCGCAGGTCTAACAAATAGAGATGCTGGCGGCTCTTGCCCAGGTAACCTGTGATGTCTTCCTTGAAATAAAAGCGGTCGATGATGATCGGCTTTTCGGTCTTGGCGCTCTCAACCAGCGGCTTGTCGTCGTCGGAGTCGCTGACCACCAGCGCCACCCGCTGTCCATCGGGAGCTATCGCGTAGTCATCGACCGAGCCCGGCAAGCTGGTGATTTTCTCGGCCTCGCCGCCGGCCATGTTGAGGATCCAGAGCTGCGAATTCTCCTTGGCATCGCGGCGCTCTGACAGAAAGGCCAGCCAGTGACCGTCCGGGCTCCAGCGCGGGTCGGTTTCGTTGTCAGGCGCGAACGTCAGCTGCCGCTCGCTGCCGCCGCGCCAGTTCGTCATCCAGAGGTCGGTGACGTGCTTATCCTGGGCCAGGTCTGCGGAGCGGACCGTGTAAGCGATGCGCTCACCGTCGGGCGACAACTGCGGCGCGCCAACCTCGCGCAGCCGGGCGAAGTCGTCGGTGTTGAGGAGCCGCTTGTCGGCCGCAATGCTGGGGGTCGTCACCGCCAGCAGAGCTAACGCGGCAAGGCACAAGGACCTTCTGTTTTTCATGTGATCATTAGCCTCAGCAGCATGGCGCAACTCTGTTCCGATATTCTCTATTCGGTCGACAGCGGTGTTGCCTGGCTGTTCAGTCCACTCATCGCGACGACCAACAACAGGCCCGCACCAGCGAGCAACACCGCACCTAACAACATCGGCGCGATTAATCCAAAGCCCATTGCATCGATCGATATCGGGATCACGATGAATAACGTCTGCAAGTTCACGGATTTTCAGTAGCCGCGGGCGACGTCCACCACGGACAGCATTTTCTCCCCCGCGACATAGCGCCGCAGGTTTTCGCGCAGCACGCGCACCGCCGCTGCTGCTCCCAGGTCCGAATCGCCGGAGACATGCGGCGTCAGGATGAGGTTGGGCTGCTGCCACAGCGGATGATCTTTCGGCAATGGCTCGGGGTCGACGACATCCAGGCCCGCGCCGGCGATGATCTTTTTCTGCAGCGCCTCGGTCAGGTCCGCCGTCACCACACTCATGCCGCGGGCGACATTGATGAAATAGGCGCTGCGCTTCATGCGCGCAAACATCGCGGCGTCGAAGATCCCTTTGGTTTGCGCGGTCAGCGGCATGGCATTCACGACCACATCCGCCTGGCTTATCAACGTCTTGAGCTCATCCGACGTTCCCACATAGTCGACGTAGTCCGGCTTTTCCTGTCGTGTCGCTCGCGTCGCGATGACTCGCATGCCGAGTGCGCGCGCGCGCTTTGCAACCTCGCTGCCGATGCCACCCAGCCCGACGACCAGCATGGTCTTGCCTGCGATCACCACCATCGGGAACCGGCGCGAGTCGTCGGCCCAAAGGTGCTGCTCCCGTTGTGGAATCCACGCGTACAGGCCGCGCGACAGTGCTAACGTAAAGGCGATCACGTGTTCCGCGATCACGGGCGCGCCAATCGCGCGCATGTTGGTCACCAGGATCTGGCGGTCCTGGATCGTCTTGGCGTGTTTGGCGCAGGCGTCCACGCCCGCGTAATCGGTCTGCAGCCAGCGCAGGTTGCTGCCGGCCGCCAGCACGCGTTCATTGCAGATAAAAGGCGCTCGTCCGATGACAGCATCCGCACCCGGCGCCGCGGCGGCCACGGCCGCCGCCGTATTCGCGCCAACGAATTCAACGCCAGGCGCCGCGGTGCGCAGCGCGTCGACCAGCCCCGGTACGCCTGAATCGACGACGATCTTCTTCGGTACGCGCCAGCCCGGCAGCCTGGAGACGGGCTCCGGCGCTTCGCGCAGGCCAAACTCGGCCATCAGGCGCTCGCCTTCATTGGCAGGATCAAGCGCGGCCGCAGCCGCGGGAAGCAGCAAAAACGCGAGCGGAAGCCAGGCAACGCGCCGCGACATGATCAAAACCCGACACGCATGATGGCTTCCGCAATGCACGCTGGCTTCGACTCGCCTTCGATCTCGACCGAGTATTGCTCGGTGATCTGCAGGCCCGCCCCCGCAGCCTCGACGGCTAACAAGGTGCAATGCGCCCGAATACGGGCACCGACTTTTACCGCGTTAGGAAAACGCAGCTTGTTGAGTCCGTAATTGATAATGTTCCTGACGCCCGGCACGATCGGAGTCCTGGCATCCACCAGCCCACGCAACAACGGATACAGTGACAGCGTCAGGTAGCCATGCGCGATGGTGCCGCCGTAAGGGGATTCGCGCCTGGCGCGTTCGACGTCCAGATGAATCCACTGGAAGTCGCCGGTGGCCTGTGCAAACTCGTTCACGCGCTGCTGCGTGACCGTTAGCCAGTCACTGGTGTGAATTTCCCTGCCCACCTGGGATTTGAGCCATTCGTGGGCGGCAGTCGCGTGATCGGTCATGGGTTTTCCCGGTTAGGATTATTTGCAATGAATACCTTGAACCGCCACGCTAATGGCCGCGAGCGGATTCGTCAACCACAGCATCCTGGCGGGCCACGCTACCGCCCGGGCAACAGGTAAAACATGCGCGTTCTGGTCACGGGAGCTAACGGCAAGAGCGGTCGTGCGATCACCACGGCGCTGGCCGCGCGTGGCGCTCGGGTGCGCGCCTTCATCCGCGATGCCGCCCAGTGGCCGGGCCTGCGGGCCCAGGGCAAGGCAGACGACCATGCGGTCGGCGACCTCCGCAACCCGGATGGTGTTGGCCGGGCACTGACCGGCTGCGACGCCATGGTGCATATCGGCCCGCCGATGCATCCGGACGAAGTGGCGCTGACCCGCAATTGCATTGACGCCGCCAAAAAACGCGGCTTGAGCCACTTCGTTTACTACTCCGTGATGCACACGCTGCGGCGTGAAGTCCGCCATCACCGATTGAAACTCGATTGCGAGGAAATGCTGGTGGAGTCGGGGCTCGCGTACACGATCGTTCAGCCGATCCGCTACATGCAGCATCTCGAGCCGATCTGGAAACAGGTGACCGAGCAGGGTGTGCATGCCATGCCGTTCAACGTGAATGTGAAATTCAATATCGCCGACCTGCTGGATCATGCGGCGGCGACGGCAGCGGTTGTTGCTGAATCCGGCGCACACTGCTTCGCGACCTATGAATTCGCGGGTCCGGAAGCGCTGAGCCAGACCGACATGGCGGCCATCATCAGCAGAGTGATCGGCCGCACCGTAACAGCGCGCGCTGCGTCGCTCGAGGAGTTGCGCGCCAAAGCCACCGCGGCTGGCAATTCGCCGGACCGTGTTGAACAGCTGCTGGCGATGAATGCACACTATGACCACCACGGTTTTCTGGGTAATGCTAACGTGCTGCGGATGGTTCTCGGTCGTGAGCCGGTTCGTTTCGAAGACTACGTGCGCAGGCTATGGACAAACACAGGAAAGTTGTCATGAGTGAATTGCAGAACAACGCTTTTATTCGCGGCATGATCGGACCGACGCCGCGGCCGATCAGCCTGGACGATGAAAGCTATCAGTCCTTTGTTGAAGGCGTGCGGGGTTTTTCGGGTATGCGCATGGGCCTGGCGAGCATGAATGCGCTGCATGGCGTGTTGGGTATGCCGCCGGCGCCGGTACCCCGTATCGATCGCATCCAGTTGCGTCAGGCGGGAGATCCACAGCCTGTCCTCGCAACGCGCAACCGGCTGCTGCGCAGCAGCCAGGCGATGATGTGGAGCAATCTCAATCGCAGTTTTGGGCGCAAGGCCACCGAGATTGCCGCAGCGCTGGACGCGACGGCAACGCGCGGCCCCGGCACGCTGCAATGGTCGCCCGATTTTCCGGTGCCCGAATACACCCGGCGCGAGTTCCATGTTCAGCCGGGCGGCTACCAGGGTGATGAGCTAACGGGTCCGGTCTATCACTACGGTACCAAGGTGTTTTTTGTCGGCAGCAATGATCGCGACGAAATCCACGCGGAAATCGTTGCAGCGGGTCCAGTGCCTGCGGACGGTCACGTGAACCGGATTCTCGATATCGGCTGTTCGATCGGGCAGGGCACCACCGCACTGAAACACCGGTTCCCGCAGGCGGAAGTCACCGGCATTGATGTCGGCGCACCGTTGTTACGGTATGCGCACTGGCGCGCCGTCGAGCAGAACTGCGCAGTGCATTTCAAGCAGCGCATCGCTGAAGCCACCGGTTTTCCTGACAATCACTTCGACATGGTGCAGTCGACGATTCTGTTTCACGAAGTGCCATTTATGAAGACTCAGGAAATCGTGCGCGAAATGATTCGGGTGCTGCGTCCGGGCGGCGTATTCAACGTGGTCGATTTTCCGTCCGATGATCCGGTTCCGGCCGGGCTGCAGTATTTCCTCGACATCGATCATCAATACAACGGCGAACCGTATTCGCTCGAATTTGTTTATGCGGACTTCAAGGGAGAACTGGAGCGCGCCGGGTTCACGGTAACGCGCGGCCCGATGGTGGCGCGCTATTTGCGCAGCTGGCTATGCGTGAAGCCTGCGCCATAGTAGTCCACCAGCGTGTAGGCGCGGTCGAATTTCTCGGTGATGAATTTCACCATCATGCGATCCTGTTGCGTGATCCAGATATCGCTGACGCCACCGAGGCGAAAATGCAGCGTGTCAAAAGTGCCGCCCGGAACGGTGATGCGCTCGGCACCGAATGCTTCGCATGGCATATCGATGAGTTCACCGAGCATCGGCTTGGAGAGATCGGCGGTGGCTTCCAGCGAGTAAACCCGCGCGCTGCCCGGCTTGCCTTGCGGAGCATCACAGCCAAAAGTATGCCAGCCATCACCCGCCACCGGGTGACTGCCTATCGAAAACTGCGCTGGCACCGCCAGCGTATGCTGCAGATCACCGGTCTGGCCGCGATAATCAGCCAACAACTGCGAGCCATTCACCTTGATATGCGTGGAGCCTTTGTAACCATTGACGGTCCAGTAGGAGATGAATGCCTCGGTCGGGCGCTGCGTGGCATCAATATTCAGATTGACGCTGAACTGTGAGTGGCGCGCGAAGATGTCATGCCACATAGTCAGCGAGCGCGAACCATCGGCATGCACGGTCAGGTGAAAATCTTCGGTCCCGCGCGCGCGGCCATCCTTGAAAGCCGTGTACGCGTAGCGGCCTGTGGCCCAGCGCACAACGCCGGCCCGGCCCAGGCTGCGGGATCCTGGCACGGCCGAAGCCTTGGCCGCGGGGGCGGCGAGCGCAGGCAGCTTGGCCTGTATTTGCGCCAGCGATAAAATTCCCGCGGCGAGCCCAGGCAAACGATCACGCGCAAACTCGGAATGCGCGTTAGCAGCGCGCGGCTGCTCGTGCACATAGCCCGCGAGGATGCTGGAATCCGCAGCGATGCGGAATATCGCGTCGCTTTGCATTGCTCGCCGCCCGTCGACCCGCCAGACCAGCAGTGTGCGCGAGCGATCCGGGTGAGTCAGCAGTTGCCAGTCTTCATAAACCGGCCCGCGACTCAAACGGCCGCTGACTGCAGAGACCAGGTTTTTGTTAGGCCCGGTATTCTCCGGCGCTGGAGCTTGCGACCAGCCGGGGGTCGCGCCAAATGCCAAACCCAGCAGCAGCAAAAAGAGGCCCGCGCGCTGCACACGCGCGAGCCGTCCATAGCTGGCGGTCGCTATCAGCATCTATTTGCGCTTGCGCGGGCCCAGGCCGAGCGCCGTGACGTCCATGACATGCAACCGCAAACCCTGCATGAAGCCCCTGCCACCGCCAAGGCGTGAAGTAGTCCAGAGCATCTTGCGGCCGTCCGGAGAAATTGCCGGGAAACCGTCGAACGCGTCGTCAAACGTCAGTCGTTTGATTTCGCGCGAATTGAAATCGCCGAGATAAATCTCCCAGTTCGCCGGCGTCTCGGCGCGCACGAACAGAAAATGCTGGCCATCCGGCGTCGGGAACGGCGCCCAGTTCATATCGTGCGTGAAGGTGCGCGGGGTCCGGCCGGTGCCATCACGCTTGATGGTGTAGATGGTCATCGGTGTGGGCTTCTGATCGTATTCCGAGGCTTTCCAGGCACGGAAAATAATGGTCTCGTTGTCCGGCAGGAAATACGGCGCGCCTTCCTGATCGTCGGCCGTGAATGTAATCTGCTTTTCATCCGTGCCATCTGACTTCATGACCCAGAGATCCATGATGCCGTTGATCTGGCGGCCGAACACGATCCACTTGCCGTCGGGCGACACGGTCACTTCGGCTTCGTAATATTTGTTGTTTGTTAGCCTGACAACTTTGCCGCCCTGGCGGTCCGAGGTGTAGAGCTCGGAACCCTGCGGGTATTTGCGCCAGTCGGACCAGTTGCCGATGTCCATGTCGAGGTTATCCTTGATGGACGTCCATACCAGTTTCTTGCCATCCGGGAAAAACCACGAGCAGGCATCCCAGCCGCGCTTGTTGATCTGCACGATGTCGGTGCCCGAGTCGGTGAACGTCTGGGTCAGGAAACCGGACATGCCACGCGCGCTCTTGACGGCGAGCGTGCTTTGCACCTGCGCAATGATGTGTTCGCTGTCCGGGCCGTAATAAGCTTCAGCTGCCTCGCCCATGTTAGGAATCATCCAGGAAGGCATTTCCCCGGGGCGGCTGCTGACCGCGGCGCCAGCCGGAAAAACCACCGCTGCGAGTCGCGGCGGGCCTGAAGCGGTGGTGCTGGTGCACGAGGCCAGCGCCATGACGGCAGCGCTGGTGGCGAGGAGACTGCGGACAAGAAAGCTCATAAAACCTCCGGATTCCAATGCCCCGAAGATAGCGCGCCATGAGGAATCCACCAAATGCCATGCAGCTTGGTTACCATTTCCGGAGCGGAGGACAAACCATGCATCGCAGCAAGCTCGCCGGATTCATCATCGACTGCCAGACCACGGATCTGGGCGGCGCGGCCCGCTTCTGGTCGCAGGCCCTGGGCATGGAGCAAAAAGCCCTGCCGGCCGAAGAGGGCGAAAAATACGTGCGCCTGATGGACCCGCAGGATCAATTGCATATTGAAGTGCAGCGCGTGAGTCACCCGAGCCGAGTGCATCTCGATATCGAAACCGACGACATCGACGCCGAGGTGCGGCGCCTGACAGCGCTGGGCGCGAAAATCGTCGAGCGTGTGCAGACCTGGTGTGTAATGGCAGCGCCCACCGGGCAGCGGTTTTGCGTGGTGCGCGCGGCGTCTGCGGATTTCAAAAGCGCGGCCAGTCGCTGGCCGTAAACCCGGCGGCTCAATCGTGCGCGCAGTATCGTTGCTCGGACTCGCGCAGCCGATTCCGCGACGCGTCATCATTCAGGGCCGGGTTCGCTCCTTCGACCTGCAGCCTGGAAAATTCCGCGCGCGCATTGGCAAAGTTGACGCAGGCCTGGGATCTATGTCCGGCTTGCGCCAGTTCGTCGCCTAACATGGCAAGACTGACGGCGAGATCGCGCGTGGTGACGGCCTCGGTCGAATTGCTGGCGCGGCGGGCGCTGCGCCGTGCGACCGTGTCCGACAGAATCTCAATTGCTTCCTCATGGCGATTGTTGAGGCCCAGTGCCTGGCCGTAGGCCGCAAAGGCAATTTCGGCCTTGCGGGCGATCTCCCCGTCCTTCGGTTCCGCAATGGTCAATTCGCGCCCAAGAGCAACAGCCCGCGAGAGCGGCGCAAGGGCATCGGCATATTGCTGCACCTGAAGCAGTGTCGTTCCTAACGACCAATAGGCTCGCAGCTGATTGCTGCCTATGATCGTATCCCGCGGCGCGGTTGCCGCCGCCTGTTCCAGTATTTCCACTTCCTCTCGATACGGTTGCAAGGCGCCCGCCTGGTCACCGCTGTAGTACGTTGCCTCGGCCTGCAAGTCGAGCGCTCGCGCCTTCATGACGGCGAGGTCCCGCTCCGGCAAACTCCCAGCCGGTGCTGAGACCAACAATGCCAGGGCCTCGCGCGCCTGCGTCATGGCCCGCGGGTACTCGCTCGCCCAGTTTGCAATATCGGCCCGCCGCAGGCGCCACTCTATGCCGTAGCGCGTTAGGTCCTTCGGGCTCGCACCGGCGGCGGCCGCAGCATCGATCGCGGACCGCGCAATCTGCAGATGCGTTGCGGCCTCCGCCGGCTTGTTGTCGCGCGCTGCCACAATGGCCGCCGTGTCGATTTCAGTTCTTGCGAGGGCGATATAGACACGTGGCGATATTTCCCCGCTGGCGATCAATTCATTGGCGATCGTGCGCGCGCGGTCGAGATTGCGGCGTGCCGCGGCCGTGTCGGCCATGTTAGGGCCGCCGGGAACCCCCTGCACTTCGGCGAGTGTTACCAGGCCTTCGATTGCATCGAGACGCACTTCGACCGGCGCAGAGGGGTCGATCGCGAGCTGATCGAGGTAACTCTGTCCACGCGCGACGATGGAGCGGCGCAATTCCAGAGACTGCGGCAGCGAAAACATCTGCTGTTGCAGGTCACCTAACATGAAATTCGATAATTGCCGGACTTCGCCGAATCGTTTGTTAGCTCGCTGCCGGGCCGATTCGGCTTGCAGGTAAAGGCTTGAACTGACGGTGGTCGCGGTAACCAGGCCGACGAACAGCGTTGCGGCAAAAGCCACACCCCCGCGATGCCGGCGCACGAAACGTCCCAGCAGGTAACCGCGTGTTGGTTCGCGCGCGCTGACCGGCCGGAACGACGTATAGCGGTCAATGTCCGCTACCAGGTCGGCTACCGCGGTGTAACGATCCGCGGGCGACGGGTGGCAGGCCCTGGCGACGATGGCGGCGAGATCCCTGGGCAGAGGGGACCTGGCTGCCGGGTCCGGTCTGGTTCCGGTCAGAAGTTCGTGCAGCATGACGCCTAACGAATAGATGTCATCGAGGACGCCGGGTGGCTCGCCGCGGCCGCGTTGTGGGCTGGCATAGGCGATGGTCAGCGGCGTTTCACTGCCGGAAGGCGCACGCAAACCAGCGCCGGAACCTAACAATCGGGAGACACCGAAATCAAGCAACTTGATGTCGCCGTTGGTCGTGACGATCACGTTTGAGGGTTTCAGATCCGCGTGCACGATCAACGCCTGATGGGCGGCACGCACCGCGGCGCAGATTCCCGCAAACAGCTGCAGCAATCTGGCTGCGGAAAAACGGTGCTCGCGGACGAAGGCGTCGACCGCCTGCCCCTGCACCAGCTCCATGATCAGATAGGCACGGCCATCTTGCAGGTTGCCGCCGTCGTAAAGTTGCGCGATGTTAGGGTGCTGCAGCCGCGCGAGATTGCGCCGCTCCCATTCGAAGGACTCGTGCGCGATCGCCGAGGAATGACGACTGCGCATGAACTTGATGGCAACCGTGTGATCAAACAAACCATCGTCGCGTTCGCCGCGCCAGACCTCGCCCATGCCGCCACGGCCTAACAGCTCGGTTATGCGGTAAACACCAACGCGCGGCGGCGGCGGTAGATCCGGCGCCGGCGGCGCAGCGGGTGGCGGGGTCGTCGGCAACCTGTCCTGCAGCTGTTGGTCGGCCGCCAGCAGCGCGGCAACGCGCTCTGCGAGAGCGGGAGACTCCATCTTCAGGTGCGCCAGGGCTGCGTCCCGCGCAGCGGCCGCCATTTCGGCCAGTTCTTCAAATTTTTCCAGTGCAATTTTTTCGTGGACGATGCTCATAAATGTCTTTACTGTCCCGAATCGAGGGTATCCGGGTGTCTGATCACGAAGAACCGCAGGCGATTGACGAGGCCGTACTTGCGCAGGCAATCACCGGCTCGCCTGAGGCCCGTGACAAGCTTATTAACACGCTCTATCCGCAATTGCGGGCGTCGGCCGCGCGCATGCTGCGTTATACACGCGTCGGTGCTGACGCTGCAGCCCACCGAACTGGTGCACGAGGCCGCCATGCGGCTGATACGGCTGGATCGCCTGCGCTGGCAGGATCGGGCGCATTTTCTGGCTATCTGCAGCCGTGTCATGCGCCAGGTGATCGTCGATCAGGCCCGTCGCGTACGAGCTAACAAACGGCAGCATCTTTCGGTCACGACCAGCTGGCTCAAGAACCAGGCCGCGCCTGAACCGATCGATGCGGAAGCGCTCGACCAGGCCCTGACGCGGCTCGCGGAGGTCTCTCCGGAGCGCGCACAGATAGTCGAATTGCGTTTTTTTGTTGGACTGGATGTCCGTGAAATCGCGCATGTGACCCAAACCTCCGAACGTACTGTCAAACGCCACTGGCAGTCAGCCAGGGCCTGGCTGCTGGAGGCGTTGACAGCTCCGCAAAAGAGCTAAGGCGTAATCCGTCGTAACAAGGGCCACGCCTGGCTGAGCCCGAGCACTTGACCATATTTCACATCGCATTCGCCGCAGCGACCCCGCGAGGTGCACCAGCGCAGGCTCTTGCCGTCCACGCGGGTCCAGAACCGGCCGTCCGGATCGTGATCGAATTCGCGCAGCCATGCGAGAAACGTGCGCTGTCGCGGCTCGATCGGGTAGGGCCGCCAGTGTCCGGCCTGATCGCGCCACGACAGGCGCCAGCCACTCTCCTGGCTCCGGTAACGAAATTCCGCGACCGGCACCGGCTGCTGGGTACCAGCGACGCCGCAAATGCGCTGTAACTCGAACAAGGTCACGTGGCCCGGGTCGATGCGGTAGCTGAGGCGCACCGCATGGCGCGCGCCGGGCGGGCAAATACGTGCGCAATAACCGTCCATAAGGCGTTCGATTATCCGGCGACTGTGCTGCGGGATTTCGTTCACGGCAGCTAGATTAGCGCGAAAACCGCTGTTGGTTGCAGGGGGGGCGGATTCATGATCGACTGCCGCCATGCCGAGTGTGCTGATTTTTACCGGTCCGGTGGTGTCAAGTTTCGAGCCGGGCTTCCCTCTCCCATTGACGTTGAGCGGCCAGCTGCGCGGCGCCGCGGGCGCTCAGGCCATTGTGTCGTTTGACACTGCCACCGATCCGCAATTGCCGGCCGACCTGTGCGACGCGGAAATCGAACTGCCGACCGATCCTGGCCGGCAAGACTGTCGGGTGCAGGCCGGCGGCCAGGCCTGGTCTTTCGTGGCCCGCCGGGTATTTGTGCACCATGATCTGCGTACGCCAATGCGCAGTGTGGTTCCGCCGCAGCCTGTTAGTGCGGGCTACCGCTGGCGCTGGTGTCTCGGGATATTTCTGGCGCGCGTGCCGCTGCTGCGCTCCTGGCTGAGCTGACTTTTCCTAACAAAGGATTCTGCTATGAGCGCATCGCTCTGGATCTGGTCGTTGCTGGCGGGCGGCGTGCCCGCGCTGCTGCTGGTGGCGGCGCTGGTCACACGTGCCCCCTGCCTCGTCACCTGATTGACGAAGAAGCACGTACAATCCCATATATTATCGACACAGTAGTCCTAGCCGGCTGGACCGGCTTGGCGTGAAATTCGCATACACCCTTGCAATTCTAGATTTTGCGATCCGCTATATATATAGTTGGCGCTACTAATGCACTTTTCACCGGACAGACCATTGAATGACGTCCATTGCGCGCCACAGCAACAGTCCGCTCGCCCTGCTCGGTATCCCGCTGATCGTAAGCGCCACTGGCAACGCCGTGACGCAACAACCGCAAGTGAGGCCACCGCTAGCCCGCGCAAAACAAAGATGGTTTCCGGCGTCGATCGCGACGCAGCCCGGCTCGTAGACCTGATGCTCCAGCATTTGGGACAAACAACTGCGCGAATCGTCGACGCCGCGCGTCGAGCACCGGTTGTCAGCGCAGTGGCAGCCGGAGGCTCCGCGGTCTGACCGCGCCTTTCAATACGTCACCGACCACTTGGAAAGTCGAAACCTAACATGACTGCCAACAGCACCCACGACCCGCGTATTGAGTTGCTGGCTGCGCCGATGAGCGCGTTCCAGAAAATTGCGGTGACGATGACTGTCGTGCTTTGCATGCTCGACGGCTTGGACGTCATGGCCATCACTTTCGCGGCACCTGCCATCAAGTCTGCCTGGGGTATCAGCCCGGCTCAGCTCGGGCTCGTGCTGTCTTCCGGTCTGTTCGGTATGGCGGCCGGCTCGCTGTTGATTGCACCTGCCGCGGACCTGGTCGGCCGCCGGCGCATGATTTTTCTAAGCCTGAGCATCATGATACTCGGCACATTTTGGACTGCGATGTCGCATGACATCACGGAACTGATGCTGTCGCGCGTTTTCACAGGACTCGGCATCGGTGCCATGATCCCGGTCATCAGCTCACTCGCTGCTGAATATTCGAACACGCGAAGTCGTGATTTGTGCGTGGCGCTGTTTGCGGTCGGTTTTCCAATGGGCGGTATGCTTGGCGGCTTGCTCGCCGCCTTCCTGCTTCCGACCTTTGGCTGGCCGGCGATCTTCCTCGTGGCCACTGCCTTGGGTCTGCTGATGCTGCCGATGGTGTGGACGTTCCTGCCGGAGCCGCTCGCGCCGATGATCGCGCGGCCTAAGGCCGACACATTGGTGCAGGTCAATGCCTACCTCAAGCGCTGCGGGTTGACAACAGTTGCCGCGTTGCCTGCCCCGCCACCAGACGCAAAGTCTGCGCCCGTAAAAGCCCTGTTCGCCTCCGGCATGTCCGCCGTCACGCTGCTCGTCACCTGCATCTATTTTCTGCACGTGGTCACGTTGTTTTTCGTCCAAAGCTGGTTGCCGTCACTGATCTCCGCGCTGGGCTTCGCGCCGGCACAGGCCGCGCTGCTTGCTGTTTGGCTCAATGTCGGCGGCATCGTCGGTGGCCTGCTGTTAGGCGCCATTAGTATGCGCGTGGGACTCAAGCCGCTGGTCGTGTTGGCGTTAGCCAGCGGCGGACTGCTAACGGCTCTATTTGGTTCGATTCCGCCCAGCTTCCTATTGCTCGCCCTCGGCACTTTCGCCATGGGTTTATTTCTGCAGGGCGGAATCATGGGCCTTTACGCGGTCGTCGCGCGAACCTTCCCCGCTCACATGCGCGTCAGTGGCACCGGCTTCGTCATTGGCATTGGCCGCATCGGCAGCGCCATCGGACCGATCATGGCCGGCCTGCTGATGACTGCGGGCCTTACCCGCAGTAGCGTGGCCATCGCCATGGCGGTGCCGTCGCTATTAGCGGCAGTGCTGCTGCTCAAGTTCTCCGTTAGGCCGCCAGACCTACCCTGAGCCGCGCAGCTTGCAATCGATCGTTTCCATCAGAGACAGACTGGTCCCGGATTCAACCAGCGAGCTAACAAAATCCGCGAATTCAGCTGCACCTCATCGACGATCGTCAGCAGCTGCTGCAGCAACACAAATGCTGGTGGTAGATCGGCCGGCTTAGCGTGACTACCACTCGATCCGTCGCACACCGGCAGTTGAGCACTGTCGCGGTGGCAGGCGCTGGTCCAGGTTTAGTACCCTGCCTCGCCGCAGGATGCAGGCTAACAGGAGTCGAGTTGCGAACCCGCGTTCCAGTTTTGCGGCCAAGCAAGTGAAGTATACGACCGCACTACCGTTGCGATTGCCGTAGCATTGACAGCGCGACCTAACAACGGCGCCGCAGGTGTATATCGATAGGAAGGGGCGCACGGCGTCTCGCAAATCTGAAATTGGAGCACCATGGCGTTTCGCCTCACTATCGGCGTACTGCGCTGGCACGCGCCACAGTTACCCGATCGCCGGGAAGACTCGTGGCACGCCTCACGGTACCGAGATCGCTGCCGGTCGGCGTTGTCGGATGACCGTGAGCCGGCGCCGCCACACAGCGAGAACTGCCGCAGCCTCAATATCTGGACCGCCGCGAAAAAAGCATTTTTAAGCTCCCTGCGATGATGTGGGTGGACGGCGGTGGTTTCCAATTCGGGTCGAGAACTTGGTGCCGAATTCGCGGCCGATGAAGCGGGCCGCAGCGCCCACGCGGTTGTCGCTGTTGCCGTCCGGGACGCGGCTGAGCTGAGAACGGGTTCTCGGCAGCGAAGCTTGTTTTACTCAATGTATTGAGTAAAAATACTCAACGTATTGAGTAAATGGAAAATACCACTATGGTTTACATCCGATCCCAATCGGCAGTTCTCACGCGTCGTCTGCGCGAACGGCGCCGCTACATTCAGGCGGTCGTCGGACCGCGCCAGGTGGGCAAGACGACACTGGTTGGACAGTCCGTTGCCGGTCTCAGCATTGCCGCCCGATTTGCCAGTGCAGACGAGCCGACGCTTCGTGGCCAAGACTGGCTTGAACAGCAATGGCAAGCGGCGCGACTTGAGGCGCACGATGCGGGTGTTAGGGGTTCGGTCCTGGTACTCGATGAAGTCCAGAAAATTCCGGTCTGGCAGGAAACCGTCAAGCGCCTGTGGGACGAAGATACGCGCAAGCGGATTCCGCTCAAAGTTGTTTTGCTGGGTTCTGCAACGCTGCTGATCTCACGGGGCCTCACCGAAAGCCTCGCCGGCCGATTTGAATTGCTGCATCTGCCGCACTGGTCCTATGTGGAAATGCGCGATGCTTTTCGTTGGACCCTGGATCAATATATTTTCTACGGTGGTTATCCTGGCGCTGCGGCACTCATCCGCGAGCCCGCGCGCTGGAAACGCTATGTACTCGATTCATTGATCGAAACGACGATTTCGCGGGACGTGTTGTTGTTGTCGCGGGTCGACAAACCTGCGTTGTTACGGAGACTCTTCGAACTGTCCTGCCAATACTCGGGGCAGATCCTCTCCTATACCAAAATGCTTGGGCAACTTCAGGACGCCGGCAATTCAACGACGCTCGCCCACTATCTCGATTTGCTAACAGCGGCAGGGATGGTCACGGGCCTGCGGAAATTCGCCGGGCAGTCTGTGCGACAGCGCGGATCAAGCCCCAAATTACAGGTATTGAATACTGCGCTTATGAGCGCGCAGGCGAGCTACCGTCTGGGTGACGCCCGCGCGGATCCTGAATACTGGGGGCGCCTCGTGGAGTCCGCGGTCGGGGCGCATTTGGCGAACGCGGCAGCGGCGGGCGAGTGCGAAGTGTTTTATTGGCGCGAGAAGGATCAGGAAGTCGATTTTGTGGTACGCGCCGGGCGCAAATTATCTGCGATTGAAGTCAAAAGCGGGCGATCCGCCGCACGACGCACCGGGCTTGAGAGTTTCGGCAAGGCTTTTGGCGCGCAGCGGAAATTGTTAGTCGGCGGCGACGGAATCGCACTGGATGCGTTTCTGTCGCGGCCGGTGGCTCATTGGGTTCGACCCTAACGTGAACGCGCGGCGAAAATTCCAGTGCAAAGCGTACAAATCCTTATTGGTTATCGAAAATGAGCAACGTGCATCCGGACTTGGGCCTGGATCAGGCTCAAGCAGTCGAACGCTCTTTGCACATGCAGATTGCGACGCGCCTTGAGTTGCTGATTCGGTGCCAGGGCCTTACCGCTGCGCGTGCGGCAAAAATCTTTCAGGTGCCAAATTATGCCCAGCGCAGCCATTGTGTTTTTCCAGCTCCGGCAGAGTGTTAGCTGGTTTCTGACTGGTCAAGATTGCGCGCCAGTCGGTATCCGGTGGCGAATGCGGGCACAGCAGACTCAACTCACGAGAACCCCGGTCAGCTGATAGCCGAACAGGGCAAATCCGGCGATCATGATCAGAACATTGGTGAAATAGGCGTTGCGCTGGAACGAAGCACTTCGACGCCACAGCTGGAACGCCAGCAGGATAAACGTCAACGCGACGATCTGCCCCAGCTCGACACCGATGTTGAAGGCGATCATGTTGCCAATCAGGCCGTCCCGCGAGAGCGCAAGGTCCTGCAGCTTTGTCGACAGGCCAAACCCGTGCGCAAAGCCGAACACCAGTACGGCCGCGCGGGGGTTGATAGCCATTCCCCAGCGCTTGAACGCCCCGATGTTCTCCAGTGCCTTGTAGACCACCGACAGGCCGATGATGGCATCAACGATATAGGCGTTGGCGTGAATGCCAGCCAGCACGCCCAGCAACAATGTGGTGCTGTGCCCGAGCGCGAACAAGGTGGCGTATAGCGCAACGTCCTTCAGGCGATATAGGAAAAAGATTACGCCGGCCAGGAACAGCAGGTGATCGTAGCCCGTCACCATGTGCTTGGCGCCCAGGTACATCAGCGGGAGGAAATGCACGCCAGAGAGAGATTCCAGATACTTCGCATCGCTACCCGCCACCCCATGGGCAATCGCGGCGGATGCCATGAAGGCGCCCAGCAGCAAGACGGCACCCGCGAGGACCCGGCGCGTGACCGCGCGGCTCAATTGATGATCCCGTAGTCGATGATGTCGCGGTAGTAGCCGGTCACCGTCAGCGTGATGGTCACTGGCTTGCCGGAGATGTTGAGCCAGAACCAGCCGTGATCACCACTAAAGGGCGCGACGAGCGATCCCCTTCCTTCCTGGCCCGACTGTTGCTCCTCGTAACGCACGAACTCTTTACCGCCGCCGGGCTCGTGCCCGTGGAAGTCGGTGTAGACCTCGCCGTCGGCGCGCCAGGAGTAGAGAATTACTTGGGCCGCACCCAGGACCGCTTTGATCTCGGTCTCCTGATCGGTCCCCAGCTTCACGGTAATAGTCCTGGACTGTGCATCCATCGTCTTCAGCTGCACCACAGCGGGATTGGGCAGCGGCGTCGGCTGGCCCGGATCCGGAACCTTGACCTCGCGATAGCCTGCGTTGCCGCCAATCACGTCCTGAATCTGCAGTGTCCGCGCAGGCGCGTGCATCGCGGTCAGCCCCATACGGGCGCCGAGTCCCGTCGGGTCGACACCATACTCCGCCGGCAACACCACCAGCACCAGCAGCACCGCCGCGCCGATGAGCGCGGCACTGATGCTCAGTGCCAGGCGCTTCGCGGTTGGTGGCGCCGCTTCGAACGGGGAAATCGGATCGCTCATGAAAGCATGCCTCTGTGTTTGCGGTTGGTCCCACTTCGATCATACTGACCGGACCGGGCGACTAAGGGGGGTAATTCGTGCTCGAAGAACTGGCTGACTGGATCGCCGCGACCGATACCAGCGTTTTCCTGCAGGACGCCGAATTTGCCGTGCCGCTCAGCCAGTCCCTGCACATCATTGGCGTTGCGGTACTGTTTGCCTCGGCCTTGATGATCAATGTCCGGCTTTTGGGTCTTGGATCCAAGGTACGCAACGTGTCGGCCGTCATGGCGACCTCGTTACCGTGGATGTGGCGCGCTTTGCTGCTGTGCGCCTGTACGGGGGCCTTGCAGACCTTTATAGAACCGCAGCGACAATTTGCGACCACTATCTATTTCTGGAAAATGGGGCTCATTGCGGTGCTGGCACTCTTGACTTGGTGGCTACAAAGGACCAGTCGCGCCGTCGGGACTGCATGGGACGCGCAGACGCCGCCCGCCTCGGCCCGCAGCTTCGCCCTGCTGTCGTCGCTGGGCTGGACGCTAGTGATTTTCTTTGGACGTTTTATCGCCTATGTCTGAGCTTATGTCTGAGAGACTATCGTGACAATCGCGGACATCCTTGCTTGGATCGAGCAGTCAGCAGTCGCCAACGCGATGCGCGGCGAGGTTGAAGGCACCGAATTTTTCTTTCCGGTCATCGAAACCCTGCATGTCATTTTCATTGGTGTCGTGTTCGGATCGATATTCATGGTGGATTTGCGTCTGCTGGGATTGGTGGAACGTGCCAACGCGGCCGCCCGATTTATCCGCGAGCTGCTGCCATGGACCTGGACAGCGTTCGCCGGTGCCGCAGTGACCGGCCTGCTAATGTTTATCGCGAATCCAACCACCTACTGGGACAACACGCAGTTCCGTTACAAGTTTCTGCTGATCGCGCTGGCCGGCTGCAACATGCTGGTCTTTCACCTGGGCATCTATCGGCAAATCGATGCCTGGAACGAGCGGTTGCCGCCGCCCACGGCGGCCCGCGCGGCCGGACTGCTCTCGATCGCCCTCTGGTCAGGGGTCATTTTCCTGGGTCGTTGGGTGGGCTTCACCACCTGAAACCATACCCGCTACTTTGATTGCGGGTCGACCGGCGGTTGTTCGGGATACCAGAAGGATTTGTGGCAAGCCTCACAGATGGTATCGAGCTCGCCACCGAGTTCGTCGAGCGCTGCCAAATTCTTCTGATCCGCGGCCGTCACCAGTTTGCCGCCAATGTCGCGCATGCCCGCCGCAAAGCCCATCAATTCCTCGTGCCGTGTCGCGACGCGCTTCTGAATCGCGGACACATCAAGGTCCGCGCCTGCCTGCGTCGTGGAGCCTACAGCGACCCGTCGACCTGGTACCGCCATGAGATTGGCAGACTCCACGATCACTATGGCGGCACGCCGCAGCTGATGCCACTCTTCGGTTGTCGTAGGTTTAATCTCGTGGGTGCCACTGGCGTCAGCTCTGAACGATACTGCATTCCATAGTTGATTCGCCGCCGGGTCGACCATCGAGTCCATCAACTCCTGCAGCGTCGCTGAGGCCACGTAGTAACTCGACGCGGGCTCGGGCTTGGTCGCCGCCACCGGCGGCGGCGACTCGCCACATCCGACCAGCAGGCCCGGCAACAGCATTGTCATCACACCAGACTTCAAACGGTTGTTAGACATGGTAGTTCTCTGTGCTGCAGGTGCTGACTGACTACGGCCCGTGAACTACCACCAGAAACACGATGGCGTCGTGCCGGTTCAAATTGCGAATGGAGTGCGGCACATCCACCGAATAGCGAACCGTTTCACCCTTCCTGGCCCGAACACTTTCCGTACCCGCATGTATTTCCACTGCGCCGGACAGGACTGTCAGATGCTCGCGTGAGCCCACTTCATGTGGCTGCGAATCAAGCACTCCTGCCGGCTGTAACGTCAGTTCATACCATTCAAATTGTCCAGCGTATTCCAGCGGGCCGAGTATCCGCAGCTCGCACTTGCCATCTGAGCTCTTGAGTGAAGGAATGGCATGTGATGCGACCAAAGACAGCAGCGGAGCCGCCTTGCCTTTGCTTCCCAGAAGCTCGCCCATGCTCACCCCAAGAGCGTTGGCCAGTCGCCAAACAAGTGCAATGGTGGGATTCGCAAGATTGCGTTCAACCTGCGACAACATTGACTTTGACACTCCGGATTTCCGCGACAGCTCGTCAAGCGACAGACTTTGTGCTTGCCGCAGGGACTGCAGAGTTTGCCCGACACGAGGTGGCTCAGCGTCATTGATTAAATGAAGCATGTTCATTATAATGAATAGAATGAACTAAATAGTGAAATAATGCTAGTTAGTGGACAGAACAAATTTGCAGTATTGAGGGCCGGACTGGAAATGAGCAACCGCTTCTACGATCAAGTGACGGAGGAGCTGAAGAATATTACTGCATCGGGTCTGTACAAGAAAGTGCGCGAATCCGAGTGCAACTTAGTGCGGGTCACGAGCGATCGCAACTCGAGGAAGCTGTCGCCGCGTTTGCGCGCGCGGGCCGTGAGGTGGGTGTAGTGACATGAGCGGTTCGCGAATTCTTGTGACTGGCGCCAACGGCCAACTGGGTAGCGAACTCGCTGCGGCGCTTGTGGCGCGCTTTGGAAACGATGCCATCGTTACCAGCGATATCATCGCGAAGCCCTGCGTGCGGGGCGTGATTCACGAAACTCTGGATGTAACGGATAGCAACGCACTGACGGCTATCGTTGCAAAGCATCGGATAACGCAGATCTATCATCTCGCCGCCGCGCTCTCGGCAACCGGGGAGAAGCGTCCGCTGTGGGCTTGGGATCTTAATATGCGTGGATTGCTTAATGTCTTGGAACTTGCGCGCGACAAAAGCCTTGACCGTGTGTTTTGGCCCAGTTCAATAGCGGCTTTCGGTCCAACTACGCCCAAAGACAATACTCCCCAACAAGCGATCATGGAGCCGTCCACGATCTACGGAGTGTCGAAGCTTGCGGGGGAGGGGTGGTGTCGCTGGTACCACCGACACCAGGGTGTGGATGTGCGCAGCCTGCGCTATCCGGGGCTGATCAGCTGGAAGACGCCACCCGGTGGTGGAACAACAGACTACGCCGTCGAAATCTTTCAAGCAGCGCTCCAGCATGGCCGCTACACCTGTTTTCTTGAACCCGATCAGGCCCTGCCGATGATGTACATGGCAGATGCGCTCCGAGCGACAATTGAGCTGATGGAAGCACCGTCGGACTCCATCGGCGAGCGAGGTGGCTACAACGTTGCAGGCATGACATTTACTCCTGCACAGCTCGGCGCAGAGATCGTTCGACACATCCCTGCCTTTCAGATCGACTACATGCCCGACTTCAGGCAGGCAATCGCTCGCAGCTGGCCCCATTCTGTGAACGACGATGCGGCACGTCGCGATTGGGGCTGGTCGCCGCGATTCGATTTATCGCAGATGGTGGCTAGCATTCTGAGCAATCTCCACGAGGCCAATCCCGATATGTCAGCGCACAGCGCCTGCCGTCCAAGCCATTAATTGCTGCGGCCGAGTAGTATAGGATCGAACGATGGCATTGCTTGCCCGCGTGTCCAATAGACAGACCGCTGCACTGAACCACCCCATTTTGTACTAGAAGAGGAGCGTTACTGTGCCAACAACAAGAAGAAAGGTACTGATCACCATCTCCCAATTGGCAACAGCTGCGACGCTGGTGTCTTGCACCAGATCCGCTGACCAGGTCGCCGCAACCGCCGGTATTGGCAATCTGGAATTGTTAGCCAGCGTTGCTTACGACATCCTGCCTTATGCTGAATTGCCTCCGGAGTTGTACGTCACGGCAGCACAGCAGATTCTGGACTTGAAAGACAATAATGTTGTCGCCGGTTTGGAGAAACTGCGCGACGCCAGCCACAACGCCGCGTGGAAGGATGTTCCGGAAGCCGAACGCGTGGCGATCCTGTCTTCCCTGCAAGACAGTTCATTCTTCGGCGTGCTGCGCGCCAATACCCGGCGGGTGTTGCTGCGCGATCCAGCGACCTTTGCCATTGTCGGCTATGGCGGCCCCAGCATTCAGTACGGCGGTTACATCGGTCGTGGATTCAACGACATCAATTGGTTGCCTGCATCAAAGAACAAGTAAAAAGGGGACGCAATCATGGCTGCCAGATTCGATTTGAACGATCAATCCGTCGTGGTGATCGTTGGTTCCGGCGCGGGTGGCGGAGCCCTGGGTAGAGAGCTGTCCACACGGGGCATCAAAGTTGTCTGTTTCGAAGCAGGTCGTCGCCTGCAATTGTCGGACATAGAAAACAACGGGCCCAAAATGGGCGCGCAGTGGACCTGGCAGGATCTGCGCTACGGCGAAGGCGATATTCCCAAGACCAATCCGGTTTTCACCTGCAAAACCGTGGGCGGAACAACGGCCCACTGGACGGCAAACTGCCCGCGTTTTCGGGATTTTGAATTCAGGGCCTTGAGCACGTATGGACAATTGGAAGATTGCAATCTCGCCGATTGGCCACTGACCCTGAAAGACATGGAACCCTTTTATGATCGCGCCGAATCGATGCTCGGCGTAACCGGCACACACGGCATTCCGCGTCTCCCGGAAAGCAACAACTACAAAGTCATGGCAGCCGGTGCACGCAACATCGGCTACCAGGACTTCGACACTTACAACATGGCTATTAATTCAGAGGCGCGCGATGGGCGTGCCCCCTGCCTGCAATCCGGTTTTTGCTCCAGCGGCTGCGTCATCAATGCCAAGTGGACCACCTTGTTCACTCACATTCCGCAAGCAGAAGCCACGGGCTTTTACGATTTGCGCCCCGAGTGCATGGTGACGCAAGTGCTCACCGACGATAAAGGCAAAGCCACCGGTGTGCGTTACGTGGACAAGGACGGCAACGCGTTTGAACAGAAGGCCCGCGTGGTTTGTCTCGCTGCCAACGTTGTTGAAACCACGCGCCTGCTATTGCATTCAAGGACCGCCAGGTTCCCTAACGGACTCGCCAATAGCAGCGATCAAGTGGGCCGCAATTACATGCGCCATGTCATGACAATGATTCTTGGATTGATGCCGGGTGAGGTGCACTTTTACAAGGGCACACAGACCGCCGGCGTGATTCGCGATGAGGTCAAACACGATACGACTCGAGGATTTTCCGGCGGCTATCAATTTCACACTTTGAATCTGCGGCCAGACCAGGTTGCCGGTATGATGGACCCGAATGGCTGGGGCAAGGATTACGCCGAGTTATTGCGCAAATACAAGAACATCGCCTGCGTCATAGCCAACGGTGAAGATCCTCCGCAACAGAACAACCGCATAACGCTGCATCGGACCGAAAAAGACAGATTCGGAATGCCTGTGGCGGTGGTGAACTATCGCTTCCACCCGAATACTTCAGCAATGATAAAGCATGCACAGGGAAAGGCCGATGCCATGTATCGTTCGCTCGGCGCGACCGATGTGTTTTTCAACAGGGACTTTGGTGCCACTCACAACATGGGCACGGCGCGCATGGGCAACGAAGCAGCGACCAGTGTGTGCAACAAGTGGGGACAAACACACGACATCAAGAACTTGTTTGTTTCCGATGGCGGTCTGTTTGTGACTTCGGCCTCGGCCAACCCGACCCTGACGATCATTTCATTGGCGTTGCGGCAGGCGGCATACCTGGCGCAGCAACTGAAGAGCGGCGCAATGTAGATTCGAGAAAGGTCTGCGACACAGCACGGACCTGCGGCACAAACGTAATCGAGATTTCGGCCGCAACGTTAGTCATGCGCATCGTTGCTGTCATCATCCGCGTGGAAATCACGTCCTGCCAAGTGTCTCGTGTTTCATTTTTTGCACCGCAGCCGCATAGGGCGCTGCAGCGACGGTGACACGGACTTGTGTTTGTTGGTGACGTTCGACATGGAGCTTTCGCGACCCGCCGTTCGGCTCTCCCCAGGTGAGCAGAACCTCAGTTCCTGGAATGGCGTGAGTGACATCCATCGCGGCAAGTGACAGTACTTCCTTCTCGTTGGCGCTGTAGCCGCAGAAACCGGAGATACCTACCATCCGACCGTCCTGATCGTGAACCGCGTCAGTTTGCGGGAAGCCGTAGGACGACACCGGGAAATCCAGGTGCTTGAAAGGGATGCCGGGCGCCAACATGGAGGCCTGGATGCGCGCAACGTCGTCCTTGTTCCAGACCAGTGTTACTTTACGTCGAGGCGGCTTGGGCGCCATTTTCTCAAGGGCTTTGCGGCCGACAAAGTCATGATCGAATTTCATCATGCGATCGACGCCCATATGCCAGGGTGTGACGTAATAGTCCTCGATGTTGCTCGAGCGGAAACTGCCACTGAGTTGTGCGCTCCCTTCCCATGAGTCTGCGGGTAGCCACTGTCGGTATTCCTTGAGTTTTTCATCTGTGTAAACGGCGGGCAGCGGATATCCCATCCAACCGCTTTCAGTCAGAGTGCTGAAATAGGCCAGCCGACCACCTGCGACGAGGCCGTGCTTTTCGCCAGCCCGCAGCAGCGCGCTGCGTACCAGGGCTCCTTGTGCAGCGGGGCCCGACATCTCGACGCCTTTGTGACCTGCCATCCCGTGTCGCAAAGCAAGCACATCGACCCCGGCTATCCTGACTTTTGCCGTGCGAAAAAACGGAATACTGGGTACCTCGCCCTCCACGACTTCCTGAAAAATCTTTTCCGCGTTTGGCCCGTCCATGCCAAAGCGGAAATTGACGCGAGTCGGGTATTCAGCCGAAGTAGGTCCTTCGCGCATTATCGAGACGTCATAGCCACCGGTCTCGGCGTTGTACTGCAACCAGTTGTGCAAGTGCATGCCGCTGATTAATTCGAAAGTTCCATCACGAAGGTAATGCAGTACCGATTCGCCAATCACCTGGCCGTTGTGATTGCAGGCGACATATTGTTTTGCGCGACCAGGTTCGAAATTGGCGAAGCTGTTGATGCCAAAATCGCTCAGCAACCGCAAAGCGTCTTTGCCTTTTAAAAACAATTCCGGCATGTGGTGCGTTTGGTCGAACAGCACGGCGGTCTCCCGCCACCCGCGTTGCTCATCGCGCCAATTCGAATACTCCGCAGGCACGGGGGAAGACCCAGGCCGGTTCCTGCTGTGCGGCGAAACAGTATCATTGTAAAAATAGTCAATGAGATTCGGAACAGAATCGATCAGGTCTGCGAGCGACCGCTTTTTTTGTTGTGGTACCACGGCAATGTCCCTGCGGTTGGCATCTCGATAATTTCGGCGTGCACCCTACCACCCGCACACTCTATGTCGCAACACTAACGAACGAGGTTGCGATTACGACCGGAAGGCGACGATTAGAGATGTTGGCAATAGCGAAGTTGTGGCAATGGGCCTCAACGGACCGGCTTGCATTTCCAAAGAACATCCTATTTAGTGGTTACCTTATTAATTTGGTGCGGGTACCCTACTGAATGTCAGACGTCCCTTTGAATGCAGCAAAGGACTCTTGGGATGTCGTCATTGTGGGCGGTGGCCCGTGTGGCCTCATGCTCGCTATAGAACTTGGCCGCCGCGGCGTGCGTGTCTTTCTGGCGGACGCCAAAGACTCGACGGCCACCAATCCCCAAGCTAACGCCACGCAAGCGCGCACCATGGAACACTACCGGCGTCTGGGTTTCGCCGAGGAGATTCGATCGCTGGGGCTGCCGCCAGACTTTCCGACGGACATCGCCTATTTCACGCGCTTCTCCAGCCATGAGCTGGCGCGATTTCAACTGCCATCGGCGCTCGAAGCACGAAAAAAGGTGGCGGGGCTTACGGGCTCCTGGAGCGCAGCAGAGCTTCCTCATCGGGTATCCCAGAAATTCGTCGAACGGGTTTTGAGAAGCCATGCCGAGCGACTGCCGTCTGTTTCTGTCAATTACGCGCACCGCCTGATCCGGTTCATCGACAAGGGCACCCATATTGAAGCCGACATAGAGCGGCTTGCGGACGGGACGGTTTTCCGCAAGACAGGGCGATACATTGTCGGTGCCGACGGCGCGCGCAGCACTGTCCGCAAGCAGCTCGGCATAGAGTATTCCGGTGAACGGGGAGCAAAGCGCGACTTCCTCGGCGGCGAGATGTTGGCGCTCTACTTACACTGCCCCGCCTTTTATGAGACCGTAGGCCACGCTCCCGCCTGGATGAACGTGACCTTTAATCAGGAAAGACGGGCATTCATGGCGGCGGTTGACGGAAAGGGCGAATTCGCCTTTCATACCCAGCTTCGGCCCGGGGAGGACGCTAGTCGCTTTTCGCGCTCCGACCTGCTTAAGCTGTTCCACATGGCTGTCGGTGTGAAGGTGGATGCCGAGATCCTTAGCTATGGAACCTGGCTTGCGGGAGCTGCGCTGGTTGCGGACCGGTTCAGGAGCGGAAACGCCTTCATTGCGGGAGATGCGGCGCATCTTTTCACGACCACGGGCGGACTGGGTTACAACACGGCCGTTGACGACGCGGTCAACCTCGGGTGGAAGCTCGCCGGTGCAGTGAACGGTAGTTTCGGCCCTGCGGTGTTGGACAGCTACGAGATCGAGCGTCAGCCACTCGCTGTGCGAAATACCACCTTCGCAGGTCGCTTTGCCGATTCGATCGGCAACTTCCTACCGGTGTCTGAAATTGAGGAGGACTCGGCGGAGGGGGAAGCTGCGCGCGTCCATGCGGGGAATTATCTACTTGCGCATGCTAAGGCAGAGTTCAATATCCCTGGCATCACTTTCGGCGCGCGATACGACGGCTCGCCGGTCATATGTGCCGACGGAACTGCTCCGCCCCCTGACACACCAAATAAATATGTGCCCACCGCAACACCGGGAGGACGCGCACCCCATATGTGGCTCGATGGCGCGGGACAGTCGCTTTACGATATCTTCGGCTTCGACTGGACATTGCTGCGGCTCGGAGCGGCGGCTCCGGACGTGGAGCCTTTTCGCTCGACCGCCGCTACCCTGGGGATAAATCTAAAGATTGTGGACGTTCCTGCGGTGGAGGCGCGCGATCTCTATGGCGCGGATCTCGCGCTCATTCGCCCCGATCAAGTCGTCGCTTGGCGTGGTCGGTCGGC
>JANLTW010000072.1:0-15304 GCA_031363155.1 Gammaproteobacteria bacterium | reverse complement strand
CGATGGCAATCATGACGCGCTGGCGCATGCCGCCCGATAATTCATGCGGATACTGTGTCAACCGTCGCGCCGCGTCGGTGACCTGCACATGCTCGAGCAATTGCAGTGCCCTTTGCCGCGCCGAACGCCAATCGAGGCCTTGGTGCTGTACCAGCGGTTCGGCGATTTGATCGCCCACGCGCAGATGAGGTGTCAGCGAAGTCATCGGGTCCTGGAAGATCATCCCGAGCTGCGAACCGCGCACCTTGCGAAGCGCGCTGACATTGCCGCCGAGCAGATTCTCGCCCGCGAAATGTGCCGACCCGGTGGCCTGCGCGTTAGGCGCCATGAGTCCCATGACGGCCAGAAATGCCTGACTCTTGCCGGCGCCGGACTCACCAACAATGCCGACGCACTCGCCGGCGGTAAAGTCACAGCTGAATTCACTGACCGCCGCGACCTCGCCATCGGGCGTCGCGAACCGCACGTTCAGGTCGCGAATTTCGAGTAGCGCGCCCAAGCTTCAGCGTTCCCGGGGGTCGAGCGCGTCGCGCAACCCGTCGCCCAGCAAATTGAAGCACACCAGCAGCGACACCAGAAAAAAGCCGGGCACCAGCAACATCCATAACGCCGACTCGATTTCCCTCGCCCCCTCGGTGATGAGACTGCCAAGGCTCGCCGCCGGTTCCTGCACACCGAGACCGAGGAACGACAGCAGGCTCTCAAAGAGAATCATCTGCGGAATCGTCAGGGTTGCATAGACGATCACCGGGCCTAACACATTGGGCATGATATGCCGCGCCACGATCTGCGGCGTGGTTACACCAATGGCGCGCGCGGCTTCGATAAATTCCCGGTTGCGCAACGACAAGGTCTGCCCGCGCACGATGCGCGCCATCGTCAGCCAGCCGACCGCGCCAATGGCCGCGAACAAGGCATAGATGTTGGCACGGTCGATAAACGTCGACAGGATGATGACGATGAAAATATACGGCATTGAATACAACACATCGACCAAGCGCATCATCAGGTCGTCGACGCGTCCGCCGACAAATCCCGCGATCGCGCCGTAGGTGATGCCAATCACGAAGCTGACGATCGTGGCCAGCAGTGCGATCTGCAACGACAGCTGCACGCCGGTCATGGTGCGGACAAACAGGTCGCGCCCGAGGCGGTCAGTGCCCAGCCAGTGATTGTCAGGCCCGCCCAGCCCGACCGTCATATTCTCCCAGTCGAGGGTGTCGAACACGTGTGGACTCAGATGCGGGCCGATAAAAGCGAACAGCGTCAGCAGCAGAATGAAGCAAGCCGCAAACAAGGACGCGCGATTGCGCCGCAGCCGTCGCCAGGCGTCGGCCCACAGGCCCCGTGCTGCGACTTCAGTCATAGCGCACCCGCGGATCGAGCCAGCCATAGAGCAAGTCGGCGATCAGATTGCAGACCACGATCAGGCTGCCATAGACCACGATCATGCCCATGACCAGAGAGTAATCACGATTGATCGCGCCCTGCACCAGATACTTACCCGATCCCGGCAGGCCGAATACGGTCTCTACCACCAGCGAGCCGGTGACGACAAAGGCGAACGCTGGACCCAGCCAGCTAACAACTGGCAGCAGCGCCGGGCGCAGCGCATGACGCCAGACCACCAGGTATTCCGGCAGACCTTTGGCCCGCGCCGTGCGCACGTAATTGCTGCGCAAGACCTCGAGCATGCTGCCGCGTGTCAGGCGGCCGACGTAGGCAATAATGCCGAAGGACAGGGCCGCCACGGGTAAAACCAGGTACCGGATCTCGCCACTTTCCCAGCCTGCGACTGGCAGCAAACGCCACTGCAGGCCAAACAGGATCTGAAGTAGCGGCGCAACCACGAAATTCGGCACTGAAATGCCCAAACCCACGATCGCCATGGTCGTGTAGTCCGCTGCCGTGTTTTGTTTCACGGCCGCGAATGTGCCGAGCGGCACGCCGATCAGCATACCTAACAAAACTGCCGACAGGCCGATGCTGAGACTGATCGGCAATCCCTGCGCGATCAGCTCGGTGACCGAGAAGTCCTTGAACTTGAACGATGGCCCGAAGTCGCCGTGCGCCAGGCCATTGAGATAACGCAGGTACTGTTTCCAGATGGGTTGATCAAGGCCATAGGCCGCTTCCAGATTCGCCTTGATCTCCGGCGGCAGCGCCTGTTCTTCATCGAACGGGCCGCCCGGTGCAAGCCGGATAATAAAAAAAGCCAGCGTAATGATGACGAACAGCGTCGGGATGATCCCGAGGATGCGGCTGATGGCGTAGCGCAGCATGCCGGCGTCAGATCTTGCGCAGCGTGAGCGCACTTGCGCACACGGTGGCTAACGCCACCAGTCCGCAGATCAGGAGGAATCCGTTCTGGTAATTCCCGGACCGATCCGACAACTCGGCGGTGATCCAGGGACCCAGCGCCCCGCCGCCTGCATCCAGCACCGTGATGGCTCCCATCACCCGGCCTAACGAACGCGCGCCAAAAACGTCGCCCGTGACCGCCTGCAACAGCGTGTAGTTGGCGCCCCAGCCGAGCCCCAGGACAATTGCGGCGGGCGCAATCAACGCAGCCTGCAGGGTCGCGAGCACGAGGGCCCCGGACAGCATCAGCGCCAGGCAGACAACCCACACGGCCTTGCGGCCGAACCGATCGCTCAGCCAGCCCGCGAGCACCTTGCCCGACAGGCCGGCGAGAAACAGCGGGATCAACATCGCGGCGCCCGCGGTCTGCGGCTGCCCGAGCTGCATCATGTGCAGAATCATGTTGTTGTTGATGCCCAGGAACGCATAGAAGGTGCAGAACGCCGCGGTGCCTAACAACCAGAACTCGCGCCGCCGGACGATCTGCAGGTAACTCAGGTCCTCACCCATGGCCCGGGATGCAATGGCGTCGGACGCCGCGCCTAACGGTTTTAGTCCGATCGATTCCGGCCACTCCCGCATCAGGCCCCAGACCAGAAAAGGCACCACCGCCAGCAACGCCAGGGTAAACAGGCTCGCGTCACGCCAGCCGTACAACATGATCAACGCCGTGAAAATTGACGGCATGAAGCCATTGCCGAAACTGGTGCCCGCTAACACGATGCCCAGCGCGAGGCCGCGTGAGGCAACGAACCAGCGCGACACCGCCACCATGCAGATCGCCATGCCGGCGCAGGCGAGACCCAGGCCCATCCACCCGCGCGACCAGTAATAGTCCTGGATGCTGGCCACATGCCCAAGCGAATAGAAACCCCAAAGCAGCGCCACGACACCGACCAGCATCACGCGACGGTAGCCGTAGCGATCTGCCAGTTGGCCGGTCAGCAGCGTCAGTACCGCTGCCACGCCGAGCTGGATGGCGTCGCCGACCTTGATCGCGCCGCGCGTTACGCCCAGCTGGGCGATCAGCGCCGGATCAAATGCGGCAATGCCGCCCACCGTCAGCCCATTGGTGACCAGGATGATAATGAACGCGGCCGGCACGATGGCCCACCAGCCGTAATAGATGCCACCCGGCGCGGACGGTGCTGCAGCGATGCTCACAGAGACTGAGTCACTATGAACTGCGGGTTGTCTGCCAGCGCCTGAAACGCGCTAACAACTTTCTGCATCGTGGGCGATTGCGCGTCCTGCCCCAGCTGTTCAAGGCTCTTGAGGCGCAGGATTTCGATGTACTGGTAGGGACTGGCGCCACCTCCCATCAGGCCCTGGCATTTCAGGACCTCAAAGCTGACCACCGAAGGCAGGCGATTCACCTCTGGGAGGTCCAGGTCGCGCGCAAATTTTTCGTAATCAGCGACGGATACGCCGGGCTTCAGGTTAAATAATACAACCACAATGGTCATCGTCACGTCCTGTCGTTATTGTCCTGTCGTCGCCTTTGTCCTGCAAGCAGCAACGGAGCCCATCATGTCCTCGCCCTGGCTCATCAGTACCGATGAACTCGCCCAGGATCTCGCAAATCCGCGCTTGCGCCTCTTTGACACCCACGTGTTTCTCACTGCGAAACCAGACGGTGGCTACGAGCTGGAATCGGGCCAGGATTCCTGGCGGCAGTCGCATATCCCCGGCGCCAGTTTTATCGACGTGCAGACCGACCTTTCCGATCCGGGTCACAGGCTACGCTACATGATGCCGCCGGATGATTTATTCGTCGCGGCCATCTCGCGCCTCGGTGTCGGCGCAGGCCATCAGGTGGTGCTCTACAACCGCGGCGCCACATGGTGGGCGACCCGGGTATTTTTCATGCTGCGCGCGCACGGCTTCGACGCCGTGCGGGTCCTCGATGGCGGCTTCGACAAGTGGCAGCAGGAAGGCCGGCCACTGCAGAGCGGCGCGACCTGGTATCCGCCCGCGACTTTCAGAAGTGGCGTGCGTCGCCGGATCTTCGTCGGCAAGGACCAGGTGCTGGAGGCGGTACGCAGCGGCAAGCAGCTGCTGGTCAATGCGCTGGCACCGGAAATTTTCTCCGGCCGGATCGCAAGCTACGGCCGGCCGGGCCGCATTGCCGGCAGTTGCAGTCTTCCTGCCCGCGATCTGCTGGATCCTGTGACCCAGGCCTTTCTGCCGGCTCAACAACTGCGCGCGAAACTCGGCGCCGCCGGCTTGTTAGGCGAAAAACCGGTGATCAGCTACTGCGGCGGCGGCATATCCGCCACCACCGATGCCTTCGCGCTGCTGATGTTAGGGCGCGAAGACGTGACGATTTACGATGCGTCAATGAATGAATGGGGGCCGGATCCGACGTTGCCGATGGAAACCGGCTAGTCCAGGCTGTTAAAACGCGAAAGTAAATCCGAGGCGCGTGCGCACGTTGCGCTTTTCGAGATCGTCGCCCTCGACCTCATCGTTTTCGCTGACATCCAGATTGCGATTGGTTTCGTTACGCAGAATCACCAGCATGTCAGTCGTCTGGTCAATGGCGAACGGAAATTCATGCCAGGTGCCGATATGCAACATGAAGCCCGCCTGGCCGTCAAAGAATATTGCGCGCACATCGGCCGGGTCTGGGGCCGGGTTCGAGGTCGGCGCGCCTAACACCATGACGAACGGCCGGCCGCCGAGCGACACAAAGGTCTGGGTGTGCTTGAAATGGCGTTCCATCCACACGACTTCACAGGGCCGCGGATGGACTCGCGCGACCGACAGGCAGGTGTCGGCGTCCGATACAAACCGATCCTGGGCCCAGAGTTCGACCGCATCGCCATAGAAAACACCCGTCCTGGGTGCGCGCGCCGGATCCGCGGCCACCAAGGTGCCATAGGGCGCCACCGACTTGGGCGTGGCCGATTCAACAGGAAGCCGACGGATCATTGTTGTACTGTACCAGCATGAACTCGTATGCCCTGTGGCAGTACTTTCACATCCTGCTGTTTGTCTACTGGCTGGGCGCCGATCTCGGGGTTTTTCTGGCCTCACGCTACGTTGCCCGCGCTGACTTGCCCACGCCTGAACGTTTGCGGTTTCTGGAAATGCTGCTCAAGGTCGACCTGGGCCCGCGCACCGCACTGATTCTGATGGTGCCTGTGGGTTTCACGCTCTCGACCCAGCTCGGCCTGACACCTTTCGCAGCGGGTCTGTTGCCGGCCATCTGGGGAATCGCCATCCTGTGGCTGATTCTCATCTGGCGTTTGTTCCTGATGGGCCGTGATCCGCGCGCGCAGTCGCTGGCGAAGCTCGATCACTGGATCCGTGTCACGGTGGCCGCGCTGTTTCTCAGCCTGGGAGCCTTGTCGCTCATCGAGGGTACGCCCGTGACCGCGCGCTGGCTGGCCTTGAAGATGCTTTTCTTTGCCGTTGTAGTGATCATTGGCCTGTTGCTGCGACGGGTCATCCGCGACTGGGCGCAGGGATTTGCTTTGCTGAATTCGGCCGACTCGACCACGGATGCCGTCGCCGGCGCCAATGCGACCATATATAGCGCCTATCGGCGCGCAACGCGACTGGCGCACACGCTGTGGCTGCTGGTCGCGCTGATCGCGTTGTTAGGCGTAACCAAACCGGCATGGAACTGAAGCAGCCCAAACCGGCCTCGCCCAACGAGCACTACCCGCGGCTGCGCAGTCCGTTGCGCCTGGGTCCGATCAAACTTCCCTACCGCGCCTTCATGTCCGCGCATGGCATGGGCCTGGGTGGCACCGGACCGGGCATCAGTGAGCGCTACCATGAGTATCTGTTAGCTCGGGCGCGTGGCGGCGCGGCGCTGCTCGGCATCGAATCCGCGCCAGTGCATCACACGACTTACAGCCGCAGCCTGGTGATCCGGCTCGATCAGGACGGCTGCATCCCAAGTCTTGCGCGTCTAGCTGATGCAGCCCATGAAGCCGGCGCAAAGGTCGCGATCACCTTGTGGCATGGCGGACACAAGGACGGCGCGTTGCGCGGCGCCTATTCAGTGGCGCCGTCCGCTGTGCCGGGCATGGATGGCACCGTTCCGCATGTGCTCAGCAGCGCCGAGATCGAGGAGATCGTGCGGGCATATGGCGCAGCCGCCGCGCGCTGCCGCGCTGCGGGACTCGATGTGCTCGAGGTGCAGACCGCGACTGATTATTTGTTAGGGTCCTTTCTGTCACCGGCCCTCAATCATCGCGATGATGTCTATGGTGGCAGCCGCGAGCGGCGCCTGCGCATTGTGCGCGAGGTGCTGGAGGCGGTTCGCAGGGCCGCGGGCGACAAGCTCGCCGTTGGCGTGCGTTGCTCGGCCCGCCATGACATCCCGGGCGCCAGCGAGGATTACACGCTGGATGAGTCGCTCGCCGTCATGAGTCAGCTGGATCGCGACGGACTGGTCGATTTTGTGAGCGTGATGTCCGGGTCTGGCTGGGCAGAAGGGGTGTCGATCCCGGCCCTGCACCACCCGCGCGCCATGCTAACAGATGAAGGACGCGCGTTCAAAGCTGTGCTGCGGGTTCCGGTTACGCTCGCCGGCCGCATCCGCACCGCAGCCGAAGCCGAAGAACTGATCGCCGGTGGCGCGGCCGATGCCGTTGCGATGGCGCGCAGCTGGATCGCCGATCCCGACTGGGGTCGCAAACTACTAGCCGGCCAGGAGCAGAGGATCCGTCCCTGCATGTCGTGCAATCAGGGCTGCGTCGGCATGGTGTTCCGGGGAGTGCCTGGCAGCTGCGTGCTGAATCCGCGCGCCGGCCGCGAATACGAAGTGGCTGACCCGGAGGTCCGGCCGCAGTCACCGCGGCTATCGGCCAAGGGCCAGCCTTTGCGCGTGCTTGTTATCGGCGGCGGCCCGGCGGGCCTCGAATCAGCACGGCTTACTGCCGTCAACGGTTTTGCCGTCGAACTGCATGAAGCGGGCGCCGAACTTGGCGGCCAGTGGCGGCTCGCGGGCCTGACACCCGGGCGCCATGAATTGCTGCTGTCGTTAGCATGGTGGCGCAGCGAGCTGCAACGCCTCGGCGTGCAGGTGTATTTGAATTCGCGGATCGATGTGGACCGACCTCCGGCGGCGGATCGGGTCATCCATGCGGTCGGCGCACTGCCCTCACAAACCGCGGTGCTGCGGCTGCGACCGCACTTGCGTGCCGGCATTGCGGGCGCGCAGGACCTGCCGCACAGCCGCGATTACCTGAGCGGCCGCGTTAGCGTCAGGGGCCGCGTCGCGCTGATTGACGAGGAACATGGCTGGCCGAGTCTTTCCGCGGTCGCGCAGCTACTCGACGACCCAGCGGTTACCGAACTCACCGTGGTGACCACCGAAACCAATTTTGGCACGGCCGCGGTCGGTCCAACATTTGAAGCCGGTGCACTCGCCGCAATCCTAGCGCGCGCCGGCGACCGACTAATAATTCACACGAGTAAAACTGTGCAAGCCATTGATAAAAATAAACTTTTATTTTCACACGGAGCGCCATTGCCGGGCTTTGATGCCGTGCTGCTCGCAACCGGCACCGCGGCGCAGCGAATTCCCTATGGCGCGCATGCGGCTGGCGATTGTCTGGCTCCGCGCGGCATCTGGTCCGCAACCCGCGATGCCGAACGCGTGGTCGCGCGCCTGACACGCTAACTGCTGAGCAGGGCCTTCAGCGGCTGGGTTTCATCGGCCAGCCGCTGCGGACTCGCCTTGATCCGTCCGGCGACCAGCTTTTTGGCGGTCAGGAATTCGCCCGGACGCGAAATTGCATCCGCTGCAATCACCTGTCCGTCGCGCAGGTAAAGGGCAATGAAGGACCGCGCCTGCGGATCGCCGCGCAGAACCAGCTGCTCGTAACCCTGGGACAGCCCCACCATCTGCAATTTAAGGTCGTATTGATCTGACCAGAACCACGGCACGGCCTCATAGGCACGTGGCTTGCCGACGATGGCGGCCGCCGCCACGTGAGCCTGTTCGATGGCATTGGGCACGGATTCGATGCGCGAGCGTGTACCGGACCAAATATTCGGATGGGCTGCGCAATCGCCAATGGCAAACACCCGGGGATACCGGGTGCGCATATGCGCATCGACCACGATGCCATTGTCCGTTTCCAGGCCTGCCTGCGCTGCGACCTGTGTGTTAGGTACCAGCCCAACCCCGACAATGTACAGATCGGCCTCGATCCTTCCTGCCGAGGTCAGGAGTGCGGTCACGCGATCGCCAGCGACATCAACGTCGACACCCTGGACAGCGATGCCAGTCCGCAAATCGACTCCGGCATCGCGGTGCACGCGCTCATAAAATGTCGAGACCTCGGGTGCGGTGACGCGAGCCAGGACCCTTGGCAGTCCCTCGAGCACCGTGGGCTTGAGCCCGGACTTGATCGCCGATGAGGCGACCTCGAGACCGATGTAGCCGCCGCCGACGATCGCAACGCGCGCACCGGCGAGCCACCGGGTCTTGAGCTTCTGCAGATCCGCAATGTTGCGCAGCGTATGCCAGTTGCCGGCAGCCGCGGCCTGGGCGGCGCCGTCGACCGTGAGGTGCCGGGCATGGCCGCCGGTCGCGAATACCAGAGACTCGAAACCTAACAACAGGCCATCGTCGAGGCGCAGCTGCTGCGCATCGGGATCCACGGCAACGACACGGCGACCCAGGCGCAGGCTGACGCCATTGCGCTCATAGAATTCGGCCCTACGCAGCAGCAGGCTGTCGGGCATCAGTTCGCCCACCAGGCTCGCCTTGGACAATGGCGGCCGTTGATATGGCAGCCAGGGCTCATCGCCGACCAGCGTGATCGACCCCTGGTAGCCTTCGTGGCGCAAAGCCGCCACCAGCTCGGCCGCCGCCTGGCCGGCGCCCACGACGCATACTCCGGTGGGATCTGCGCCGGTCATGAATGTGTCGCGCTGCCGTGTTTCATAGCCACCGATTATATTGTTAGACTTCGGTATGGCCTACGATCCCAGCAATATATTCGCGAAAATACTCCGTGGCGAGCTGCCGTGCGTAAAGCTGGCGGAAAACGCGCATACGCTGGCCTTCATGGATGTAATGCCGCAGACGACCGGCCATGCGCTTATCGTCTGCCGGGAGCCTGCTGAAACCATACTCGATGTTTCGCCGGAGGGCGCGGTCGAATGCATTCGCATGACCCAGCGCATCGCCAGGGCGGTCAGCGTCGGGCTGGAGGTGCCGAGCCTGCGCATCATGCAGTTCACCGGCAGCGCCGCCGGTCAGACCGTGCCACACCTGCATTTTCATGTGATCCCGATACGCCCCGGCGAATCGCTGCGCAAGCATGCGGCGCAGATGACAACGGCGGCAGAACTTGAGCCCATCGCCGCCAGGATACGCGCGGCACTCGCGCAGGCTGGCGGCGCCTAACAGATTACAGCGGCGTATAACCCATCAGACTGACCGGGATGGCGTCCGGGTCGAAAAATATCGCCTCGCTGTAACGCCCCGGCGGCGTCGCGTCGCCCGGCGTGGTTTTCACATACTCGGTCGGTTCGGTCAGGAATTTCACCTTGAGCGCGCGCAGCTTCGCGACGATTTCCGGCATGCGGTCCGTGGTCATGACCACCGTGGCCTGGCCATAGCGCGGAAAGCCTTCCGGTTTCGGAAGTGCGGCGACCGCCCGCGGTTTCGCATCGCGAATTTCATAGAGCCCGACCCAGCCGTGGGTCGAGCCCGGATAGCCCAGATGCACGATGCGCAGCGTCGCCTCCTCAAGTCCGATCATGCGGCCAATGGCGGCGCCGGCGACCTGCTTGTCCTCCAGGATGCTGAGCCCCAGCGCATCGCGATACACACGCAGTGATTTCTCGGCGTCGCGCACCCACAGGGTCACGCGCTTGACCGGCCCCGCTGTGCTCACAGCGCCAGTCCCAGGCTGCCGGGATTCATGCGGCCCTGCGGATCCAGCATCTTCTTCAGGGATCCTAACAACTGCGCGGCGGACGGATCCAGGCCTTGCTGATAGGGATAGAACTTTCCAAGCTGAAAGCTGACGGCGCCATGCGTCATGAAGCAGTTCGCAAGATCATTGCGCAGGCTGTCTACGGCGGCAAAGGCGGCCGGATTCGGCGGGTAACTTCGCAATTTGGCGAGGTAGTCGGCCGCCAGGACCCGTTCGTGAAAAATGTTGCGCACATCCGGCCAGTACAGGACCGGCTCCAGCAGAGTCCCGGCGCCGCCGATCGTGGCACAAAGATAACCGTGATCGATATCGAACTTCGCGCAGTCGGCGCCATGGTCCGCAAACACTTTTTCGCAGGCCTCGAACATCGCGGCGGCCTGCGAGAACGCCACGATGCCGTGCACCGGCACCCAGCGCTCGCCGTTAGGGCCTAGCATGCTGTTGACCTCGGCGAAGGGATTCGCGCGCATGACCTTGGGCACCGTGTTGTCAACTTCACGGCCCTTGGCGGTCATGATCTGCCGAACGCGGGCAGCCTTGGCATCCGCATCAACCGCATCGCGCCCATCCAGCGAGATATGCGCCGAGAACGTGCCTTCCTTGAGGAATTTGCGCCCTGCCAGCACGACGCTCGCGCCTGCTTTGAGCGCTTTCAATCCGCTGCCGGCCGCCTGCATGACCTTGCCGAGTGATTTGACGTCCTCGGCGAGGCTGGTGCGCTTCATGCGCTGCGCCTGCAAGCCCGGGTCGAATGCGAATTGCTCGGCCACCAGATCCTGGCGCGCCACTTCCGCCATCGCGGCGAACAAGTCGCTGTGGCGATCAAAGGAAAAGGACAGGAACCGCGCTTCAGGATCGGGACGAATCAGCCGCAATGTCGCGGCCGTCTTGATGCCGAGCGCACCGGTGTCTGACAGAAACAGGCCTAACAAGTCCGGTCCTGACTGGCGCAAGAATGGCGCGCCGTTCTTGTTGGCATGCGCACCGAGGTGCAACACGGTACCGTCAACGAGCACGACATCCAGGCCAATGACGCTTTCCGAAGCTGGACCATATTGACCCGAGCCCAGAAACATACTGCCCTGGGACAAGGCGCCACCAATGCTGGATTTCAAGCCGGACAGCGGCCCCCAGTACGGGGTCCGGACGCCGCTCGGCTGCAGGGCGTCGCACAGGGCCTTCCAGGTCGCGCCACATTCCACGGTGACATGGCAGTCGTCGGCATTGATGGCACGCACGCGGTCCATGCGCAGCATGTCCACCATGATGGAGTTGGACTTCGCAGGCAGGTATCCGTCGGTGTACGACATGCCACCCCCGCGCGGGACAATGGCCAATCCGGATGGCGCGATGGCTTGCAGCGCCCTGCTCAGCTCGTCGCAGCTGCCGGGCCGGATGATGGCTAACGGTCGCACGCCGCTGCGATACACATCGGTGGAGAAAAAGTCGAGCTCCGCCGGGTCGGTTACCACATGCTGGGAACCCAGTACTTTGGCCAGCTCGGCCAGTGCGTTTGCATGATTCATGAGCGGCATGTCCATTTGCAGAACTATGCGAATATGCGGGCCGACCCGCAAGGGCGATGCGCTGCTAAGCTTCAGAAATGGCCATTATCGGAAGAGAACCCGGCGATTTCAGCGAACGCGTCGGGGTTGCGATCATCGGCGGCGGCGCCTGCGGACTGACGGCCGCAACTGCAGCCGCAGCGGCCGGCGCGGAGGTGCTGGTCCTTGAGCAGGATCAGCGGCTTGCCGGCAGCACGGCAATGTCATTGGGGGCCGGGTGCGCGGCCGCCAGCCAGGAACACCGGCGGCACGGCATTCCCGACAGTCCCGGGCAGTTCTACAGCGATGTGATGGCGAAGACCGAGGGTCGCGCCGACCCGGAGCTAACAAAGTTGATCGCCCATGAATCGGGGCCGACGGTCGACTGGCTGACGGAGCGCCATGATGTCGAGTTGCGCCTCGATTTCAAGTGGACCAGTCTCGGTCACAGTCACCCGCGCTTGCACATGACACCGGGCCGCAATGGCGCCGAGCTGCTCGCGTTGCTGGAGCGGGCCGCGCAGAACACGGGCGCGTCCATCATGACTGCGGCGCGTGTAGTCGATCTTTGCGTGGATCAGCAAGCGGCGATATCCGGCGTCGGTATCCAGCGGCCCGACGGTTCGCGCGAATGGCTGGGTGCCAATGCACTCGTGTTAGCCAGCTGCGGTTTCGGCGGCAACCCGCAATTGATCCGCGAACATATCCCCGAGATGGCTAACGGCCGCTACTTCGGCCACGAAGGCAATCATGGCGATGCGATCATCTGGGGTAAGGCACTGAACGCCACGCTCGCGGACCTGACGGCGTATCAGGGCCTTGGCACGCTGGCCGATCCGCAGGCGCTGGTGGTCCCGCATCCGTTGATTCTGGAGGGCGGCTGGATGGTCAACCAGCGGGGCGAGCGCTTCACGCACGAAAACGAAAACATTTCGGGACTGTGCGTGCCGGTGAACCAGCAGCCGCAAAGCCGCGCCTGGGTCATCTTCGATGAAACGCGGCACCAGACCTGCATGCTGCATTCCGGCGAGCAGCGCGAGCTCGCGGCAATCGGTGCGACCCGGCGCGGCGCGACGCTCGCGGAACTCGCCAGCAATTCTGGCCTGCGGCCGGGCGCGCTGGAGCGGGAAGCAGCTGCGATAGACGCCGCTCGCAACCAGGGGCAACCGGATCGATTCGGGCGCCGCTTCGATGGCCTCGCGCCGCTGGCGCCAGAGTTCTGCGCGCTGCGCGTCACGGGCGCCTTGTTCCACACCCAGGGAGGCCTGGTCGTGGATGCAGAAGCCCGCGTGCAACGGCGTGCCGGCGGCGCGTTTCCCAATTTGTTCGCCGGTGGCGGCGCCGCGGTGGGCATTTCGGGTCCGGCCGTCACCGGCTACCTGCCAGGCGCCGGCATCTGCATGGCGATTACGTTAGGCCGGATCGCGGGACAATCCGCAGCGAGGATCGCAAATGTACAATCGACGTGAGTTTTTGTCAGCTGCGGCGGCTGGCGCAGCGGCGAACGGACTGGCGAACGCTGCGGCCACCGAAGACGTCATGGTGAGGGACATCGAGGTCGCCACCGCCGATCCGGCGCGCTCATTGCCAGTGCGGACTTTTCTGCCGCGCTTGGGCCGGCAGCTGCCGCTGGTGGTGTTCTCGCACGGTGCGTACTCCTCGGGCCGCCTCTATGACCCGATCCTGCGGCACTGGGCTGCGGCCGGCTTTACCATCCTCGCGCCCACCCATCGGGATTCCGTGGCGCTGGGCGTCAAGCGGGGCAGCAATGATCCGCGCTATTTCAGCTGGCGACTTGAGGACATGGAATTTCTGCTCGCCTCACTGGACGCAGTCGAGCGCCAGGCCCCCGAGCTCAGGGGCCGCGTCAACCGTACAAGACTCGCGGCCACTGGGCACTCATTTGGCGGACTGGTCGCGCAAACCCTGGCGGGTGCGACCTATTTCGACCCCATGTCAGGAAAAACCATGAACCGCGCCGTGCAAAACGTTCGTGCGGCGATCATTTTCAGCGGCGCCGGACGATTTGCGCCGCTGCTGCGGACCGAGGATTTTGCGGCCCTTAAAATTCCACTGCTGGTGACGGTCGGCACTGAAGACCTGCAACAGGCGCCCGGCTTGACCGGATATCAATGGCGGCGCGAACCCTATGATCTTGCAGGCAGCAAGCGGCGCTACCTGCTGACCCTGCAAGGCGCCGATCATTACCTCGGCGGCCTGGTGGGCCGCGACGATCTGCCGCAGGCTGCGCAGCGTCCCGCCTGGCTAACAGCCTTCAACGAAACCTGCGCGTATTTTCTACGGCGCCATGTCGCGGGCAAGTTCGCAGCAATGCCTGACATCGCGGGCGCGATCGGTCATTTGGAACGCGCCTGATCGGGAAGATGCGCAACGCAGTTGATGCGTCGTGCCAGCCACGGTGCGGCCGCGCTGATCTCAGTCACGGAGGTGTTGAGCCAGGATCTCGGCACCGTACCCACTGATGTCGGCTCAACATACTTCGAAACCAAGGCCTTGCAGACCAGTCCGTGGGTCACGACCAGCAGGTTGCCAGGAGTATCGGCGACCAGATTGGTAATCAGGTCCCAGGCCTGAGCCATGCGGCCGAAAAACGCGTCCGGACCCTCGCCGTTAGGCGGCGCAAAGTCGAGCGGCAAGGGATTGGACGGAAACGAGTCATACGACCGGCCGATAAAATCGCCAAAATCGCGCTCGCGCAACAGCACGTCATGATCGACGGCAACGCCGGTGCGGCTACTAACAACAGCCGCCGTGTCGGCGGCGCGCGGAAAATCACTGCTGACGATTCGCGTGATGCCTGCGTCGGCGAGCCTGTCAGCCAGCAACGCGGCCTGGCTGCGCCCATTCACCGACAAGCTCGCGGCCGGCATCTGGATAATACGCGCGGCGTTGAAATCCGTTTCGCCGTGGCGAACGACAATCAGCCACTTGTCGTCCGCATGGGTCATGGTGCCCGATCTTAGTCGAGGTCCACAGCTGCTGCGGTGAAGCCGAGGCTGCGGGTTTACTGTGCCCGCGCTTTTGCCACTTCGGCGATGACTTCATCCGCCACGTTGCGCGGTACCTGATCGTAGTGCGAGAACTCCATCGTGTACGACGCACGACCGCTGGTCATGCTGCGTAGCTGGCCGATGTAGCCAAACATCTCGGACAATGGCACCAGCGCCACCACCGCGATGTTAGTACTGCGTTCCAGCTGATCCTGGATCGTGCCGCGGCGGCGATTCAGGTCGCCGATCACGTCACCGAGGTGATCGCCCGGGGTCACGGTTTCAACCCTCATCACCGGCTCCAGCAGCACTGGCGCCGCCTTGCGAATCGCTTCGCGAAAGCAGGCTTTCGCCGCGATTTCGAAAGTCAGCGCGTTCGAGTCGACATCGTGGTAGCTGCCATCGGTCAGGGTCGCCCTGAAATCCACGGTTGGGAAATGTGCCAGCACGCCATCTTCCAACTGGACGCGCAGAC
>JANLTW010000052.1:0-14752 GCA_031363155.1 Gammaproteobacteria bacterium | reverse complement strand
TCGAAACGATCGCGAGTCGTACGCATGCTGGCGTAGAAGATCACGGCAACCAGGCCGGGTAGCGCCGACGCGATGAACGCCAAGGACAGATTCGACAAGATCAGCGTATCGATCTGCCCCGGCACCGCCTTGGCCGGAAACGCGATGAATGTCAGGACCCAGCCGGCAAGCGCCGCGCCGACTGCCTGATCGATGCGGGCGAAGAAGGTGCGCGTCGAAAACAGCACGCCTTCCTGTCGCACGCCGTACTTCAGTTCGTTTTCATCGGCCATGTCCGCCAGCGCCGAATAGAAAGTAGTCGTCATCAGGCTGAAAGGGAGGTGCTGCAGCAACGAAAACGCAATCAGAATGCCGAGCAGCCCCGGCGTGTCAGGTCGCAGTACGCCGAAATAGCCGAGCGCCAGCGGAATCACCGGCCCAACACTGTAAATCAGCGCCGCGCCGGCGCCGGTCCAGCGCTTGTCGATGCGGCGGTGCAAGCGCGTGACGACCGTGGCACCGAAAAGGTAGCCGATGAAGCTGCCGACCGAGAAATACACGATCTGGTCGTTCTTGAGCTGCCAGAAGTAAGTTGCCGTGTAAATCCAGAGCCCGCCGCGCACGCCGGTCATCAGCGACTGGAAAAAAAAGCCGATCAGCAACATCAGATAGTTGCGATTTGACACGGCGCGCGCAACGTCGCGTCCGAATTCGCGCAGGCCGAAACGCGGCGCTTGCGGATCGGCCTGGCGAAGAAAGGGAATGCGCGAGCGCGTGAAAAATGCCGAGATCGACAGGATGCTAACGACCACCGACGACATCACCAGCGAAAATGTCGGCCAGCGCGTTGCATCGAGCGCGCCATTGGAATACTGGCCATGCGCCCGGAAAAAAATTCCAAACGAAAAAATCCAGCACAAGGTGTCACCGGCCCACAGGCAGAAGGTGTTGTAACTCATCACGTTAGATCGCTCGTAATAGTTCTGCGACAGTTCACCGCCGAGCGCCAGGTGCGGCGTGTGGAATACCGCCAATGCCTGCTGCAGAAAAATGTTGCCGACACCCAGCCAAATCAGCTGGCCCGTCTGGCCTAACGAGTTGGGTGGATTGAACAACGCCCAGAAGCTGATACCGACAGGCAGTATGGCTGCGAACATGAAAGGGTGTCGCCGTCCCAGCCTTGTACGCGAGCGATCGGACCATGATCCGACGATGGGATCCCAAAATGCATTCACCACCAGACCTGCGGAAATCGCCACCCCGACCATGGACGCCGGCAGGCCACGGACTTGATTGTAGTAGAGCAACAGAAACTGCGAGATCGTCGAAATTACGATCGCCTCGGCAGTGCTGCCGACTGCGAACAAGGACTTGAACGTCCTGGTCAGTGGCGGGGGTGTATTGCTCACGTAAGTTTTCTCGTGCACTCAGCACCGTCGCCTTGCACCACACTGGTCAGGCGAGAAAAAGCCCGGGGTTGCCGCTAGCAACCCCGGGCCCGAACATACGTCGCTCAGAATTTATATCCGAGCTTCACGCCCCACGTTCGCGGCGCAGCGTAGCTGCCACTGAACCCGCCACCACTTGCCACGGTCACACGTCCGATCGTCGCCTCGTCCTCGAGGTTTTCGACGAACGCCTGCAGCGACAGCCGCGCGTTGGCAGATCGATAGGTTACGCGTACCTCGGTCTTGGTATACGAGTCCTGCAGGTAGTTCGGGAACGCCCGCGAAAGCAGGTAACTGCCGCTGTACAGTGTCTGCACCTCGGGGGTCAGCGTGCCGCGTTCGCCCAAGTCGAACTCGTACGCCAATCCCAACTGTGCGCTGATATCAGGGGTGTTCTGCACCCGCGTCGGCGTGTTGTAGCCGAGCGCGGTGAACTGCGGTACGCCGCCCGCGACGATTTGCACACCATTGGTACCCAACAGCGGAACGAAAAGTTCGGGATTGCTGACCGGGTTCGGCAGGATGCCGCCAAGGTAACCCAATTGAACCTCAGGCCGCGTTGTGCAGGTGCCACCCGGCGCAACGACGCCGCAAACGCCATTGTTGGTGACCGACACGGGGAACGGATCGTCACGCGCGCGGAGGTAGTTGAGCGCCGCATTCAAACGCAGTTTCGGAATCGGGAAGGCGATGATTGACAGGTCGACACCCGGCGTCTTGTTCTTCGCACCGTTACTCAGCAAGGTAATGACGCTGTTGTTGACCAGCGGGTTCGGAAAGCTCGTTTGTACCTGCAAGTCCTCGTAGAGGTTGTAGAACGCCGCGGCGTTGAATTGGAGCCGACGATCCAAGAACGTCCCCTTCAGCCCAATCTCGACCGCCTGGACGCTTTCGGTGTCGTAGGGCGGTAGGGGTTGCCCAGCCGTGTTAGAGATCGGCGAATAGCTGAAACCGCCGGAGTGCTTACCGGTCGAATAGCTTGCATAGACAAGGACATCGTCACTGATCTTGTAGTCCGCCGCGACCCGATAGGTGGAGTATTTGAACGTCTTCTGCCCGCAGCGCGTCGTCAGCGCATTGGCCACCGCTGCCGCGGCTGCGGTCGATGATGGATCGGCCGCCGTCACGCCATCGCAGGTGTGATTGAAGTCGGTCGAAGGCTGATACACAAGATAGCCGCCTCCAAGCGCGAGACCGGGCGTCGACAGCGCCGATCGCAAGTCCTTCTTGTCGATCGTGTAGCGCAAACCACCGGTTAGCGTCAGCCGATTTGCAAAGGTATAAGACGATTGCGCATAGGCCGCATAGCTGACGTTCTTGGCCCAAGAGAGCGGGTTGAAGGCATCGCTTGCATTGGGTGTGATGAATGCTGTCGATGGAGGGTTGACCACGGCCCCGCCCGAACTCGGCAAGGTCGTGAAATTGCTGCCGAAATAGAGTGGATAGCCGCCAGTGCCGGGAGCATTGGCGAGCGCGCCGGCGGTTGAATAGCCGCGAATGCGCTGCGAGAAGAAGCCGTCAGGAACCTCATCGCTCAAGTAATAGGCCCCAACCGTATAACTGAACGGGCCCTCGCCGGTCGACTGCAACTGCAGTTCCTGGCTGAGCGCCTTGTTGTCGGTCAGGAAGTATCCGATGCCCCAATTTGCGGGCGTCCCATCGTTATCGGTGCTGCGCACAGCATTGAAGTCATTGTATCCAGTGATCGACCGTAGCCGCATCGTGTCGCCGATGTCGTAGTTGATCACCGCCGAGACCTGCGTCGACTTGATTCGTTGCTTTGAGGGCGCATCGTTCAGCAATTTATAAGGGCCAAGAATCGGGTAACCGATGTCAGCCCCGTTGATGTCGACGATGCCGTCGCGAAACGTGCCGAAGGGCTGGAACTGTCCCTGGAACGACCGGCCGTTATAGCCATTGGGAAAAGTGAAAGTCGCGCCGCCAACGGTCAGGGTACCGCCAGGCGCCCTGACCAACGCGGGATCGATGAACTGCCCGATCGCCTTGGCATTGAACGTGCCATTGCCCTTACTGTCATCATTCCAGTGCGATGCGCGCAGGATAATCTCGAGCGCGCTGTCGGGGGGTGCAATGCGCAACGAAGCGCGGAAATATTGCTGGTCCTTATCGTCCTGATCGGCAAAGCCCGGCGCAGTTGCGCTCTCAATGAAGCCGTCGCGCTTTTCGGCATAGGCTGCAAAGCGAACTGCGACAGCTTCATTAATAGGCAGGTTGACATAGCCGTCCACCATCACCCGACTATAGGCACCGAGCAAAAGCGAAACGCCGCCTTCGAACTTGTCGTTGGGTTTGGCGGTCGAGATCGCAATGTTGCCGCCGAAACTGTTGCGGCCGTAGAGCGTGCCCTGCGGGCCCTTTTGCACTTCGACGCGTTCGAGATCGACGAACGGCACGCTCGTCTGCGAGGTGCGCGATTGATAGATTTCATCGACGTAGAAGCCGACTCGCGGGTCGGCGTTGCCCTGGATCGACTCGGTGTAGATGCCGCGGATCGCGGGGCGGGGGTCGGCACCCGAGCGCCCGAGGCGCAGGCCGGGTACCAGCTGTTCGAGTCGCGACGCTTCAGTCACGTCGTATTGCCTGAGCGTTTCGCTCCCGAGCGCGACGATCGACAGCGGGACATCCTGCAGCGATTCTTCGCGCCGCTGAGCAGTGACGACGATCTCTTCGATTTGATCGGTGCTCCTGTCCGTGCTGGGATTCTGCGCAAACGCTGGACCCACTGCAGCCAGGGCCAATAGGCCAAGGCGCGAAATTCGCGGACCGCACGGTTTCGTGACACGCACTAGAAAGGCATTTTTCCTGCTCATGCTGGATCCCCCACTCGTTGTACTGCTGATTGGCGGGACGACCCTACTACAAACTATCCGCGGATTGCAATCGCATTCTCAATTGGACGACTGAGGTGGCACAATACTGTTGTTTTCCCGGCACAAAACCATCTGCCTTCGAATGCAAACCTTCGCTATCGCGCCGTTCGGGGCATTGCTACACTTGAGCGCGGGATTTCCGGGAGCACGCATCATGCTTGGGTACAAGTTCGATGACTGTCGGCGCAGTTCCAGGCGACAAGTCTTGTCCCGGCTCACTACAGGACTTGTTCTGGCGCCGCTGCTGCCTGCAACAAGCTCAGCCGCACGACAACCAACACAAAGTGGAGAAGAGATGTCTCAACACAGCGGCAATAAACGACTGATCGCACGGTTCCTGCAGGACATGGCGTCCGGGGATGCGCGCCAAGTTCTCGCGGACTGTTGCCATGCAGATTGTCGTTGGGAAATCTTCCACCCGTTCAACTCGATCATTGGCTTGAAGGAGGTAGCGGAACAATTTTGGCTGCCGCTGCGCGCTGCGTTTCCGGACTACGAACAACGCATCGCCTTCGCCATTGGCGGTGAATATGAAGGCCGCACCCAAGCCAGCGCTCTGAGCCATGTCATGGGCACGTTCGATGCGCCCTGGCTCGGTATTCCACCGACGCGCGGGCTAACATTCCTGCGTTTCGGTTTTAACGCCATTGTGCGCGAAGGCAAGATTTCGAAGGCCTACATTCTGCTGGATATTGTCGACGTCATGCGTCAGGCAGGTTTTTACCCATTCCGGCCGATGCCAGGAACCGCGGAGCAGTGGCCATTTCCACCGTGTGACACAGGCGCGACTGCTAACGACTGCGATCCCGTCAGTGGTGCTAACACAATGCGCATTGTCAGGGAAATGCAGGTCGGTTTGCCCAAGCCCGAAGAAATTAAATCGCTGGCGTCGACGCCCGGCAGGCACAGCCCCCACTGGCACGCCAACATGAACTGGTGCGGGCCGGCCGGCATCGGCTCGATGCGCGGGCAGCGCGGATTTCGCGACTATCATGGCGCCCTGTTCCTACAGGCATTTCCCGATCGACACGGGTTCGACCGCAAACATGACGGACCTGAAGACGGGCCGGGTCACTATGTACGCATAGGTGACGGCCGCTATGCCGTGACTGGCGGTTGGCCGTCACTGCAGGCTACACATTTAGGAGGTGAATGGCTGGGTCTTCCACCTTCAGGACAGAAGGTCGGAATGCGAGTCGCCGATTGGTACCGGCTCGATGCGAACGACAAGATCATCGACAATTGGGTGCTGATCGATATTCCCCATATCGTTCACCAAATGGGCCTCGACATTTTTCACGATCTCAAGTTTCGCGTGGAACGCGCCACGCCACGCTGGCCGGAAGTGCGATAACCCGCGCCGGGGTGCAAGCGCGACTATTTTGCTGCAATATGGTTTGATGAGTACCGCAAGCTCGCTGCGCAACAAAGCCGGCCGTTCGAGCCCTGTCCGCGACAACCACCCGCGCGACAACAGTGGCCGCGCCACCTCATACGACGTCGCCAAGCTGGCGCGCGTTTCGCAGTCGGCGGTGTCACGCTGTTTCAAGCCGGGCGCCTCGGTTTCCAAATCGATGCGCGCCCGGGTCATGAAGGCGGCGACTCAACTCGGCTACCAACCTAACGCCATTGCCCGCAGTCTGATCACGCGACGCTCGAACATGGTTGCGGTCGTGATTTCGCAGCAGACCAATCAATACTATCCCGAGGTGCTGGTGGAGTTGAGCCGCGGATTTTCGGGTCGCGGAATTCGCGTGTTGTTGTTCACGCTGGAGCACGAGAGCGATATCGACGTTTTGTTAGATCAGATTTTGCAGTATCAGGTCGATGGGGTCGTGGAAGCCGCGCGCTTGTCGAGTTCGCAAGTCGAGATGATCGAGCGCCGACGCGTGCCGTTCGTGTTCTTCAACCGGACGCTGCACGACCGGCCGGTCAATGCGGTTTGCTGCGATCAATCGGAGGGCGCGCGCTGGCTGGTCAAACGACTGGTCGGTGCGGGTCACAAGACTTTCGGCATCATCAGCGGGCCGGTGGATTCGGCCGTCAGCGTGGAGCGCACGCAGGGTGCGCTCGACAGCCTCACCGAACTTGGGTTCAAGAACACGGCCGTGGTTATCGGCGACTACAGTTACGACAGCGGAGCCGCAGGCCTGCGATCGTTGGAGCAGAAAATCGGCAAACTCCCGGATGCCGTTATCTGTGCCAACGATGTCATGGCGATCGGCTGCATGGATGAAGCCCGCTTTCGTTATGGGCTCGACGTGCCCAAGGATATTTCGATCGTCGGTTTCGACGGTGTGGGCCCAGCGCGCTGGTCGAGCTACGACCTGACAACTGTCGCACAGCCGGTGCAGCGCATGGCGGACGCAGCGGTATCGATGATCTGCGAACGCATTGCCAATCCGGAGCTGCCACCGGAAAAGCGCATGTTCTCGCCGGTCATGGTGCCAGGGAATTCGGCACGACTACGGCGCAGCGTGGAGCGGTCGTGAGCACCGAATCGCGTCGCGCGACCTTTCGCCAGCGCTTGCGCGCGCGCGCGCAACTGGTCGGCACCTGGGTCAAGACGCCCGCCCCCATGATTTGCGAGGTGTTGTGCCGCAGCGAGCTCGACCTGCTGGCTCTAGATGCCGAGCACTCGCCATTTGGCCGGACCGAGCTCGACGCCTGCCTGGCAATTTGCCGGGCACTGGACATGCCGACCCTGGTGCGCGTGCCTGCGGCGGATCCTGCTTTGATTTTGAATGCGCTCGACTGCGGTGCCAGTGGCGTGCTCGTGCCGCATGTCGATACGGCGCAAAAGGCCCGCGATGCGGTGCGGGCCTGCCATTTCGGACCTGGCGGTCGCGGCTATGCGGGCTCGACGCGGGCGGCTGGCTTCGGCGCCCGCAGCATTGCGCGCCACCGGCAGCTGAGTGACGCCGAAACCACGGTGGTGCTGCAGGTGGAGGATGCGTCCGCGCTCGCGGCGTTGGCGGAAATCGCCGCGGTCGCCGCCGTCGATTGCCTGTTCGTCGGTCGTATCGACCTAACAGTGTCGCTCGAAAAATCGCGGTCGGACGATGCCGCGGTCGTGGCGGCGGTAGCGCAAATTTGCGCCGCCGGACGGCAGGCGGGCGTTGCGGTCGGAATGTTCGTGGCCGACCCTGCCGAGGCGCGCCAATGGACCACGCACGGCGCCAGCTTGTTCATTCTGGGATCCGACCACGGGTTCCTGCTCGACGGCGCGCAGCAACTGCTGCAAAAACTGCGCGGCTAAGCGAACTGTGGCGCCGCCGGGTGATCGCCGCCACGCACGACGTAGAGTTCCGCGGGCGTCCGGCCCACGTTGCGATAGGCCCTGATAAGGCCTTTGGGAACCGTCAAGGTGTCGCCGGCACCGAGTGCCAGGCTGCCGTCCGGCCAGTCGAACTGCAGCGCGCCGCGATGCAACAACAGCACCTCCTCCTCGAGTCGTGCATGCCGCGGAATGCCGGCATCTTGCGTCAGGCGCAGCCCGCGCAGGTGAAAGCCGTGCGGCCAATCGAGACGGCCGGCGGGCATACCTTCGGCAGGATTCGCTGCACCGACGATCGGGCACTCTTGCACGCCCGGGAACTGCGCAAATGGGCCAAGCGGCGCCGCCCGCAGTTCGCTGCGCTTGACAGCGCAAGCCTGGATGTCGGTCCCACTCAGTTGCTTGAGCATTGCGATGTCGTTGGCGTTGGTCGGGGGCATCGGTGCATCGTCCACCGGCACCGCCTCGCCTTTGCGCGTATCGATCAGGCGGCCGCTGGCTAACAAAATGAGGCCGTATTGCGCCGCAGCTTGGAACACGTACGGCGCCCACAATACCCGCCCCGGATCGTCGCCGCCCAAAACGGAAAACATGAAACTGTCTTCATCGCCTACCGTGTCAAAACCGCGAAATGCGCGGGTCGGTATCGAGATGACGTCGCCTGGATCGAGATCGACGAAGCCAGCGTCGCCGCGCTCGCCGGTCTTGAAGCGAAATCCTCCACTGTGAATCACGAACACCTCGGCGGTTTCGTGACTGTGCTGCGAATTGGTGCAGCCCGGCGGCTGCCGCGCTCCGCCGATGTTGAAGCCGTGCGGAACGCGGATGTGCACGTGCTGTTCCGGATTCTCGGCAACGCCTGGTCCGATGATGGTGAAATTCTCTTTGCGGTCGCTGCCCGGCGTGTGTGTATCGATGAATGCGTTAGTGCAGGGCCGTAGCTCGGCATAACGGACCAGACGCGCACTCATTGCCTGCGGAGTCACGCGCTCACCCGTTGGCCGTGCCACAGTCGTTCGCTCGCGATCTGCGCGCCCGCAGCGAGCGTTGCCAACTTCGCATAGACGATATCCGGATCAACGGCACCGAAGCCGGCGAACGTCGAAAAGCCGCAATCGGTGCCCGCGATTACCCGCTCGCGCCCGACGATGTCCGCGAATCGCTGCAGCCGCTCGGCGACCAGCAGCGGATGCTCGATGAAGTTGCTAACAGAATCGATGACGCCGGGCACCAGAATCTTGTCATCGGGTATGGTCGTGTCGCGGAACACTGTCCATTCATGCGCGTGGCGCGGATTGGCGGATTCGAACAGCAAGGCCTGCGGCTTGGCGCGCAACGCGATCGGCAGCACGACCTCCATCGGTACATCATGGTGGTGCGGGCCTTCGTAATTGCCCCAGCAAATGTGCAGGCGCACGCGGTCGGCCGGGCAATTGCGCAGCGCCTGGTTCAATACGTCGACGTGCAAGCTCGCGAGGCGCTGGTATTCCGCCAGCGGCCGGTTTTTGAACAGCGTGTGGCCGCCGAGACCCAGGTCCGGTGAGTCGATCTGCAACACGAAGCCGGCCGCGACGATGGCCTCGTACTCCGGGCGCATCGCCTCCGCCAGCGCGCGCAAATAGGCTTCGTGATCCGGGTAGTGGTCGTTAGGCTGGAACAGCGCAATGACACCGGGCGAAGCGGCGTTCATGAAGCCTTCGCTAACAACCGCGCGAGCATCATCGGCCGCCAGCGCGTCGCGAAAAAAGCGCAAGTCATCCTGCAATGGTTGTGAAGATTTGGCGGCGATCGGTCCAACACAACGCGGCCGTCGATACGTCGGTGTGCCGCCGCTCGCGGCTTGCTTTTTGAGATACGCGGGAAAGTCCTGCAAATCGCGCGGCGGATCACGCGAACTGTCGCCGTCAAAGCCGGTCAATCGATCCTTGATGTAGGTGGCGTAACTGATCTTGCTCATCTCGCCGTCGCTGACGATGTCCACCCCGACGCTCGCCTGTTTGCGCACCACCTCCGCGACCGCAGCGCCGATGACTTCGACGAATTGGTCGCGCGGCACGTCGAGGCCCTTTTCCAGGCCAAAGACCACGTCGGTGACGGCCGACGAGCGCGGCAGACTGCCGACGTGCGTCGTGAGAATTCGGGTTACCGACTGCTTCATGAACGGCGTTCCAGCAACACAACCAAATTGGCTCGCGGCAAGGCGCGCCCATCTAACATCATGCCGGGCAAGATCATGATGCTGGGTACATTGTCATCAGCCGTTGCCGCATCAGCCGTTGCCGCATCAGCCATTGCCGGCACCCCCGGGCGGGCGGGCATAGCGGCGCAGGCGAATGTCAGCCTGCTCTTTGTGTCCCATGAAGCCCTCGAGCGCGCACAGCCGCGAGCAATATTCGCCAACGACGACCGACGCGGCCGGCGTGATGCGCTGGTACGTGCAGGTCTTGATGAACTTGCCCACCCACAAGCCGCCGGTGTAGCGCGCCGCCTTGCGCGTCGGCAAGGTGTGATTGGTGCCGATGACCTTGTCGCCGTACGCAACATTGGTCTCGGGCCCGAGGAAAAGTGCGCCGTAGTTGCGCATGTTTTTGAGGAAATAGTCGGGGTCGCGGGTCATCACCTGCACGTGCTCGGAAGCGATTTCGTCCGCCTTGGCCAACATTTCCTCGTAGCTGTCGCAGACGATGACCTGCCCGTAGTCGCGCCAAGCCTTGCCGGCGACTTCACCGGTCGGAAGTATCTTGAGTTGGCGCTCGACCTCGGCCATGGTCGCGTGCGCGAGCGGCAATGAATTGGTCAACAACACCGCCGGCGAGTTCGGTCCATGTTCCGCCTGACCGAGCAGGTCTGTCGCGCACAACTCGCCGTCGACGCTGTCGTCCGCGATCACGAGCGTTTCTGTGGGACCGGCAAACAGATCGATGCCGACGCGGCCGTACAATTGCCGCTTTGCTTCGGCGACAAACGCATTGCCGGGCCCGACGATCATATCCACCGGTCGGATCGACTCGGTTCCGAGCGCCATCGCACCCACCGCCTGCACGCCACCTAACACGTAGATTTCGTCGGCGCCGGCGATATCCATGGCGACGACGATGGCCGGCGCTGGCCGCCCGTTGAACGGCGGCGCCGCGGCAATCACGTGCGGCACGCCCGCCACTTTGGCGGTGACCACGCTCATGTGCGCACTTGCGACCAACGGGTACTTGCCGCCCGGTACGTAGCAACCGACCGAGCTAACAGGGATGTTCTTGTGACCGAGCACCACCCCCGGCAGAGTCTCCACCTCGACATCGCGCAAGGCGCCGCGTTGCACTTGCGCAAAATTGCGCACCTGCTGTTGGGCGAAGCGAATGTCGGCGATCGCGGTTTCGGACAGCTCGCGATAGCACGCGTCGATCTGCGCTCGCGTCAGTCGAAAACTCTCCGGCGACCACTTATCCAGATTCGCCGAGAATTCGCGCACGGCTGCGTCGCCACGCTGCTCGATCTCGTACAGCATCTTCTCGACCGTGACGCGCACCTGGCTTTCATCGCGCGACGCCTGCTCCGCCGAAATGCCGGTTTTTAGATAAATCGTCAAAACTACCGCCTGCCAATTGCGCTGGCGTAAACACTAGGCCAGAATGACTTCGAATGCAATCTGCCCGTGATGAAGATTTCGTGGGTACCAACCCAAGGCCGCCTGGGCCACCGCAGGCCGGCAATGAATCCGCAGTACAGCCATGGGCGGCGGTCAGCGTGCGCGCCGACCCACGCCGGTTGCAACTGTCGTGACCATGCGTGCCGAAGATATGTCGATACAGCGTCGCCTGCTGGTATTCGCGACGATCATGTTTCCGTATGCATGCTACGCATTCTGCTGGAACACCGAGAACTTTTTGCGGCCCTATATGGCCGAGTCGCTGGGATTGACCAAGACGCAAGTATCCACATTTTACACGCTGCAGGGCCTGGGCGCCTTGATCGGCGCCATTCTGTTGTCGCAACTTGCGGACCGCTTCGGTCGCCGCAATCTGCTGGCGGTGATCGCGGCAGGCATCGGCCTTTCGGCTTGCGGCGTCGTGTTCGTCACCGATTTCGGTTCCGCGCTGTTGCAACGATTCGTCATGGGCTTCTTTCTCGGCGGAGTGTTTGGCTGTTCTGTTAGCATTTACATCGGACTATTTCCACCGGCAATGCGCGGCTTGCTGGCCGGAGTAGTGCAGTTGGTCTACAACGGCGGCGATGCAATGCTGTCTTGGTTCGGGCGGCACTACGATGCATCGAACTGGCAAACGGTGCTGCAAATCGGTGGTGTCGGCGCGCTGGCCGCCGCCGTCGCCGTGCTCGTGCTGATTCCTAACGACCGGACACTCGTGCCCTGGGGCAGCGCGGCGGCGCGCATTGTCACTCCGGGCAGCAGTATTTTCGTGATGCGGGAATTGTTCGCCGCGGGTCGTTGGCGTCTAACATGGCGTTTGGCGCTGCTGTGCGGCTTGAATTTCTTCGCATTTCAAGCGTTCAACGGCTGGGTTACGACCTATCTGCGCGAGCAACAAGGCTACTCGCCCGACATGATCGGACGTGTGATGACGATGCTGCATGTCGGATCCATGGTTGGCGCGATCGTCTGGGGTTTGATGGCCGACCGCTTTGGTCGGAGAGCTAATGCGTTAGGATTCGTGTTAGCCGCGGTGTTCATCGTGGTCTATTTGAATGTCCCTGCGAGCCCGCTCAGCTACAGCATCGTGGGATTTTGTTATGGGTTCTGTCTTGTCTGCGCCGGAATCTGGGGTCCGTATTTCGCCGAACTCTATCCCGAACATCTGCGGGCAACAGCGGCCTCTATTTTCAATTGGGGCCGTATCGTGTCGCTGTTCGGAGCGCCCTTGACCGGGGCGATCGCGAGCAACTTTGGACTGCCGGCAATCATGTTTGTCGGCGCATTGACATTCGTCCTGGCGGCGGCAGTGTGGTGGTCGCTGCCGGAGTCATTGCAACGCGCTCCGTCATTGCAGGCGCACTGAGTCATGATTGGCGATGACTGATTTCCAATCCGAAAAGCAGCTGTTGCAGGCGCATCATGCGGCGCTCGCACAGGCGTCACCCTCGACCGTGGCCGCCGTGCTGGCGCAACGCACTGCGCCCGAATGGCACTGGCGCGGCATGCACCCGTTTCACGAGCAGCGCGGCGCCCAAGCGGTTGCCGATGCATTCTGGATTCCATTCCTGATCGCGATGACGCGCGTGCAAAGGCGGCCCGACGTCTTCATGGCCGGTCGCAACGAGATCGACGGTTTCCAATCGGTTTGGGTCGTGTCGATGGGTCATTTGCTGGCGCTGTTCGATCGACCGTTCCTGGGCATTCAGCCCACGGGGCGAATCGTCATGCTGCGCTACGCGGAGTTCGATCGAGTAAGCGCCGGACGTATCGCCGAAACCGCATTTTTTTGCGACATTCTGCACCTGATGATGCAGGCAGGACAAAACCCGCTGCCGCCTCAGACGGGAGCTCACCTGGTGCAGCCGGGTCCTGCGACACATGAAGGCTTGATGTACGGTCCGCAGGATCCTGCCCGTGGCCGCGCGACGCTCGCAACGATCAACAAAATGCTAACAGGCATGGGCGATCGCAGCGGCGACTGGGAGGCACGCATGGCGCGCAGTTGGCACGAAGACATGCTCTGGTGGGGTCCCACGGGAATCGGCGCAACCTATACGATCCCGCGTTACAAACGTCAGCACGCCACGCCGTTTGGTGACGCGTTGCGGCACGAGTACCGATTCAATGGCCACCTTTGCCGGCTCGCGGAAGGCAACTTCGGCGGCTTTTTCGGCTGGGCTAATCTAACGTTGCGCAACGCCGGCGGCTATCTTGGCATGACCGCAGGCCCGGGTCTCGCCGATATGCGCGTGGTCGACATGTACCGCGCGGCCGACGGCAAGTTGGCGGAAAACTGGATATTCATCGATATCCTGCATTATCTCAACATGCAGGGTCTGGATGTGCTGGCACGCATGCGTTCGTTGCAGCACGACCCCGACAGCGTATAGCCGGGTCGACACTCCGTGACGATTACTGCTGCGAGTACAGCGCCTATCGCATGATGCCGCGCATGACGCTCGTTGTCACCTAACGCCCTGCCGCAAGCCGCCTTATGCTAACAGGACGGTAACCGATCATTGGCTTAGGATGCTACCGGGGCCGCTGGCGGTCAAACGGTTTGTTAGGTGACTGCAACGATTGCATGATTTTGCCGGCTAAGTGGCTGTACCTGACTGCGACGGCACCAAACACACCGCCCGCATAGAGCAGCCACAAATTCCAGCCATCAAAGGGAGCTGCAAAGGCGCTAGCCATTGTGCCGTCAGGTAAAGCGGCAAATAAATTCGCGATCAGGTAAACCTGTGACAGAAGCCCGAGCATGATTGCAATGCGAAGCGATTGCCGAACTTTCGTGCGCCAGTGCCTAGTCTGCTGATTTAGGAGCGCCTTTATTGCGGCAGTTCGGAGTAAAAATGTATCGAGACAATTGTTTTGGATAGCCAGGAGACGCTCCTAAGTGTTTTGACGTAGCCTCGCAGTTGCCTAACGAGACTGTAGAAAAAGCATAGATTGATCTTGCTCGCGGCGGTGAGAGATATCAAGATTGAGGTGCGCACAACGCAGCGTTTGGAGAATGACCCGATGGCACGTTACAAGCCGATCGATCATAACTTGCAGTTGTGGGCGGTGGATTTGCAGGCGCAACTGCAGCCGGGCACCTTCGAACATGCGCTGCGGCAGTTAATCGACGAGGAGTTGGATCTATCTGACTTTGACGCGCGCTACTGCAACGATGCGACGGGCGCGAGCGCCTACGCGCCGGCAGTTCTTTTGAAGGTGGTCCTGTTCGCGTATTCGCGCGGGATTCTCAGCAGCCGTTCGATCGAGCGGGCCTGCCGCGAGAATGTGCTGTTCAGTCTCAACGTTCGAGCTGAGTGGCGCCGCCGCTGGTGTGTGGGCTGGGCACTTTATCCCTCTGGCGTCCGCTTGTCATCTTTCGGCGTAAAGGAGCCGGGTATTTTCGGCGTAATGGAGCCAGTGTTGATGTGGTCATCCCGAACGATTCAAGCCTGATCTAATTTTGATCCGTTAGCAACTTTGCGCTGATGGGTTGGTGCGAGTTTGGGGG
>JANLTW010000045.1:0-4799 GCA_031363155.1 Gammaproteobacteria bacterium | reverse complement strand
CCGATCACGCCCGCTGCCACCACGTAGACCCAGCGCAGCACTCTGTTAGGATCACGCGGCCGTTCGGCTTGCGCGATGCGCGTTAGATCTGGCACGTAGCCGGGGTGATCCTTGCGCAACTCGTACTGCGCAATCAGCTCGGGTGCCGGCAAATTGAGGTATTCGGCATAGCGACGCAGATGCCCGCGTGCGTACACAGCGGCGCCCATCGCCGCCAAGTCCTCATTCTCAAGCGCCTCGATGACGCGCACGTCGAAATGCAGTTTGTCGGCAACCTCTGCCGCCGAGCGGCCCGTGCTGTCACGCGCTTTGCGCAGTCGCGCGCCGAATCCCGGCTGCTCGAGCACCGCGGCGGCGTGCGCTGCCTCAGTATTGCCCGGCGTGGCTTCAGCTTCGGTACTCATGGCTCTGACAATCCTGGCGGCGATCTAACGACGCGGACTCATCGCCTGCAGGCGACGCTCGGCGTCGGAGCCCGCAAAATCAGTGCGCAGGCGCCGGCCACAGCGCTCTTCGGCGATCTTGTCTGCCTGCGCGCGCGCAACCTGAACACAGCTTAATAACACGTCCGGATCAGCGATGAAGGCGCTCAGAAAACGGTCAACTTCGGCGCGCGCCTCCGGGAGCCGACCACGGCTGACCTCGAGATCCACGAGCTGTACCACGCCTTCGGCATGATTCGGCCGCTCCTGCAGCGCGCGGCGAAAATAGCCGGCGGCAACATCGATCTGCTTGTCGGCGCGGGCACAAACGCCAGCGTTAGTAAAGGCGGCATACGGCGTCGGATACAGTTTGTTAGCAGCGACCGCCAGCAGCATCTTGACGCCTTCCTTGTACTTGCCGGTGCGGCATAAAAACACCGCGTAATTGTTGCTGAGTTCCGGGCGCCCTGGACCCAGTCGCATTGCTGCGCGGTGCTGTTCTTCGGCCTTGCGCAGGTTGCCGAGTCGCTCTTCCAGCATGGCCGAGGCAGTGCGTGCGTCCGCGTTTTTCGGGTCCTGCTTCAATGCCTTGTCGATTTTCTCGCGCGCGAGCGACAGATTGCCCTGCTGCATATAGGAAATACCCAGCTGCAGGTTCGCGGCTGCCGCACCGGGGGAGTCCAGTGTCCCCGTCGGCGTGGGATCCGCCGCGAATGAGCTCGTGCTCGCGAGGACGAGACCCATCACCATGGCCGGGAGGCAAAGGTAGCTAACACTTTTCATTGCACACTCACTTGTATGACTTTGTCGCCAAGTCGCACCTTGGTGCGATCCTGGACCTGGCCCGCCAGCTGGCCGCAGGCCGCGTCGATGTCATCACCGCGGGTCTTGCGGATCGTGGCCATGACATCCGCGCGCAGCAACTCGTCGCGAAAGCGCTCAATCACGGGCGCCGGCGAACGGCGGAACTGATTGCCGGGAAATGGATTGAACGGGATCAGATTCACCTTGGCGGGATGGCCGCGCAGCAGTTTTGCCAGGGCCCGCGCCTGCGCCGGCGCGTCGTTGACGCCATCCAGCATCACATATTCGAACGTCACGCTGCGGCCATTCTGCTCATCGAGGTAGTGCCAGCAGGCAGCTAACAATTCCGCGATCGGATGTTTGCGGTTAATGGGCACGAGTTCGTTGCGCAATTGGTCGTCCGGCGCATGCAGCGACACCGCCAGCGCGCAGTTCACATCCTCGGCCAGCTTGTAAATCTGCGGCACCAGGCCAGAGGTCGAGAGCGTGACGCGCCGGCGCGAGATATCGAAACCGAAATCATCCATCAACAGGCGCACCGCCGGTATCACGTTGCGGTAATTGGCCAGCGGCTCGCCCATGCCCATCAACACGACGTTAGTGATGCGGCGGTTGTCGCCGGAAGTCCAACCGAGCTCACGATTCGCGAGCCAGACCTGGCCGACGATTTCGGCGGCGGAGAGATTTCGATTGAAGCCCTGTTGCGCGGTTGAACAGAAGGCGCAGTCGAGTGCACAACCCACCTGCGAGGAAATGCACAACGTGCCGCGATCCGGCTCCGGGATCCAGACGGTTTCGAAAGCCTGCGCGGCATCGGCGCGCAGCAGCCACTTGCGGGTGCCGTCGGCGGAATCCTTGCACGAAACGATTTCCGGGACCCGAACCTCGGCGCGCTCGGCTAACACGGCGCGGAAGTCCTTTGCCAGATCAGTCATCTGGTCAAAGTCATCCACGCCGCGCTTATACATCCAGCTCATCAGTTGGCGGGCGCGAAACGGCTTGCTGCCGAACTCGCCCACCAGTGTCTCGAGTCCGGCACGCGGCAGACCTAACAGGTTAGTGCGAAGTTGTGCGGCCGGGACTGACATGAGCGGATCCGCGGGCACTCAGGCGCGCGGACAGAGCTCCGTGGTGCGGAAGAAGTATGCGATTTCAACCGCGGCCGTTTCCGCCGCGTCGGAACCATGTACGGTGTTAGCTTCGATGCTTTGCGCGAGATCGGCGCGGATCGTGCCGGGGGCAGCCTTCTTTGGATCGGTGGCCCCCATGATCTCGCGATTCTTCGCGATGGCATTGTCGCCTTCCAGCACCTGCACCACCACCGGGCCCGAGGTCATGTACTGGACCAGGTCCTTGAAGAACGGGCGCTCGCGGTGCACGGCATAGAAGCCCTCGGCCTCGCGCAGCGATAAATGAACCATACGAGCTGCGACCACGCGCAGGCCCGCTTGTTCAAAACGGCGATAGACCTCGCCAATCAGGTTGCGCGCCACGCCGTCCGGCTTGACGATGGAAAAAGTGCGCTCTAGCGCCATAATGAAATCCTCTCCGCTGGGGGTCAAAAAGCGGCGGATTTTAACGGCTTCACGGCCTACTCAGCAAACTAAAACGGATGGAAGTATTTGAGCCGCAAGGTGTTTTTGGGGCCCAGGGAGACTTGAACGCTAGATATTGAAGCTCTCGCCGCAGCCGCATTCGCCCTTCACATTGGGATTCTTGAAGCGAAAGGCCTCATTTAAGCCCTGTTTGACGAAGTCTACGGTGGTGCCGTCGATCAACGGCAGGCTGGCGGGGTCGACAAACACCTTGAGGCCAGCATCTTCGAACACGATATCGCCAGGTTCCTGGCTGTCAGCGTAGTTGATGACATAGGCAAAGCCGCTGCAGCCCGTTTTACGCACCCCGAGACGCAAACCCAGGCCCTGGCCCCGGGAGGCGATGAAATTGCGGACACGCTCGGCGGCAGCCGGGGTCAGTTGGATGCTCATGTGCAGTTAGTCTACCAAGCAGTTGCGCAGCGCGTCTTCCAGAACCAGCAGTTTTCCCAGCTTTTCGCGCGGAATCTGCAGGTTTTCAAGCCAGTCGGTCGGCGCGCCCGGAAGCAGGTTCTCGAGGTTCCTGCCGTGAAGCTGCTCCACGAGCCACGCCGCCGTGCGGGCAGTATCGGGGCAACCGTAAATCGAGACCCGTGCGGCCGTCACGACCCCGGCCTTGGACGCCAGAATATGGAAAATAGCTTCGGTGCCCTGGGCGCGCTGTCCCGCCCGACCTTCCCGCCAGGGAGCCTCTGGCGGCGGCAGCGGCCCGGCCAGCGCCCGGAGGCTCTGCAAGGCCTCGATGACCTGGTCGGCCGCCGCGTCAATGTCCTCGCGCCGGGTGGCGCGGCCAGGGCTGAACCGCAGCGAGCTCTGGGCAAGCTCGGTATCGCGCCCCAGCGCCCGCAGCACGTAGCTGGGCTCGGCGCTGGCGGACATACAGGCCGAACCGGTGGCCACGGCAATGCCCGGCAGCCGCGCCAGCAGGCTCTCGCCCTCCACCCCGGCAAACGAAAAATTGATGATGCCGGGCAGGCGGTTGTCCAGCGTGCCGTTCAGGAATACCTCGGGCAGCGCCTGCAGGCGTCGGTACAGCCGCAGCGTCAGCTCGCCCAAGTGGGCCGCGTCGGCGCTGAACCGCTCGCCGGCGAGCCTGGCGGCCGCGCCGAATCCGGCTATCTGGTGCGTCGCAAGCGTGCCGGAGCGCAGGCCGCGCTCCTGTCCGCCGCCTAACAACAGCGGCCGCAGGCGCGCGCGCGCGGCCGGGTGCACCCACAACGCACCGATGCCCTTCGGGCCGTAGATCTTGTGCGCGGTACAGGATAGAAAATCGACCGACAGCGCCGCGACATCAACCGCGATCTTGCCCAGCGCCTGCGAGGCGTCGCTGTGCACCAGCACGCCGCGGGCGCGGCACAGCGCCGCGACTTCTGCCACCGGCTGCAGCATGCCGGTCTCGCTGTTAGCCAGCTGCAGGCTGACCAGCACGGTGTCCGGCCTGAGCGCGGCCATGATGGCCGCCGCGCTGACGCGGCCGTCCCGCTCTGGTTTGACGCGCGTGACCGACCAGCCCTGGCGCTCGAGCTCGGCGCAGGGATCGAGCACCGACTTGTGTTCGATGCGCGAGGTCAGGACGTGCCCCGGGCGGCCACGCTGCGCCCGCGCCACGCCCTGGATCGCGAGATTGTTGGATTCGGTCGCGCCCGACGTGAACACCAGCTCGTCCGGCTGCGCACCTAACAAGCGCGCCAGCTGGCCGCGTGCCAGCGCGACCCGCGCGGCCGCGGCACGGCCATACCCATGGGTAACGGAGCTGGGGTTGCCGAAATCACCGGATTCGCCCAGCACCGCCTGCATGACGGCGAGCACCTCCGGCGCGAGCGGCGTGCTGGCGGCGTGGTCGAGGTAAATGGGCGCGTTCATGCCGCTTCAGCTCCGGCCGGCCGGGCGGCGCTTGTTCTGGATCGAGGTCAGAAAGCCGCGCAGGATGTTAGCTTCATTTTTATCGAGCTCGGCGCGCAGCAGGAAGCGCCGCACG
>JANLTW010000026.1:0-5385 GCA_031363155.1 Gammaproteobacteria bacterium | reverse complement strand
TTGAGTCGTTCGACGATGCCACGATTGATCGACTGACCCCGATACCGCGGGTCGACATACATCAGTCCCAGGTAGGCCTGTTGCGGGTGGCTCAAATACGGCTTGGCGTCGTCGATGCGCGCAAATCCGCAGGCGACGAGTTCGCCGCCGCGCTCCGCCACCAGAAACCGCACGTTCGCGGCGACGAGCATCGCTTCGATAGCGTAGTACTGCGGGCGTCCCGCCTTCAGCGTGGGGTCGAAGGCGCGCTCCGTCGCGATGATCCCTTGTTCAAAGCGGCGCAGGGCCTCGATGTCCTGCAGGGTCGCCGTGCGGAACAGCGTGGGCAAGTTGTTAGTGTCCATGGGTGCGATGATACTGCGACACACAGCAGTTCACTCACTGCCTGCCACGCACCGGCCCGGACAATCCAAGGATCGCCTCGAACACCTGATCGAACTGCTTGCGCGTCTCGGCGTCCAGCGTGTCGACGCGCGATTTGAGCGCGGTGATTTCTCGCGCCAACACAGCGTTGACCAGCAGCGACTCGCGCATTTTCACGAATGCACGCACGACAAAAACCGTCATCTGAACAGCGCGCGGGCTATTGAGAACTGTGGCCGCCATGATGGCGCCGTGCTCGGTGATAGCCAATGGCAGATATTTCGCATTTGATCCACGGCCAACGTTCAAGATCACAGATTGTGATCTTGAACGCCTAAGCTCTTGATTTGTCAGCTCATTCAGGAAGTCCCCGGGATATCTATCGCGATTTCGGCGCACGGCCTGGTTCAGCACCCGGGTCTCGACTCCGTAGAGTTTGGCAAGATCGGAATCCAGCATCGCCCGCTTGCCACGCACAACGAAAATCCTGCCCTCGATCTCGGCCGGCGATTGCTCCGCATCCTTGCTCATGAGTGGATGATGATTGAGCCGGCGTTTCGAAAGCCATCGCGATTCCTGCCGGCCTTGCGCAGAAATCTAACAAACGCGCGCGCAACGTCGACACTCAGAACACTCGTCACCATGATCGCGCCGTGCTCCGCAAAGGCAATGGGCGCTTTGCGCCTCCCGCCTCTGCCAGACTTTGATGTTGCATTTTGCAACATCAAAGCAGCGTTTACCGCCCGGCGTTTAAGGTCGCATTTTGCGACCTTAAAGCCCTAAGCTCTTGAAATGTCAGGCGGAATATAAGATCTCGGTGGAACCGTCTGCGTTGCGGCGATCTCTCAATCTTGCCTCGTCGACCATCTGAATGGTCTTGTCCTCGACCTCACGGGCCACCTGCAGCAGCGCCGCATCCTGGGACAGGGCCGACAGCATCTGCACCGGCTTGATGAGCCCGATCTTCGTTGTGCCCTTGTCGGTGAACACCGAGATCCGGCACGGCAATGCCATGTTGAGCCGCATATCGGTGCTCAGGACCTTGGCCGCCTGCTGCGGGTTGCACACTTCGAAGACCTTGCATTGTTCGCCGAAGGCAATGCCCTTGCTGCGCAGCGTGGTGCCGAGGTCGTGGACGTGCAGCACGCCGAAATCCAGGCGCTTGACGGCCAGTTCAAGATCAGCGGACATCGCAATTTTCAATATACAGAAAGCACATGGTTCAGCTAACGCGCAATTCCGCAGTGGTGCCATCGAGGCGCCGAACTTCAATCTGCGGCGGACAAGGTCCAACGAGTTCGACGTAACTCGTGGACTCGAACCAGTTTTGCGGTAACAGCGCAATGCATTGCCGGCCAGCGTTTCGCGCGGACGGATACAGAATCGCGTGCACGCCCGCCGCTGCGCACAGCCTTCCAAAGATCTGCGAATTGGCCGGCAGCGCGTACTGCACAGGGTTCACCCGCCAATTTGGAAGCAACAGTTGTTGCTGGAGCCCTGACGCCGTGCGAACCAACCAGGGTACGCGAAGGCGCAAGCGGCGCGCCAACGCGGCAATGCTCGCTGGCATCCGGATTTTTCCCAGAATCTCGGCAATCGGCTTCAGTGACGCCAGGTCGCCCACGTCGATTGCCGTTTCTATGGAAATATTCAACGCAACATTCGTAAACGACTGTTCGCGACGTAAAACGATGTCGCTGGCGGTCAACCCGCCAGCGGTTGAATCGTGCGCAAGCCCGAACCTTTCCCGGAACGCTGTTGCAAAATCTTCTGCTGCGTACAGTGCAGGAAACGGTGTGTAGGTTGCGGGATTGAGAGACGCGCCTATGTTGAACCTGCCGCCATCGCCGTGTACGCTGCCCGCCATCGACAGAGGCTGATTGGTGTACTGATAGTCCACCAGCCGCGCCCATCCACGCAGCGAACACGGGCCTTTGTTAGCTGCGCGCACGGCATCCATCAACTCGCTGGAAAAACGCGATCGGTGTGCCTCAAGACCGAAGAAAAGTTCCGCGCTGAGATGCGCGAGATTTCTGCCGGCTTCGCGCCATTTTGCCAGCGAGCCGCCTGTGAACTCTTCCAGTACACCCAGAGACGGCGGACCATAATCGCCCTGTCTCGGCGTTGATCGTCTAGGAGGCGCGGGCTTTCTTTGGCGCCGCTTCACCCGCAGCCTCCTGAACCTCAACCTGGATCATCTCCGGCATCCGGATGCCATTCTCTGCCAACGCATCCATGACAATCCGACGCAGCTTCTCGTGACGACCGTAACGCACCATGTCGCGCGGCGAAATATTCCCCAGCAGCGGATTGCGGGTTTGGAACCAGAGCTGGGTCTGTTGCGCATCGCCCTGAAAAAACTGCGCGACCAGACTGCAGATCACGGCAATGTGAGTCATGTGATCGAGCACTTCCTGTGGAATCTTTTTGTCCCAACGCACCGAGGCGGGCGCAACTTCGGCAATGCGCGCGACCTCGCGTTTATCCAAGTCCAGGAATTTCGCCACACGCTGCGCGTCGAGGCCGTGCTTGGCCCAAAACCCCAGGTGATCTTGTGTAGGCACGGTGGCAAAGAGTTGGGCTGACATGGCGCTATCTCCCTTGCAAACGGACGGGAAGCGTACCATGTCCAGGAAGGAATTGAACCATGATTAGACCATGTTTTAACCACCAATTAGACCAGCGGTTGCCTGCGCTTTACACCCCAACTTGAAGTCGCAAATTGCGACTTCAAGTTGGCAAGCTGTTGATTCGTAAGGGACCAAGAGGCGCCTGACGCTAATGCCGTAGAGCGCCGCTAGGTCGGCCGCGAATTTCGAGGGCGTGATTTGCGTCATGCCGCAAAGCATGACGGCGCCGCGAACGAGTGGCTATACGCCTATTGCGATGTATTCGCCTAGATATGCACACCTAAACTGATGCCCGCTCCGTCGACAACAACGCCGCTTGCCCTAACAACGCCGGATGCTTTTGCCGCGAACTCTATTTCGCCTCGTTGACCATCTGGATGGTCTTGTCCTCGACCTCCCGGGCGACCTGCAGCAGCGCCGCATCCTGGGACAGGGCCGACAGCATCTGCACGGGCTTGATGAGCCCGATCTTCGTCGTGCCCTTGTCGGTAAACACCGAGATGCGGCACGGCAATGCCATGTTCAGCCGCATGTCGGCGCTCAGGACCTTGGCCGCCTGCTGCGGGTTGCAGACCTCGAAGACCTTGCACTGTTCGCCGAATGCAATGCCCTTGCTGCGCAGCGTGGTGCCGAGATCGTGGACATGCAGCACGCCGAAACCCAGGCGCTTGACGGCTAGTTCAAGATCAGCGGACGCCTGGTCGAAGGATTTCGTGGTGTCAACAACGTAGTACATGGGTCACCTCGGCAATGGCCGATGATTCTACGCCTGCACTTGAGCGTCAGCGGGCGCTACATCAGAACCTCACTGATCTTTGGCTGGCGGCATGGCCAAGTAGAAAACCAGTGTCCTCAATTCCTTGAATTGTCGCCTGGAGTCGGCAAATGCTAACGGCGGATACCTGCGACCTCCTCGGTCAGACTGACGGCCCTTTGAGGTCACAACGTGTGACCTCAAAGACTCAAAGCGCCATTTATGCGGCCGACGCCTCACTCAAGAATGCCGCCTGCTCCCGCACCGTTTGCGTCGCTTTCTCATGCTTATCCGGCGGATCACGCGTTGCTGCCCCTGACCTTCGCCTTCCGCAGCACGTTGTCGCGGTGAAAATCGAGATACTGGCGTTGGCCTTCGGAAAATCTGCCGCCGTTTATGTTGCCTGTCATCGCGATACCCATTCTTTCTAGTGACGGGCCGTCGGCGACCGGCGAGACAATCAACTTGCCATCATTCTCAAACGAGATGAAACCTTTGTCGAAAAGGTGATCAATGGTCGGTGTCAACAGCAGACCGTTTTCACCATCCAATCGTTGCTCATGCGTGCTGCGCCTCCACGGCTGAATGTGGCTCGCGATCAAGTGCTCCGCGCGACGCACCTTTGTGATACGGCACTCGCGTTCAATTGCACGGACTCGTGTACGAAATAATCCCTGTCCGCGACGGGAGCGAATGAGGGCTTCGCGATCCGTGTCAGTGATGGTCGTGTCGGTCGCGATCTGCGTTTCGACACGCCTCTCCCACTCTTCAATGTCCCGCTCCGGTGCGGGACTGTCGCGCTCCGTCAGATTCACGGTTTCTGCCGTCTCTTTGACCTGGTTGGCCTCTGCTCCAATCAATCGAAACAGCTCCGCTGCCAACACCGGCGAGACCGTGGTCAGATAGACCGCTTGTTTTCCATTGCCGTCACTCGTCAACGGTGCATATTGATAACCTAACGCGTGACGAATCTCCGCCAGATGATCTTTCGGTCGAATTCGGTTCTGAAGCTCGCGCCAGCGCACATCGACTTTCCAGCCAATGTCGCTCCAATTCGTTCCGGCTGTTCCAAATTCGGTGGGCTTCGGGTTCTCGCGGCAATACCCGCTAACAATCCCGACAGCGGCAATGCGTGTATCAAAAAATGAAAAGACGATATCGCCTGGCGCAACTTCGCGCATGAACTCGTAGAACGGATTGAGTCGGTTGCCACTGGAACGCTTCGGCGACCACAGATAGCCGCCGTCCACTTCGTGGCGGTAGGTCTGATTCTGATTGACCCACCAATAATGCATTAGGCTTCAGCTGCGCAATTGTCTGATGCGAACCCAGTCTCCAGGTCTGCGTTTGTAGTTCCAGAAATGCCGGCCACTACAGCGCCGCGTCCGGGACAAGCGACGTAGCTGCGGATCATCCACTCGCGGTGCTGCTCGATCTGCCGCTGGCCCGCGGGGGTGGCATTGGTGGTGTTCATGTCGGCATGTTACAACGACTCATGAAACGCCCGCTCCACCACCGGCTGCGTGCGCAGCCAGGCGTAGATCGCCGCGACGTCCGCATCCCGCAGCCGCGCAAAGTTGTACGCCGGCATCGAATAGAACGCGCGACCGTCGCGGCCGATGCCGTGACGCAGCACCG
>JANLTW010000006.1:0-7106 GCA_031363155.1 Gammaproteobacteria bacterium | reverse complement strand
CGTGCGGGCCGGCGGTCCGCTGATGTGGCCGATCATTCTCTGTTCCGTTCTGGCTGCAGCCATCTTCCTGGAGCGCCTGTGGACGTTGCAGGCGCGCCGCGTGCTGCCGCCGGAATTGACGCGCCGGGTCTGGCAGCTGGTTGAAAACAATCAGGTCACCGACAACTCTATCAAGGTACTGGAACAGAGCTCGCCGCTCGGGCGAGTGCTGGCGGCGGGCCTCGCCAGTCGCCACCGTTCGCGTGAAGTGATGAAAGAACGGCTGGAGGATACCGGCCGGCATGTCGTGCATGAACTGGAGCGCTTCCTCGATGCGCTTGGAACCATCGCGTCGATCTCGCCGCTGCTTGGTTTGTTAGGTACCGTGACTGGCATTATGAAAGCGTTCAATGCCATCAGCGCCGGCGGCGCGGGCGATCCACGTCTGCTGTCGGGAGGAATTGCCGAGGCGCTGATTACCACCGCGGCGGGTCTGTGCGTGGCAATTCCGGCGCTGGTGGGCTACAAATACCTGCGCCGGCGCATCGATCGCATTGTCGTCGACATGGAAAAGGAAGCCATTTTGCTCGCTGATACGCTTGAGCGCACGGCCGAGGCCGCCGGCGCTGCCCCGGGCAACGGGGCGCGCAAGTGAACCTCGGCACGCGCCGTAACGACGAGCCGGAGATCAATCTGGTGTCGCTCATCGACGTGGTGCTGATGATGGTCATTTTTTTCATGCTATCTTCTACCTTCATCAACGAAGGCCGGGTGCGCATCCGTCTGCCGTACGCGGACACGGTGGCCACGCGCGCCGAGCGGCAATCGGGCATTGTCGTGGGCGTCACTCGCTCAGGAAGTTACAGCGTGGACGGCCGGGAGGTGCTGAACGCGAGTCCCGAGACCTTGCGCGCCGCGCTGTTGTCGGTGGCAACCGCGCCGGGCGCGTCAGAGCGGCGCGTAACCCTGCGCGCCGACGGGGAGGCCACGCACCAGTCGGTGGTGCGCGCACTCGATGTGCTGGGTAAGCTCGGGTTCCGCGAAATCCGCATCGCGACTGTCGACCAGGACTCCGTCGGGGCGGCGCCCGCTGCGCGTCCCAATACTCCTTGAACGACCAGGCTGTCAGCGATTCGCGTGCCGTGTACCGGCGACTGCTTGCGTACGTCCGCCCGCACCTCGGTACCTTCATGATCGGCGTTGTCGGGATGACGCTATTTGCGGCCACCGACGCGGCGCTCAGTTACTTTGTGGCCTACTTCGTCCGCGGTACCTTTGTCCAGCCTAACGCCGACATGCTCTGGACCGTGCCGCTGGGGGCCGTGGTGCTGTTCCTGCTGCGTGGCATTGGCGACTACGCATCGAACTTTTTTCCGGGCGCGGTTGGCCGCCTGGTCGTCATGAAGTTGCGCGAAGAACTGTACGCGCGTTACCTGCGTTTGCCGGTCAGCTATTACGACGAATCGTCCACCGGCACGATGCTGTCGCGCCTGACGTACAACACCGAGCTGGTCGCCGAGGCCAGCACCAATTCCATCACCATCATCATCCGTGACTCGCTGACCATCGCCGGACTCGTCGGCATGCTGTTCTGGTACAACTGGCGGCTGGCGGCCTTCGTCATGTTGTTAGCGCCGCTGGTGTCGCTGCTGATCGGGCGCATCAACAAGCTGTTTAGTCGTTACAGCACGCGCATCCAGAATTCGATGGGCGACGTCACGCGCGTCGCGAAGGAGACGCTGGACGCGCAGCGCGTCATCAAGGTGTTTGGCGCCGAAGCCCAGCAGCAGGCTGCATTCGAAAAAGTCGTTGAACACAATCGGCACAGCAACATGCGGCTGGTCGGCGTCAAGTCGCTGTCGAATCCGGTGGTGCAGCAGGTCGCCGCGTTTGGACTGTCGGGAGTCTTGTTCCTCGCGATCCGCCAGACGCTGGATCACAGCATGACGGTGGATATTTTTCTCGGCTTTCTGGTGGCGGTGTCGATGCTGACCGCGCCACTGCGACGCCTGGTCAATGTGCTCGGACCGCTGCAGCAGGGAATTGCAGCCGCAGCCGGTATTTTTCAGGTGCTGGATACTCCGATCGAAGACGAGGGCGGCACGCGCGCGCTGACGCGCGCGCGCGGCGATCTGGAATTTTTCGATGTCAGTTTCCGCTACCGCAGTGACAAGGAAGAAGTGCTGCGCAACGTCAGCTTCTCGGTACCGGCCGGACGCACCTGCGCCATTGTCGGCAGGTCAGGTGGTGGAAAGTCCACGCTGGTCAGCATGCTGCCGCGTTTCTATGACCCGGACAGCGGCGAGGTCCGCGTCGATGGTGTTTCGGTGCGCGAGTATCGCCGCAGCGATTTGCGGCGCAATGTCAGCTTCGTCAGTCAGGATGTCATGTTGCTGGACGATACGCTGCGCAACAACATTGCCTTTGGCACGGCAGGTGCCGCCGCGCAGGCGATCGAAGCAGCCGCTGAAATGGCGCATGTGATGGAATTTGCGCGCGATTTGCCGCACGGCCTCGACACCATGTCCGGCGAAAGGGGCGCGCAGCTGTCAGGCGGCCAGCGCCAGCGCATCGCGATCGCGCGCGCGTTGCTCAAGGATGCGCCAATCCTGATCCTCGATGAAGCGACCTCGGCACTCGATACCGAGTCCGAGCGGCGCATCCAGGCGGAACTGGACGCGTTGCGTCGCAATCGCACCACCCTGGTCATTGCGCACCGCCTGTCAACCATCGAATCAGCCGACATGATCGTGGTGCTGGATGGTGGGCGGCTGGTAGAGCAGGGCACACACGCCGATCTGTTAGCGCGCAACGGGATCTACGCGCAGCTGTATCGCCTGCAATTCAATGTGTGACTGAGCAGGGCATCAACAGACTCTGGTATCGGCCGTCCTGGCGCTGGGCGGCCTGGTTGTTAGCGCCGCTGGCAGGATTGTTTGCATTGCTCGCCGCGTTGCGCCGCGTTGCCTACCGGGCCGGGCTGTTGCGCAGCTGGCATCCGGGCGTGCCGGTAATCGTCGTTGGCAACCTGACGGTGGGTGGCAGCGGCAAGACGCCTTTTGTGATCTGGCTGGCGCAGCAACTGAGTCAGCGTGGCCGCAAGGTCGGCATCGTGTCGCGCGGCTACGGCGGCACACAGCGCCTGCCTACGCGCCTGCCTGCTCATGCAGACCCTTTACTCTATGGCGATGAACCGGTATTGATCCAGGCCGCGACCGGTTTGCCGGTGGCAGTCGCCGCGGACCGTGCACAGGCCGCTCTGTTGCTGGTCGAGCGCGACGGTGTCGACGTCATTGTGTGCGACGACGGCCTGCAACACTACGCGTTGCGACGGGATTTTGAAATTGCGGTCGTGGACGGCCAGCGGGGATTCGGCAACGGCTGGCTGCTGCCGGCCGGACCGCTGCGCGAACTGCACAGTCGTCTGCGCAACGTCGATGCAGTGGTGGTCCGCGACCCCGGCGCTAGTGGCGTCCCTGGGCTCAGGGACCTGGCAAATGACTGTGTTGACATGCACCTGGTGTTAGGCAGTTTGCGGTCGCTGCTGACGGATAAAACCGAGCTAACAGACCTTGCCCAGTGGCGTGGCCGGCCGGTCCACGCGGTTGCCGGCATCGGCATGCCGCAACGGTTTTTTGCAGCTCTGCGAGCCGCCGGTCTTGCGGTCCTGGAGCGCGCGGCCGCGGATCATCACCGCTGGTCGCCGCGCGAACTCAATTTTGGCGATAGCCTGCCGGTACTCATGACCGGGAAGGATGCGGTAAAATGTCGCGGCTTCGCGCAGCCGCATTGGTACAGTGTCGAACTGCTGGCGGAAATTCCGCCGCCGCAGGCCGAGCGGCTGCTGACCCGGCTGCTGGCGCGAATCGGCGCCCGCAAGGACAGCTAGAGGTTTCCATGGATTCAAGGGTTTTGGACATTCTGGTGTGCCCGCTCTGCAAGGGGCCGCTGCTGTGGCGCCCGGCCGCCGAGCTGCTGGTGTGTCGAGCCGACCGGCTCGCCTATCCGGTCCGCGATGGCATACCCGTAATGCTGGACGACGAGGCGCGTCCACTGGCTGCGGACGATCCGTTGCTAGAGGTCTAGGGGCACGCTCCGGTCACGCGCCGCCTGAACTGACAAACATGTTTCGTGTTGTTATTCCTGCCCGCTTCGCCTCGACCCGCCTGCCCGGCAAGGCACTGCTGAGTCTGGCCGGCAAGACCATGCTGGAATGGGTCTGGTCCCGTGCGTGTGCGTCCGCCGCCGCTGAAGTCCTGATTGCAACCGACGACGCGCGTATCGCTGCAGCGGCGCGCGGTTTCGGCGCCGAGGTCGAGATGACCTCGGCCCAGCACCAATCGGGAAGTGCGCGCATTGCCGAAGTTGCGATACGGCGCAGCTGGGCCGCCGACAGCATCGTCGTCAATGTGCAGGGCGATGAGCCGTTGCTGCCGCCCGGGCTGATTGACCAGGTTGCCGCTTTGTTAGCCACTAACAAAATTGCCGATGTCGCGACGCTCGCGACCCGGCTGCGGGATCGCGCGCAGTTCCTGGATCCGGCAGCGGTCAAACTGGTGACCGACGCGCGTGGTTATGCGCTGTACTTCAGCCGCGCGCCGATTCCCTGGCAACGCGATGGCGCGCCCGATGCTGAGCCGCCAGCAATTGCGCGCCGGCACCTGGGGCTCTATGCCTACAGAGCGGCAGCCCTCAAGCGCCTGGCGGTACCCGCCAGCGCTGCGGCCTGCGAGCTGGAGAACCTGGAAAAACTCGAGCAACTGCGGGTACTGGCACTGGGTTACAAGATCATCGTCGCCGATGCGGTTTCCGAGCCGGGCCCGGACATCAATACGCCCCAGGACGTGGCGGCGGTCGAAGCCCTGCTGAAGGCCTGATGGCTAACAACCTGGTCGACCTCGCGGCGCGCGAGTATCGGGTGTTGATGGTCTGCCTCGGTAATATCTGCCGCTCGCCGACCGCGACCGCGGTGTTGCAGACCCTGGCTGCCAGGGTCCTGGCACCCGGTGTGTGACGTGCCGGATCCCTATGGCGGGCAAGCCGCGGACTTTGAGCGGGTGCTGGATCTGTCCAAATGGGCGGCGCAGGGCTTACTCAGCTCCTGGCCGCCCAACCGTTAGCTATTCGCGATCCGTTGGTGGACGATCAGCCAGATTGCTGGATGACCAGAGCAGCTTCGGCTTGTCATCGCCGCTGGTCTGCGGCGTCTCATTGCTCCAGATTTTTTCGGCAGGGGTCGCGCCAGTCCAGGACATGGGTGCCGCCGGCGGCAGCGCCGGGCGAGGCTCATTGCTGACAGGCGCGGCCGGTTCTCGCGGCCCATCGTTAGGCGCCGGGTCATAGTTGCCGCCGGCGTTGCCACCCGATTCATCGCCACCGGTGTTCTCGCCGTACTGCGCGGCTGGGCCGCCCTGGTCACGGCTGCCACCGCGACGGCCGCGGCGCCCGCGCCGACGACGGCCGGTACGGCCGAACTGATCGCGCTCGCCTGCCGGGTTGGTCACGCCGGGGCCGCCGGCGTTCTCGACCGGAGCGTTGAAATTGTCCGCGACGTTTCCGTTGATGTCGTTGAACTTGTTAGGGTCGAGGTTTTCCACCGGTGTAGCTGCCACTGGCGGGCGTGCCTGCTCACGATCGCGATTGGCATCGCGCTGGCGATGCTCGCGCGGACGGTCGTTGCGATCCTGGCGCGGTTCGCCCTGACGCGGGCGGTCTGCCCGCTGTGGGCGATCAGGCCGATCACCGGCCGGCCGCTGGTCGCGGTCCTTGTTACGCGGCTCGCCACTGCGCGGGCGATCCCGATCCCGATTCCGGTCATGGCCATGACGATGGCGGTCGCGGTCCCCCTGACGCGGGCGACGGTCACCGCCTGGATGGTGATGGCTGCGAGGCGCATGGCTGTTCGCAGGTGCCGGTGCTGCGTCACCGCCACCGGCAAACACCGCCTTCAGGCGCGCCCAGAAACCCGGGCGCCGACTGGCAACGGCGGTAGGGGCCACCACCACGGCGGCTGCGTTAGCCAGCGTCTGGGGCGCAGGCGTGGCTGGCAGGAAAGTTGGCACCGCTGCAGGCTCCAGTTCCGGCTTCTGTTCGTGGGTGCCAGTCGGCTCGGCGACCGGTGCAGGCGTCGGCATCTGATAGCTGAGGCGCTTGTTTTCCGGGGCTTCCATTTCGTCGGCACGGATGCGCCGCAGGTTGTAGGCCGGCGTGACCAGGTTGAGGTTCGGCACAATCACTACTTCGGTGCCGGACTTGTCTTCGAGTGTGCGCAGCGCGCTGCGTTTTTCGTTGATCAGGTACGTGGCGACGTCCACCGGGACTTCGGCGAACACCTTGGCGGTGCGTTCCTTGCGCGCTTCCTCGCCGATGAGGCGCAGAATCGCGAGCGCCATCGACTCCACGGTGCGGATGCTGCCTATGCCGCTGCAACGCAGGCATACCGAGTGACTCGAATCGCTGAGTGAGGGCCGCAGACGCTGGCGCGACATCTCCAGCAAACCGAATCGTGACAGGCGGCCGATCTGGACACGCGCCTTGTCGAACTTCATCGCATCACGCAGCCGATCTTCGACGGCGCGCTGATTGCCTGACTCTTCCATGTCGATGAAATCGATGACGATGAGGCCGCCGATATCGCGCAGCCGCAGTTGCCTTGCGACTTCGTCCGCCGCTTCGAGGTTGGTATTGGTGGCAGTGGTTTCGATATCGCTGCCGCGCGTCGCACGCGCTGAATTGATATCGATCGACACCAGTGCCTCGGTGTAATCGACGACCAGTGAACCTCCCGACGGCAGCTGAACCTTGTGCGCGTACGCGGATTCGATCTGGCTTTCGATCTGATAGCGCGTAAACAGCGGCACATCGTCGACGTAAAGTTTCAGGCGCCGCTGCACATCGGCCGGCATGAAGCGCTGCATGTACTCCTGCGCCGTGGCAAAGGCGTTAGCCTCGTCGACCAGCACCTCGGTGACATCGTCCGAAAGGTAGTCGCGCAGGCCGCGGGTCACCGCGTCGCTTTCGCGAAACACCAGGAACGGCGCGCTGTGGGTGTCGGCGGCCTTGGCGATTTCCGTCCATTGGGTTGCAAGGTTGTCCAGGACCCATTGCAGTTCCTGAACGCTGCGACC
>JANLTW010000003.1:0-2348 GCA_031363155.1 Gammaproteobacteria bacterium | reverse complement strand
TCGGCCTGGTGCTCGATCAGGACGCCGCCAATCTGCCGGGCGTCCAGGCCGGCATGCATTCCAGGGGCTTCCGCGGCTTGTGGCTTGGGGCGCAGGAGCTGCGCATCCGCCATTTCCACAAGGTCATCGATGATTTTCTCTATGGCCCGGGCGCCAAGCCGCCCGGCGCGCTCTAGCTAACAAGGACAACCCGCCGTGACACTGAGCATCGAACAGCTGCGGTCCGCGTACCGCGTGATGAAGACCATCCGCGAATTCGAGGAGCGCCTGCACCTGGAAATCGCCAGCGGCGAAATCCCGGGTTTCACGCATCTTTACAGCGGCCAGGAAGCGGTGGCCGCCGGCATCTGCGCGCCGCTGACCCACGATGACTACATTGCGAGCACGCATCGCGGCCACGGCCATTGCATCGCCAAGGGCTGCGACGTGGCCGGCATGATGAAGGAAATCTACGGCCGCAGCGGCGGCCTTTGCAAGGGCAAAGGCGGCTCGATGCACATCGCCGACGTGACCAAGGGGATGTTAGGAGCCAACGCAATCGTTGGCGGCGGGCCACCGCTGGCGGTCGGTGCCGCCATCGCCTGCCGCAACCGAGGCAACAAAAACGTCTCGGTGGCCTTTGGCGGCGATGGCAGCTGCAACCAGGGCACGGTGTTCGAGGCCATGAACCTGGCGGTGGTCCTCAAGGTACCCGCAATATTTGTCTTCGAGAACAACGGTTACAGCGAACACACCGGCGTCAGCTATTCGGTCGGCTCCGGCGATATCGCAGCCCGCTCGCGCGGTTTCGGCATGCCCGCCGAAAAAGTCGACGGCTCGGACTTCTTTGCGGTCTACGAGGCGATGCAGCGCGCGCTGGCGCATTGCCGCTCCGGCGCCGGCCCCTACACCATCGAACCCCTGACCACGCGGTTCTACGGTCACTTCGAAGGCGACCCGCAGAACTACCGCGCTGCGGGCGAAGTGGCGACGCAGCGCGAGACCATGGACTGCCTCAAACGCTTTCGCACTCGCGTCGAACGCGACCAGCTGCTGCCACTCGCCGATCTCGACGCGATCGACACGGCTGTGTTAGCCGAGATCGACGCCGCGGTTGCCGCAGCGCGCGCCGCGCCGCTGCCGCCCGACTCCGAACTGACGACCGACGTCTACATCCGCTACTAACAGCAAAAGAACACTGACGGAACACAGCATGCCAGTCATCACAATGCGCGACGCCATCAACCAGGCGTTGCACCAGGAAATGGAGCGCGACCCGCGGGTCATCGTGCTCGGCGAGGACGTCTCGGGCGGCGCCGGCGGCAGTTCCGGCCAGCGCGAAGCTGCGGGCGGCATTTTCGGCCTGACCAAGGGCCTGCATCCGAAATATGGCGATGCGCGCGTCATCGACACGCCGATTTCCGAATCCGCGATCATTGGTGCCGCGGGCGGCGCCGCGCTGGCGGGCCTGCGCCCGGTCGCCGAGATCATGTTCGCCGACTTCGTCGGTGTTTGCATGGACCAGATCTACAACCAGATCGCGAAGTTCCGTTACATGTTCGGCGGCCGCACCACCTGCCCGGTCGTCATCCGCGCTGCGATGGGCGCGGGCATGAACATGGGCGCGCAACATTCACAGACAATTTACAACTTCATGACTGCGGTGCCAGGGCTCAAGGTCGTGATTCCGACCAATCCATACGACGCCAAGGGCCTTCTGATCCAGGCGATACGCGACGACGACCCGGTGATGTACTTCGAGCATAAGGCACTTTATCCGCGCAAGGGCGAAGTGCCCGTCGAGGCGTACACGATTCCGTTCGGCGAAGCTAGCATGTTGCGCGAAGGCGAAGACGTCACGGTCGTGGCCATCGGGCGCATGGCGGTGTTTGCCGAAAAGGCGCTGGATGCCGTTGCGAAAGACGGAATCAGCTGCGATCTGATCGACCCGCGCACCACCTCGCCGCTCGACGAAGAGACCATTCTTGAAAGCGTTGAGAATACCGGCCGGCTGGTCATCGTAGACGAGTCTCCGCCACGCTGCAGCGTGGCGCATGACATCGCGGCAATTGTTGCCTCGAAGGGCTTCAAGTCGCTGCGCGCACCGATCCAGATCGTCACCGCACCGCATACGCCGGTACCGTTCGCACCGAGCCTGGAGCGCGCCTATGTGCCAGGACCGGCGAAAATTGAAGCCGCGATTCGTGCCGTACTGAAATGAGTCAGCTGATTACAGCGGTCACGATGCCCAAATGGGGCATCGAGATGACGGCAGGCACCATCACCGCCTGGAATATTTCGATTGGCCAGCAAGCTAACAGGGGCGATCCACTGCTGGATGTCGAGACGGAGAAGATCGTCAACCAGGT
>JANLTW010000132.1:0-10820 GCA_031363155.1 Gammaproteobacteria bacterium | reverse complement strand
TTCTGGCCGTATTTGCGGTCGACGTCCTGATAGAACACGCCCGCAAGCCACTGCAAGTTCTCGCCGCCATTCGATGACAGCCGCAGCTCCTGGCTGAACACCTTGAGCTTGGTGGTGTCGAACAACGGCGAGCTGATGCGCACTTCGGCGGCCGTGCCACCGACGTCGAACGTGACGCTGCCGGTCAGCTGTGTCGCATCGCGCAACACCACGACCTTACGGTCGGTGTATGAAGTTACCGAGGTCAGCGTGGTTGAACCCAAGTTGTATTCAACCTTGACATCGGCCAGCTTGAAATCATCGGTGATGCCCTCGCGCTGCTGCGTAAATTGCTGCAGATCGCCGATGGTCACGCGCGGCTGCGTGGTCGTGAAGGGATTGGCCAGGATATTAAAGAGATCGACGCGCGGATAGCCGTCAGTTTCCAGTTTCTGGTAGACGATGCGCGGTGTGATTGTCAGGTTTTCGTTAGGTGCGAACAACATCGCCACGCGCGCGCCAGTGCGGTCGCCCTGGTTCACGTCCTTCTTGATCGCGCCGCCCGGCTGAATCGCATCGATGAACGCGGGCAGGCGGTTGTAGTACGCGGCGACACGCAACGCGGCAGTCTCGCCGATCGGCGCATTGATGACGCCGCGCACGGCGCCGCCGGTGTCGCCATCGGTGACGCTGCTCAGGCCAAGTTCAGCCGAGCCTTCGAACTTGCCGAGCTTCGGTTGTTGCGTGATGTAGCGCAGCGTGCCCGACAAGGAGCCTGAGCCGAACAGCGTGCCCTGCGGACCGCGCAGCACCTCGAAGCGCTGCAGATCGTAGAGCTCGAGATCCGGCGTAAACAGCGCGACAGAAATCGGCGACTCGTCCAGGTAGATGCCCACCTGCTCTTTGACGCCGGGTTGATCGCGAATAACCTGGCCCGCGCTGATGCCGCGCATGGCGATCTGACTTTGCCCGGGGCCGAGATCGGCAATGCTCAGGCTAGCGACATTGCGCGCGAGATCGACGATGCCGGTGACGTTTGCGCGGCGCATTTGTTCCTGGCTGGGGGCGGCCACCGAGAACGGAACATCCTGCAGAGATGTCTCGCGCTTCTGTGCCGTGACGATGATTTCCTCGAGGGCGTTCTCGTCCTGGGCCTGGGCGGGCGCCGCGATAACCTGTAACACGGCTGCAATTGCGGCGGGTATCCACCGAGCGGTCCGATTCATAGCGATCTCCACGTTATCTGTTGATTGTTGGGCGCGGCAAACAAGCTGTCGCCGCTACCGATGGCGCGACTCTAAACCCTTGATTGCACTGCGGCAAGTTGTGACGCGCATTCGTTGTATTTGTACAACACACTGGACCACTGGGCGACGGCCACCATTCGCTGCCACGCGGGACAAGGCGTGTAAGCTGCAAACACCATGGATGCGAGCAAGCCGCTGAAGGATCCGGTCTGCGGCATGAACGTGACGCCGCAGTCGCCACACGTTTCGCGCCATCACGGGGCACCGATCTATTTTTGCAGCGCCGGCTGCAGAGCCAAGTTTCAAACCAATCCTGACAAGTATCTCGTTGGTGAGTCGGTTGCGCCTGTCGCCAGCGGGACGATCTACACCTGCCCCATGCATCCCGAGATTCGACAGGACCATGCGGGCGCCTGCCCAAAATGCGGCATGGCGCTCGAGCCCGAAATGCCCGCGCCTGACGACGGCGACAATGCGGAGCTGGTGGATTTCCGGCGGCGTTTTCTCTGGACGCTGCCGCTGACGATCATCGTCACCGCGCTGGCGATGGCCGGACACCGGCTGCAATGGTTCGATATGACTACCCAGAGCTGGATTGAGCTCGTGCTGACGCTACCGATCGTACTGTGGGCAGGCTGGCCGTTCTTCGAGCGCGGCGCACGGTCCATCGTGCGTCGCAGTCCTAACATGTGGACGCTGATCGGACTGGGTACGGGCGCCGCATTCCTTTACAGCGTGGCTGCAACGGTCGCGCCCGCGCTGTTCCCGGCCTCATTTATGTCGATGGGCCGCGTGTCCGTCTACTTCGAGGCCGCGGCGGTCATTATCTCCCTGACGCTGCTGGGCCAGATCCTCGAGCTGCGGGCGCGATCACAAACCTCCGCTGCGATCAAGTCGCTGCTCGGTCTCGCCCCGAAGACCGCGCGCCGTATCAACGCCGACGGCAGCGAAGCAGACGTGCCGCTGGCACAGGTGCATGTGGGTGACATGCTGCGAGTGCGGCCCGGTGAAAAGGTGCCGGTTGACGGCGTCGTCGTTCAGGGCGGGAGCGCCGTGGACGAGTCCATGATCACCGGTGAACCGATGCCGGTCACCAAACGCAGCGGCGATAAAGTCATCGGCGCAACACTCAATACCAACGGCGCAATGATCATGCGCTCCGAGCGTGTGGGATCGCAGACCGTGCTCGCCAGCATCGTGCAGCTGGTGGTGCAGGCGCAAAGATCCCGGGCGCCGATGCAGCGCATGGCGGATCAGGTGGCGGGTTATTTCGTCGTCGCCGTGGTCAGCATTGCAGTGCTAACGCTGCTCGCCTGGGGCCTGTTCGGGCCGCAGCCCAGCTGGGTGTATGGCCTCATCAACGCCGTGGCCGTGCTCATCATCGCCTGCCCTTGCGCGCTCGGCCTGGCCACGCCCATGTCGATCATGGTTGCCACGGGCAAGGCCGCAACGCAGGGCGTGTTGTTCCGCGACGCGGCCGCGATCGAGAACTTGCGCAAAGTCGATACGTTGATCGTGGATAAAACCGGCACGCTAACGGAAGGCAAGCCGCGCTTCGATCGCGCCGTGGCGTTGCCAGGCTTTACCGGAGACGACGTGCTGCGCCTGGCAGCAAGCCTCGATCAGGGCAGCGAGCATCCGTTAGCCACTGCCGTTGTCAACGCAGCCCGCGAACGTGGGCTCGTGCTTGTCCCGGCCGAGGGCTTTACATCGATTGCTGGTAGCGGTGTTCGCGGTCACGTGGACGGCAAAGCCCTGGCACTGGGCAATGCGGCATTGATGGCGCAACTTGGCGTGTCGATCGATAGTCTGACGGCGCAAGCCGAGGTACTCCGCAACAGCGGCGCCAGCGTCATCTTTCTGGTCGTCGACAACCAGGCCGCCGGTTTTCTTGCCGTATCCGATCCCATCAAGTCCACCACCGTGGAAGCGCTGGCCACCCTGACTGCATCCGGGATCCGCGTGATCATGGCGACTGGCGACGGGCTCACAACGGCCAGGTCGGTCGCACTAACGCTGGGCATCGACGAAGTGCACGGTGAGGTCAAGCCCGCGGACAAACTGGCGCTGGTTGAAAAGCTGCAAGGCCTCGGGCACATCGTGGCGATGGCCGGCGATGGCATCAACGATGCACCCGCGCTGGCCAGGGCCGATGTGGGCGTGGCCATGGGCACCGGCACCGATGTCGCGATGAACAGCGCTCAGGTCACGCTCGTCAAGGGCGACCTGCGCGGTATCGCAACCGCCCGGGCGATCTCGGTGCAGACGGTCGCCAACATGAAACAGAACCTCAGCTTTGCGTTTGTTTATAACGCGCTCGGTGTGCCGTTAGCTGCGGGGGTCCTGTATGCGTTCACCGGCTGGTTGCTGTCGCCGATGATCGCCGCGCTGGCCATGAGCCTGAGCTCGGTGTCCGTTGTCAGCAACGCGTTACGTTTGCGACGCGTCAGTTGATTGCGCGCGGACCAAATGCACGCTGACAAAGCCTCTAACTGGGATCACGATCACGTGTTCGATGCGGGCAACGCTGCCGCCGAACGCGGCACGCGGCTCGTCATGTGGATCACCGCCAGCATGATGGTGGTCGAGGTCGCCGCCGGCTGGTGGTACAACTCAATGGCGCTGCTCGCCGACGGCTGGCACATGAGCTCGCACGCGGTCGCCATCGGCCTCTCCGCGATGGCTTACGCCACTGCACGCCGCTACTCGAAGGATCCGCGCTTCGCCTTCGGCACCTGGAAAATCGAGGTGCTGGGCGGCTTCGCCAGCGCGATTATCCTGTTAGGTATCGTGGTGACGATTGTTATCAGTTCGGTCGAGCGCTTCATTGCGCCGCAGCCGATCCATTACCTGGAGGCCATTGTGGTCGCGGTGCTGGGCCTTGCGGTCAACATCCTCTGCGCGCTGATCCTTGGCAAGGCGCAGCACCCCGAGCATGCGCCTGGACACAGGCATGAGCCCCATCACGACCTCAACCTGAAGTCAGCCTACGTGCATGTCGTTGCCGATTCGGCCACCTCCGTGCTGGCGATCATCGCGCTCAGCGGCGGCCTGCTCTACGGCTGGTCCTGGCTCGACCCGGTCATGGGCATCGTGGGTGCCACCGTGGTTGCGATCTGGGCCTATGGGTTGATCGTGCAAACCGGCAAAGTGCTGCTGGATCGGGAAATGGATCACCCGGTCGTCGACGAAATCCGCAGCGTGATTGAAGCAGGTGCGGCAGGGACGCGCGTGACCGACCTGCACGTCTGGCGCGTGGGCAAGAACGTGTATTCCTGCGCACTGACGGTGCTGACGAACGACCCATCGCTGACCCCGGCCGCCCTCCGCGAGCGACTCGGCGTGCACGAGGAGATCGTTCACTCAACGATCGAGGTGCATCACCCGTCTGCAAGCTGACGGCGAACGCTGGGAAAAAACGTACCGATCCCTGACAATAGGCGTTGTCAGGAGCGGCAGCATTAGTCTGCGCCTTCGTTCGATTCAGGGGATGACCATGGATGTGACGTCAGGGCAAATGCCGTTGCTGATCGCCAATGTTAGCCGGCGACAATTTCTTCAGCACGCCTCGACCCTGGGCGGACTGGTGCTGGCGGTTGGCTATGCGGACGCCTTGCGCGCCGATACGCTGCCCACCTACGGCGCGGAGACCATGCCGCACGGCTGGGTCGACAATCCGCTGGCATTTGTCGCCATCGGCGAGGACGGCGTCGTTAGCATCGTGTGCCACCGCTCGGAAATGGGCCAGGGAGTGCGCACCAGCCTGCCGCTGGTGGTTGCCGACGAACTCGACGCGGACTGGGCGCGGGTGCGCGTCATCCAGGCGCCCGGCGATGAAGTGCGCTACGGCAACCAGGACACTGACGGCTCGCGCAGCCTGCGCCATTTCTTCATGCCGATGCGCCGCTGCGGTGCGGCGGCGCGCCAGATGCTCGAAGCCGCGGCGGCCGCGCGCTGGCAGGTCGCGGTTGGCGAAGTGCGGGCAAAAAACGGCGAGATTGTGCACACCGCCACTGGCCGGCGGCTCGGCTATGGCGCACTCGCCCAGGCGGCGGCGCGCCTGCCCGTGCCGGCGGCCGCCGCGCTGCGGCTCAAGGATGCCGCGCAATTTCGGTATATCGGCAAGGGCAAGACCCGGCTCGTCGACGGCCAGGATATCGCCGCGGGCAAGACCCGGTACGGCATCGATACCCGGTTGCCCGGCATGCTGTACGCGGTGGTCGCGCGACCGCAGGTGCTGGGCGGCAAAGTTGTTAGCTTTGACGCAACCGCGGCGCTCAAGGTTCCGGGCGTAGTGCGCGTCGTGGCCATCGATGCGACCCCAGGGCCGCCACAGTTCAATCCGCTCGGCGGCGTGGCGGTGATCGCACGCAATACCTGGGCCGCCATCCAGGGCCGCAACGCGCTCAAGATCGTCTGGGACGACGGCGCGCATGCCGGCTATGACTCGGTGGCCTATAGGGCCACGCTCGAAGCGGCGGCGCGCCAGCCCGGCAAGGTCGTGCGCAATGACGGCGACTACGCCGCTGCCACAGCCAGCGCTGTAAAGACTATTACGGCCGAGTACTACCTGCCGCACCTCGCGCACGCACCGATGGAGCCGCCGACGGCGACTGCGCGGATTGTGAACGGCCAATGCGAGGTCTGGGGTGGTTTTCAGTCGCCGCAGGGCACGCGCGACATGATTGCCAAGCGAATTGGCCTGCCGGCCGACAAGGTCACCGTCCACGTCACCTTGTTAGGCGGAGCATTCGGCCGCAGGTCCAAGTGCGACTTTGGCATCGAAGCGGCGCTGTTGTCGCAGGCAATGGCCGGCCAGGCGGTCAAGGTCCTGTGGACGCGCGACGATGACCTGCACAATGATTATTTCCACACCGTTTCGGTTGAACGCCTGGAAGCCGCGGTGGACGCCCGGGGCATGCCGGTGGGCTGGCTGCATCGCACCGTGGCGCCGACGATCGATTCAACCTTCGCCGACGATCCGAAGCAGAAGGCCGGTTATGAACTTGGCATGGGCGTCATCGACCTGCCGTTCGCCATTCCTAACATCCGCATCGAGAATCCGGAAGCGACCGCGCACACGCGCATCGGCTGGTTCCGCTCCGTGTCCAATATTCCGCATGCGTTCGCGATCCAGTCGTTCGTCGCCGAGCTCGCGGCCGCGGCCGGACGCGACCCGAAGGACTTCCTGCTCGAGGTGATCGGCCCGGCCCGCATCGTGACGCTGAAAATGCCGGGCGATACGTACAACGATGGCCAGGCACCCGAGCGTTACCCGGTGGACGCAGGACGACTGCGCGCGGTGACCGAGCTCGCCGCGCAAAAAGCGGGCTGGGGCCGGCCACTGCCGAAGGGCCAAGGGCTTGGCATCGCGGCGCACTACAGTTTCGACAGCTATGTCGCCGCCGTCGTGGAAATTGCGGTGGATGCGAAGGGCGAACTCAAGATACCGCGCATCGATATTGCGATCGACTGCGGGGCAACAATCAACCCCGAACGCGTGCGTTCGCAACTGGAAGGCGCCTGCGTCATGGGCGTGAGCGCGGTGCTGTCGGGCGCGATCACCTTCAAGGCGGGTCGCGCACAGCAGGATAATTTTCACCAGTACGAATTGACGCGCATGCCGGCGGCACCGCGCGAGGTCCGCGTGCATATGGTGCCGGGCGACTACAATAGAGCGCTGGGCGGCGTCGGCGAACCGGGCCTGCCACCGGTGCTGCCAGCGCTTTGCAATGCGATTTTTGCCGCCAGCGGCAAGCGCATCCGGCAGTTACCGATCGGCAATCAATTGACAGTCTAGGAATTTACGCAGCCATGCACATGATCACGCACCGCTTCACTCCCGGTCTGGCGCTTGCCAGTTTGACCCTGGCCCTGTCGGCCACCATGAGCGGCGCGCAGGTGCCAGCACCGCAGCCTAACAACAAGCCCGCAGGCACCTACTCCGGGCTCGGCGCCGACAGCGTCACGCCGGAGATCATCGCCCGGTTTGCGCCGCCGGCGCTCGACCCGCAGGTCAGCCGCCGCATCCAGAGCATGCTCGACGTCCGCGGTGCTGGTGGCGGATTGATCACCCGCACCGGCGAGCGACTGGTCTTTACCTGGCGGGTCACCGGCAACTCGCAGGTGTGGCGCATGGACGGGCCCATGCGCTACCCGATCCAGCTGACAGGCGGCGAAGACAACACCTCGGCCGCTGCCGTTTCTCCGGACGACAAATGGATTGTCGTCAATCGCGACGTCGGTGGCCAGGAGAACCCGGGCCTTTATTGGCAAGACATCGAGGGCGGCCCACTGGTCGAAATTCAGCACCAGGCGAAAGTACAAACCGAACTCGCGTTCATCTCCGACGACAGCCGCTGGATTTATTTCACGGCGAACGATATCGATCCGGCGTCGTACGCAATCTACCGCTACGAGAAGGCGACGAAGAAGCGCGAGCTGCTGTTCAGCGAGGCGGGCATCTGGCAAGTCGCGGATCACCGCGGCGACGAGCTGCTGCTGGCCAAGTTGCTCGGCAGCGACCAGTTCGAGTATTACAGCTACGACCTCGCGACCCGGAAACTCACACCTCTGTTAGGTCAGGGCGAGAAAGTCCGTTACTCGGCCAGTTTTGGCCGCAAACCCGGCACGCTGATCGTGCAGCACGACAAGCGCGGGGACTTCTACCGGCTGTACGAATGGCAGGCCGGCCGCGAAACGCCGCTCACGCCGCAGGTCGCGCACGAGGTCGACAGCTTCAGCATCGATGACGCGCGGACGCGGATTGCGTACACGATGAACGAGGACGGCTATACCAGGCTGCACGTGCTCGATGCAAAAACCTATCTGGAGCTGCCGCTCCCGGCACTACCTGAGGCGGAAAACGTGTATTTTGGCGGCATGTCGCGCGACGGGCGCTTCCTCGCCATCGGCGTCGACGGCGCCACCCTGCCACCAACCGTGGCGTTCTACGACTGGAATACGCAGCAACTGGTCCGCTGGCGCGCAGCGTCGACGCCCGAGATTGACACCAAAACGTTTGCCCGGGCAAGTCTCGAGACCTATCCGGCGCGCGACGGCACGAAAATACCGATGTTCGTATGGCGCCCCAAGGCCTGCATCGATTCGCTGTGCCCGGTCATCGTGGAATTCCACGGCGGCCCGGAAGCACAATCGCAGCCGGGTTTCTCCACGTATTCACAGATGTTTGTCGATGCCGGCTTCATCTTCGTCGAGCCTAACGTCCGCGGCAGCTCAGGCTACGGAAAGCAGTGGCTCGATGCCGACAACGGCCCAAAGCGCCTGAGCGTCATCACCGACATCGAGGACTGCGGGATCTACCTCAGAAAGGCGTTCGCGAAGGATGGCATGGCGCCGAAGATCGGGGTCGCGGGCGGCAGCTATGGTGGCTATGCGACTTTGATGGCGATGACGTATTTCGCGGGTACCTATGACGCCGGCGTCAGCGAGGTTGGCATCGCCAACCTGCTCTCGTTCCTGGAGAACACAGCCCCCTATCGCAGGGCGCTGCGTGTCAGCGAATATGGCGATCCGACGAAAGACCGCGCGGCGCTGGTCAAACTATCGGCGACCACCTATGTGGACCGCGTCAAGGCGCCGTTACTGGTAATTCAGGGCGTGAACGATCCTCGCGTGCCGGTCGGCGAGGCCTTGCAGATGCATCAGGCGCTCACGAATCGCGGCATCCCCACCGGGCTGATTCTTTTTGGCGACGAGGGTCATGGCGCGAGCAAACGCAGCAACCAGGTGCTGTCGATCGGTCATACCATCGCGTTCTTCGAGAAACATCTCAAATGAAGGAACGCAAACACGAAGCGGCTTTGTTCAAGGCCGCCCTGCTTGCCGGTGTTAAGTATGCGCAAGACCGCAAGGCCGCCGTGTTCGAACCAACCGACTCGGCCAGCGAAAAGGCATTGTTCGTTTATCGCCTGCTGGTGCACGACAAGCTGATCGCGCCGATGCCCGAGGAACAGGTCAGCGAGAAGACCATCCGGCACCGCCTCGCGACCTGGTATGCGCATCAACTGCCCGCCGGGCATCCGCTGCTGGAGTAACCCGCGCGCGGACGCGATGTTCCGCGTTAGCCGGTATTGCGCAGGCCTGCGGCGATGCCGTTGATGGAGATATGAATACCGAGCTGGACTCGTTCATCGACGACTGCGGACGGTTGCTGCGCCCGGAACCGGCGCAGCAGTTCCACCTGCAAATGATTGAGCGGATCGATATACGGAAAGCGATGCTCGATCGACCGGGCGAGCGCGGGGTTCGACGCCAGACGCTGCGACTCGCCGGTGAGCAGGTTCAGAGCGTCCTGAGTCCTGTGCCATTCCGCGGAAATGGTCGCGAAAACGCGCTTCCCCAGCGCGCGGTCCTCCACCAGGTCGACATAACGGCGCGCAATCGCCAGGTCACTTTTTGCCAGAACCATGTCGACATTCGACAACAGCGTATGGAAAAACGGCCAATCCCGGTACATGCGCTGCAACAGCTTGAGCTGGCGTGCCCGACCCCTGGCCGTGGTGCCTAACACCGCCGTAATTGCGGCGCCGAATCCATACCAGCCCGGCAACCCGACGCGGCACTGGCCCCAGGAGAAGCTCCAGGGAATCGCGCGCAGATCCGCAATCGCCCGGCCGGCCTTGCGGGAGGCCGGCCGCGAGCCAATATTCAATTCGGCGATCTCGCGAATTGGCGTCGCCGCGTAGAAATAGTCGGTAAATCCAGGGGTTTCATACACGAGTTGACGATAGGCGGAAAAGCTCGCGCGCGACAGCGCCTCGGCTGCCGCGACGAACGCCGTCGGCGCGACATGCGTCGTTGCTAACAAGGATGCCTCGAGCGTGGCCGCCACCAGGGTCTCCAGATTGCGACGCCCGATTTCCGGATTGGAATATTTCGAGGCGATGACCTCGCCCTGCTCGGTCAGGCGCAGTTGGCCGCGGACCGTGCCCGGGGGTTGCGCCAGGATCGCGTCGTAACTCGGCCCGCCGCCGCGCCCGACCGTGCCGCCGCGGCCGTGAAACAGGCGCACCGTGATGCCGCCGGCTTCGCCGCGCGCATCGAACAGGTTCACCAGATCGACTTCGGTGCGATACAGCTCCCAGTTGCTGGTGAGGAATCCGCCGTCCTTGTTGCTGTCGCTGTAGCCCAGCATGATGTCCTGCACGCCGCCGCTGCGTTTCAGCAACGCGCGCACACCGCGCAGCGTGTAGTAGTCGCGCATGATCCCGGCGGCATGACGCAAATCAGCGATGGTTTCAAACAGCGGCACGACGATCAGCGCCGCGCGCCCCTCGCCCTGCAGGCCGCCGCTCAGGAGGCCGCACTCTTTCTGCAGCAGCAGCACCTCTAACAAATCCGAGACACTCTCGGTATGCGAGATGATGTAATGACGGATCGCCGCGGGCCCCAGGCGGCTGAGCCAGCTGTGCGCGGCTTCAAATACCGCCAGCTCCGACTGGGTCAGCGCGCTGTAAGCGACCCCGCGTACACGCAGCGGCCGCACATCATCGAGCAATTGCAGCAGCAATTTGCAGCGCGCGTCCTCCGGGAGCTGCGCGTAGTCGGGCTCCAGCCGCGCCCGCTGCAGCA
>JANLTW010000015.1:0-23928 GCA_031363155.1 Gammaproteobacteria bacterium | reverse complement strand
TCCCCCAGCCGATGGCCGGAATTGCTAACAACCTGCCAGGCGCCCTTGCGCTTCTCGAGCACGTGCACGCTGCGTCGATACTGCGTCCACGACTTGCCGTCGTCGCCGGTGCCGGTGATCACATTGCGATGTGTAATGACGGCGCCATTGGCCGTGCAATTGAACGCATAGTGGTCGTGCACGGTCTTCTCGGTCGCCGGTTTGCCACGGTTTCTGGCCGCGTCGGCTGCGATCCCGGCGAGCGTCTGGGCGCGGTCCCGGCCCGCCGCATCCATGGAAAGATCCACAAAATCGTCGGCGTAAATCTTATCGAGTGCCGCCATGTCGCCGCTCTCGGAAGCTGCGCCCCAGGCACGGTCCCAAGCCTCGAGCGCTTTGACATCGGCACTGGAACACGCGGCGCTGGCAGCCTGCATCGCACTGAGACCCAGCAAAGCGATCGGTAGTAACAGTTTTGTTGTCATTGTTGATCCCCTGATTATGAAAGCCGCAGTCTAGTCCAGATTGATGCGGCTATCTTGCAGACGCAATACCGGCCGCTGGACCAGCTGTGGCGCGGACACCACACCGGGACCCGAGCGGTACCGGCTGTTTGTAGAGCGGACAAGCTCACGTAGTGGGGTTCACCCGCACGCGTTCCCGCCTAACATCGGGATTGCTGGCCGGAAACGAATTGAATACTGGGGGGATTGATTCATGCGTACTAGCCGCTTTTTGTCTCGTTCATCGCTTATCGCTCTCGGCGTTGCGCTGACGCTACCGGCCGCCGCCCCAGCCCTGGCACAGGACAAACCAGGTACCGAGGGCGGTCTGGCGCTCGAAGAAATCATCGTCACGGCCCGCAAGGTCGAAGAAAACCTGATGACCGTGCCGCTCGCGATCACCGCCTTTTCGGCCAAAGACATCGAGGCCCAGGGCATCAAACAACTGAACGACGTCATGCTGATGACGCCGAGCTTCAACTTTGTGAACCAGCAGGGCGGTTCGGGTCGCAATGATCGCTCGGCCAACGCGCTGGTGTTCCGAGGACTCTTCCTCGCGGGCAACGTGGGCACGAACGCCGGCGGCAATCTTTTCATCGACGGCGCGCCAGTTTTGGGTGCGCAACCCCCTGCCATCGTCGACGTCGGCCGCATCGAGGTCTTGAAGGGCCCGCAGAGCGCCTATTTCGGCCGCTCGACCTTCGCCGGCGCCATCAACTTCGTGACGCGCGACCCCTCGGACGAACTTGGTGTCAAGCTGAGCATCGAAGAATCGAGCTTCAGCTCGCATGATTTCAGCGCAGCCGTCGAGGGCCCGGTCTTCACGGAAAAACTGAAGGCGCGCCTCGCAATCCGCGATTTCAAACGCGGCGGTCAGTTCGCCAATCGTGGCGTGCAGGGCGGCCGCCTTGGCGAACAGACTTCTCAATCGGTTTCACTGACTGCCACGTTTCAACCAACCGAGAATTTCAAAGCCAAGCTCTATGCCAACGCCTTTGAAGACGATGACGGCCCACCGGCGTCGGGTTCGCTGAAAGCCGACAACTTTACGGGTCGCATCGGAGGGGATGGCAGTTGCGTCCCGTTCGCGCAGGCCGCGCCCGGCACAGCCGCCACGGTTAATGGCGTTCCTAACACCACGGTGACTTCAATCACCCAGGCGGCCAATGGCCGGCCATCTTTCGGTTATCCCTGCGGCACGCTCCCGGACTTGAGCGACATGCCGGCGGACATTCTGTCGGCTGATCACGATCTGAGTCTGGCATCGACCCGGAATTCGCTTTTCAATCCAGCGGTCAACACGCTGCCTCTGGTGGGCGGCAACGGCATCGGGGTCGGGCAGTACTGGACAATTTTCGACACCAGCTTCAAGCAGAACGGAGGCATTCGCCGTGTCGCCTGGCAGGCCGATCTCAAGATGGACTGGACCCTAGGCGGATACACCCTCTCCTCGCTGACGGCCAATCATCGTGACAAGTCCATGATCTTGATCGATCTCAATTATCGTGATGGCCACAGTCGCACCAATCCACTCTTCGCCAGCAACGCCCCGCCCTTCGGTTGCGGCAGAAATGCGGCGGCTGGTTTGTCCGCCGCTGCGACTTGTGTGCCCTGGATGCAGTTCCTGCTGGTATCTCAGGGCAAACTTCGCGACTGGAGCCAGGAACTTCGCATCGCTTCGCCGAGCGATCGGCGTTTCCGTTGGATGCTCGGTGGTAACTACGTGAAGTTGTTCTCGCCCGGCGGCACGGTCTACGGTCAGACCACCAGCGGCCCGCTGTTCACCGCCGCCATCACGCAACAGGATGTCGAAACCCCCGCCGTATTCGGAGCGGCTTACTTTGATTTCACCGACAAGCTCACGCTGTCCGCCGAAGCGCGTTACCAGTGGGACAAGATCCAGCAAACACCCAAGGTTGGTACCAGCGGCGCGCCGATCACCACGCCGATCATCCTGAAGAACACCTTCACGGCGTTTTCGCCGCGTGTTTCGCTCGACTACAAGTACGCGGCCAACTCGACCATCTACCTGCTGTACTCCCGCGGTACCCGTCCCGGTGGCTTCAACGCCGGTCTTGTAACCTCGAGCCAGGCCACGCTCGATGCCTTGCGCCTGGTCGTACCTAACGCCGGCATCAATTTCGACCAGGAAGTACTCGAAAACTGGGAAGCCGGCGTCAAGTCCACCTGGCTCAACGGCCGCGCACGCACCACGCTGACGGTCTACTCAGACAAATGGCTCAATGGTCAGGTCGCGAACAACGTCCCTGTCAATGTCAATGGCGTCGCCAACCTGATTGGCCTCACGGTCAACAATGGCATTGCGCAGTTGGATGGCATGGAGTTCGAGGGCCAGCTCCGCGCGACCGAGAAGCTAACACTGTCGGGCACCTTTGGGTACAACGACAGCAAGATCAAGAGCTATGGCCTCGGCCTCGGCAACTGTTCGGACTGCAACGTTGTTTACGGCAGCTTCGCCGGCGCAATCGGCCGCCGGCTGCCGACCGTGCCGCAGACCACGTACACGCTGTCCGGCGAATACAACAGCGCGTTCGACAATGGCCTGAAGTGGTTCGCGCGCGCCGATTACCAGGTGCAGGGTTCCAAGTACACCGACTTCTCCGGAGCCGCAAAGGTGGGCGACAAGACCAACCTTAATGCGCGCTTTGGCATTCGTGGCGAGAAGTGGTCGGCGGAACTGTTCGGCACCAACCTGATGGACGACGACACCGTGCAGGCTGGTCTGTTAGGTGTCGACGTGTTCACCTTCCTGGCGCCACCGAACAAGAACGAGATGCGTTTCTCGCCCGGCCTGCCGCGCATGGGTGGTATCCGCGTGACCTACGACTTCTGATCGCAAAAAAAAGGCAGCCAACGGACTGCCGGTTGAATGAACTGAAAATTATCTGATTATTTCTTTGTTTATTTCTTGAACCGGCGCCGTGCGATTGCAGCGCCCGCCAGGCCCAGGGCCATCAACGTCAGGGAGGCCGGCTCCGGGACGTCGTAGATCACCTCAACGGTGGCGAAGGCGGGGGCAACGAGCAGTAATGCCGCTCCACCGATCCATATCGCCTGCGACAATAACTTCTTCATCAATAGTTTCCTTTCTGGAGGTATGGCCAGCTTCACCAGCCGCACGGTAGACACAGCAATATTGGTGCCAGAAACGCTAAGCGCCTGTGCTGACAGGGGTTTTGCTCATTGGGCGCGGCCGATGCGGCGCCGCGTGTAAAGAATTTCGACGCGCGGGCGTTATGCTAAGTAAATTCGCCTCGGTCCGCGACCGCGATATAGAGCGCATGACAGGGTTCCTCGCCCGCGACATGCAGCAGATGCCCCTGCCCGCTTATGTCGAACAGCGTGAGCAGGTCGCCGCGCACGAACTGCCGCGTCTCGCCATTGCTGACGGTGATATTCATCTGACCTCTGAACACCGCCACCACCATCAAGTCCGGCATCGTCTTGAAGTCGGCGCTGTATCCCGGCTGGGACAGGCTCATCTTCCAGTACTTGACGTTCTGATTTTTCGACGAGACGCGGCGCGGTATGCCGGTTTGCGGCAAGTCCGTTTCCCGAAAAAAAGAGTGGCCATGTTGATCGACATCCACGCAGGTGAATTTCATGACGCGCCTCTACTTCTTGAATTCGTATTTGTCGGTGCCCGGAAAGGTCAGGCTCAAGGTAATGACCGGTTCGCGGCTGCGGGCGAACGATGAGTGATGGAGCGCAAGGCCCTGAACGTAAACCCCTTCGCCGGTGGCGGAGCGGCGAATTTCGCCGCTCTGCAATTTGTTGTCGAGATGGCCGGCCATGGCCCAGACCATGCGCGGCTGGTTGGTCAGGTGCATTTCGTCGGGTCCGCCGCCGATCGGCTCGCCAGGTTGATTGAGGGAAATGCCCCAGTACGCGCCGTCCTGTTTTTCGGTTTCGGCGTGCAGGTCGGTCAGCTGCTTGAAGGGAATGTCGACCGTGCCCCAGACGGAGCGGCCGTTAGCATCCCGGCTAAAGGATTTCATTTTCATGGGGCCGCCCTTGCGCCATTGGTGGCAATGAATGAGGAATCTTCCAGAACATCCCAGTGCGTCGGCAGGCCCGCCTCTTCGCACAGCGCATCACCCGCCTGGACGATTTTGGTTTCATTGCCAACGGTGATCTCCATGCGCCCCGACAACATATAGATCAGCGCGTCGACCGGGGGCGTCACCGCGCCGGTCTTGCCTGGACCAATCAGGCGCGCGATGCGGATGGAATTGCCGTCGAACACATAGCGCTGCACCGCGACGTTCGCCGTGTCGACACCCGTTTTCGGGCCCGCAGTGAGCGGCGTCACGGGCGTGTCCTTGCCACGTATGACCAGCGCTTTGGCGTCTGGTTTCGAATTGCGAACGGTGTAAAGCACCACCATCGTATCCTCCAGTTTGCGCGGAATGCTGCGCAGCACGCCGCTCGGCAGGTTAACCACGTCGCCCGCACGAATCTGGACGGTTTGGCCGGTGGCACCGACTATCGCTGAGCCCTTGACCACATACAGCTGAGTTTCGGTCGTGATCTGGTGCAACACGCCACCGCTTGCCTTGCGGAAGCTCAACACGCGGATGTCGCCGTTGTTGAACTTGAAGGCCTGCGAGTCATAGCGCACCGCGTTAGCCGGGGCGCGCGCCAGCTCCTCGGCGCCGGCCGCGATCAGGATGCGCGCGCCGGTCTGCTCGGCCGCGCCAGTTTGCAGAATTTCCCACTCGGCCATCGCGATCACGGGTGTATCGGCGGCGAGCCGGATATTGCTCGCGGCGTGCGCGCCTTGGGCGGTCGCCACCAATCCCGCGACGAGCATCAAAATCCTAACAAACTGTGGCTTCACGTTCGCCCCCTGTTTTTTGACGCTCTCCGGGGCCGCAGGATCCGGATGGAATTATCGCCAGGACAAGTCAGGTACACAGTACCGGCAGCGTCCACGACGATGCCGGCCAATGAGTCTTGCGGCAAGTCTAGGCCATCGAGTGACAGCGGCAGGCCGCTCGCGAGTACCGTTCGCTGCTTGGTCCCAAGGTCGATCGCCAACGCGCGCCCGGCGCTGGCTTCGACCACGGCCAGTCGCCCATCGGGCAGCCGCGCGAGACCTGTCGGCCGATCCAGACCCTCAGCCACCGTCTGGCGATTGCCCGACTGAAGGTCGACCCGCTGTATGCGGCCCGCCGCGAACTCGCTGACCAGCAGCAGCCGCGGACTCTCTTCCATGACGGCCACTGGTTGCTGCAGGCCGGACGCAACAATCCTGGCGCCATCCGCGCTAATTTGCAGTAGCTCGCCCGTTGCGATGTCGGCGACCACCGCCGTCCCATCGCTTAACAACACGAGGCCTCTGGGACTCTTGACGGCATTGCTTTCCCAGACCACTTGATCGGATGCCCGGTCGATGGCGCGCAGTCGCGCCGCCGGGCCGTTGGCAACCACGATGCGCTGTGCGTTCGCCGCCACCGCCGTCGACGCGCCGCGATTGCCGGCCCAGGGCGGGCGCGTCACCGCGCCGCTCTGTGGGTCGACGAACCGATAGCCAAAGGGATCAGCCACTAACAAACTCGGGCGGCCGGCGTGTTCAACCAGCGCCATGCCCAGAGGCAGCGTGAACCAGCCGCGCACCAGTGTGCGCAGCGCGCCCGAGGCGGGGTCGAATACCAGCAGGCTGCTGTCGGCGGCGCTGCTGAGAATGATCTTGCCATCCGGCGCCAGCACCAGACTGTCGAGTGGCGCCGGTAGATTTGTTAGCTTAGCCGACTGACCCGTGGCCGGCGCAGTGCGCCACAGGTCACCGGACAGATAGTCGACGCTGTAGACATCGCCGTTCCGTGCCACCTTGACCGCGGCCGGCGCGCCCAGACCGGTCGCGATGATCGTGCGCGCGCCGCTTTCAATATCGATCGCGACCAGTCGATCGGTACCGAACTGCGGCGCATACAGCCGGCCGTCCGGACCAAACGCAAAACCGTTCAACCGCCCCTGAGCACTCGCAACGCGGCGCGCTGGACTGACAGCTAACGGATCCAGTTCCCACAGCGTGTCGTCGCCGGCGCCGACCTGGGCGGTGAACAAGCGGCCGGCCGCATTGAACGCGATCGGATTGACGCGCGGCACGTTGCGCATCAGCACTTCCGGCCGGCCCCCCGGACGCTGCGCGCGAATTTCCCCGGAACGCTGCGCCGTCCAGGCCACGATGCCCGCGGCCGGCGTGCCGGCCGGACCGACGGCGACGTCGTCGGATTCGCCATGCGGCGAGTCGATGAATACGGTGACGGCCCCCGAGCGCGGGTCGATCTGGTAAACGCGCTGACCATGAATGCTGGTGCCAAACAAGCGCCCGGTATCGTCGAGGACAATTCCCTCGACGGCGTGCATGGCCGAGGGCGGCACCAGGATCTGCACGTCGTAGGTAGCCGCCGGCGCCAGAGCAGCCGCTTGTGTGAGCGCAGCCGCCTGAGCGCCCAGGACCACGATTGCACAGTGGGTAAGCCGATTGAGCATCGCAGCAGCCCCTTTCGTTGCGCCTAGAATAGTGCCGGTGGAACACTTGGGGACAGTAAAGCACATGCGAACTCCGTTATTTCATCTGGGCATGGGCGTTGTGACCGCGGCAGCGTTGGCGTGGCTGATGGGCAGTACGCTGCGCGCGGCCGATCCGCCGGCAGCGGCGCCGCTCAGTCCGCAAGCCGCCATTATTGAAGCGGGCCGTTATCTTGCGGTCGCCGGCAATTGCAGCACCTGCCACACGCGCGCCGACGGCGACCCGTTCGCCGGCGGTGTGGAATTCAAGACCGACTTCGGCACGATTTACTCGACCAATATCACGCCCGATGCGACCGCCGGTATCGCCGACTGGACCGAAGCGCAGTTCGTCCGTGCGATGCGCGAGGGCGTGGACGATGAGGGCGAGCACCTGTATCCCGCGTTTCCCTATACCGCGTTCACCAGGATCAGCGATACGGACCTGTCGGCGTTGTTTGCCTACCTGAAATCCCTCGCCCCGTCGGGCTACCAGGCGCCCGCGAACGATCTGCGTTTTCCCTACAACCAGCGCTGGTTGTTAGGTCTGTGGAAATGGTTCTTCTTTGACGCAGCCCGCTTCCAGCAGCAACCGGCGCGCGGCGCGCAATGGAATCGTGGTGCCTACCTGGTGGACGGCCTCGGGCATTGCGGCGCCTGCCACACGCCGCGCAATTTCCTCGGCGCCGAGAAAGGTGACAAGTACCTCGCCGGCGGTGTCTACAACGACACGATTCCGGGTGGCGAAGTGCGGCCTTGGGCGGCGGTCAATCTGACGCAGGCGGACAGCGGCCTCAAGACCTGGAGCGTCTCCGACCTAACAGGGTATCTCAGTACCGGTCACGGCCAGCGCGCCGGCTCGTTTGGACCGATGAATGAAGTCATTGGCAACAGCCTGCGGCAGCTGAACGCCGCCGACGTCGAAGCGATGGCGATCTACATCAAGAGTCTGCCGGCGATCGAAACCAGCGACACCCAGTCTTTGAGCGAGTCCGACCTCGCCGAAGGCGAAACGCAATACACGATTCATTGCGGCACCTGCCATCTGCCGACAGGACTTGGCTCGGCGCCCGGTTCTGATTTGGGCCCGCCGCTGGTTGGCAATCCTGTGGTGCAGGCGCCGAGCCCGGCTACGCTGATCAATGTCATCTTGAACACCAGTGAAGTGCTGACACCCGCTCCGACCGCCGGCTGGAAGAACATGCAAGGCCTGGGCGACAAGATCGACGACGCGCAGGTCGCCGCCATTGCCAATTATCTGCGCAGCAACTGGGGCAATCGCGGTGGCGAAGTCACCGCCGCGGACGTCGCACAGCAGCGTTAGCTCACGCCGGCTTGGCAGCCCAGGAGTCGCAGTAGCCTTTTGGATTGGCGGGACCGCCGGTGTAGATCTCGCAGGTTCCGCAGCCTGCGCCATCCGCGCCCAGCGTGAAAAAGGTACAGCCTGCGCAGGTCTTGGCCGCATCCGCCGAGTTCTCGACGTAATGATTGGCCTGGCGCAGGCTGGTTTCCGACGGCGACATGTCCTCCGGATCCGCACAACCGCCGCCAGCAGCCGCAGGCTTGCCACCGCTACAGGATGTCAGTGCCGTGGCAGCCGCCGCGACCGCCGACACTGTCAGGCCAAGTCGAAAGAACGAGCGGCGGGTCAGTGCGTCCATGAGGTTCTACTCCAGGGGGTGTTGGATCAAAGGCCAACGCTACGATAACCAATTGCCGGCGCCGGCGTCCAACATCGGCGCCAGCGAGACCAGCAGCAGGATCGCCATGATTACATTGAAGATGCGCGCGGTACGCGGTTCGCGCAGCCAGCGCTTCAGAAGCGTGCCGAATAACACCCAGGTGGAAATGCAAGGTATGTTGACCAATGCAAACAACATACCAAAGCCCAGAATCCACGTTGACGACGCGCCTGGCGGCACGTAGGTGCTGAATGCGGTGACGGCAACGACCCAGGCTTTCGGATTGACCCATTGGAACAGGGCCGCCGCCATGAAGCCGAACGGGCGCGAATTGTCAGAACTGCCAACGTCAGTGCTCGCGGGCCCGGCAGTCGCAATTCGCAAGGCAAGGTAAACCAGATAGATGGCGCCGGCCCAGCGCAGCCCGCGATAAAAGCCCGGCGCACGCAGGAAGAACTCCGCCAGGCCGAAACCGACCATCACCAGCATGACCGCGAAGCCCACCGTGACCCCGAGCATATGCGGCATGGTGCGGCGGAAACCGAAGTTCACGCCGGACGCCAGCAGCAGCACGTTGTTAGGTCCGGGTGTGATCGAGGACACCAGCGCGAACAGACTGAAGGCAACGAGGACGGCACTGGTCATGAAACCTCATGTTACCCTTTGAACGAAGCGCCGCACAGGAGACACCGGCATGCCGGACTTCATCATTTACCCCAATGACAAGAGCTGGATGTCCGAGCACTGGCAACGGTGTCTGGGCAGCCATGGCGACGACGGCTGCTACGTCGACTTGCGCCGCATCGGCGGGCCAATCCGTTAGCCGACATCCAGGTCAAAGCGCACAAACTGCAGGTTCGTGCGCGCGTCACGACCGGCGACGAGCGGCAAATGGGCGGTGGCTCGGGCGTGCGGTCTGGGCAGGACCTGGACGCAACCAAGCAGTACCAGCAGCAGCATTAGCCACGGCTCGATCAGTCCACCGCCACCGCCGGATGCGGCAGCGGGCGGCAGCGGCGCGGCGACATCGTCTTCCTGGATGGTGATCGCAAAGCTGCTTGAGCCATCCAGCACCGCGCCACCACTGAGGTTCGACAAAACCAGCTGAAAATTCCGGTTGCCGGTGACACTGGTGTTGTTAGCTATCTGGACAACCACCGTGCGCTCACCCGTTTCGCCGCTGGCCCACTGCAACGTGCCGCTGGCAGCGGTGTAATCCGTGCCCGACAGCGCCGTGCCATTGGTGGTGCTGTAACTGACACTGACGGCACCGGTCGAGCCGGCAGCACGCTCGACTCGGACCGTGACCGAGGGGGATCCTTCGACCACCGTAGCGTTGCTGCCGACGAAGGCGAGCCGCCCAGCCGGGTTCGCCGCCGGTTCGCGCAGCAGAAAAAGACCGTTGCTGATGTCACTGATCAGGATCGTTCCGGACGGCAGAAAGGGATACACGCCCCAGGCGCCATCGGTGCCTGCGCTGTTAGCCGCAGGGACCAGGAAGGTGTCGAAATTGCCGATCTCCGCCAGCTGCGCCGGATTCGTGGCGTCAAACACCACCAGGCCGCGGCGGTAGTGCGAGACGTAGTAGCGATTGCCCTTGGTGTAGCCGTTGTGATCAGTCGTCGTATCGAGACCCCGAAAGCTGGTCACGACAGTGGGAAAACGCAGATTGTCGATGTTGAGCGTGTAGATCTGGGTATTGAAGCCGCGGCGGATCTCGTCCAGCTCATCGTGGACCAGGATGAAGCGCTGGTCACTCGACGGCCAGCCGGAGTGGGTGTACTCGACGCCCGGATAGGTCGTGGTCGACAACCTGACGGGCAGCGACTTGTTAGTGACATCCCACAGATCGATGGTGGTCTCGTTGAAATCAACCAGCACTTCGCAGGGGTTGTGACCCGGCTCGCACTGCGAGGTGCGCGCATCGGTCAGCAAGAGACTCGTGGAGTCGTGCATGTAGCCGCTGGCCGGTGTCGCGGTACCCACCAGCTGCGGTTGTGCCGGGTTGGCGAGGCTGTAGGCGCGCCAGGCGCCGCCCGCGACATTGCTGCCAGCGAGATACAGGAATGCCTGCGCGCCAGGCAGCGCGACATTGGTCGCGTAGTTGATGTTCGACACATAGGCCGTGTGCTGGCTGCCGGTATCCGTCAGCGTGGCCACGAGACTCGCCGTGTTAGGCAGCAAGGACAGGTCGATGACCTGCAGGCCGCTGCCCGGCGCCTCGGTGGTGACATAGGCGTAGGCGCGATAACGATTCGCCACCGTATCGCGAACCTGGTACAGCTTGACCTCCCGCCAGGTAGAACTGTTGCCCGGGATGGTCGTCACTTCGCGCGGATTGGCCGGATCGGTGACTTCGACGATGGCCGTGCCATTGCGCAGGCCGATGACCGCATACTCGCGATTGTCGTTGAGGTCGACCAGTCCCCAGACATTGGCCGCCGAGGACGGGCGTGTGGAAAAGTCCGCCAGCGTCAACTGCGCGAGAAAATCCACATTGCGGCAGGGAAACTGCCCGGCGAATCCCGATTGGCAAGTCGCGGGCGCGGCGCCCTTGCGCTGCAGCGCGGGCGGCGTGGCAAGATCAAAAATGCCGCTTTCAGCATTCTCACGGCTCGCGGCCCAGGTGAAGCCCTGCTTGGCCATCGCGAGGCGGTAACGCGGATCCATACCTAACAAGATGGTGCGATTCGCAGCGGCATCCTGGATTTCGAATTCGGTTGCGGGACTGTAGCCGCCGGCAGCCTTGCGGCCACCGAACAAAAATTGCTCCGGCTCCAGGTCGCCGACGGAATAAATACCTGCCGCCACCCGGACGGTGTTACCGGGCGCGGCCTGACGCAAGGCATATTGAATGCTCGCACAAGGCAGGTGGTGCTCGAGGCAGGCGGTGTTATCAACACCAACGCCTTCGACAAAACGCAGGCCCTGGCTTTCGTCATGCGACGCCGATGCGGCAGCCGCCAGAACCAGCAGCGGGACGTGCTTCCAGCCCAATCTCATGCGCTAACGATACCCTCGCGCCTGCAGATTGAACAGGGTTGCGTAGCGACCATTCATATCTAACAGCTCGGCATGGGTCCCATATTCAACCACGGCGCCTTCGTCCAGCACGGCAATCCGGTCGGCCATACGCACGGTCGAAAAGCGGTGTGAAATCAGGATCGTCATCCGGTCGTGCGCGAGCTGCCGGAAATGCTCGAACACATCCGCTTCGGCCTGGGCATCCATCGCTGCGGTCGGTTCATCGAGCACCAGCACGTCGGCGCGGGTACGCATGAAAGCGCGCGCGAGCGCAATTTTCTGCCACTGGCCGCCCGACAGCTCGCGGCCGTCCTTGAACCACTTGCCGAGCTGGGTGTGGTACGCCTGCGGCAGGTCCTCGATGAATTTGTCCGCCTGGCCCTTGACCGCCGCGCTGCGCCAGCGCTGCTCGTCCTCGAAATGCAACTCGTCCCCGGCGCCGACATTTTCACCAACCAGCATCTGGTAGCGCGCGAAGTCCTGGAAGATGACGCCGACCCGCGCGCGCAGCGCATCCGCGTCCCATTGCTGCAGGTCCAGGCCATCGAGCAGGATGCGTCCGTTGTTTGGCGAGTACAGTCTCGTTAGCAATTTGATCAGCGTAGTCTTTCCCGAACCGTTCTCGCCCACCAGCGCCAGACTCGAGCCCGGCCGGATATGCAGCGACACGTTGCGCAGCGCCGCTCGTGCCTCGCCCGGGTAGCTGAAGCTGACATTCTCGAAACGCACACCGTCACCCGGATTGGGTCCGTGCACGAGATGCCCCTGCGGCATCACCACCGGTGTTTCCAGGTAGTCGTAGAGCGTTGACAGGTAGAGATTGTCCTCGTACATGCCGCCGACGGCCGACAACACCGCCGACACAGCGCTCTGCCCCTGCCGGAACAGCATCAGGTACATGGTCATGGCGCCGAGGCTGATGGCGCCGGCGACCGCGGTGACCGCGATCCAGGCGTAGGCACCATAAAGCGCCAGCGTTGCCACCAGGCCGAGCAGGAATCCCCAGACATCGCGGCGGATCGTCAGCGCGCGATCCTCGAGGTACAGCTTGTCATAGATGGCGCGATAGCGACCTAACAGTCGCGGCCCGAGACCGTAGAGCTTGACTTCCTTGGCGTAGTCTTCGCGCGCAATCAGCGTTTCCAGGTAAATCTGCATGCGCGTCTCCGGCGCGCGCCACTTGAAGAGGCGGAAAGCGTCGCCCGAGAACTTGGTTTCGGCGATAAACGCCGGCAGGCCCGCGGCGAACAGCACCACCACGGTCCAGGGCGAGAATTTCACCAGCAAGGCGCCGAAGCTGACCAGTGATATGGCGTTCTGCGCCAGCCCGTAGGTGCGCATGACCAGCGACAGCGGCCGGCTCGAGGCCTCGCGCCGCGCGCGCGTCAGCTTGTCGTAGAACTCCGAGTCTTCAAACTGCGCAAGATCGAGTGTCAGCGCCTTGTCGAGAATCATCACGTTGACGCGCTGACCGAGCTGCGCGCGCAGCAGCGACTGGCAGAACGACAGGCCGCGCTGCGCAGCGGCGATGGCAGCCACCAGCAGGCCTTCCACGACGACCCAGCGGATGACCGTGTCGGTGTCGGACCCGCCGGTGCGAATCGCGCTAACAACCGAATCGACGATGTGCGCTCCAACCCAGGCGACGCCCGCCGGCAAGGCGCCCGCGATCAGGGTCAGGACCCCGAGGCCAATGGTCAGCGCCCGGCTCGTGGTCCAGACCAGTTCCAGGGCGCGGCGGCTGAAGCGGAAAACATTGAGGATGGAGCGCGGGTCCAGCGAGATGCCGCCGGAGGAAGATTTCAAGGGAGGATGCATGCGGCCCAGGGCAGCTCTGCACAGGTCACGCGCGGCGCGTTAGGCCGCAAATGACCGGATACAAGGCGCGACCGACGCAGCATGGTAATTCCATGTAAGGAGGGAGCAACGCCGTAGCCGGCCATTTGCGGCCTAACCCTTTGGGGCCGGACGGATTTTTCGTCGATGGAAAGCAATTTCTGCTTCAATTCAACTCCTCCTTCATGTATCTCGATACACATCAGTCGTCGCGCCTTGCCAGACAAAAAATCCGTCTCGGCCGCGCACGCGTGACCCGTGCAGAGCTGCCCTAGGATCATGACGGCGCGCCGCCGGAAATCAAGGGCCGCGTGCCGTCAAATTCGCGCAACCTAACAGGACGGGCGCAACGATTGCACTTCAGGCGGCAAAAGGGCAGCATTGACGCTTGTTTGGGCGCCCGGCACCTCCGCCTGCCGGGCTGAATTTTCCGGCTGCGGCCCTCGGCTAACCGAATTAGTCTGCGGAGCTTCGTTGATGTCGAGCGCGCCTGAATTGACGGTCCTGCAATCCGTGTCGCCGCGTTATTGGCCCAGCTGGCTTGGGATCGGCATCCTGCGCATCGTGGAATTCCTGCCCTACCGGGCAATCATGGTCGTGGGTCGGGGACTGGGCTTCCTGGCGCGAGGCCTGGTCCCGAAGTACCGGCGCATTGCGCGCCGTAACCTCGAACTTTGCTTTCCCGGGCTGACCACGCTGCAGCGCGAAGCCCTGCTCAGGCAGCAATTCAGCGCCCTGGGGCGGGCCGTGTGCGAATCGGCGATGAGCTGGTGGAGCTCCGCTGAACGTATCCGCCGCCTGTCGACTATCAAAGGATTGGAACATCTCGATCAGGCCCTGCAGGCTGGCCACGGTGTTATTTTGCTAACAGCGCACTTTACGACCCTGGAGATCAGCGCACGAATCATCTGTGCGTCCCGGCCGATTTGCATTCTCTACAAGCCCGTCCGCAGCGCGGTGTTAGCCGCTGTGTCGAACCGCGCGCGCGTGAGGCTCGCCGGCACTGCGGTGCGTTACGACGACATTCGCGGCATGATTTCCGCACTGCGCAAGAATGAGATCGTCTGGTATGCGCCGGATCAGAGCTTCCGCAAGAAAGGCGCGCAAATGGTGCCCTTTTTCGCCATTCCGGCCGCGTCCAATGTACATACCTCCCGGCTGGCGGAACTGACCGGCGCCAAAGTGCTGTACATGTCCCACGAACGTCTGCCGGATGCGGCTGGCTACCGCCTGACCATTCACCCGCCTTTTGCCGATTATCCGAGCGGTGATGCGATTGCCGACGTTCGGCGGCTGCATCAATGCATCGAGGAAGATGCGACCCGGATTCCGGACCAGTACTGGTGGATCCACCGGCGTTTCAAGGGACTGAGCACGGACTATCCGGATTACTATCAGCGAGTGGCCAGAACACCCACGCCCACCGTACACTAAGCTCACTCGTTATTCATCCGGGGTACTCATGTTACACAGTGTTAGGCACCGCATCATGCGGCTGCGGATTTGCGGTCTCCTGTGCCTGAGCGCGCTGGCCTGCAGCCCGGCATTTGCGGGCAAGCCCGCCTCTGCCGCGCGCGCGGACAAGATCCGCGCGACCCACATCCTGCTCATCGGTACCACCGGCAATAACGGCGGCGACATCGTCAGAGCGCTGGATGCGATCGGCGCCAAGCCACGGCTGCTGGTGCGCGATCTCGCCAAGGCACAGCAACGCTTTCCGGGCCAGCGCGACTGGATGCAGGGCGACATCACCAAACCCGAAACGCTGGTGCCGGCGATGGCGGGCATACAGGTGGTCATCAATGCGGCCGCGACCCGCGATGCCACCGGACCTAACAATTTCGAGGCCGTGGACCTGATCGGCACGCAAAACGTGATCGCCGCCGCAAGAGCGGCCGGCGTGCAACGCATCGTCCTGATCACGGGCATGACCGTCGGCCGACCCGAGTCGGAATGGCCCAGGACGTTCGTCAAAGGATTTGCTGCGAAGCGCGATGCCGAGAAGGCCATGATCGCCTCGGGCCTGGAATACGTGATCCTGCGGCCGACCGGCATCCGGCCGCGGCCTGCCAATCAGTGGTCGATCGCGCTCATCGCGCAGCAAGACTACCAGGTCTCGGCGGATGAAATTGCCATGCGCGCTCCCAGCACGCCACCCGATCCTAACGGCCCGCCACCGGCGGGTTCGATCTCGCGCGCTGATCTGGCCGAAGTGGCGATCGTGACGGCGGTGCATCCGAACGCCCGCGATCGTATATTCATCGTCACGCAGGGCCGCGAACCAGCGTCGGCTCAGTGGGTGAAGCTGCTGAAACGCATGCCACGCAGCTAACAGTTTGGTCGCGCGGCGGTAACGGACATCAGGACCGTTGCGAATTGTCGAACACGACGAGCACTGCAAATACTGCGCATTGCAGCAGCAATCCAACGACGATGACCAGAGTGAATGTGTCGAGCATGATCTTCTCCACGCGGTACAGCGGAGCGCTTCATAGCGGCCCGCGCTGCGAATCTGAAAGGGTTGAAATTCGGGCGACAAGGCCCGGGGCATCTTGTTAGAAGCAAGCACGACGCTTCCCGCAAGTGTGTGCCCGCAATATACACAGTTGCGCTGGCAGCAAATGCCTCAATGGGGCTGGCGCGGCTGACACGCGTCACATTTCCAGCAACAAACGGGCTGCACGCGCATACTGCGCGCCAAATCACAGGACACTCCCATGAAGAACATTGTCTATACGGCGGTCGATGCCGGGAAATTCACCACCTTTCTTGGCGCCATGAAGGCCGCCGCGCTGATCGATGAATTGCGCGCCACCGGGCCTTTTACCGTGTTTGCGCCGACCGACGATGCGTTCCGACGGCTGCCGGGCGGGATGATCGACGCCCTGATGAATGACATTCCAAAACTGAAGGCCATCCTGACGTTGCACGTCATAGCGGACGCCGTTGCCCTCAAGGACTTGCAGGCCGGCAGCATCAAGACGATCGAAGGCGTCACCATCGAAGTCGCCATGCGGTCTAACGACGTGTTCGTCAACGACGCAAAAATAGTGCACCCGGACATCGCCGCAAGCAACGGCGTCATCCATGCGATCAACATGGTCATGATGCCGAAGACACCCGCGCTCGGCGCAGCGGCCTAAAGCAAAACGGCGGCCTCACACGTGTGAGGCCGCCGCTGTATCGACAGGTAATCAGCAGTTAAAGCTTACGAGCGATAACCGCCGCGATCGCCGCCACCGCCGCGATAGCCACCGCCACCGCCGCCGCCGCCACCACCACCACCACCACCGCCGCGCGGCTTGTCCTGCGCTTCATTGACGCGCAACGGACGACCACCCATATCCTTTCCGTTCAGGGATTGAATGGCCTTGCTGGCATCCGCATTGCTCATTTCGATGAAGCCGAAACCGCGTGGGCGGCCGGTTTCACGATCCGTGGGCAGGGAAACCGAATCGACGTTGCCATGCTGGGAAAACAGCGTGCGCAGGTCAGCCTCGGTGGCCGTGAAGGGTAAATTACCGACATAAATCTTAGTCATGACTAAAAAATCTCCGCGAAAAAATAGATAAAACTCTCAAACACTCAGGCGGGCAGGAACCGAACTGAGATCAGGGAGAGCGAGTCTCGCGGGGCATCACGTTACGAATTCTGTCGTCTGACGACAAGGACCGCATGGTAAGTCTGCGGTCGCTACGGTCAGCGCTACGGTAGCACACTTCGGGGCTGATGGCAGTACCTTCCTCTACAGACCTCTACAGACCTCTACAGACCTCTACAGACCTCTACAGACCTCTACAGATCTGGTTGAGAGCTGGGACCGGCCCCCGGTGGCGGCATTCCTGTACAGTCCGCCGCCTATGGTCGCTGCCAGCATTACCTGTCTATTGATTCTTGCCGGTTATCTGGCTAAACGCTGGAATGAGTCCAACAATGAAGTCATGATCTTGCGCAGCCAGGTGTCGACGCTGAAGAAGCGGCTGGCCCAGCGCTAGTCCTGCCGGCCCAAATGCGGCGTTCCCGTCAGACTATCGAGCGCCGGGTAGGCTTCGAATTGAATACCGGGAGCCCTGGTGCACTTGCGCAGCAGGTCCCAGGTCGTTTTGCGCGCGAATTCGCGATTCTCGAACGCCAGGTGTATTGGTCCATGCGAAGCTAGGCCATCAATACCGACAAGTACTCATGCCGAGGTTCGCAATCACCGACAGTAGCAGGTTGACCTTGCCGGTGGTCCAGGCGTGCGGCAGTGAATGCAACAGCAGCGCCGCAGTGTTAGGTCGGGACGCGGGAATGGTGGAAAGGGAGGGACTCGAACCCTCGACCCCGGCATTATGAGTGCCGTGCTCTAACCAGCTGAGCTACCTTTCCACAGGTGCGGTTCCGGGCGGGCGCGCGAGTTTGGCGGGCCGGCTCCGGCCTGTCAAATTCCGGGCAGAATCCGGCTGAAACCCTGGGTTTTCCTTGCCCGGCCGACCCTAGCCGCCGAGCAAGCGGGCGATATCCTGGAAGCCCCTGGCGCTGGCGACTTCTCCGGCCGTGGCGCGGGTCTTGTTGCGCAGCCCCTTGTTAGCTCCGGCGGCCAGCAGCTGGCTGCACAGGGCCTTCTGGCCGAGCCTTGCGGCGACAATCAGCGGCGTGTCGCCGAAGGCAACGTTACCGTTTACCATGGGCGCGATGGCCGCGAATCCCTGCGGCAGTTTCCGGACACGGTAACCCGCAATTGAACGCCGCCCTCAGCAAAGTTCCGCAGGTCACACTCGGCTTCTGGCTCATAAAGATCCTGGCGACCACGTTGGGCGAGACCGGCGGCGATGCCGTGTCGATGTCGATGGATCTTGGCTACCTTGTCGGTACCGCGATATTCATGACCCTGTTCATCGGCGCTGTGGCGCTGCAAATCACCGCCCGGACATTCCACCCGGCCCTCTACTGGTTGACGATCGTCGCGTCCACCACCGTCGGTACGACGCTCGCCGATTTCGCCGACCGCTCGCTGGGTATCGGCTATCCCGGCGGCTCGCTGCTGCTCGCGGGTTTGTTGGTTCTGGCGTTGATCGTCTGGTACCGGACCCTGGGGACGATCAACGTCGGATCAGTTTATACGGCCCGATCCGAGTCGTTCTACTGGGTCACCATCATGCTGTCACAGACACTGGGCACGGCGTTGGGCGACTGGACCGCCGACAGCATGCAGCTCGGTTACACCGGCGCTGCGCTGATTTTCGGCGGTCTGCTGGTCGTGGTCCTGCTCGCGTACTGGTGGACGGCTATTTCGCGCACCTCGCTGTTCTGGGCGGCGTTCGTGCTGACGCGCCCGCTGGGCGCGGTGCTGGGCGACTATCTTGACAAGCCGATCGCTAATGGCGGTCTGGAATTCAGCCGCTATACGGCAAGCACCGTGCTGTTAGCTGCGATGGTCGCGCTGATCGTCATTTTGCCGCAGCGCGCTGCGCGTAGGACCCACTAACGCCCGTTGCGGGCCGGATTAAGTTGAATACGCCGATCTGACCGCCGGCGAAGCATCAAGCGCGGGTCCCGGGTGCCGATAACACCTGTGACACCATGCGAACCACGGCACAAAACCACGGCCTGCGGCGCCTGCCGACCCTGTTGCTGCGGGTGGCAGTGATTGTCTCTCTGAATGGCTGCGGCGGGGGCGATTCGGCGCCAGCCGCACCTAACACGACGCAACAGGCGGCTGACCTGGCCACCGCGCAGAAAGTCTATACCGGTACGCCGCGCACCCCCGCGGGCTTTTATGCCGACCCGGCTCCGGTCGGTGTCACCGGCACCGTCGCGACCACGCATCTCAAGAATTCTGATCTGGCCGGCGCGTCCGCGGGCACTGCCGCATTCGAACTGTGCAACGACGACATGGCGCAGGCCACCGCCTGGTCCGAGGGCAGGTCCACGTTCATGGGTTCCTACGCCGATCTGGTCGACGTGACCGGCAACACGCGCTACTGGGAGCTGACACGCGTGCCGCGCGCCGATGTCTCGGCGCGTCTGCGGCATCGTGTTTTCAAATGCAGCTACGTCAACCGCAGCGGCCTGGACCCGGCAATCGACAACGGCCCGGCCGGCACCCTGAATCTGCGTCCGCTGGATGCCACGTCGCTCAAGGATTTGAGCGAGTACCTGTGGCACTTCACGGTCTTTGACAACGCCGACCATGTCGTGCTCGACAGCGCGGCCGGCGCAGCCTCGAGCGGGGCACTCGCGCATGTGATCACGATGGCGCGTCTGACGCGCGCTGCCGTAAGCGGCGACTGCGATCGCGTTGACGTGCTGCGCTGGACCCATTCGGCTAACACGTCGACCGGTGCGCTGAGCCGGCAGCTCGAGACGCTGCAGACGCTGCGAGCGCGACGTGTGAACGGTCTGGTCGAGCTCTGCACGTCCTAGTCGTTAAACAGCACTTGCATCGGCAGCCCAAGCCGCTTGCCTTGCGCTGTTTCAAGCTTGTGGCAGTTCCTTGAAAGGATTGAAGACCTTTAATCCGGACCGGCGGAAGTCCTTGTCGTTTCCGGTGGCAATCGTCAGACCGTGACGCCGCGCGGTGGCGGCGATATAGCCGTCCTCCACGGGCATGCGCTTGCCTTGCTTTGCCAGCAGGTGCTCCTGATCGGCCCACACATGCGCGACGCCGACATTGAAACCGAGAATGCGCCCGCCGAGCGCATCCACCAGCCGCCTCAACCAATCCTGCAAATCGCGGCGCTGGCGACCCTCCTTCGACCGTACCCAGTACGCAAGTTGGGCGATGACGATTGCGCTGGTGAAGCATCGGTCTCGCTCTTGGTGCAGCCAGGCAATCACGCGGGCGTCTCCCTGGCGTTTGGCCGGCTGGCAGATTACATCGGTATCCAGCAGCCAGTTCAAATCCGCCGGCGCCTCGCGGGCTGCTTCCTGCGAAGCGGCAGATCGTCCAGGCTCACCGGGCACTCGCTCAGCACCGCAAGCCAGTCGCCTGTGCCCGCGATACGGCGGAACACAAGCTCGTTCTCTTCAGAATCGAACCGGGCTTCGAAGCTATCGCCGGGCGAAGCCGGGGCGAGTCCCGCGGGGACGGTCAGACGGCGCTTGGCATCGAGGGTCAAAATCATAGTGGGATTATCCCACTACACGATTAAAAGGTCAATTTTCCGACCCGGACACCCCGTGCCATCCTTGCCAATACGGCCGGAAATTGGCTCACACGTTAAAGCGAAAGTGCATCACATCGCCCTCGCGGACCAGGTATTCCTTGCCTTCGAGGCGCAGTTTGCCGGCTTCCTTGGCGCCATGCTCGCCGTGGTATTTGATGAAGTCGTCGTAGGCAATGACTTCAGCGCGGATGAAGCCGCGCTCAAAATCGGTGTGGATCACGCCCGCGGCCTGCGGCGCGGTCGCGCCACGCTTCACGGTCCAGGCGCGCACTTCCTTGACGCCGGCGGTGAAATAGGTCTGCAGACCTAACAAATCATAGCCGGCGCGGATCACGCGGTTGAGTCCTGGCTCCTTGAGCCCCAGTTCCTTAAGGAAATCGGCCCGGTCCGCCTCTTCGAGTTGCGCAATCTCGGCTTCGATGGCGGCGCAGACGGCGACCACTCCCGCGCCTTCGCGCGCCGCCAGGCCCTTTACCTGGTCCAGCATCGGATTGTTCTCGAAGCCGCTTTCGTTGACGTTGGCCACGTACAGCACCGGCTTCAGCGTCAGCAACGATAATTCCTTCGCCACCGGCAACTCGTCCTTGTCGAGACCTGCGGCACGCGCGGGTTTCCCGGCGTTCAGCGTGTCGCGCACGCGCTTGAAAATGTCGCGCTGGCGAATCGCATCCTTGTCCTGCGCCCTGGCGCCTTTTTCGGCGCGCGCCAGGCCTTTTTCAGCGGTCTCGAGATCCGCAAGCGCGAGCTCGGTGTTGATGATTTCGATATCCGACAGCGGATCGACCTTGCCGGACACATGCACGATGTCGTCATTGACGAAACAACGCACCACGTGGGTGACGGCATCGACTTCGCGGATGTTAGCCAGGAACTTGTTGCCAAGCCCTTCGCCGGTCGAGGCGCCTTTGACGATGCCTGCGATATCAACAAACTCTACTGTGGTCGGCAGGATTTTCTCCGGCCTGACGATGGCGGCGAGCGCCTCAAGCCTGGGATCCGGCACCGGCACCACGCCGACATTCGGGTCGATGGTGCAGAACGGATAATTCTCCGCCGCAATATGTGCCCGCGTCAGCGCGTTGAACAGCGTCGACTTGCCAACGTTAGGCAGGCCGACGATTCCGCATTTGATTCCCATTGGATCCTATTTCTGATGTAACTGGTTCATCGCCTTCTGCGCGCCGTCAGCTAACAAAACGGGCACGATATCGGCCGCCTTGTCGATGCTGCCCAGCAGCTCGCGTTCCTCGTCGACCGCAGGCTTCAGCAACACAAAATCCACGACATCGGACTTCTCGCCCGGATGGCCGATGCCGATACGCAACCGCCAGAACGTCTCGCCGAGGGTCGCGATGCAGTCGCGCAGACCGTTATGCCCGCCGTGACCGCCCGCCTCCTTGAGCCGCAATGTGCCGGTAGCCAGGTCCAGGTCATCGTGCGCGACCAGGATTTCGCTGACCGGCACGCGATAGAAACCCGCCACCGATTGCACCGGCGCGCCGCTGCGATTCATGAAGCTTTGCGGTTTGACCAGCCAGATCTCGTGGCCCTGGATGCTGATGCGCGCGAGCTCGGCCTGATGGCGCGCCTCCAGGCGGAATGTTCCGCCATGGCGGCGCGCCAGTTCATCGACCAGCCAGTAGCCCGCGTTATGCCGCGTGCGCGCATAACGCTCGCCCGGATTGCCGAGCCCGACAACCAGACGCAACGGTAAAACCGGCATCTCTTACTTCTTGTCAGCCTTCTTGTCAGCCTTCTTGTCGGCTTTCTTGTCCGCCTTCTTGTCGTCTTTCTTATCATCGGCAGCCGGGGCAGCAACGCCCGCGGCAGGTACCGCAGCTGCACCCGCAACCGGTGTCGCAGCCGCAGCGTCAGCTGCAGCGGCCTCAGCGGTCGGTTCCGGTTCCTCGGCCCGCGGCGCGTGGATCGATACCACCACCGAATCTTTGCCAGCGATCAGTGCAGTAATCTGCACGCCGGCCGGTAACGGGATGTCGGACAGACGCTTGGACTCATTGAGGTGCATCTGCGAGAGATCCAACTCCAGGAAATCCGGCAGATCCTTGGGCAGGCAAGTCACTTCCGTATCCGCCAGCCGATGCGACATCACACCGCCTTGGCTCTTGATGCCAGGTGAAATCGACGCGCTCTTCAGATGCACCGGCAGGTGAATGCGGATCTTCTCGTCTTCCTGCACCCGCTGGAAATCGACATGCACGATCTGGTGCTTGGCCGGATGCATCTGCAGATCCTTGACGATCGCCGCCTGCATGACATCGCCGACCTTCAGATTGATGATCGACGAGAAGAACTTCTCATTGTCGATCTGCAGGATCAGCTTTTCATGATTGAGCGCCAGCTGGCGCGGGTCACGATGACCGCCGTACAAAATGGCCGGAACTTTACCCGTGTGACGCAGGCGGCGGCTCGCACCTTTGCCCCCGTCTTCACGGAATTCCGCGTTGAGTTCGAAACTAATTTTCATCTTCATCTCCATTGACGTTAACAAAGCGCTGCCCCGCGACCAAAGCAGTGCCACCCAAAAATTTCTAGTCGATATACAGCGAGCTGACCGATTCCTCGTCCTGGATACGGCGGATCGTCTCGCCTAACAACCCGGCCACTGACAGCTGGCGGATGCGCTTGACCTTCTGCGCCGCCTCGCTCAGCGGGATGGTGTTGGTGACAATCAACTCATCCAGCGCCGATTCCGCAATCCGCTCGAGCGCCTTGCCCGACAGGATCGGATGCGTGATATAGGCAACGACGCTCCTGGCGCCCTCGTCCTTCAGGGCCTGCGCGCCGATGCAAAGCGTGCCGGCGGTATCGACCATGTCATCAATCAGGATACAGTTCTTGCCCGCGACCTCGCCGATGATATTCATCACCTTCGATTCATTGGGGCGCGGGCGGCGCTTGTCGATGATCGCGAGTTCGACATCATCGAGCCGCTTGGCCAGCGCGCGGGCGCGCACCACGCCGCCGACGTCCGGCGACACCACGATCATGTCCTGGTACCCCTGCTTCCACGCGTCGCCTAACAACACGGGCGAGGCGTAGACGTTGTCGACCGGGATATCGAAAAAACCCTGGATCTGGTCGGCGTGCAGGTCGACCGTCAGCACGCGGCCGATGCCGGCGCCGGTCATCATGTTAGCCACGAGGCGCGCGGAAATCGCCGAGCGCGTGGCGCGCGGGCGCCGGTCCTGGCGCGAATAG
>JANLTW010000169.1:0-3496 GCA_031363155.1 Gammaproteobacteria bacterium | reverse complement strand
CCGCCACCGTGAAACCAGACCATAACCAACCACGACACTGATTGCCCAGACACAAACACCCAGACGTTGAGATTGAGACAGTCTTCGCTGGCCGTTTCGGGATCAATCCATTCCGGATAAAAATAGATACCCTTGACGCGCAAGACCTGCGGGCTCTGGTGCCCGTAGGCAGTTGCGTCGCGGATGCCGCGCCATTTGGCGGCCGGTTGCGGCGGCAGAAAGCGATTTGCGCCGCTGGTCGGGGCGCCGTAGGGAATCCCAAGGTAGGTTGCAATGTCGTCGACCATTTGGCCGCGCAACTGTCCGTGGGTTGTGCGCACCGGCGCGAGGGCAGTCGCCGCGGCTGCGGATCCGGCCGCAGTTGCCGCCAGTGCCGCGGACAACTGGATCATTTTACGGCGCGAGATATCAGTGTTCATGAGACAACTCCTGGACCTGGCATGTTAGGGCTGCTGACGAAAATGCGGCAGGACGTCGCGTGCGAAATGGCCTGTCTGTTTGACCATGGCTTCCTGCCTGGGCCCATGCTCGGCGACCGGCGAGCCACCTAACAAATAAACATGATCGAGTCCCATGTCCAGCAATTCCTGCAGGCGGGTGCGGCATTTTTGCGGCGGCCCGCAGATCGAAAACCAGTCAACGAATTCGTCATCGATCATCGTCAGATGCGAACCGGTATTCTGCGAATGGTGTTTCATATCGTAATCGGTTTTCATTTTCTCGGCGATCGACCGCAACTTCGCCGGCAAATGCTCCAGCGGCGAATCCTTCATGCCGGCAAAATGCGCAACCATGCCGGCGATCATGCGACCGAGATTGATGGCTTTTTGTTCGTCCGGATCGCAGACCAGGTTGACGTAGGCGCCGATGCTGAGGCTCTGGCGCTCGCGGCCGGTTTCCTTGAGGCGCTTCAGCGCCGTGTCCATGGCCCAGCGTACCCGTTCCGGCGCGCTGCCGACTGCGAAGCTGATGCGGTCGCCGACGTCGACTGCCATCGCGATGGTCTTGGGGCCGGTGCAGGCGATATCGATCGGAAACGGCTGCACCGGCAGCGAATCGAGCCAGCGCAGGCGCGACGGCGTGCCATTGCGATCGATGGTCTCGCCACGGATGTAGGCGCGCATTCTTTCGATAAAGGTGCGCAGCTGCGCAGTCGTGCCGTTAGGCAGGCCGATATGGGCGGCGGACGAGTCGCCGCGGCCAATGCCGCAGATGGCGCGGCCCTTCGATTCGACCTGCAGGGTCCCGAACGCGGTGGCGGTGACCGAGACATCGCGGGTGATGGGATTGGTGACGCCGGTGCCGATCTTGATCCGGCGGGTTGTCTGGGCGGCCAGCGTAAATTGGCCGAACGGATCGGGTCCCAGGCACTGCGTGTCGGGCGACAGCAGGTAATCAAAGCCCATGTCTTCGAGCTCGCACGCCAGCCGCGCCGTGTAGCCCGGCGAGCCTTCCATCACGACGCCGAATTCTGTCATTTTGTCAGCCTTTCTTGCGGCCGCGGAAGCGATCGATCATTTCCTCGTCCATGCCGAACTCCGCCGCCAGTTCCATCATGTGCTGCTTGGTCACCTGCGTGGCGTTTTGCTTGAGGGCATGCTTTTCGGTCTGCTTCATCACCATCTTGCGCACCATGGCGGGGATCTTCATCAGGTCCGCCATGGCATCGTCATTCCAGGTGAGCTCGGTCTTGAGATTCGCGGCGCGATAGCCGTCCGGCGTTTCCTTGAGCTGGTATTTCAGCAAGATGTCTGCGCGGGTGTAGAAATATTCCTGGCGGTCTTCATCACCGAGGCCGATCGGCAGGTTCATCTTGTGGATACGCTGTTCGCGGCCCATTTCATCCAGTCCTTCATCGACCACGATCGCCACGATGTTAGCAATCACGATGCTGCTGCTTTTTTCCAGCTGGATGATTTCATCGACCGTGCACTCCGCGATCTGCGGGCATTGCGCAATGCTGGGCGGTTTCACCTTGAGCGAAGGAATGGTCGTGAAACGCGTGTGCTCGAGCTCGTTGACGCCCTCGGGATAGAAACGCGCGGTTTCCATGACGTCCTCGAGATAGTCCGCGCTCGGGCAGTTGATGACGAACTCGCGCGTCGCGCAGATGTTCTCGAAGGTATGCGAATCCTGGCGGAAGCCCAGCATCATGCGCGGATGCTTGTGCATCACGTCGTACTGCATGATGTGGGAATACGGGGCCGCGTTGATGCGGCCCTGTTTATCCAGCGTGGTGATGAGGGTGATGAGCTTCGGAAACAGCCAGATGTCCGAGTACCAGAATGGCTTGACCTTGATCTCTTTTTTCATCCCGTCATCGTACGCGCCCACCCCGCTGCGGTTGCCAGCGGCCGCTGTTCTGACCCGCACCGTGGCCACCGCGGGCCGGGGCGGAGCGACGCTGCGGCGGTTTACCGTGCGCGCCATGGCCGTGCCGCTGGGCGCGCGGATCGCTGTTAGCTTCGCCGCGCGGCCGGGTCGGGGCGGTGGCAACCTGCTCATAAGCTGGCGCTGCCTGCAGCGTGATGCTCTGGCGCATGGTGCGCTCGATGTCGCGCAGCAGGCCGTTTTCATCCGGCGCTACCAGCGAGACCGCAAGACCACTGCGGCCCGCGCGAGCCGTGCGACCGATGCGGTGCACGTAGTCTTCCGGGACGTTAGGCAGCTCGTAATTGACCACCACCGGCAGCTCGCGGATATCGAGGCCGCGTGACGCGACTTCAGTCGCCACCAGCGCGGTGATTTTCGAATCCTTGAAGTCAGCCAGGGCTTTCTGGCGGGCCGACTGGCTCTTGTTGCCATGAATCGCGGCCGACTTGATGCCGGCATGCTCCAGTTGCTCGGACAGGCGGTTGGCGCCGTGCTTGGTGCGGGCAAACACCAGCGCCTGCGTCCACGGGCCTTCATCGGTGGTGCCAGTGCGGAACAGGTGCACCAGCAAGTGACGCTTCTGGTCCTTGACCACCCGGAACGCGAGCTGCTCGACCCGCTCGGCGGTCTTGTTACGCGAAGCCACTTCGACCGACAACGGGTCGCGCAGCATCGTGGCCGCAAGGCCGCGGATTTCGTCGGAATAGGTGGCCGAGAACATCATGTTCTGCCGCTGCTTTGGCAGCATCTTGATAATGCGGCGGATATCGCGGATGAAACCCATGTCGAGCATGCGATCGGCTTCGTCGAGCACGAAGTGCTTGACGTCGGACAAGGTGCCGAAGCCGCGCTCCAGCAGATCCAGCAAACGGCCGGGCGTGGCAATGAGGATGTCCATGCCGGTGCGCAGGCCGTCGATCTGCGGATTTTCGCCGACGCCGCCGTAGATGACCTTGGCCCGCAGCGGCTGGTGTGCGCCGTAGGTCTTGACGCTGTCGAACACCTGGGCGGCAAGTTCGCGCGTCGGCACGAGAATGAGGACGCGCGGGCCTTTGCCAGCCGGCGCACCTAACAGCTGCAGCAGGGGCAGGACGAAACCCGCCGTCTTGCCGGTGCCGGTCTG
>JANLTW010000167.1:0-16346 GCA_031363155.1 Gammaproteobacteria bacterium | reverse complement strand
GATTGGCAGACTTTCTAGCCAAGGATGCCCCTGAAGCCGCTGCTGCAGCTATCGACGTAATTCGCGACGGGATCGAGATTCTCGAGCGACACCCGTTGGTCGGTCGCCCATGCGAGGAAGGACTACGCGAGATCCTGATTTCCTATGGCAAGAGCGGATATGTCGCGCTTTATAGCTATGAGCAGCGGCAAGATGTCGTGCTGGTTCTTGCACTGCGTCACCAGCATGAAATCGGGTACTCCCCGGTGTGACAGCCATTGACCCACAGTTGACGTTCGTGAACGGCAGCTAACGAGAAGCGGCGATTGTGGGAGTGCCGACGTTTGAGCGACTTACAATTTGGATTGACTTTCCTGGCGGCGTGCAGCGGGTTCTGCTTTCAGGCAAAAATCGTTTTGTTCGCTCGTCGTATTCGTGCACGATTGTTGTTCCGACGTATTGCGATGGCGCGTGATTCCAGCGGGCCCCTCTCCTCGAGCACGAATCCGGACCTGAGTCTCAGGAATACTGGCTGTTGTGACATAGTCAGCTACGACGTAGTCGTTCACGAACTCAGCCACCACCGAATCGTACAGCGTTCCTATAGAGCGATGCTTTGTAATCGCGTCGAACACGAGCTCACGATTGAGAATCATTTCCACTCCGTTGTAGGGCTCGCTTGGTGTTTCGCGCGGTCGCGAGTACGCAAGTGGCGCACATTGCGCAGCTTCCATTGCAATGCGGGTAGCTCGCGAGCATGGTCAATTGCCAACGCCTCCCAGATCGGTTCGCCCTCGATAAGTGACAACAAAAACCGTCGGCTGTCGGTCGGCAGCAGCTCGGGCAAAGCTTCAACCAGACGCGTGCGCGTTGCTAGCAATTGTTCGAGGCTCATGTCCGAATTCGTCATTCCCTGAAATTCGTTCTCAAAGGCTGACTGGATGTCCTTGGGTCGGGGCGGCAGCAACTCGTGCGGCGGCCGATTAGATGAGGCGAGATAGATCACAAAGCAGCGCCGCAACCAATTTGCCCGCATAGAGTTCGGCTGGCGCCAACATCGAAACTTCTACGGCGCGCCGAAATGCCGCTTGCGCCTGCGGCAATAGCACTGCGCGTCCGACCGGCATTGCCGTGCCCCGGATTACCGTATTGACCTCAATCTTGATCCGCGCCGACATTCCTTGTCGTTCAAGGTCGACGACCACCTGCCCTAACGAATTTGCGATGTCCTGCAAGGCTTCCGCCCGTGGCCGATCGTGGCGCGTGTACACCACGTCGATATCGACGGACAGGCGAGGCATGTCGAGCAGGAACAGATTGATTGCCGTGCCGCCTTTGAGCACGAAGTGTGGTCGCCTAAATACCGCCGGCATGGCATCTAGCAGTAACTCGACGGATTCGAGATACGCCGGATTCACGGCTTTAGGGACAACGTCTCATCGCCTACTTTGACCACCCACCGCGACTTGCTCCCGGTCGGTAGTTTTTTGGCGTCGAGCTTATCTAGGTAAGGCATTTTCAGTTCACGCGACAACGTTAGAAACAGACGCACGGTCTTAATGCTGCGGCACTGACGCAAAAGTTGCTGCAGCAAATCGGGTCGCAATGACACCAAACTCTCTACCAGTTCGCGCGCCTCGCTCAACGATTGACGTTGCGGAACTTCAGACAGCATTTCGAGTACGGCGCGCTCAGACTCCGACACCAGCGGCGCACCCGGCTGATCGCGAAAACGCGACAGCGCGAGCGCCGCCTGCACTTTCGAGCGAAAAAGATTCTTGCGGCGATACTCGACATTGAAATGCGTGGTCACCCAGGGCGGCAGTCGCTCGTCGCCGCTGCCGTACAGCAAAGTCTTGGGTTTCGCGCTTACGAAATGCCAAACGCCATACCAATCGAGAGCGGTCTTGCCGCCGACGTGCAGGTCGAAATCCAGACGATTCCAGAGCACGCAACGAGGCTTCCAGCGACAACGGCGCGCCAGGCCGCACAAAAACGCCGCGCCCTAGCTTCTCCAGCCAACCTGACTGGACGTATCCATAGGTCCGTTGCGGAGTCAGGCCCAGGCCCGCAAGCTCACGGGACGTCAAAGGCATGCCCGCCGGGTAGGTCACCAATTGCTTTATATTATGGCCTCTAGATACTCTCATATAGTATCTATACACGCTTTACCAACCTTTTTCCACACCATAGATTCGTTTTGCGTCAATAAATACTCTTGTACAGTATTTTTTTACGCTATTTCAATAACTTAGACCATGCTTCGGGCCAAAACAATGACAATCATCTGTGGACAGGCGCGGCTATTGGACGCCGGTCGGCGCCGCAAGTGGTTGATTGTTCGACTCTGTAAGCTGACTGCGGTGGTCAATATTCGATGCCTGTCTACACGATAGTGTTCACAGCACGCGGGGCTCGGGGTAGCCTCAAGCATTGACTATGCAAATCCAGGCCACTGACTTCGTCGACACCAGGCGGTACCCGATCGACCAATCCGGTCCGGCGCTGGATGCGTTGGTGGCGGAAGTGCGCGCGGATCTGGAGAAACAGGGCTGCGCCGTGCTCAGGGGTTTTGTGCGCAAGGATCGGATCGACGAGCTGGTGGCCGAGTGCGGCCGGGTCGCGGTGCACGGCCATCGCAATTTCAACCGCACCAACGCTTACTTCACACAGGACAAACCGGAGCTGCCGACCAAGCATCCGCTGCGCCGCTTCTTCGACCGATCCAACGCCTTCGTCCCCGCCGACAACTTCGGCCCGGACAGCATCCTGCGTACGATCTACGAGTGGCCCGTGTTCGCGCCCTTCATTCAGGCGGCACTCGGCGAGGGGAACTTCTACCGCTACGGCGACCCGCTGGCCGACGTTATCGTCAACCTGGCCGAGGCCGGCAACGGCTTCCCGTGGCACTTCGATACTAACAACTACACGGTCACCCTGGCGATTCAGAATGCCGAGTCGGGCGGTGAGTTCGAGTACAGCCCATATCTTCGCACCGCGACCAGCGAGAACTACGCCGGTGTGCAGGCGGTGCTCGACGGCGACCCGCGCTTCGTGCACACGCTGCGCCTGCAACCAGGCGACCTCCAGATCTTCAAGGGCCGTTACTCACTACACCGCGTGACGCCATTGACTGGCAAGCGGCCGCGCTATGTCGCCATTTTCAGCTACGCCGAGCAGCCAGGAATGGTTGGCAGCCCCGAACGCACCCGCCAGCTCTACGGTCGCGTGCTGCCGATCCATATCGAACGCGCGGGCCTGCGCAATGACAAATTGATCGACTGAACACCATCGCATTCGTCCTTCAACGGCCGACTGCAGAAAATTCCGTCGGTCTAACCAAACAGTCGCGCGGCTGTCATCCTGTGTTGCGCAGGCCCGCAGCGATTCCGTTGATTGAAATGTGTATGCCTAGTTGTACGCGTTCGTCGAGCTTGGCCCGCGCAGGTCGCGCGCGAAAGCGGCGCAGCAGTTCGACCTGCAAGTGGTGGATCGGATCGATGTAGGGAAAGCGACGCTCGATGGAACGCGCGAGCGCCGGGTTGGACGCCAAGCGCTGTGATTCGCCCGTGATGCTGTTCACGACGTCACTGGGTGTGGACAGGCGTCGAACTTTGACCACCGACCGGCGTGCAAGCTTGACCGCCCGGGTGGCGTCTAAAGCACGGAATTGCGCGCGGATTCGCAAAAAATGGCTGGTCAACGTTGGACGCCGATTTGCTCGGATAGCTGGTCAATTGTCGACGCCTGTCCACAGAATTGTCACCGGGTAGCAGCCTCGTCCGGCATCGCCGGGGTCGCCCCTACCCCTCCTTCCGAGATCTAAACTAGTCATTTTGACCATATTGATTATTTCGATTAGAATGGTCAATAGAGAGGAGAACTCACTATGGACACCATCCCGGCTGCCGATGCCAAGACGAACTTCGGGGCTTTGCTCGATAAGGCCCAGCGCGAGCCCGTGACGATTTCCAAGAATGGCCGCGCCGTTGCCGTCGTCATGTCGGCGACCGCGTACGAAGACCACCAGCGGGTCAAACTGGAGTTGCTGCGCCAGGAAGTGCGCAAAGGCCTTGAGGACGCCGAGCGCGGCCACGTCGTCACTGCCGAGAAAGCATTCGCGGAGTTAGACCGAGAGCTTGCGGAGTAATGCCCCGCCTTGAATTCACCGCTAAGGCGACCGAGGATTTGCGGGAGATTGGCCGGTACACGAAGCGCGAATGGGGCATTCAGCAGGCAAGGCGCTACCGGCAAGAACTCGAACTCGCGCTCAAGAAACTGTGCCTGTCGCCGCGCGTGGGGCTGGCGCGGGACGAGATCGCGGACCAGGTCCGCTCCTTCCAGGTCGCCTCTCACATCGCCTTCTATCTTCCGCGCCCGGACGGCACCACCGTCCTGCGCCTGCTGCACCCGAGCATGGACGTTGAACGCGCTTTCGAGCGCGGCGCGGAGAAATCACAAGAGCGCGAGCGGTAGAGAATCCTTCAGCCCAGACGGTCAGCCTTCTCGGACTGGGGTAACGTAAATACGTATGCGTCCGTAAATCTGCGCCCTAGCACTCTGACGCGAAGCTGATTGAATGCGCTCCAGGTCAACGCACTGGAGCCGCAACCGGATGCTCAGGCGACCGTTGCGCGCAATGCGCTCCCCCTGGCGCAAGATCGCCTCATCCAACATATGCGCGCCGTTGAGCGCCGACCGCAGCAGGCGTTTCAGAATCACGGACTCGTTGACGCCCTGCTCCTGAGCCGCCGCACGCAACGCAGACTTGGTCTCTGCGCTAACTCGGCACTGAACAAAACTTTCTGCAAACATGTACCACACCGTGTGACGTTAGCAGCCGAATGGCTATGCTGCATTCTCTATCGCTCTTACATTTTTGACTCTAGCGACATGGCGCTAACAAGTCGACAGATTGCCCTTGACGGATTAAGTGTCTACAGGCGTCCATTGGGGCCCTAACACGTTCATCCCTAGCCGCAGACGATCGACACTGTTAGCTAATTCGTCCGCTGCGCGAACCGCAGTTTGGCGAGAATTAATTCTACGGGCGGATTTCCCAAATCTTGGATTCCCGCCAGTTATCCGGAAAGCCCATCGCCAAGAGGTCAACTCTAGGATGCTGCCCCAGGACGGCAAGAAGATTGGCACGCCACTGGGATCGCGGACTGACGATGTCGAGCATGTAGGCGAGCATCACCAGTGTGTTGTAAATCCGCTTCGGTTGGGCAGCGTTGAACGCGGCGCCCAACCAATCCGGTCTCGCTGGCACTTTCATGCCGACCGTCATCTCTCGGTTCCATAGCCGACTGTGGTGAGCGCAAACGTTGCGGACGTAGGTCAGGTGGTGCGCGAATGACTTGACAATCTGTTCATCGAGGCCATAGGGTTTGGCAATCTCAGCCCGGTCCGCGCCGCTCGCCAGATTCTGATACCAGAGCGAAAGTTGCCCGAACGTCAGTAACTCGCTGATGCTCCAGAGAGGCGGCAGCTCGGGGTCCGTATAGGTGTCTCGGTAGTGGCGCACAAAGGTCTCGTGGCTTCGCGCAACCTCATCGCGCAGTCTCTGCAAACATTTGTCGTACTCCGATCTTTTGCGGAACAATTTGTGATCGAGGTAGCCGTGCGGACCGTATCGCAGCGACAGGACGTGCGCCCAGCGCGTACGCAAAGAAACTTCCACCCGCTCGATTGCATCCATTGTGAGCAAGCGAAGCTTTCGATCAAAACTGTAGAGGTCGAGAATCGTTTCGAACTGCGTTCCAGGTGCGAACGCGTGATCGCCTGCCTTGGACGCAGGAATTTCATTTGGCAACCAATAGGCGCGCGGGCGGTAATAGCTGATGTTCTGAAGGTGGTGCCTCGCGGTGTCCGGGTCGGCTACCTCCATACCCCGCCGGATCAACAGATTCAGCTGATCTTCAATGGAAAGCGGCGGCTTATCGAATTTCATGCCTGTTTCCGTGCAGGCTATAAAAAACCCGCCCTGGTGCGCTTCCGTGGAGAGGCGTGGCGGGTGTTGTTAACCTGCATTTTACTCTTGATTGGCGCATTGACAATGGACGGCATTTCGCCTCAGTCCAAGTCCTTGAACTGGCACACAATTCAAAGGCTGCCGGCCGCGAACACCCCCTTGGTCATTTCACCGGTTCACGGTTTTAGGGACAATGTCTCATCGCCTACCTTGACCACCCACCGAGACTTGCTGCCGGTTGGCAGCTTTTTGGCGTCCAGCTTGTCGAGGTAAGGCATGTTCAGTTCGCGCGCTAACGTGAGAAATAAACGCACCGTCTTGATGCTGCGGCAATTGCGCAAAAGTTGTTGCAGCAAATCTGGTCTTAAGGACACTAAACTCTCTAGCAGTTCGCGCGCCTCGGTCATGGATTGGCGCTGCGGAACCTCAGACAGCATTTCAAGAACGGCGCGCTCAGGCTCCGACACCAGCGGCGCACCAGGCTGATCACGAAAACGCGACAACGCGAGTGTCGCCTGCACTTTCGAGCGAAAAAGATTCTTGCGGCGATACTCGACGTTGAAATGCGCTGTCACCCAGGGCGGCAGACGCTCATCGCCGCTGCCGTACAGCAAGGTCTTGGGTTTCGAACTCACAAATTGCCTGACGCCATACCAGTCGAGGGCGGTTTTTCCGCCGACGTGAAGGTCGAAACCGGATGACTCCAGAGCACGTAGCGAGGCTTCCAACGACAGCGGCGCGCCTGGCCGGACAAAAACACCTCGCCCCAGTTTCGCCAGCCAGCCCGACTGGACGTAGTCGTAGGTCCGTTGCGGAGTCAGCCCCAGGCCCGCAAGCTCACGCGACGTCAAAGGCATGCCCGCCGGATAGGCCACCAGTTGCTTTAGATTATGTCCTCTAGATACTTTCATATCGTATCTATACACGCTTTATCAATCCATTGCCACAGGCCAGATTCGATTTACGTACATAAATACTCTCATAGCGTATTTATTTACGCTATTTAAATTACTTAGGTCTATTTCTCGCAAAAAGCGGGTTAGCCCTGCCACCGACTGGCGCGGTGCGCAAAATTCCCGCGCCAAACTGATCTCATCGGCCGCTGGCATTTCCGGACTCAACCTCGCGCATCAATGGGCATTGCTATTTGCTGGCCGCGCGTCGCCAAGCGCATCAGCCCTTTTTTGTCGCGACTTTTGGCTGGCTGATCAAATAGTAAGCTGCCAATTTGGCGTTCCAGCTCGCGGACTGACCACGCGTTGCGGATCGTCTCGATTTCATAGAACCCGCGTGCCTCAGTGCGGCCAACTCGCAGGAGCAGTCGGTAGTGGCTCCAGGAAAGCGCGGGATGCAGCGCACCGGGTCGCCATTGCGCTGCAGGCGATTTCCGAGACGCTGTCTCGGAATTGTGCAAAATTTCCTCTGATCGGACCCCCTCGATTTCCTGGCATGGGGACCGGCTGATTTCCTGAGTTCGGTACCAGCCGATTTCCTCAGTTGGGGACCACTGGCGGTGCGTTGTGTAACGCGCTGTTAGGGCGCTATGGAGCGGTCTGCCGATGTCGAGGACGGACGCCAATCACGAGCCTGCGCTGCGGGCGCCAGTGTCTGTCGCGGTACCTTCTTGGCCCCCCCCGAAGGAGACGACAGCATGGGGCTCAGGAGCATGACGGAGCCGCGGTACGAGGAGACCGGCCGGCGATCATCCACGATCTGGGGCTGGGGCATGCGCTGAAGTTGCTGTGGGAAGAAAAGGCCCAGCACCTCACGACGTACTCGAACTTCTGGAAGCAGTTTTACCGCACCCCCTCCTGCTGACCGTCACGCATGACCGCCAACCGGCTGTCCAATCATGATTTTCCCAGTCAATTGCGCGACCGCGAACCAGCAACACCGCTCGGCACCGCAGCAAGTTCAGGCTTGCATGGTTCATCCCAATGACTATAATGACCACTGTGACTATATTTTTTTGAGGTGGTCATGGATACCGACAAATGGACTGTCGCGCAAGCAAAAGCCAAGTTCAGCGCGGTTATCGATCTGGCTCAATCTCAGGGCCCGCAGACCATTACCCGCAATGGCCGGGACACGGTGGTGATTGTTGCCGCCCAGGAATGGGAGCGTAAGACCAGGCGCAATGGCAATCTGGCCGAGTTTTTCGCCGCGTCGCCGTTGCGCGGCTCCAAACTGAAGACCCGGCGATTGAAACACGGGTTGCGTGCTACCAATCTGTGAGCTTTCTGCTCGATACGAACGTTGTTTCCGAATGGACCAAGCCGCGACCCAATGCAGGAGTCATGGCCTGGCTTGCCGCTGCTGACGAAGACCTGGTCTTCCTTAGCGTCGTCACACTGGCGGAACTGCGCCACGGCATCGAGCTGCTGACTGGGCGGCGGCGTGTTAGCTTGGACGAGTGGCTGCGTCACGATCTCGCGCTGCGATTCGAGGGTAGAATGATTTCGATTGAACCTGCAATCGCTGACGAATGGGGACGGCTCGTTGCGCGCCGCGAAGCGCAGGGGCGGCCCATCGGCGCGATGGATGCACTGATCGCAGCGACGGCGGAAGTACATTCGCTAACGCTCGTGACGCGCAACAATTCCGATTTCGCGACAACGGTGAAGTCAATACTAAACCCTTGGACCTAACTGCAGTGCACTAGCCTGCCGACTACAGGCCTGGTTATGTATGACGATTGTTAAGCGGCCAGTCGCGAGCGGCAGCTTTGCGGTCGCGATTGAGGCAGCCAAGTTGTAAGGCGAGAGTGTCAACAGCCGATAAGAACCTGGGTTCGCCATCACAGCAGGCGACCTCTAACAGCGCGTCCGCTGTTGAAACGACTGGCCAAGATTTTGCTCGATGGGCTGGTACCTGGGTACTTAACCCCGCGCTCAAGCCGGGCGACAAGGAGGCTGCGGCGATCGCATGGACCATTCGAATAACGCCAAAGAACGATGGCTTCGCTATCGTTCAGGACATCACTGTTGGCGGCAACAAAGACCACGAAGACTACTTCGCACGCTTCGACGGAGTGCTCACGAAAGATGCCAAGGGGGAATACGAATACGGAATGCAGTGGGTGCGTCCAAATGCGTTGAAGCTGCGCTATCGTGTTCCAGGCTCCGCGATTGGCGCCGCCCAAACTTACACTCTTTCCGATGACGGCACGTTTCTGACTCAAGAGCGCAAGGGCTGGATTTTCGACCGACACTACTTGAAGGAGGTAGCCGGAAACGCACGTGGCCTGCTGGAGCAGGCGCTGGCCCGCGCCGAGTCACTGGGCTTTGATATCGAGCGGCCGAGCCGTTTTGTCATCCTGCCACTGTGATTCGTCCGTGACCGCGCAGGTTTCCGGCTGCGTCTTGACGAAGGGTCCGCGCTGCTCACGCGGCACAGGTGCGCGCCTGCTCTTGCGCCACAGGCAATAGATCGTCAACGCGGCGGTCAAGGTCCCGAGCGTCGCAAAGTAGGCTGGCGACTGGTAGCGGCCCATCAGGCTGCCACCGAGAATGGGGCCCACCACTGCTGCGGCGCCATTCAAGAGCAGCAGCGCACTGCTGGCTGCGACCATTTCAGCGGGTTCAAGCCGATCATTGACGTGCGAGACGCCGAGCGAGTAGATCGTCAGCACCAGGCCGCTAACAAGCGCGGAAAGGACCAGCAGCAGCGCACGCGGCATGCCAGCCCACGCGACCATTGAGATGCTGAGCGCCGTGGCCAGCGCACAGACGCTGGCGATGACGGCGCGGCGATCCAGCCGATCGGCGAGTGAACCGATGGGATACTGGGTAACGACGCCGGCCAGAATGTTGCCTGCCATGAACGTCGCAATACCCGTGGTATCCATGCCGCTCAGGCGTGCATATACAGGACCTAACGAGAAGACCATGGCCGACATCAACCCGGACATCGCAACCGCCACTACCCCGAGCGGGGAACGCCGGTAGAGGTCGCGATAGCGCACCGACCGCGGCATGACGACGACCGGAGCCGCGTGCGCTGACAACACCAGCGGAACGATTGCCAGGCAGATCAGCGCGGCGACCAGCATGAATGGCGTGTCGGTGGCCGGATTCGACACGATCAGCAGGAACTGCGCGGCGCCGAGGCCGACATACAGCACTACCATATAGATGGCCAGCAGCCGGGAGCGAGTCGCCTGGGTGGCGCGATCATTGAGCCAGCTTTCGGCCACCACGTAGATGCCGGCAAAACACAGCCCTGTTAGCAAGCGCATCACGGCCCAGGGCACAGGATGCACGAACACGGCCTGGAACAAGGTGGCGGCCGCGGCGACCGCCGCAAATGCGGCGAACACCCGGACATGCCCGACATGCTGGATCAGGCGTGGCGCAATGGTGGTCCCGAACAGGAAGCCGACGTAGTAGCAGGACATCACGACACCGATCGCGGCCGTCGGAAAGGCCTCGAGCGTGGCGCGCACGCCGAGCAGCGTGGACTGCAGGCCGGCGCCGAGCATGAGTACACCCATGCCAAGAAGCAGCGGCCAGGCGATGGCGATGGTATTGCGAGGCATCAGCGGGTCACTCCAGTAGAGAGCGCTATGTTATTGCACGCGAATCGAGCGGACCTCTAATATGACGGCCCATGTCGAAGCTACGCAATCTAAGCATTCTGGCCATCGCCGCGCTGGGCTGCTTGCAGGTGGCTCGGCTGGTGTTTCTCTGGCAGTTCGGTTCGCCGAGTTCGCTGCTGAGCGAGGCCGGGCAGCACAGCTTCTTCATCGGCCTGAAATTTGACCTGCGGCTGGTCGCACTGATGCTGATGCCCGCGTGGCTGCTGTTGCGCGCCGGGACTGCTCAGGCACGCGCCCGCTGGCAAGGCACGCTGGTCCTTGCCCTCGCCCTGGTCGTCTATGTCAGCGTCGTGGTGATCGGGTCAGTGGACGACCGCGGCGCCAGACCCTGGCTGGCCGGCTTTCTACTGCTCGCCATTGCCTACTACATGCGCTACCGGGAGCACGGGCTGTCGAGTGGCCCGGAAGTGCGCTGGATCTGGGGCGCCTACAGTCTGTTCGCGGTCGGATTCGTACTGCTGGCTTATGCAACCGACTTCGGTTCATTCAGCTACAACCGCGTGCGCCTCAATGGCACGGTGCTGGTTTTTCTGCAGAATCCGCTGATCAGCGCGCAGATGATCTGGCAAAGCTACCCGGTCATTCCGGGTGTGCTGGCGATTACGCTGCTGATCGCCGCGCTGCTGTGGCTGTTCGGCAGGCTGCGTGGCTGGCAGCCGCTGCAGTTCACCCGTGGGACCCGTTGGGCTGTCAATGCAGCGGTGACCTTGCTGCTGTTAGCGATGATGTGGGGCAAGCTGAGTCTCTATCCGTTGCGTTGGAGCGAAGTCTTCGATGGCCGCGATCGCTTCGTCGCGCAGGTCGCGCTCAATCCGGTGCTGTTCTTTCTGGAAACCCGCGTCACATCGGACCTGGGCGTGGATCTCGACCGCGTGCAGGCTACGCACCAACCGCTTGCCGATTATTTTGGCATTCCGAAGCGCTACGACAAGCAGGGACAGCCCAGCCTTCTTCGCACTATTGCACCCCGGCCGCTGGTCACAGGCACGCCTAACGTCGTGTTCATTCAGCTGGAAAGCCTGTCGATTTTCAAGACTTCACTGCTGGGCAATCCGCTCGATCCCACGCCCTTCCTGCAACAGCTGGCCGAGCGGAGCATTTTCTTCGACCGCTTCCATGTGGTCATGGAAAACACCAGCCGCTCGATGTTTGCAACATTGTTTGGAATTCCGGACGTCAGTGGCCTCGACTGGAATGCCACCCGGAATCCGCTGTTAGTTGAACAGTACTGTCCAATCAACACCCTGGCCGACTATGAGAAGTATTATTTCCTGGGTGGCAGCGCCAATTGGGCGCAGATCCGCGCGGCGCTGAAGAACAATATCGCCGGACTCAAGATATTCGAAGAAGGCAGCTATCGCGCTTCGATCGTGGATGTGTGGGGAATCGCCGACGTCGACCTGTTGCTGGAAGGCGGCGAGATACTGCAGAAAGCGCGCCGTCCCTACTTCGCGTATTTTCAGACCAGCGGCAATCATCCGCCGTTCACTATTCCTGCGAACCTGCCGGACTTCCAGACAGTTGAGGTGGCGCAGGCCGAGCTTGCGGCGCAAGGTTTTGCCAGCATCGAAGAATTCAACGCCGTGCGATTGATGGACTACAGTTTGAAAAGATTCTTTGCGGCTCAAGCGCGCTCGCCTGATTTTCTGAATAGCGTCTATGTGCTGTGGGCCGACCATGGCATTTCCCGCGGCACCACGGACACGCGCTTCGCGGCGGTGCCGCTGGCCATCCACCGGATTCCGGCTTTGATCTATGCCCCCGGCTTCATCAAGACCGGCCGGCGGGTTTCGAGTGTCGCGTCGCAAATGGATATCATTCCCACTGTCATGAGTTTGTTAGGTAGGACCACCCTCACGCAAACGCTGGGCAAGGATGCGCTTGATCCACGCTATGCAACGCTGGGCGGCGCGTTCACCTTCAGCACCTGGCAGCGTCCACCAACCATCGGCTTCATCCAGGAGCAGAACTACCTGGTTCACAATCCGGATGGCAGGACATTTCTGTTCGACCTGCAGGCACAGGACGAACTGGATAACGCCACTGCGCAACCGCAAAAAACCCGTGAATTGACGCAATTGGCCCAGGGGTTTTATGCCTGGAGCCGCTACCTTATGGAGCACAACAAAACTCCGGATCGGCCTGCGCCGTGAACCGCCCGCGATTTCACCTGCTGGCGGGTTGTCTGTTAGCACTGCTGCTATTCACCGCAATCATGCTTGCAGTCGGCTGGCCTTTGCAGGTCCGCGTGGCGGCCCCGCGGCTGGGAATGCCGGTCATCGATCAACCGGGTGCGAGCATGGAAGTTCGCCTGGTAACCAGTCTGCCCTTGCTGCTGCCCGACCTGCAGCTGTCGCTCGACGGCCCTGGCGGCGTTGCACCGCTGCAGCTAACAGGAAGCCGGTGGGATGGCGCGGCTGCGGTGCTCACGGTATTGCTGCCGGCACTGCCGGACGGCGCCTACGCACTGCGCCTGCAAACCCCGACGCAGGACCTGCAGCTGCCAAAGGCCGTGTTCCTGCGCAGCAACTGGCCAGCGACCTTGCGGCTGGTGCAGATTGCCGATCTGCCCCCGCCGGGGCGCGAGCCACTGATGCGGCGGTTTATTGCTGAAATGCGCGTCAAGAAGCCCGATGCTGTGCTAGTGACCGGTGACATCAACTACACAGGTACCGCAGCTAACATCGAGTTTATCTATTCGCAACTGCTGCAGCTGGACGCGCCTGTCATCATGACCGCAGGCAATCACGAACGCACCGCATGGCATCGCTACCTGCGGGTTTTCGGTGCACGCGATCAGCGCACCAACTTAGGCCCGCTGGCAATCTTGAGTCTTGATAGCGCGCACGGCCGCGACGCGCTGACCCCAAGCACATTTCGCTGGCTGCACCGCGAGTTTGCACACCTCGATGGACGTAGACCGCTGGTTCAGGTTCATCATCCAATTTTCTCACCCGGCGCGACCGCGGCTGCCGAGGCGGGCGGCACCGGCGGCTACTTGCGTGGTTACCGCCGGGCATTCATCGAACTGTGTCGACAATATGACGTTGCCATTGTATTGAGCGGGCACTGGCATCAGGACGCCGTGTACGACAGCAGCGGCAGGTTTCGCGCCGACCGTGTCGATTTCCCGGGCACCAAATTTGTAGTCACGACGGCACTCGGTGCTGACGTGCGTCCGGTATTCTCCGATAGCGCGCCTAACAACGGCTATCGCTGGATTGAGTTCAAAGGCGGAACACTCGGCGCTTACGGCTCCGATCCGCACAATCCCGTGCCGTCCACGGCCCTGGGTTCGCCATGAACATCACGACCTGGCTTTTCCTGTATCTGGCAGGCCTGGTGGAAGCAGCGATCCGATACCGGTTCTCGCTGGGTGACGGGTGGAGTGCTGCGCTGACCCTGCTGCCGTTAGCACTGCTGGCGATGCCACGACCGCCGCAGCCGTTCGTGCGTTGGCTGGGCCTGCTCATCACACTGGGCTGCAGCATCGCCTTTGCGCGCAGCGTTAGCATGGATTTCTGGGACACCGAGCGTCCTGATCTGGCGTTGCTGGTTGCGGGCATCGGCCTCGGCGCCTGGCTCACCGTTCGCGAATCAGGCACCCACTCAGCCTGGCAGGTCGCAGAATGGGGGGTGGTCAGCCTGGGCTGGCTGCTGGCGCTCTGGAACCCCTTCGCACCGTGGATGGCCCTTGCGCCGGCAGCGGCGTTAGCTCTGCTGCCACCGTCACCAGCGGCGGCCAGCAAGACGGTCGGCCTGTCGCCCGCCTGGCTCTTGTTCTGGATCGGCATGGCGGTGTCGAAACCGTGGTGGGACTCCGATACCTGGAGCGCCCTGGGCGTCGCGCTGTGGGCGCTGGCCGTGACAATCACATATCTCCCGAGGATTCGTGAGCTGCGGCTGCCGTTTCCTCTGGCATCGCTGGCCCTGGTGCCTTTGTTATATCCCTGGCTGCCGGTCTGGATCTGGGCGCCGCTGCTCGGGCTGTTGAGCGGCTGGGCACTGCAGCGAACGGCGCGACCCTGGCATCGCGCTGCGGGCTATGCGCTGTTAGTAGGGCTGCTGCTGTCCTACGGATTGCACAGCAACCTGCAGTGGTTTGGCCTGTGGGTCTGGGGTCGAAGCTAACAAAGCGCAGATCGAGCTGTGGAACGGCCGCGTCGGTGAGATGGACCACGCTGCAGGTCAGCCTGGACGCAATGCTGGAAGCAACACGCCGTTCGATCTCGCTGTGTCGTAATTGGGTCTGATGTTCTTTGCCAATCCCGATGAAGCCTTTGCGACCATCGCCGATTCGCCGCCCAAGACTGCGGCAGGTATCCGGGTCGAGAACGATGGCGTAACAGGCCCTATTGAACTCGACCCGAAAGGACGAGCCGCCCTCAGAACGGCGCCAGCCGATCGACAGCGCGCAGGGTCTCCTCCTTGTCCTTGGACTTCCCCTGCTCGCCCGCAGGAAGGCTGCCGACCTTGGCCGTGGTAATTGACACGATGCCATTCGGGAACAGCGTGACTTCGTTTTCGCCGAAGCCGGACATCCGCGGCAGGCGATACAGGCGTTTGCTGGCGCTGCCGACGTAGGGCAGGAAATGGATGCCCATGCGGTAGAACGGCGCGTCCGGCGCCGCGTCCTCGGGCGTGACCCGCGACACCGAGAAGTCGCTGTCTTTCTGCAGCGCATCGCGCGCCGCGAAAACCTCTGTTGTTAGCTGCTTGTTGAGGATTTGCTTGCCGTCATGGGCGCCCTGCTGCTGGTACAGCAGTGCGATCTTGGCCAGGTCATCCAGGGTCGGGTAGTACCCCGCACTGAACCAGACCAGACCGTCGCGCCCGTCCGGCTCCCGGGTCCGGACCGCCGGTGCGTGGTAAATGCCGATGGGCTCGAACACTTCGGCGCGCAGCATGTCCCAGAGATCCGCCTTGGGTCCGCGCATCGACTTGAGGAAACTCTCGAGCGCCGCGCCGGCGACAAAGAAATCCTGGTCGCGGTAGCGCATGACCGTGCCCGGTTCCCAGGGGTAGGGACGCAGGTGCTGGTTGATATGGGCAAGCTTGTCAGCCTGCGAGTGCGCCGTGTACCAGCCGTCGTAGTCGTTGTCGAGATAACCATCCTGGTTGTCGTTAGGATGGGTCTTGAACGTGCCGACGCCACCGAAGCCGGTCGCCATGTTAGCGGCGTCCATCAACCGCACGCGGCTCCACTTGGGATCGAGACCGGGCACGTAGTCGCCAATCTTCAGTGTCAGCACCCAGGGGCCATAGACCTGCGCGAGATGCAGCAGCGACAGCGGCAGGCCGACACTCTTGGTGACCGAACGCACGCCGAAGCGCATCTCGAGCGGATACGGATAGGGTCCGTACGGCGTTTGCGCCTCCTGGTAGTAGAGCGTGCCGTTACGCACCAACGCCCCGACGACCCGCCAAATGGGATACACCGGGCCGCCGAATACGTCCAGGTTTACCGGCGGCACCGACTTAACGAGTTCCGCCCAGTGTTTCGCCGGCAGGCGCGCCGCGAGTTCCTGCTGCGCCGCTGCGCGCCGCGCTGTTAGCGCCGCCGCGTCGCCGGCCGCCACCGTCATCGGCGCCGAACCCCAGGCGATAAAATGCTGATCGAGCAAATAAGGCGCGGTTTGCTGGATGAACTGAAATTTGAGCTGGCTGACCTGGCCCTCGCGGTACAAAAATGTCGCGAGTCCCTGGTGCGCGTGATTCTCGGTATCGTTGACCAGCATGATGGCGAACGCGGCGCGCGACCAAGGACCATCGGCCTTCTCGTGCCAGATGCGGCCG
>JANLTW010000138.1:0-18141 GCA_031363155.1 Gammaproteobacteria bacterium | reverse complement strand
TCGGAAACTTGTACTACAAGCTCGTACCGCTGGGTTTGTACGGCTGTTTTGCCCAAACCTCGTAGCTGACGGGCGCCGAACACGTGGGGGCGGCGCGCGCCGCCACGCCGGAAATTCGCGAAAAATTCATGCGCACCTGGCAGGCCTACCAGGACGATGTCATCGAGGCGCACAAGACCTCGGACTTGTCGGACAGCCAGCCTACCAAGGGCAATATCGCCGGCGGCCTGACCACTATCGAGGAAAAGGCTCTCGGCAACCTGGAAAAGATCGGCAAGAAAATCAGCTATATCGATGTGCTGCAACCCGCAGAAGCGCCGGCGCGCGGCCCCGGGCTTTATTTCATGGACACTTCATCCGCCGCAGCTGAATGCTGCACGCTGCAGGCCGCCGCCGGTTATGTCCTGCACATTTTCCCGACCGGCCAGGGCAACGTAATCGGCAATCCGATCATGCCGGTCATCAAAGTGACCGGAAATCCGCGCACCGTGCGGCTGATGCCCGAACACGTCGATGTCGATGTGTCAGGCGTCGTGCGTCGCGAAATTACCATCGATCAGGCCGGCGACAAGCTGATCGACTGCATCACGCAGACGGCCAACGGCAGGCTGACGGCCGCCGAAGCGCTGGGTCACGTCGAATTCGTCATGACCAAGCTGTATCGAAGCGCCTGACGCTGGCCGCAATGGCTAACAAAACCCGGCTGGCGCTCGATGCCGCAGAGCAACTGGCGCATCGCGCCCTGGTGGCGAGTGGCACCGGCGCGGCCGCAGCGGCCAGCACCGCACGCGCGCTGGTCAGTGCCGAGGCCGATGGACAGGCAGGTCATGGACTTTCACGGGTACCCGCGTACTGCGCGCAGGTGCGAAGTGGCAAGGTCAAGGGCGACGCCAGACCGCAAATGACCCGGATCGGGCGCGGCGCCGCCAGGATCGATGCGGGTCTGGGCTTCTCCTACCCGGCGATTGATCTCGCCATTGATACACTGACCACCATGGCGAGCGAACAGGCCGTTGCTGCGGTGACCATCCAGCACTCGCACCATTTCGGCCAGGCCGGCGCCCACGTCGAACGTATTGCCTCGGCCGGCCTGTTAGCCCTCATGTTCGGCAATACGCCCAGGGCGATGGCCTTCTGGGGCGGGAACTTGCCGATGTTAGGCACCAATCCGCTGGCATTCGCTGCGCCGCTGCCGGCGCCGCATACCGCGCCGCTGGTGATCGACCTGGCATTGTCGGTCGTCGCGCGCGGCAAAATCGTCGCGGCGCAAAAGGCCGGCCAGGCTATTCCTGCCGACTGGGCGCGCGGCCCGGACGGTCAACCGACCACTGATCCGGCTGCGGCGTTAGCCGGCGCGCTGTCGCCACTCGGTGGCGCCAAGGGCGGCGCGTTGGCGCTGATGGTCGAGATCCTGGGTGCTGCGCTCACTGCAAGTTCCTTCGGCTGGGAGGCCAGTTCTTTTTTCGACGCCGCAGGCAGTCCGCCCGACATGGGTCACCTGATCATCGCACTGGATCCGCATAAATTTTCGGGCGGCGCCTACCCGTCCCGAATGCAAACCCTGTGTGCAGCCATGGCGGCGGAACCCGGCGTGCGTCTGCCCGGCAGCCGGCGGCTCAAGAGCCGCGAGCAGGCGCACCGCGAAGGCCTGCTGGTCGACGAATCTTTGTTAGCTGAAATCAGGGCATTGCATGGCTGAGATCGTCATCACGGAATTCATGGACGAGCCGGTCATCAAGGCTATGCTCGCGGGGCGCGACTATTTTTACGACCCGACGCTGGTCGATCGTCCCGAGGATTTGCATGGCAGCCTGGCGCAGGCGCGCGCTCTGATCGTGCGTAATCGAACCCAGGTGCGCCCCGACCTGTTAGCGCATGCGCCAAAGCTCGAGATCGTCGGCCGCCTGGGTGTTGGCCTGGACAACATCGACCTCCCGGCCTGCCGCGCCCGTAATATCGTCGTCCGCCCTGCTAACGGCGCGAACGACATCGCGGTGGCGGAGTACGTCATCGCGGCCGCGCTGGTGCTGCTGCGTCGCGCCTGGTTTGCAACGCCCGCCGTGATCGACGGTCAATGGCCGCGCATGACGCTCATCGGTCAGGAAGCCACTGGCAAGACGCTGGGATTGCTGGGTCTGGGCGCCATCGCGCGCGAGACCGCCATGCGCGCCAGGGCGCTGGGTTTTCATGTTCAGGCTTACGATCCGCTATTGCCGGCAGCACATGCCGCCTGGAGCCTTGCAGCTCGCGTCGAACTCGCCGACTTGTTTTCCAGCAGCGACCTTGTCAGTCTGCACGTGCCGCTGACTCCCGCAACTGCCAACCTGGTCGATGCAACATTGTTAGATACCATGCGCAAGGGCAGCATACTCATTAACGCCGCGCGCGGCGGCGTGGTCGACGATGCCGCCGTTGTCGCCCGGCTGAAGAGTGGCCACCTCGGCGGCGCGGCCATTGACGTCTTTGCCAAGGAACCGGTGACACGCGACGCCGGGCAACTGTACGCCGGTGCGCCCAATCTGTTGCTGACACCGCACATTGCCGGCGTCACCGAAGAATCCAACGTCCGTGTCAGCGAAGTAATTGCACGCGCGGTGCTGCAACACCTGACGCGATGAACGTCGACCTGTTAGTCGTCGGCGGCGGCATCAACGGCGCCGGCATCGCCCGCGACGCGGTGGGGCGCGGTTTCACCGTGGCGTTATGCGAACAGCATGACCTCGCCGCCCACACGTCCTCGGCCAGCACCAAGCTGATCCACGGCGGTCTGCGTTATCTGGAATTTTTCCATTTCGGACTGGTGCGCAAAGCGCTGCTGGAGCGCGAGGTGCTGATGGCGGCGGCACCGCACATCATCACGCCGTTGCGATTCGTGATGCCCCACGCCAGTCACCTGCGCCCTGCATGGATGATCCGCTGTGGGCTGTTTCTATACGATCATCTGGCGCGCCGGCGCGTGCTGCCGGGTTCTGAGCGGATACGGCTGCAATCGCATGCTGCCGGAGCGGCGTTAGCTGCGGACTACCGCGATGGCTTCACCTATTACGATGCCTGGGTCGACGATGCCCGACTGGTGGTCCTGAATGCGATGGCGGCCGCCAGCCAGGGCGCACGCATCCTGAACTATCAGCGCGTTGACGGCCTGCGGGCGACTGACAGCGGCTGGCTGGCAACGCTTACCGCCGCCACTGGTTCGCGCACTGAGTTGCAGGCACGCGCTGTTGTCAACGCGACCGGGCCCTGGGCGGCGCAATTCCGGCGCATGGCCACTCCTGACGCCGGGGCGCACGGACTACGGCTGGTCAAAGGCAGCCACATCATCGTGCGTCGTTTGTTCGACCACGATGACGCCTACATTTTTCAGGCGGATGATCGCCGCGTTATTTTTGCGATCCCCTATGAAGGCGATTTCACGCTGGTCGGCACCACCGACATCGACTACACCGGATCCATCGACAAGGTGAGCATCGAGCCAGCCGAGGTGCAATACCTGTGCGCGCAGGTCAACCACTATTTCCGCCAGCAGATTGGTCCGGCGGATGTGCTGGGCAGTTATTCGGGCGTGCGGCCCTTGTTAGCAGACGAATCGAGCGACGCTCGCAGTGTCAACCGCGACTATCATCTCGAATTTTCGGCCGATCCGGCGCCGATGCTGAGCGTATTCGGCGGCAAGATCACCACCTACCGCGTGCTGGCGGAGCAGGCTGTCAGCTTGCTGGCCGAGAAGACCGGCCAGACGGCGCCCGCGTGGACGCGCAGCGCCAAATTGCCGGGCGGCGACCTGCCCGCGGGTGGCGTGGCGGCGTATGTCACCTGGTTACGCGTGCAATATCCGTGGCTGCCACCCGCGCTGGCGCAACGCTATGCCCGCAGTTACGGTTCGCTGACAGTGCAGATGTTGCGTTCGGCCACGAATTACGCCGACCTCGGTGCCGAGATTCTGCCGCAGCTGCATAGCCGCGAAGTGCAGTACCTGCGGCAGCACGAGTTTGCAGTGACAGCCGAGGACATACTCTGGCGGCGCACCAGGCTCGGTCTGCATCTGCCGCCGCAGGCCGCAGCAACGTTGCAAACCTGGATCGACGGGATTCCCGGAGCTTCACCTGGAGCCAGTTTATGAGCCGCTTTGTGTTAGCACTCGACCAGGGCACCACCAGCTCGCGCTCGATCCTGTTCGATCGCGGCGGCCGGATCGTCGCAGTGGCCCAGCAGGAATTCACGCAGCATTTTCCGCAACCTGGCTGGGTTGAACACGACGCCGGTGAAATCTGGGCGTCGCAACAGGCGACCATCGTCGAAGTGATGCGCACTGCCAGAGCAGGCCTCGAAGATATCGCCACGGTCGGTATCACCAACCAGCGCGAAACCACGGTGCTATGGGAGCGCGCGACCGGTCAGCCGCTCGCGAACGCCATCGTCTGGCAGGACCGGCGCACCGCCAGCCGCTGCGAACAACTGCGTGCCGACGGTGCTGAGAGTGAAGTGACTGCGCGCACCGGTCTGCTGTTAGATCCGTACTTTTCCGGCACCAAGCTCGCCTGGCTGCTGGATCGGGTGCCGGGCGCGCGCCAGCGCGCCGAAAAAGGCGAGCTGTGCTTCGGTACGATTGACAGCTGGCTCGCCTGGAAGCTCACGGGCGGCGCGCATCACATCACGGACGTCAGTAATGCCAGCCGTACGCTGCTGCTGAACCTGCGCAGCGGCGACTGGGACGACTGGATGCTGAATCTGTTAGGCATTCCGCGCGCCTGCCTGCCAAAAGTGCTGCCCAGCTCACTGCCGCCGGGCATCAGCGCCCGCATCGAGGGTGGCGAACTGCCGCTCGGCGCGCTGGTGGGCGATCAACAGGCCGCGCTCTTCGGCCAGACATGTTTTACACCCGGGATGGCCAAGAATACCTATGGCACCGGTTGCTTCCTGCTGCTGCATGTCGGCAACGAACCGCTGGCATCCCGGCATCGCTTGCTAACAACGATCGCGGCAAGCCCCGGCAAACTGGAGTACGCGCTGGAAGGCAGCGTCTTCAGCGGCGGTGCGACGGTGCAATGGTTGCGCGACGGTCTCGGAATCATCGACCAGACCAGCGACGTCGAAGCGCTGGCTTCTTCAGTGGCCGACCATGGCGGTGTTTACCTGGTGCCGGCTTTCACGGGCCTCGGCAGTCCCTATTGGGATCCGCATGCGCGCGGCCTGATGATTGGCATCACCCGCGGCAGCACGCGTGGCCATATTGCCCGCGCGGCGCTTGAGGCAATCGCCTTCCAGAGCGCCGAACTGCTGCGCTGCATGACTGCCGACGCGGGTCAGCCGCTCAGGGAACTGCGTGTCGACGGCGGCGCGTCGCGCAACGATCTGATGCTGCAGTTCCAGGCGGATTTGTTAGGTGTGCCGGTGGTCAGGCCCAGGGTGACCGAGACCACCGCGTTGGGAGCCGCTTACCTTGCCGGACTCGCCAGCGGCTTCTGGCAGTCGCGCGACGAGCTGCGCGCCAACTGGCAGGTCGATCATCGCTTCGAACCGCAGATGTCGCGCGATCAGGCGGCAGCGCGCCTCACTGAGTGGAACCGCGCGGTCGAGCGCGCCCGCAACTGGTCCGCGCCAGTCTAGCCGACGATATCCTTGATACCGCGCGACCTGATCGCTGCCAATTGCGATTGGATTTCCGCCTGCGCTTTGCCCAACAGCGCCCGCGCTTCGCCCAGCGTCCACTGGTAGGTCTCCTTGAGCTGCAGCGCCTCCAGCTTGCGGCCACCCGCGTAATAGCGGCGCGCCACCTGCCCGATTGCATAGGTGCTGACGAAAGCCATGCCGGAACTCGCGGCCTGCCGCCCCACACCACCCAGCAAGCCACCTAACAATTTGCGCGCAAAGCCCTCGAGGTACTGCGCGGTCAGGCCGACGCCCAGCGTGGCGACAGAATCCCGGATATGCTCGCGGCCCAGATCGTAGTTGTGCGCCGTGCCAATGCGGCTCACGAGCCGCAGCTGCAACGGCAGGATCGCCATACTGGCGAGCGTATCGGGCAGCAATTCGAGCGCGCCGTTCAACACCGCCGCGTCGACGATCATTTTGTCCAGCGCGGCGGCATTCACGCCAGCTGCGGCAGCGCCGACGACGCCGGTCACGGATACGCTTGCCAGTTCACCAGCGTCGCGCTGCATCGCAGCTGCCTCAGCGCCAAGGCCCAGGGACGCGCTCAAGGAATTCAGGAATCCGGTTTCCACAGCGTTACTGACGCCATCGGCATTACAAACCGCGGTCGCCACCGCAAACGCCAGTCGCTTTTTCTCCGGTGTTAGCAACGTGCGCGCCAGCGCATCCATATTGACGTCGCCGGCAAGAACCGCACGCAAGGCGGCGTCGAACTCCGGCCCGGCGCCGGCCACGGTATTCACGATCGCCCGGCGTTCGGCCTCGCTCTGCTGCTGGTCGCACTGTGCGGCCATGATCGCGATCATCAGCAATGCTTGCTGCTCTTCATCCATGAGGTTCTCCTACACCGGCTCCGGGTCCCAGACATTCTGCGGCAACGGTAATCCCGCCAACAGCGCGGGCGTCAATCGTGGGACCGACGCACCGCGCCTAGCACCCGCCAGCAGCGACTCGAGCTGCCGGCAATGCTGGGCCACATGCCAGGTGGTGCGCTCAAGCACCACCGGCAACTCGCGACTGCCGAAATAAGTTGTTAGCATCCTGGCGTCGAGTGCTGTGCCCGCCGCGTTCGCGCGTCTCCAGGCCGACAGCCGATCGCGTGTGGCACGCCCGATTGATGCGATCTGCTCGATGCTGCGATCCGCAGTCGACGGAGTTCGTTCGTAGTAGTCGTAGGTCAGCGCCCCGCCCTCGGCCGCATCGAGAAAAGCCGTGACGATCATTGGAATGTGATACGTGAGATCGAGCCAGGTGCGTTCGCGGCCCGGCAGTCGCTCAAGTTGCCGCTCGACCGGCACCGCCTGTGTCAGCGCCGTCGCAACCTGCAGAAATTGATCCAGCCGCAGCAGTAATTCCGTCGTGCCGAGGCGCTCGCGTTGCAGCGCTACGCCGACGAACGCCGCCACCTCATCCAGATCCTGCGCAAACACATGCTGCCCGCCGCGCAGCAATACGGGTACTGATCTCAGTCCCAGGGATTCCAAGCGCTCCAGCGCGCCGTTGTTCTCGCGAACATTGAACGAGTCAAAGGCAATCGCGTGCGCGGTCAGAAATTCCCGCGTGCGCAGGCAGCTGGTGCATCCAGGTTGCCAATAGAGCTGCAGGGTTTCCGCCATGCCCAGAGGCTATCGGCGAGTCAGGGTTCACGCAATAAGGGGCTGCAGCAGCGCTTTGCCGCATAATCCACCCATTCAACCTCGTCAGGATTCCACGCCATGAGCTACGCCACCTATCACAAGCGCAAAGTCGGCACGCGCACCTTGTCACCCGAAACCCAGATGATGGGGTTCGGTTACGACCCGGCACTGTCCGAGGGCTCACTGAAGCCGCCAATATTTCTGACCTCGACCTTTGTGTTTCGCACCGCCCAGGACGGCAAGGACTTCTTCGACTACACCGCCGGCCGGCGCGAGCCGCCCTCCGGTCAGGGCGCCGGACTCGTCTACTCGCGTTTCAACAACCCGAATCTCGAAGTGCTGGAGGATCGCCTCGCGCTCTGGGAAGGCGGCGAGACCGCCTGTGTTTTCTCGAGCGGCATGTCGGCAATCTCCACCGGGCTGTGGGCCTATCTGCGTCCCGGCGATGTCGTGCTGACAAGCCAGCCGCTGTACGGCGGCACCGAGACCCTGATCGACAAGACCATGCCGAACTATGGCATTCGCAATGTTGCCGTTGCCGACGGTTGCAGCCGAGCGGAGCTTGCCGATGCGGCTAACAAGGCGCTGGCGCTGGCGCGACAACATGGCGGCAAAGTCGCACTGATGATGACCGAGACGCCGGCGAATCCCACCAACACGCTGATCGATCTCGCGTTGTGGCGGGAAATCAGCGAGTGGCTGGGCAAGGAACAAGGGGGTGCGCGTCCGCCGCTCGCGGTCGACAACACTTTCCTCGGGCCGGTGTATTCGCGCCCCCTGCAGCACGGCGCCGACATCGTGATGTACTCGCTGACCAAATATGTCGGTGGACATTCCGACCTGGTTGCAGGCGGCGTCATCGGTTCGGTCGCGATGCTGAAACCCATCCGCCAGCTGCGCAGCGCGCTCGGCACGCAGCTCGACCCTAACACCGCCTGGATGATCATGCGTTCGATGGAAACCCTGGCGCTGCGCATGCGCGCCGCCGCCGAAAACGCTGCGCACGTGGCTGCCTACCTCGCCACACATCCCAAAATTGCGCATGTGAATTACCTGGGGTTTCTGCAACCCAGCGATCCGCTGCATGCAGTGTTCAGGAAACAGTGCGACAGCGCCGGTTCAACGTTCGCGTTTTCGGTCAAAGGTGGCGAGCCCGAGGCATTCCGCATGCTGGATGCGCTGCAGGTGATGAAGCTGGCTGTCAGCCTGGGCGGCACTGAAACGCTGATCTCGCACCCCGCGTCGACCACTCATTCCGGCGTGCCCAAGGCCACCCGCGATCGCCTCGGCGTCACTGACGCGCTGATCCGCATCTCCGTGGGCATCGAGAACGCCGACGACCTGATTGCCGATCTGGAACAGGCGCTGCAGACGGTCTGAGTCGGGAACGCTCAACGGCTCGTTTCCCGCCCACGACTGCAGCCCCGCAACCGTCGATCGCATGGCCCGGCCGCGCACCAGCAGACCGGCGACGAGGTCTTGTTAGCCAAGGGGGGTATCCTGGAGTCCATCCTCGCCAGCACCGCGATCCCGGGCGTGTTTCCGCCGGTCGTGTTAGGCGGCAGAACCCTGCTGGACGGTGTGGTCGCAACCGGAACACCGATTGCAACCGCAGTGCGGCTCGGCGCCACTCGCCTGATTGTCATGCCCCGCGGATTCACCTGCGTCGGCAAGGCTGTGCCGAAGCATCCGATCGGCCGCGCAATGCATGCGATCACGTTGTTAGGGGCGCGACAATTGCGCCAGGATTACACACATTACTCGGAAAAAGCGCAGCTGTGTCCGCTCGCGCAATCGTCCTATGACTATTCCAATGGCGCGGCGCTGTTCGCGGCGGCACGTGATTCGACGCGCGCCTGGCTGGACGAGGATGGGCTGGCGAAAGCTGGGTTTCCGGGTCAGCTGGAAGTGCATGCGCACTAGCAGTCACTGCACTGGCGCTCGATTGTCCCCTCAGTGCAGGGCCCGCAACTTGACGGCCTTGTGCACTTCAAACCGCTTGACGATGCCCGGGACGTAAGGCCCGTTCCAGAAGACCGCGTAAGCCTCGGCTGCCGGCAGGTAACGCGGATTTTCTGTTAGCCAGTCGTTCAACTTGTGCTCCGCCGCGTGAATGTTGCTCCAGGAATAACTGCCGCGGGCACCGGCGCTGACCACCAGTCGCGCCGGTAGTTCGGTAACCTGAACTCCGCCATCGCTCTGCAGCGCGCGCCTGGCGTCGCGGGAGCCAACGTAAAACCGCATTTCATTGCCGCCCAAGGGCGCCTCAACCGGCACCATCATCTTTAACATCGTGCTTCGAGATAAAACGGCACAAGCGCCCGAACATGCTGTCGTCGCCAGCCGTTGCGCGGGCAGCAACCATCAGTTTTGCCGCCGGTATCTCTATGACCTCGATGGCACCCGGCTCTGTAGCCGCGTACCAGGATTCCGTGCTCGTCATCGCAATTGCTCTTGCCGCAGGCGGGCGCAATGCACACTCGTTACGAGTCTAGCGCCGCAGCAGCACTGGTGCCACAGAACCGTCCGCCTGGCATATGATGGCGCTGCCAAATCCACACAGATCTGCGATCTAACAAAAATCGGGAGATGCAATCATGTCTGTTGCACGTGTTACTGAGATAACCGCAAGTTCCAAGAAAAGCTTCGATGATGCGATGAGGTCGGGCCTGATGCGCGCGACGCAAACCTTGAAGAATGTTCAGGCCGCCTGGATCGCAAGTCAGGAAGTGGTGCTCAAGGACGGCAAAATTGCTGAATACCGCGTGCGCATGAAGGTCACCTTTATCCTGGCGGACTGATCCAGCAAGCCCCCGGACGATTCCGTCCGGGGGCTTCACACCTTACAATCCTGCTGTAGCATCGACGCAACGGCACCGACGGTCAGTTACCCCGCCGCCTCAGTGCGCCGTCCCCTTTGACAGACCGGCCCCGAAAGGCCAAGATGCTCCCAAATTCGCGTGCACGACAGGTGTTTGCAGGACACCCAAGTCGACCGCATGCGGTAAAAAAACCACACAATCATTTTGGAGGACCCATCAATGGATAGAACTTCGCGTTCACGCGCAGGCGCAGCTTTCGGGCTCGGCGCATGCGTGGCACTGCTAGGCGCGCTCGCCGCGACGCCAGCGCAGGCCCAACAGGCAGCCGATCAACCCCTGACTGAAGTGGTCGTGACCGGCTCGCGCATCGCGCGCGCACCCGGTGACGATGGCCCATCGCCACTCACTATCGTTGACCGTGACACGATTGAAAAATCCGGTTACAGCAACCTGCAGCAGCTTCTTGAAAAGCTGCCGGTCAACGGCAATGGCGCGTTCTCCACCCGCGGCAACAACCAGGATTCGTCCGCGAACGGCGCCGCGTCAATCAGTCTGCGCGGCCTCGGCGCTGATGCAACGCTGGTACTGGTCAACGGCCGCCGCGTTGCCATCAGCGCGTTTGCCGAAAGCGTCACCACCAGCTTCGTCGACATCAATTCCATTCCGGTAGCGGCGATCGAGCGCGTTGAAGTGCTGAAAGATGGCGCCTCCGCGGTGTACGGCTCGGACGCTGTCGCCGGTGTCGTCAACATCGTGCTGCGCAAGAACTTTGAAGGCTTCGAGGCTTCCGGTGTTTTCGGCGTCACGACAGAAAAAGGCTACAACGAAAAATCCGCCTCGGTGATCTGGGGTACTGGCGACGAAGACGCCAACATCACGCTGATCCTCGATCACTTTTCAAACACGACGCTTGAAAACAAGGAACGCGGCACGCTTGGCAGTGCCAACCAGACCGCGCAGGGAGGCGAGGATTTCCGCTCTTCACGTGGCTTTCCGGGCCGATTCATCGTCAATGGCGTGACGCGCATCGATCCGGGTTGCCCGACGGACCGTATCGCCGGCCAGACCTGTCTGTTCGACTACGGTCCGTTCAATCTGCTGGCCCCGGAAGCCAAGCGCACCGGCGCATTGCTGCTGGGTCACAAGTCACTCGGCGACAATCTCGAGGTCTTCACCGAGATCGCGGCCCAACACAACTCCTCGATTGCACAGGGCGCACCGACTCCGCTGGATGATTCCGCGCTCCTGACGGTGCCGGTCACGCATCCTAACAACCCGTTTGTCGGCGCCACCAGCATCCGCGTCGGCCGTTTCCGTACGTTCGATGCGGGGCCGCGCAAGTGGCACATCGAGACTAACAATATGCGGGCGGTTCTCGGTCTACGCGGGTCAGTCGGTGGCTGGGACTGGGAGGTTGCCGGCCAGCGCGCCCAGAGCGAATCGGACCAGACCGGTGGTCGTACCGATGGTTGGGTCCGGACCGATTTTCTGCAAACGGAAATCAATGCGGGGCGTTACAATCCGTTTCGCGGCGTGCTCAATACGCCTGCTGCGATCAATGCGATTACCACCAGCCTGGCCCGCCAGGGTTCATCGAGTCTGACGACGTTCGACGCGCAGATCACCGGCAAGCTGTTTGAGATCGCGGGGCGCTCGGTACGCATGGCGGCAGGTCTTGAGTATCGCAAGGAAAGCGTCACCGACCTGCCGGACGATCAGTTCCAGCGCGGCCTGATTTTCGGCACCGAGGCGGTCTCGGCCGCCGCTTCCCGCCACAACTCATCGGCATTCGTCGAATTCGCCGTGCCGCTGCTGGAGCAACTCGAACTTGAAGTGGCTGGACGCTTCGATGACTACAGCGATTTTGGCAATACGACCAATCCGAAAGTCGCGTTGCGCTGGACGCCGACGGATGCGCTGGCCTTTCGCGCCTCCTGGGGCACGGGCTTCCGCGCGCCATCGCTGGCGCAAATTGGCCTTGGACCTTCCCAGGACTCGCTGTTCTTTACGGACACGTTTGGCTGCGCCGACAATGTCACCTACTGCGCGCCAACCGATTACACGATCGTGTTTTCGGGCAACCCGAATCTTCAGGCCGAAGAATCTGACAGCCTGAATTTCGGCGTGGCATGGAAGTTCGCTGACAGCTTCAACGCGACGCTGGATTACTGGGACCTGAAGCAGAAGAAGAAAATCGACCGCGTGCCTTTCGGTTTCCTGTATTCGCAGTTCTGCAGTGTCCAGAGCAGCACGGTCTGCCGCCGCGGCGCTGCGCTGCCCGGCGATGTGTTAGGTCCGTTGCAGTCAGTCAACACCAGCTTCATCAACATCAGCGAGCAAGCGGCTACGGGTCTCGATCTGACGCTGACCTGGAACGGCGAACTGGCCGGCGGCAAGCTGCGTGTCGGTCTTGATTACTCCTACCTGATGGACTTCGACCGTGTGGAACTCAATTCCACGGGTACGGGTTTTGTCACCCGCAGCCTGGCAGGCGAGTACCGGTATCCGGAAAGCCGCTTCACGCTGACCGGCGACTGGGATCGCAATGATTGGGGCCTGCGCGCGAGCCTGAGCCAGGTCGGGTCGTTCGAAGACACACCGGATATCGACTTTGACGGCACGCTGGACTATGACCGCAATACCTCGCGCAGCGTCGGAGCCTTCACGACGCTGAACCTGCAGGCTCGCTACAGCGGCTTGAAGAACACCGTCGTATCTCTGAACATCGACAACGCCCTCGATGAGGCGCCGCCGTTCGCGATCGGCGATGGCGACGTGGATCTGTATGGCTATGTTTCCAGCCAGCACAATCCGCGTGGCCGCTTCGTCAGCGCCAAGGTGACGTACAAGTTCTGAAGTACGCGTGACAAAAAAGCCCCCGGGGGTCTTCCTCCGGGGGTTTTCGCCAGTAGCCGGTGCGGGAGAAGCGACTCATGCGGCTAACATCGATGCTGATCGCCAGCGCGATTCTTGCGCTCAGCGGCACGGCAACCGCGGCAGCCACGAGCGTGCTGTTCATAGGTAACATCTTTTTGTACGGCTACGGATAGGCGGTGCGTTTTTATCGCACCGACACGGTCACTGATCTCAACAACGAAGGAATTGGCGGCGTGCCCGCACTGTTGAAGTCCTTTACCCTGCAGGCCGACCTTGATTACGACCGGTCAATCAAGACACGCGGTGGCAGCGGTCTCGACTTTCATCTCAACGAGAAACTGGGCGTGATGGGCCGTCGCGGCTGGGACAAGGTTGTCATGCACGGCTACAGCACGCTGGACGCCGAGAAGCCACGTGATCCGGCCAAGCTGATAACCACAGCGAAACGGATGGCGGAATTCCTGCGCGCACGCAATCCTGACGTCGAGCTGTACCCGATGGCGACCTGGTCGCGCGCAGATCAGACCTACGTTGAGAACGGCGCCTGGGCTGGCACACCGATTGACCAGATGGGCCGCGACGTGCGCGCCGCCTACGACTAGGCAGCCGCTGCGGCTGACGCCAAGGCAGTGATCCCGGTCGGCGAAGCCTTCAATCGTGCCATGCAAGCCGGCGCCGCCGCTGCTGTTGCCGAAAGCGGTCAATCCCGAGCGCTGCGCTGCCGGGCGCTGAACAGGAACTACCCGCGCCTTGTCAGCTCTTGGTTAGCCACGCGTCAATCGCTGGCAGCTGTTTGCGCCGAACCTCGATTCGATCGGCGATGGCGGCGACTGCTGTATCAGCGACTCGGCGCGACCCTGCAGCCAGCTTTGCGATTGCCTAGGCCTTTACCTTGTCGATCATGGCCGGGTCGACCGAGGCAAATGCCAGTTGCGCGAAATACTCTGTCTGCGAAGTCGCATCAACTATTTTCAGTACGGAGGCATAGTTCGCGATTGCAATGTCGAGTCCAGCGGTTGTGACAGCAGCGAATACAGTTCGCGCTTGATGGTCGCTGTTTTTTCGGCACGAGCCGCCCGGAGCAATACATCCCAGGTCTTGCCATCCGCATGCCGGGCTACGACCGCCAGAATTGTCCGGCGCAGCGGCGCGAGCATGGCCGCCGGGTCCGACGACTGCAGGCCGTAGCGTCGTCGAGCCTCATTAATGACAATCGGGTCACCCAGTTCGCTCAGTGTTCTTATCAAGTCATTACGCAGAATGGCCACGGCATCCTGTTCTCCGGACTGCGCCAACCAACCCACCCTCGCGAGTACTGGCGTTAGCTTCGCAATGGCAAAACCCTGGAATCGGGCCTGACGTTCGGGGGTGCCACGGTAGTAGTTGTTGATGTCGCCAAAAATACCGGCAACTTTTTCCAGACCTGCGGATCAGCGCCCAATGGCGTCTTGTCCGCCAATTGCAATGCATCCGTAATCGGCTGGTAGCCCGCGCGTCCAAGCGACCAGCTATCGGCCAGCAGGCCGAGTTGATCCGCCGGCGCGAACGACGCAAAGGCTTGCGCAACCGCCGCAAACTGGCGCGGCGTGTAAAGCGTGCGGTAGTAGCCGTCCTGGCCTGCGTTCACGATCACCGGGCCGCATCCGCGAACATCAATGCTGGCGCTGCCGCCGCGGACGAGTTTGCGAACACTCGCGTTCAAGTCCAATGACTTGACCACCACAGGTACGCGCCACCGCAAAGAATTTTTGTCAGGCTGATCGCGGCTGAACTCGGCCTGCGTCAGCTTGAGGCGGCTTCGACCCGCCGCGCAGGTGGCGTCGGCCACACGGATCAACGGCACGCAGGGTTGCAGCGTGAAATCGCGCGCAAATGCCATAATTGGCTGGCCGCTGGTCGGTTCGATTGCGCGCCAGGCCTCGGCACCGACGTACGCTTCAAGCATGCGAATGACAGCCTGGCCTTTCAGGTATGTAATCGAATCGAAAGCCTGGTTGGCCTGGTCGACCGTGTCGACGCGCTGCACAACCGGATGCGTGGTCTTGAGGGCGTCCAGCCGCATCGCGGCCTCGCGCGAATCGACTGCGGCGAGCGCCGTATTCCATTCGGGATGCAGGCGCTCGGTGGTGCGGTCGCCAAGCCAGGACGCGAATCCTTCGTTGAGCCACAGGTCGTCCCACCAGTGCATGGTCACCAGATTGCCAAACCATTAGTGCGCCATCTCGTGGGCCTGGGTCGCAAACGCTCCCTGTTTGTCGGCCTGAGTCGAAATGGCCGGATCCAGCAGCAGATACTGTTCGAACGTCAGGATTGCGCCCCAGTTTTCCATGGCGCCAAAAAACTGGCTGCTGCCGGGCACCGCAATATTGTCGAGCTTGGGAAGAGGATAAGGGGTTCCGAAGTAATCGTTAAATTCGCGCAGAATTCGCACCGATGACTCGAGCGCGAAGGCTGCCTGTGGCAGCGCACCCTTCTGCGTCACTATTCCGTGTTCTGTTCCGTCGATTTTGTTAGTTACGCGATCGAAGTCGCCAACTGTGAAAAACAACAGGTACGAGGACATCTTCGGCGTCGTTTGGAACTCGACCCGGCGCTGGCCGCCGCCAGCATCAACTTCACTGGCAGACGGCATGTTGCTGACCGCCATTTGCCCCGCCGGGATGGTCGCCTGCAATGAAAATGTCGCCTTGTAAGCCGGTTCGTCCCAGCAGGGCACGAAGCGCCGAGCGTCGGCCGCTTCAAATTGCGTGTAGAGCGCTCGTTTGCGGCCTGCAGCGGTATCGGAATCAACCGCAAAGAACCCGGACGACTGGGTGCCAATCTTACCAGTGTATTCCAGTACCAGCTTGTAGCTGCCCACGGGGATGGCCGGTCCGAAGTCGAAAGTCGCGGTCTGGTTGCTGGCGTCGATCTTGATGCCAGGCGTGGCCATCAATTCGCCGGTCTTGGCGCCTGACAATCTGGCAGCGGCAATACTCAGTTCGAGCGCATTGAGCGTAATAGTTGCGGTCGGCCGCAGCACGTCGATGCTGATCGATACCTGGCCGCTGAATGTGAGTGCCTTGGCGTCTGGCTCGATCGCCACGTCGTAATGCGTCGGGCGCACGGCCGTCGGCAACTGCGTGGTTGCCAAGGCGCCGTCCGGCGTAGTGGCAAATACCATCCAGGTCAGTAGTGCAAAGAAAAAGCGCTGGGGCGTCATGTTTTTCTTTCCGCTATTTGGCGCGACCGCCAAATTTGGCGCGTACTTTAACCCGTACGATCGCAAGTTTCCCGCCGCGAAACGCCCACAGCGCCGGCGGACAAGGCAACCCGGCCGCCAGAAACAAAAAAGGCCCGGTGTCGCCACCGGGCCTCTTGTTTCATCGAACGGTGATGAGCTAACGCTTGCGCGTTACTACATGTCCATGCCGCCCATGCCGCCCATACCGCCGCCCGGCATCGGGTGGCTGTGCTCGTCGTCTTTCGGAGCTTCCGCGATCATGACCTCGGTGGTCAGCAGCAGGCCGGCGACCGACGCTGCGTTCTGCAGCGCGAGACGCGTGACCTTGGCCGGATCGAGGATGCCCATTTCGAGCATGTCGCCGTACACACCGGTTGCAGCGTTGTAGCCGAACGCACCCTTGCCAGCGCGCACTTCGTTGAGGATCACGGCCGCATCTTCGCCGGCATTGATGACGATCTGACGCAGCGGCTCTTCGATCGAGCGGGACAGGATGCGAACGCCGACCGTCTGGTCTTCATTCGAACCTTCCATCTTGTCGAGGGCTTTGAGCGCACGGATGAACGCCACGCCGCCACCCGGGACCACGCCTTCTTCGACGGCGGCACGGGTTGCGTGCAATGCGTCTTCGAAGCGGGCCTTCTTTTCCTTCATTTCGATTTCGGTCGCAGCGCCGACCTTGATCACGGCGACACCGCCGGAGAGCTTGGCAACGCGCTCCTGCAGTTTTTCCTTGTCGTAATCGCTGGTCGCTTCTTCCGCCTGCTGACGGATCGACTCGATGCGTGCCTTGATGTCGGAGCTCTTGCCGGCGCCATCGATCAGCGTTGAGTTTTCTTTCTCAACGACGACCTTCTTGGCTTCGCCCAGATCGTTCACGGTGGCTTTCTCGAGCTGCAGTCCGACTTCATCGGAGATCACCGTGCCGCCTGTGAGCGTCGCGATGTCCTGCAACATGGCCTTGCGGCGATCGCCAAAGCCAGGCGCCTTGACGGCGGCGACTTTGAGAATGCCCCGAATGTTGTTGACGACCAGCGTGGCTAACGCCTCGCCTTCGACGTCTTCCGCGACTACCAGCAACGGGCGGCCCGCTTTGGCAACCGCCTCGAGCACCGGCAGCATTTCGCGGATGTTCGAGATCTTCTTGTCGACAAGGAGAATCAGCGGCTTTTCCAGCTCAACGGTCTGACTGGCCTGCTGGTTGATGAAATACGGCGACAGGTAGCCGCGGTCGAACTGCATGCCCTCGACGACGCTGAGTTCATTCGAAAGACCTGAGCCTTCTTCAACCGTGATCACGCCTTCCTTGCCGACTTTTTCCATGGCTTCGGCAATGGTCTTGCCGATCGAATCATCGCTGTTAGCACTGATGGTGCCGACCTGCGCGATCGCCTTGTTGTCCTTGCAGGGCTTGGCGAGTTTGCGGATTTCCTCGACCGCCACGATCACGGCCTTGTCGATGCCGCGCTTGATGTCCATCGGATTACGACCGGACGCAACGGCCTTCAGGCCTTCGCGGATGATCGCCTGGGCCAGCACGGTGGCGGTGGTGGTACCGTCGCCCGCTTCGTCAGAGGTGTTGGAAGCGACTTCCTTCACCATCTGCGCACCCATGTTTTCAAACTTGTCCTTGAGCTCGATTTCCTTCGCGACCGACACACCGTCCTTGGTGATGGTGGGTGCGCCGAAGCTCTTCTCGAGCACTGCGTTACGGCCCTTGGGGCCTAACGTCGCCTTGACGGCGTTAGCAAGGACGTTAACGCCGCGGAACATCCGCTGGCGTGCGTCGTCGCTAAAACGTACTTCTTTAGCTGCCATGTTGAGTTTCCTTATTTGCCTTCGATGACTGCCATGACGTCTTCTTCACGCATGACCACTAAATCATCGCCGTCGACCTTGACCTCGGTACCCGAGTACTTGCCGAACAGAA
>JANLTW010000103.1:0-31844 GCA_031363155.1 Gammaproteobacteria bacterium | reverse complement strand
GTCGGTGTGCTGCTCGCCGATGAACAGCACGCGGGCGTCGGCCAGCCGCCGCGCCATTTCCGCATCGGTGATCAACTCGCCGCTCGCGGTATCCGTCACCGCATCCAGCACCACCGGCGCCTGGCGCTGCGCGCGCGCCGGATCACCGATGGCCAGTTGCTGCGGGTCCGCCGGCTTTGCGGCTTCAGCCGCCGTTGCTGCCGGCGCAGTTGTCTGCGCCGGCACGACGTTGACCGCTAACAGCCCCGCCAGAAAAAACGCGGTCCGTCCGGTCATTGCTTAGCGGGCGCCTGGCGCAACCGGATATGCAGTTCGCGCAGCTGTTTTTCGCTGACTTCGGTCGGCGCATCGGTCAGTGGGCAGGCCGCGGTCTGCGTTTTTGGGAAGGCGATGACATCGCGGATGTTGTCCGCGCCGGACATCAGCATCGCGAGGCGATCGAGACCAAAGGCGATGCCGCCATGCGGTGGGGCGCCAAATTTCAGGGCATCGAGCAGGAAGCCGAACTTGCGGCGCGCTTCCTCGGCTTCGATACCCAGCAAATCGAACACCACGGACTGCAGATCCTGGCGATGGATGCGGACGCTGCCGCCACCTATTTCGGAGCCATTGAGCACCAGGTCGTAGGCCTTGGCGATCGCGCCGCCCGGATTGGCGCGCAGCGCCTCAGGATCGAGATTGACCGGCGAAGTGAACGGATGATGCATCGCGGCCCAGCGCTTGCCGTCCGCATCCCATTCGAACATCGGGAAGTCCACCACCCACAGCGGCGCCCAACCCTGGCGCAGCAGACCCAGGTCCGCGGCCATTTTCAGGCGCAACGCACCTAACGCATCGGCGACGACCTTGGCGCTGTCCGCACCAAAGAATATGAGATCGCCGTCGACCGCGGCGCTGCGCTCGAGGATGCCGGCTAACGCCGCAGCGCTGAGGAACTTGATGATCGGGGACTGCAACCCCTCACGGCCCTTGCCGCGCTCGTTGACCTTGATGTAGGCAAGACCTTTGGCGCCATAACGCGCCACATAGGCGGTCGCATCGTCGATTTCCTTGCGTGTCAGCTTGCCGCCACCCGGTACGCGCAGCGCCGTCACCCGGCCGCCCGGATCTTTCGCCGGCCCCGAGAACACCTTGAAATCGCAGTCTTTCACCAGATCGGCAATGTCGACCAGCTCCATGTCAACCCGCAGGTCGGGCTTGTCCGAGCCGTAGCGGCGCATGGCGTCGGCGTAACTGATGCGCGGAAACGGCTGTGGCAGATCGACGTTAACCACGGTCTTGAACAGATGCCGGATCAGGCCCTCCATCAGATCCATGATGTCCTGCTGCGGCAAAAAACTGGTTTCGATATCGAGCTGCGTGAAATCGGGCTGGCGATCGGCGCGCAGGTCTTCATCGCGGAAACAACGCACGATCTGATAGTAGCGATCGAAGCCGGACACCATCAGCAGCTGCTTGAAGATCTGCGGCGACTGCGGCAACGCAAAGAACTTGCCAGGATGGGTGCGCGACGGCACCAGGTAGTCGCGCGCGCCCTCGGGTGTCGCCTTGGTCAGCATCGGCGTTTCAACGTCGATGAATCCCGCGTCATCCAGATACGAGCGCATCGCACGCGTGATGGCATGGCGGCGCATCAGCCGCTGCTGCATGACGTCGCGGCGCAGATCGAGGTAGCGGTACTTGAGGCGCACTTCCTCGCTGACCTCCTCGTCGAGCTGGAACGGCAGCGGTTCGGAGCGGTTCAGCAGCTCGATTTCCAGAGCCAGCATTTCGATCCGGCCGGATGCCAGCTCTTTGTTAGCCGTGCCGGCCGGACGCGGCCGCACCCGGCCGACAATGCGCACCACGAACTCGTTGCGCAGCTTTTCGGCGGTGGCAAAAATCTCCGGCGTGTCCGGATCTACGACCACCTGCACCAGGCCGCTGCGGTCGCGCAAATCGATGAAAATCACGCCGCCATGGTCGCGCCGGCGATGCACCCAGCCCGCGACCGCCACGCTTTGGCCACTCAGGGACTCATTGACCTGACCGCAATAATGACTACGCATATTCATGAGGATAACTTACTGAGAACGTACAGACCGCCCTGGATGCCGATATTGATCCGCAGTTCGTCGTCGAGGTATACGACGTCCGAGTAGAGTTTCGAAACCTTCAGTGCCGCGCTCAGCACAAGATCAGGCGTGGCGTCCAGCGAGGCGCGCAGCGCCGCGGCGTCCGCCCCCGCCACCGGCCGCAATTCAACGTGGTGAAACTCGATATTGAGGCGCTGCGGATTGAACGCATCAACCGCCCAGCGCCCATGCGTGATGACTTCGCCGCGCGCGCCGCCGGCCGGCGCCGCGATGCTAACAACGTTGTCATACCGTGAACCGTCCGCCGCCACCTCCTGGTGCATCGCCAGCACGGAAATCGGCAGCTCCGGAAACTTGTTGAAACTGTGGATCTTGAGATTCGACTCGTGCACGCGCGGTTTGCCGGCCGAGTGACGCGCGCCGAAGTGTGCGAACACCGTGAGCCAGCGTCCCGCCAGGACTTCTGGCTGTTCCGCCGGCCGCGGATAGGCTGTCAATGCGCTGAGCTCGGTCACCAGCACACCAAGTCGGGCGAATCCCTGGTCGCTCAAGCCGCCGCTGGGGCTTGCGGTATCCAGGTGCGCCAGCAAAGCGGCGCGCACGCGACTGCGATCATTCATCGACTCAGGCCTGGTGCGGCGTCGCCGGCATGACCACACCTAACGTGACGATCATCTTCATGGCGGCGTCGATGGAAATGTTGACCGGCTGCAATTGTGATCGGGGCGCGAGCACGATGAACCCCGAGGTCGGATTGGGTGTCGTCGGTACGAACACGCACACATGTTCTTCGCCGCCCGGCACCTGGACCGCGCCCAGCTGCTCGGCGGTCACGAAGCCAATACTCCAGATGCCGGTGCGCGGATACTCGATCAACACCACCTGCTTGAAGGAATTGCCCGAGGTCGACAGCACCGACTCCGCAAATCCCTTGACGCCGCCATGGATGGAACGCACCAACGGAATGCGTTCCAGCAGCCCGTCCCAGTAGCGCACCAGCCGCCGGCCGATCAAATTGGTGACCGCGAGCCCCGTCAGCAACAGCACGGTGAGCGCGAACACGATCCCGAGGCCGGGCAAGCGGAATCCTAACAAGTCGAGCGGCCGCCAGCCCGACGGCAGCAATAACAGGAAATTGTCGGTCAGGTCGATGATGAAGCCCAGCACCCAGACCGTCGCCAGGATGGGCAGCCATACCAACACACCGGCGATCAGGTAACGGCGGAATGAGCCCATGACTAACGCCGGCCCTTGCGCGCGGCAGGCCGTTTCGACTTCGCCGCGGACCGTGACGCACGTTTGTTTTCAGAGGACTTGGGCGCCTCGGCTTTGGATTCTTTTTTGGCGGGTTCGGCCTTGGCGTCCGGCTTGGCGTCCGGCTTGGCGGTCTCGGCCTTGGTCGCGTCCGCCTTGGCGGCATCTGCCTTCGGAGTATCGGCCTTGGCGTCCGGCTTGACGGCCTCGACCTTGGCGGAATCGTCCTTTTCGACCGCCAGGTTGCGCTTTTTCTCCGGATCCGACTTGAAGTCGGTTTCGTACCAACCGGAGCCCTTCAGGCGAAAAATGGGTGCGGACATCAGCTTGCGCAGCCGCGACTTGCCGCAGGCGGGGCACTTGCGCAACGGCGGGTCGCTGACTTTCTGCATCGCCTCGTGGACCTCGCCACAGGCGCCGCATTGGTACTCGTAGAACGGCATGCGGCAATTATAGCGGGCCCGTCATCCGGCCGTTACGTTGCTAGCCGGTTTTCTTCTCGAAACTGATGCGGCCTGCGCCGTCCAGCACGCCCTGGATCCGATCGCCAGGACCGAAGCGCCCCTGCAGCAACTGTTGCGCGAGCGGGTTTTCGAGCTGTTGCTGAATCGCGCGCTTCAGCGGCCGCGCCCCGTAGACCGGGTCGTAACCGGCCTCGGCTAACAAATCCAGCACCTTGTCATCAAGCGCAAACTCGATACCGCGCTCCAGCAGCCGCTTGCGCAGGCCGCCGAGCTGGATGCCGACGATCGCGCGGATCTCGACGCCGCCGAGCGGATGGAACACCACCATGTCGTCGATGCGGTTGATGAACTCGGGACGAAAATGCTGCTGCACGATTTCCATCACCGACGCCTTCATGCGCGTGTAGTTCTTCTCGCCCGCGAGTTCCTGGATGACGTTGGACCCGAGGTTGGACGTCATGATCACCACGGTGTTGCGAAAATCCACGGTGCGGCCGTGGCCATCGGTCAGGCGGCCGTCGTCAAGCACCTGCAGCAGCACGTTGAATACGTCGCTATGCGCCTTTTCCACTTCGTCTAACAAGACCACCGAGTACGGGCGGCGACGCACCGCCTCGGTGAGATAACCGCCTTCTTCGTAGCCAACATAGCCGGGCGGCGCGCCGATCAGACGCGCGACCGAATGCTTTTCCATGAACTCGGACATGTCGATGCGCACCAGCGCCTCGTCGGTATCGAACAGGAACGACGCCAGCGCCTTGCACAGTTCGGTCTTGCCGACGCCGGTCGGCCCGAGGAACAGGAACGAGCCGTTAGGCCGCGCGGGATCCGCGAGCCCGGCGCGTGAGCGCCGAATCGCATTCGAAACGATTTTCAGCGCTTCTTCCTGTCCGACCACACGCTTGGCCAGCGCCTCCTCCATGTGCAGGAGTTTTTCTTTCTCCGACTCCAGCATCTTGGACACGGGGATGCCGGTCCACTTGGAAACGACTTCGGCAATTTCCTCGTCAGTCACCTTGTTGCGCATCAGTTGCATGCCCTGCGTTTCCGCGGTCTGCGCCTGCGCCTGGCGTTTTTCGGCTTCCGGGATCTTGCCGTACTGGATCTCGGCGACCCGGGTCAGGTCGCCCTTGCGCCGCGCCGCTTCCATGTCGAGTTTCAGCTTCTCGATTTCTTCCTTGACACTGGCTGCGCCCTGCAACGTTGCCTTCTCGCTCTTCCAGATTTCCTCCAGATCGGCGAATTCTTTTTCCAGGCCGCGCAGGGTCTCTAACAGAGTCGCCAGGCGCTTTTTCGACGCGTCGTCAGTTTCCTTCTTGAGCGCTTCGTGCTCGATTTTCAGCTGGATGATGCGCCGCTCGAGTTTGTCGAGCACTTCCGGCTTGGAATCAATTTCCATGCGGATGCGGGCCGCGGCCTCGTCGATCAGATCAATGGCCTTGTCCGGCAGCTGCCGGTCGGCGATATAGCGGTGCGACAGCGTGGCCGCGGCGACGATCGCCGGGTCGGTAATTTCGACGCCGTGATGCACTTCGTAGCGCTCCTGCAGGCCGCGCAGGATCGCGATCGTGTCTTCGACCGAAGGCTCGTTGACCAGCACTTTTTGAAAGCGACGCTCGAGCGCGGCGTCTTTTTCCAGGTACTTGCGATATTCATCGAGCGTGGTCGCACCGACGCAATGCAACTCGCCGCGGGCCAGCGCGGGCTTCAGCATGTTGCCGGCATCCATGGAGCCCTCGGCCTTGCCGGCGCCCACCATGGTGTGCAGCTCATCAATAAAGAGAATGACCTGGCCTTCCTGCTTGGACAGATCGTTGAGCACGGCTTTGAGCCGCTCTTCAAATTCGCCGCGGAATTTCGCTCCCGCGATCAGCGCGCCCATATCGAGCGCCAGAATGCGTTTCTTCTTGAGGCTCTCGGGCACTTCGCCGTTGATGATGCGCAGCGCGAGTCCTTCGACAATCGCGGTCTTGCCCACGCCCGGCTCGCCGATCAGCACCGGATTGTTCTTGGTGCGCCGTTGCAGCACCTGGATCGTGCGGCGGATTTCATCGTCGCGCCCGATCACCGGGTCCAGTTTGCCGTCAATGGCGCGCTGGGTCAGATCGATGGTGTATTTCTCCAGCGCCCGGCGCCCTTCCTCGGCGTTAGCATCCTGGACCTTGTCGCCGCCGCGGACTTCGTCGATGGCTTTTTCAATGGCCGCCTTGGCAAAGCCGGCGTCCTTCAGCAACCGGGCTAACAACTGCCGGTCCTCAAATGCTGCCAGCACCACCAGCTCGCTGGCGATGAACTGATCGCCGCGCTGCTGGGCCAGCTTGTCGGTGACATTCAGCATCTTGACGAGATCGTTGCCGATGTGGACTTCGCCGGGCGTGCCCTCCACCTTGGGGAGGCGCTCCAGTGCGTTGCCAATGTCGGTGCGCAGCTTGGGGAGATTGCCACCCGCCTTCAGAAGCAAGGGCCGGACGGTGCCGCCCTGCTGGTCTATCAAAGCCGCGAGCAGATGCACCGGCTCCAGCATCTGATGATCGCGCCCCACGGCCAACGACTGGGCATCGCCCAGCGCCTGCTGCAGTCTTGCAGTGAGTTTTTCCTGTCGCATACCCCAGCCGATGTGAGGCCCGGCCCAGGGGTTTCAATGCCCCCAAACGACCAGGATGGCGGAAATACCGGTCTAAAAAAGCCCTGAACCGTGCGCGGCCCGCTCCGCGATGACAATAACCCCGACACCGGCGGCGATCCAGAAGACCTGGGCGAGGCTCGCGCGCGAATCGACATGGCGGTGCAGGCCGGGAATCAGGTCCGACATCGCGACATACAACATGCTGGCCGCGGCCAGCGCCAATACATAGGGCAATGCGGCCTGTACCTCGCGCAGCGCGAAATAGCCGACGACACCGCCGATGATGGCGGTCAGGCTGACCGCCAGGTTCCAGAACAGCGCCTTGCCGCGGGACATGCCCGCGTGCAGCAGCACGGCGAAATCACCCACTTCCTGCGGAATCTCATGCGCGGCAATCGCCAGCGCCGCAACCAGGCCAAGGTGCGGATCTGCCAGCACCGCGCCGGCGATCAGCACGCCGTCGAGTGCGTTGTGGATCGAATCACCCACCAGCACCAGCGTGCCGGAGGTTGCGCGACGGTGATGTTCCTGGGGAGTCCGGTGTACCCCGACGCCATGCTCTTCGCAATCATCGATATGGCAGTGGCGCCACAGCAGGAATTTTTCCAGTACGAAAAACAGGCCAATGCCGGCCACCAGCGTTGCGCCGACGGCATGCAGTCGATCCTGATCCGCGCCTTCGAGCGCATGCGGCACCAGCGCCATCAGCGCCGCACCTAACAAGGCGCCGGTCGCGAAACTGACCAGATGCGGCAGGCTGCGGCTGCGCAGCCGGTCCGGAAACAAGAGGAACAGCCCGGCAATCGCGGCGCTCAGCAGGCCGCTGCCGCCGGTGGCGAGCAGGATGAGTATCAGGTTGTCCATGGCTCAGCTCACGAGGATACCGCGCGCCATAGCAATGCCGCCATGCGCCCGCTGCTGCCAAGCACCGCGGCGTCGCGGCGATGCGAAAAGAACCGCTGCGCATCGGCATGGGTGCACATGCCGCAGTCGCTCAGCGCCGTGACCCCCGCGGCGCGCAGGCGCGCGGCTGCGATGGCCGCGAGGTCGCACTGCCAGCGGCCCCTGTTGTTAGGTGTGAAAGCCCAGCCGAACGACTGGCCAAAGGCGGCACGCACATCGTCGCCCACCGCAAAAGCGCCGGCGCGGATGCAGGGCCCGAGCCATACGGTGAGCTCGGCCGGCGGCACGCGCATGGCAGCGAGCGTTTGTTCCAGAATGCCGCCTGCGAGCCCGCGCCAGCCGGCGTGCGCGGCCCCATAAACAGCGCCGTCTTTCGAAGCCAGCAGCACCGGCAGGCAGTCCGCGACCTGAATCGCGACTACGCCAGCCGCATGCGCGACGATGGCATCGGCGGAACGGCCCTGCGCACCGGCCTGCCACTCCTCGACCGAACTGACCCGGGTGCCATGGACCTGTTGCAGCCACAAGGGCTCGCCTGGCAGGGTCAGGTCGTGCGCCAGCAGGGCGCGATTGGCGGACACGGCCTGCGGCGCATCGCCGACATGTGGGGCCAGATTGAGGCTCTCCCAGGGCCCGTGGCTGCGCCCACCGTTGCGCAGGCTGAAGGCCGCGCGCAGCCCGCTCGGCAATGGCCATTCGGGCACGAAAAACCGCCCGCTCATGCCGGGGCTTTCGCCAGGGCCGCCAGCAAGCTAACAAAATCGGCCGGCAGCGGCGCCTCGGCGGCGATGGGTTTGCCGGTCACAGGATGCGCCAGAGCCAGGCGCACCGCATGCAGCGCCTGGCGCCGGAATCCGGCCAGGGTGGCTAACAATTGCGGGCTCGCGCCGGCTGGCGTGCGCTTGCGGCCGCCGTAGGCCTGATCACCCACGACGGGGTAACCGATATGCGCCAGGTGGACCCGGATCTGGTGCGTGCGCCCGGTCTCGAGCTTGACGCGCAACAGCGTATGCACGGGGAAACGGCGCTCGATCCGGTAGTGCGTGACTGCTTCACGGCCATCACCGCGGACCGTCATTTTCAGCCGGTCCGTGCGATGCCGGCCAATGGCCGCGTCCACCCTGCCACCGCCGGTCAGGGCGCCATGCACCAGTGCCAGGTACTCGCGTTCGATCGCCCGCTCAGCTAACAAATCGACCAGGATGGCATGCACTTGCGGCGTACGCGCCACCAGCAGCAGGCCGCTGGTGTCCTTGTCAAGGCGATGCACGATACCGGCGCGCGGCACCCGGGCAAGTTCCGGATCCAGGGCCAGCAGCGCGTTCTGCAGGGTGCCGTGCGGGTTGCCGGCACCGGGATGCACGACCAGCCCCGCGGGCTTGTTGACGATCAGCAAGGCCTTATCCCGATAGACCACGTCCACCGGGCGCTCCTCGGCGGCCACGGCAGTCGAGGCGGCAAAGTGCGCTTCAACCACCACCTGCTCGCCTCCCAGCACCTTGTCGCGTGGGCGCGGCTTGCGCCCGTCGACCCGCACATGCCCGGCCAGGATCCAGGCCTGCAGCCGCGAGCGGGAATACTGCGGCAAGGCCTGCGCCAGTGCCTGATCCAGCCGGGTACCGGCCGCGTCGATCGGCATTTGCAGCTGGTGTGTTTGCATGCGGTCAGGGAACTCGTCAGTCACTGGGGGGCCTAAGTTTAGGGAAGCTCTGCACAGGTCACGCGAGGCGCGTTAGGCCGCAAATGACCGGATACAAGGCGCGACCGACGCAGCATGGTAATTCCATGTAAGGAGGGAGCAACGCCGTAGCCGGTCATTTGCGTCCCAACCCTTTGGGGCCGGACGGATTTTTCGTCGATGGAAAGCAATTTCTGCTTCAATTCAACTCCTCCTTCATGTATCTCGATACACATCAGTCGTCGCGCCTCGCCAGACAAAAAATCCGTCTCGGCCGCGCCCGCGTGACCTGTGCAGAGCTTCCCTTGCTTTGGCTATAATGCCCGGCTTCACGCCCACCGCGCCAACGAAAGACAGCTCCGCATGATTCTCGCGCTCCGTTCACCGTCACTGCGACTTGCGGTGGTCCTGCTGCTGTCCAGCACCCTGGTTCTGGGCGGCTGCCGCAGCCGCCGCGATAAAGATATCACCCAGACCGCACCCGAAAAGATCTATGAGTCCGCCCAGAAGAGTCTCAAGGAAGGCGACTACAACAACTCGATTCGGCTCTACGAAGCCCTGTACTCGCGTTTTCCGTTCGCGCCCGAGGCGCGGCAAAGCCGCCTCGATGTCATTTTTGCGTACTACAAGGCGCGCGAAAGCGAATCGGCGTTAGACGCGGCGGACACTTTCATCCGCGAGAACCCGACCCACCCGCGCATCGACTACGCGTGGTACATCAAGGGACTGGTGGATTTCGAGCGCACGCCCAATTTCTTTGAAAAAATATTCAATGCGGATCTCGACCAGCGCCCGCCACAGACGGCGCGCAAGTCCTTCGCCGCGTTCCGCAAGGTCGCTGAGGAATTTCCCAAAAGCCAGTATGCGCACGATGCGCGGCGGCGGATGATTTACCTGCGTAACCGGCTCGCTGACTATGAACTCAATGTCGCGCGTTATTACATCAAGCGCGGCGCCTGGGTTGCCGCTGCGCAACGCGCCAAGCTCTGCATCGAGCAATACGATGGCGCACCCGCGGTGCGCGAAGCGATGCAGATACTGATCCAGAGCTACGAACGCCTCGGGCTCGAACCGCTCACCACGCAAGCACGCGCCGTGTATCAGGCTAACTACCAGGGCGAAGCGGAGTTGAGGGCTGCGGCCAGGGACAAAAAACGCCGCTGGTGGAATCCGTTCGACTGAGGCTGCGCGTCAGCGGCGATAGCCGTTGGTGATCGGATAGCGCCAGTCGCGGCCGAATGCCCTGCGGCTGACCCGCACGCCGGGCGGCGCCTGGCGGCGCTTGTATTCATTGCGCTTCACCATATCTAACACGCGGCCGACGGTTGCACGATCAAAACCACGCGCGCAGATTTCATCAACGGACAGGTCTGCTTCGATAAAGGCCTCGAGAATCGCATCCAGCAGCGGATACTCGGGCAGCGAATCGCTGTCCTTTTGATCCGGGCTCAACTCGGCGGACGGCGGACGATCGATGACCCGCTGCGGAATTACGGGACTGACGGTATTGCGGTACACCGCGAGCCGGTAGACCAGCGACTTGCTGCAATCCTTGATCGGCGCGAAGCCGCCCGCCATGTCGCCGTACAGCGTTGCATAGCCGACCGCCATTTCCGATTTGTTGCCGGTGGTCAGCAGCATCTTGCCGGTTTTGTTAGACAGGCCCATCAGGATCAGCATACGGCAGCGCGACTGGATGTTCTCTTCGGTGGTATCGGCCTTGCGCCCGGCGAATTCTCCGCGCAGCGCCGCCAGCGTCGCCTCGAACATGCCCTCGATGGAGATATTCGAAAAAATCACGCCCATGTTGCGCGCCTGCAGCTCGGCATCCGTGACGCTGATGTCAGCCGTGAAGCGCGAGGGCATCATGACCGCGTGCACTCTGTCGGCGCCGAGCGCATCGACCGCGATCGCGAGCGTCAGCGCTGAGTCAATGCCGCCCGACAGCCCCATGACCACGCCCGGGAAACGATGTTTGCCGACATAGTCGCGCACTCCGGTCAGCAGCGCACCGTAGACGCTGGCGGTATCGTCAAGGAGTGGCGCAACCCGCCCGCCACGCAGCTCGACACCCGCGGCGCCGCGTGTCAGCTCGAGCGTCTGCAAATCCTCATCGAATGCGGGCGCGCGCGCAACGACCTCGCCAGCGGCATCCATCGCAAAGGAATTGCCGTCAAAAACCAGTTCGTCCTGGCCGCCGACCAGGTTGACGTAAATGACCGGAATCCGCACATCGAGGACGCGCTGGCGGACGACGTCCTCGCGCATTTTCTGCTTGCGCAGTTCGAACGGCGAGGCATTCAGCACCAGCAGCACCTCGGCGCCGGCCGCGCGCGCCGTGCGCGCCGGCTCTGCTTCCCAGAGGTCTTCGCAAATCAGGACGCCGAGGCGTACGCCGCGCATGTCAATCACGGTCGCGCCGTCACCAGCCTCAAAATAGCGCTTCTCGTCGAATACGCGATAGTTCGGCAGGCAGTTCTTGCGATGCCTGGCCAGCATGGCACCACGGTCGACGACGGCCGCGGCGTTGTAGATGTGACCGCCGGCGTACTCCGGAAATCCTAACAACAGCGCCGCCGGCAGCGGCTGCGCAGCAAAATCCGCCAGTTCTTTTTCGATCTGGTGCCTGAGCCCACGGTGGAACAGCAGGTCCTCGGGCGGATAACCGGACAGCGCCAGCTCCGGGCAGATCACCAGATCAGCCGCCTGCTCGTGCTGTGCGCGCACGACCGTAGCGCGAATCCGGCGCGCGTTGCCGGCGACATCGCCGACTAACAAATTGAGCTGTGCCAGCGCGATGCGCAAGAAGATCTAACGCTTGCGGCGTGGCTTCGACGCCGCCGGCTTGCGCGCGCGGCGCTTCTTCAGCTGCTCCAGCATGGCCGCGCCGAGTTCCGCCGGCGACTTGACAGTGCGCACGCCCGCGGCCTCGAGCGCCGCGAACTTGTCCGCAGCCGTGCCCTTGCCGCCTGCAATAACCGCACCGGCATGGCCCATGCGCTTGCCGGGGGGCGCCGTCACACCCGCGATGTAAGCGACCACCGGCTTGCTGACGTGTTTCTTGATGTAAGCCGCCGCCGCCTCTTCGTCGCTGCCGCCGATTTCGCCGACCATGCAGATGCCTTCGGTTGCGCCATCGCGCTCGAACAGCTCCAGCACATCGATAAAATTCATGCCACGCACCGGATCGCCGCCAATGCCGACGCAGGTGCTCTGGCCGAGACCGTTGTTAGTCGTCTGAAAGACCGTCTCATAGGTCAGCGTGCCCGAACGCGACACGATGCCGATCGCGCCTTTCTTGTGGATGAAGCCCGGCATGATGCCGATCTTGCATTCCCCCGGCGTGATGATGCCGGGGCAGTTCGGCCCGATGAGCCTGACACCCGTGCCGGCCATCGCCGCCTTGACTTTAACCATGTCGTTGACGGGGATGCCTTCGGTGATGCAGACCACGAGCTCCACACCGCTGTCGGCGGCTTCGAGGATCGAATCCGCCGCGTACGCAGCGGGCACGTAAATCATGCTGACGGTCGCCCCGGTCGCCTTGACGGCGTCCTGCACGGTATCGAACACCGGCAGGCCCAGGTGCTTCTCGCCGCCGCGGCCCGGCGTGACACCGCCGACCAGCCTGGTGCCGTAGGCCAGGCACTGCTCGGAATGGAAAGTGCCCTGCTTGCCGGTGAACCCCTGGCAAATAATGCGTGTCTTGCGGTTGACCAGAATGCTCATTTCACCGCCCCCACGACCTTCTTCGCCGCATCGGTGAGATCGGACGCCGCGATCACCTTGAGACCGCTGTTAGCTAGCAATTCACGCGCCTTCGAGGCGTTGGTACCTTCCAGTCTGACGACCACTGGCACTTCAACACCGACATTGCGCACCGCCGTGATCACGCCCTCCGCGATCAGGTCGCAGCGCACGATGCCGCCGAAAATATTGACCAGGATGGCCTTCACCTTTGGATTCGACAGGATCAGGTTGAACGCCGCGGTTACGCGCTCAGCGGTGGCGCCGCCGCCGACATCGAGAAAGTTGGCCGGCGTACCGCCATGCAGTTTGATCAGGTCCATGGTTGCCATCGCGAGGCCCGCGCCGTTGACCATGCAGGCGATGTCGCCATCGAGCGAGACATAGTTGAGATCGTGTTCCGAGGCCTCGCGCTCGCGCGGGTCCTCCTGGCTGGGATCGCGATACTTCGCCATCTCCGGTTGCCGGAACACCGCGTTAGCATCGATGTTGATCTTGCCGTCGAGCGCGATCAGCGCGCCACTGTCGGTGACGATCAGCGGATTCACTTCGACCAGACTCGCGTCGCGTTCCAGCACCAGCCGGTACAGGGCCAGCGCTATTTTCTGGAATGCCGCAATCTGCTCACCCTTGAAACCTAACGCAAACGCCAGGCGCCGGCACTGATACGGTTGCAGCCCGGCCGCCGGATGCACGTTGGCGGTGACGATTTTTTCGGGCTCGTTGGCGGCGACTTCTTCGATGTCCATGCCGCCGGCCGCGGAGACAATGAAGGCGATGCGGCTTTTCTCGCGATTGAGCGTCAGCGACAGATAGATTTCGCGGGCGATCTTCGAGCCCTGCTCGACATAGACCAGGTTGATCGGCAGCCCTTCGGCACCCGTCTGCCGGGTCACGAGTCGCTGACCTAACATGCCGGCGGCTGCGGCACGCACCGCGTCAATATCCCTGGCGAGCTTTACGCCCCCGGCCTTGCCGCGGCCGCCCGCATGCACCTGCGCCTTGACCACCCAGACCGCGCCACCGAGCGCCCGCGCCGCCGCCACCGCATCTTCAGCGGATGCTGCGACCTGGCCGTTCGGCACCGGAATGCCGTAACTGCGGAAAACTTCTTTCGCCTGGTATTCGTGCAAATTCATAGGGGTACGTGCTGCCTGTCACATTCGGTGCAATAAACAGCCATTCTCGCGGAATTCGGTGGGCGCGCAAGTACGAAATGCCATTCCTGCAGTTGAAGTGTCGATGCGGCTCGCCCATCATTCTCCCCCGATGCCCGCGAGCCCCATGCCGCAGACCCTGGTTCCCACAGATCTCGCTCGCCGCGTCATTGGCCTGCTCAATTTTTACCGCCTGCTGATTTCACCGGCACTGCTGGCGATCAACTGGCTGTCGGAGCCATCGCCTACCGTGGGACGGACGCATCCGACCCTGTTCCTGTCGGTCTGCGCGTTGTATTTCGTGCTCGGCATTGTGCTGATCCTCGCGCAACGCTGGACCTGGCCATCGCTGCGTGCCCTGGCGCTGGCCCACATTCTGGTCGACACGCTGTGCATCGCGCTCATTCTGTATTCGAGTGGCGGAGTCGCCAGCGGACTCGGCATCCTGCTCATCCTGCCGGTCGGTTCGACGACACTGATGACGGAAAGCGGGTTGGCGTATCTGATCGCGGCCATCGCAACGCTGGGAATTCTGCTGCAGCAGATCTTCAGTCACGCGGAAAGTGCGGCGGCGGCATTCGATTACTCGACCGCCGGCGTGCTCGGTGGAGTCATCTTTGTCATCGCGTTCGGCGCGCAGTTGCTGGTCCGGCGCCTGAGCGACAGCGAAGCGCTGGTCAAGCGCCAGGAAGTCGATCTCGCCAATATGGCGCAGCTGTCGCAGTATATTTTCCAGCACCTGCGCGAGAGCATGATGGTGGTCGACGCCGAGCACCGTATCCGCCTGGTTAACGAGTCAGCGGCCCAGTTGTTAGGTGACCAGGCGGCCTTCCCGGGCGCGCAGCTCGGCATGACCTCGCCGCGTCTCGAGCAGATGCTCATGGACTGGCGCCGCAACGCACAGGCGGGCAGCAACAGCGATACCGCCGGCACGTTCATTGCGGCGGATGGTGCGCGGGAAATCCAACCGCATTTTGCGCCGCTCGGTTCGGTGGAACCTGCGCCGGTGCTGGTGTTTCTCGAAGACACCAGCGTGCTCGCTGGCCGGATCCAGCAGTCGAAGCTCGCCTCGTTAGGTCGCCTGTCGGCGAGCATCGCGCATGAAATCCGCAATCCGGTGGGCGCGATGAGTCACGCCGGACAGCTGCTGGGTGAATCGCCGGCGCTCAGCGATGAGGACCGCAAACTGACCGCCATCATCCGGCGCAACGCCGGCCGGGTCAGTGAGATCATCGACAACGTGCTGCAGATGTCGCGGCGCGAGTCGGGCCGGCCGGAACGGATTGTGCTCGTCAGCTGGCTGGAGTCTTTTGCGCAGGAATTTTGCGCGACGATGCAGTGGCCCGCCACGCGCTTGAAGCTGCTGGGCCTGGAGCCGGGCATCGACATTCGCGCCGACCCCTCGCAGCTCCGCCAAGTGCTGTGGAACTTGTGCGAAAACGCGATCAAGTACGGCTGCCCTGCGCCCGAGTCCACGGTCGAACTGACCATTGGCCGATTGAAACCCTCAGCCCGGCCGTTCCTGGAAGTGGCCGATCGCGGCCAGGGCATTGCGCCGGCGGATGCCGAGCGGATTTTCGAACCGTTCTTTTCCGCCGAGCAGCGCGGCTCGGGACTGGGACTGTTTCTGGCGCGGGAGATCGCCCAATCAAATTCGGCAACTTTGATTTATGAAGCCCGGGCCGGCGGCGGCAGCAGTTTCCGGCTGGTGTTTGCCGACCCCGCGCGCTGGGAATCGTGAGCGACTAAACTTGAGATGCAATGCGTAAACCCATCGTTCTAGTGGTTGATGATGAACCGGATCTGCTCGACCTGGTCGCGATGACCTTGGGCCGCATGCAGCTGGATGTGCGTACCGCCGCCGACCTCGCGACGGCCAGACGCCTGCTGGCCACAGCAACGTTTGACTTGTGCCTGACCGACATGCGCCTGCCCGATGGCGACGGCCTCGAGCTTGTCAGGCTGGTGCAGGAGCAGCACGCCAGGCTGCCGATCGCGGTGATTACCGCTCACGGCAACGTCGAAGTCGCGGTGCGGGCCCTGAAGATGGGGGCGTTCGATTTCGTGTCAAAACCGCTGGACCTGGCGGTGCTGCGCAAGCTGGTCACCAGTGCCTTGCGCCTGTCAGAGGGCGCCGGCATCGCGAGCAGCGCGCAGCAAGCCACGCCCGCCCCGGCAGATTTGTTAGCGTCGAGTCAGCGGTTGCTGGGCGGTTCGCAGCCTATGCTGCAGCTGCGGGATCTCATCGGGCGCGTGGCGCGCAGCCAGGCGCCGGTCTATATCTCGGGCGAATCCGGCACTGGCAAGGAATTGGTCGCGCGTCTGATTCATGACAGCGGCCCGCGGGGTGCGGGCCCCTTCGTGCCGGTCAATTGCGGGGCGATACCCGGCGAGCTGATGGAAAGCGAGCTGTTCGGTCACAAGAAAGGCAGTTTCACCGGCGCCGTCGCCGACAAGAAAGGCCTGGTGCAGTCGGCTGAGGGTGGCACGCTGTTTCTCGACGAGGTCGCAGACCTGCCGCTGCACATGCAGGTGAAACTACTGCGGCTGATCCAGGAAAAGACCTTCCGGCCGGTCGGCGAATCGCAGGAGCAACCGGCCGACATCCGGATACTGTCCGCGACTCACAGGAATCTCGGCGAGCGGGTCGCGCAAGGCAAGTTTCGCGAGGACCTCTTTTATCGCATCAATGTCATTGAACTGCGCGTGCCACCACTGCGCGAGCGTGCCGGCGACATCGACACCCTGATTGCGACTATCGTGCCGCGGCTCGCGGCGCGCGCCGGATTGCCGGCGCCGCGAATTACCGAGGGCGCGCTGGCGATACTGCGCAGCTACCCTTTCCCGGGCAATGTGCGCGAACTGGAAAACATCCTGGAGCGGGCGGTCACCTTGTCCGCCGATGGCCAGATCGATCAGCAGGACATTGAGCTGCGGCCGGTGTCGGGCAGCGAGGCCGCCCCACACGCAGCGGAAAGCGCGACTTTGCCAGGCACGACGGCCCAGGGCACTTCGGGCCTGCCGCAGCAGCTGCAAGATGCCGAACGCGCGGCCATCCGGAAGGCGCTGGAACAAACCCGATACAACAAGACCGCGGCGGCTAAATTGTTAGGCATGAGTTTTCGCGCGCTGCGTTATCGCACCAAGAAACTGGGTATCGACTGACGGCTCGCGGCCAATTTGTGGCGGCCGTTCACGGTATCGAAACCGATCCCGGTAGTTATGTGAAGCCGGGCAATCTGGCGCGCCGGTTACCTTAACATCGCGGCAACCTTCAGTCGGCCGAGGCAAAAATTCGTGCGCACCGTACAACGCGGCTTCCAGATGATCGAGTTGCTGATCATTGTCTCGATCGTCGCCATCTTGGCTTGCGTCGCCCTGCCGGCCTACCATAACTACGACGTCCGCGCGCAAGTCAGCGCGGGTCTTCAGGACATGGCGAGCGTCAGGAACGCGGTCACTGAGACGTTCACGAAATCGGGCAAGATGCCGGGCAACCGTGCCGCGGCCGATCTGCCTGCGGCTGCCAGCAGCACACAATCAAAATTCGTCAGCTCGGTCGACATTGGTGTCGGTGGCACCATGACGCTGACCTACGGCAACAGTGCCAACGAAAAGATCAGCGGTCGGACCATTCAGTTGACGCCCTACATTGGCGCGGATCGTGTGCTGGTGTGGCGTTGCGGCAATGCAGATGTACCGAGCGGGACGCCGAGCGGCGTGTACGCTGCCGGCAGCGTCGCGACCCCCTATTTGCCGGTGGCCTGCAACCCAGGTAACGGATCGATCAGAAACTGACCATTTTTGTCGCAAAGTGACCGCGCGGCTCGCGCTGTTGACACGCGCTGTCATCGTTTGCCGTCGGTACGTATGTCAAATATCCGCTAAGCCATTGTTTTATAAGAGAAAAACAGACCTTCCGGACTTGGCATGCGGCTTGCTTCTCAATAGCAGCAGGCCTTCGGGCCGCAGCGTGTTTTTCATTCTCTCAATCGGAGTCCAAAGCATATGAAGTCCATTCAAAAGGGTTTTACCCTCATCGAACTGATGATCGTGGTTGCGATCATCGGCATTCTGGCGGCGATCGCCATTCCGGCCTATCAGGATTACACCATTCGCGCACAGGTCTCTGAGGGCCTGACGCTGGCTGCGGGCGCCAAGACGGCCGTTTCTGAGTCCTTTGCGTCGACGGGTATCGTGCCCGCTGACAGAACGGCGGCCGGTATGAGCGCCACTCCTACCGACACCAGCGGCAAGTATGTCGTCTCGGTGACGGTGACGAACGGTGTGATCACCGTTGCCTACGGCAACAATGCCAATGCGGCGATCGGCGCCACCAACATGACGATCGGCCTCACGCCGTACCTGTCGCCTGACAATTCGGTCGCCTGGAAGTGCGGCAATGCCGCCGCGCCGGCCAACACGGTGATCATGACGGGTGCCGTCGCGACCGCAGGCACGTTGACCGCCAAGTACATGCCGGCTTCCTGCCGCGCGGGTGCTTAAGGTCCTTGTAGACTCAGCCACCTCGGTGGTTTGAGCAGAAGGGCGCCTCTTGAGGCGCCCTTTTGTTTTGGCGGCTTTCAAATCGTTGTTTTGTGAACTGGGAATGCAGTCACGCAGGCCAGGCGCGGGTTGTGCGACCATCGGCAAGATTTAACAATTGCTGTGGGACTAAACCCCGTTAGACTATGACTTCCAGTCGCCGCTTAAAATATGCGCTAAGTCTATGAACGATAACGCTTCTTTGGCACTCGGGGGCAATGCCCGGGGCGGCCTCGGTGGGCTGCCGCAACGCCTCGTGCAGGACGGACTCGTGGATGAACCCACGATGCTGGCCGCTTTGGAGGATGCCAAGGTCAAGCACAGCAATGTTGTTACCCAGCTGATCGCCCGTGGCGCGGCGAGCTCCCGTGACATCGCCATCGCCGCCGCGACCGAATTTGGCGCGCCGCTGTTTGATCTCGATGCGATCCAGGTCGACGTCGACACTGTCAGGCTGGTCAGCGACAAGCTGCTGGCGAAGCATCGCGTGCTGCCGCTGTTCCGTCGCGGCAAGCGGCTGTTTCTCGCGGTTGCCGATCCGACCAACCTGCATGCGATCGACGAGATCAAGTTTCAGACCGGCATGTCGGTCGAAGCGATCGTGGTCGAGGACGACAAGCTGCAGAAGCTGGTCGACAAGTCGATCGAGCAGGCCGACAGCACCATGCCGGGGCTGGGCGACGACGAAGGCGGCATGGACCTCGAAAATCTCGAGGTCACCGGCGGCGATGAAGACCTCGACAAGGACACGGGCAGCGACATCGAAGACGCGCCCATCGTGCGTTTTGTCAACAAGGTCATGCTCGATTCGATCCGTCGCGGCGCCTCGGACATCCATCTTGAGCCCTACGAAAAAATGTACCGGGTGCGGATTCGCATCGACGGCATCCTGAAGGAAATTGCGCAACCGCCGGTGCAGCTGGCGCAGAAAATCTCGGCGCGCGTCAAGGTCATGGCGCGCCTCGATATCGCCGAACGTCGCGTGCCGCAGGACGGCCGCATCAAGATGAAATTGTCGAAGACGCGCGCCATCGACTTCCGCGTAAGCACCTGCCCGACCCTGTTCGGCGAGAAGATCGTGCTGCGTATTCTCGATCCGTCATCGGCGATGTTAGGTATCGACGCACTGGGCTATGACCCGGCGCAAAAAGAACTGTACTTGAAATACCTGGCGAAACCGCAGGGCATGATCCTGGTCACGGGGCCGACCGGTTCCGGAAAGACCGTGTCCTTGTATACCGGTCTGAATATCCTCAATAAGGAGGACACCAACATCTCGACCGCGGAGGACCCGGCGGAAATCAACCTGCCCGGCGTCAACCAGGTCAACGTCAACGTCAAAGTCGGCCTGACCTTCGCAACCGCTTTGCGTTCCTTCCTGCGCCAGGATCCGGACGTCGTCATGGTCGGCGAAATTCGCGACCTGGAAACCGCCGAGATCGCAATCAAGGCGGCGCAGACAGGTCACCTGGTGCTCTCCACGCTGCATACCAACGACGCGCCGCAGACCTTGACGCGCCTCATTGACATGGGCGTCAAGCCCTACGCGATTGCCACGTCGGTCAGCCTGATCATCGCGCAGCGTCTGGCACGGCGCCTTTGTACCTCCTGCAAGGAACTGGCGGACGTCCCGAACGAGGCCCTGCTCAAGGAAGGATTCACGGCAGATGAAGTGGCCGCCGGCATCAAGCTCTACAAACCCAGGGGTTGCGCCAACTGCAGTGACGGCTACAAGGGCCGCGTCGGCATCTACCAGGTCATGCCGGTCACCGACGCGATCGGCCGCATCATCATGGGCGGCGGCAACGCCATCGACATCGCCGATGAGGCAAAGAAACATGGCGTTCCGGATTTGCGCCGCTCGGGCCTCGACAAGGTCAAAGGCGGCATGACCAGCCTCGATGAAATCAACAGCGTCACCATCGACTAACAGGACGATCTAACATGGCACAGGCTACTGCAACCGCCAGCAAGGGCGGCGTCAAACCGGCGAAGGATATTGCCTTCACCTGGCAGGGGATGGACAAGAAAGGCAAGAAGGTCAAGGGCAATGGCCTCGCCGTTGACGAGCGAAACATGCGGTCAGAATTGCGCCGCCAGGGCATTACGGTTCAGAAGATCAGCAAGCAGATCAACTTCTTCAACCGGAGCAAGGGCGGCAGGATCAAGCCGGAGGACATCGCCATTTTCAGCCGCCAGCTGGCGACCATGATGGCGGCGGGCATTCCGATGGTGCAGTCATTCGAGATCGTCGGCAACGGCAACGACAAGCCCGCGATGCAGAAACTTATCCTCGACATCAAGGCGGATGTGGAAGGCGGCAGCTCGCTGCACGAGTCCTTGTCCAAGCATCCGCTGTATTTCGACGACCTGTTTACCAATCTGGTCGAAGCGGGCGAACAGGCCGGCGCGCTGGAGAATTTGTTAGACAAGATTGCGACCTACAAGGAAAAATCCGAGGCGCTGAAAAAGAAGGTCAAGAAGGCGCTGTTTTACCCGGCGGCGGTGCTGGTGGTCGCGGTGGTCGTGACGGTGATCCTGTTGATATTCGTCATTCCGCAGTTCGAAAGTCTGTTTGCAGGCTTTGGCGCAGAGCTGCCCGCCTTCACGCAGATGGTTATCAACGCGTCGAGATTCCTGCAGAAAGACGGCGTTTTTGTCGGTATGGTGGTCGCCGCCGGCATCTATGCATTTATCTATTTCCAGAAACGCTCGAAGAAAATGCGCGAGGTCCTCGACCGCATGGCACTGAAGTTGCCGATTATCGGCCCCATCCTGACCAAATCAGCGATTGCGCGTTACGCGCGCACACTGTCGACCATGTTCGCCGCCGGCGTGCCGCTGGTTGAAGCGCTCGAGTCGGTGGCGGGCGCCACGGGCAATATCGTGTACGAAGACGCAGTCATGAAAATGCGCGAAGAAGTCGCGACCGGCGTCCGCCTGCAGCAGGCGATGCAGAACACCGGGGTGTTTCCTAACATGGTTATCCAGATGATCGCCGTCGGCGAAGAATCCGGCTCGCTGGATGAAATGTCCGGCAAAGTCGCGACCTTCTTTGAAGCGGACGTCGATAACGCTGTGGACAGCATGTCGAGTCTGCTCGAGCCGCTCATCATGGCCATCCTCGGCGTGCTGGTCGGTGGAATGGTCATCGCAATGTACCTGCCGATCTTCAAGCTCGGTTCCGTCGTCTAGGCAGCGCGGCGCCGCGTGTTAGCTTTGCTCGCCGGCTCGCCCGCCCTGCTGGCCGGCGTGGTTTTTTTTCTCGGCCTGCTGGTCGGCAGTTTTCTCAACGTCGTCATCTATCGCGAGCCCGTCAGGCTGCAGAATGAGTGGCGCGACGAGGCGCAGCGCATACTCGGAGAGACTCCGGCAGCGCGCGCGCCTTTCAACCTCGTCGCCCCGCGCTCGGCGTGCCCGTCGTGCAAGGCGCCGATCACGGCGTGGCACAACATTCCGCTGCTGTCCTGGCTCCTGTTAGGCCGGCGCTGTGCATCCTGCAAGGCACCGATCAGCGCCCGTTATCCGCTGATCGAGCTGTTCACAGGCCTGTTGTCGGCGGTCGTGGCCTGGCGTTACGGGTGGTCGCTCGCGCTGGCCTTCGGCCTCATCGTCACCTGGACGCTGATTGCGCTGAGCGGGATCGACTACGACACGCAGTATCTGCCGGACTCCCTGACCCTGCCCTTGTTATGGCTGGGTTTGTTAGCCAGCCTGTTCGCGAGCAGCGTGCCGGTGACGGCGGCGCCGGCGGCATTGCCGGTGGCACCCGATCGCGCCATCGTCGGCGCCATCGCCTGCTATCTCGCGCTGTGGTCGGTGTACTGGTGTTCAAATTGGCGACCGGCAAGGAAGGTATGGGCTACGGCGATTTCAAGCTGCTCGCCGCGCTCGGCGCCTGGCTGGGCCCCGGCATGCTGCTGCCCATCATCCTGCTGTCCGCGGGTGTCGGTTCCATCGTCGGCATCACGATGATTCTGGTGTTAGGGCGCGACAAGCAATTGCCGATCCCGTTCGGGCCCTACCTGGCGGCCGCCGGCTGGATGGCGATGCTCTTTGGAGCCGACCTGGTACAGGCCTGGTCGCGTTTCATGCTGCGGGCCTGATTGCGCCACATGGGCCTGCGCGTTGGACTCACCGGCGGCATCGCTTCAGGCAAAACCACCGTGTCGCGCCTGTTCGCCCGGCTGGGGGTGCGCATTATTGATACCGACGTCATCGCCCGCGACGTCGTCGCACCCGGCACGCCGTTGCTCCAGCAGGTGGACCAGGAGCTCGGCCCCGGTCTGATTGGCGCGCATGGCGCCTTGCAGCGCCGCCAGCTGCGGGAACGCGTGTTTGCGGACCCGGACGCCCGGCGGCGCCTGGAAGCGCTGCTGCACCCGGCGATCCGCGCCGAAGTCGCGCGCCAGTCGGCGCAGGCAACCGGGCCGTACCATATTCTGGTCATTCCGCTGCTGGTCGAAGGTCAGGGCAGGATCCCGGTCGAGCGGGTGCTGGTCGTGGACTGCCCGGAAGAGCTGCAAATACAGCGACTTCAGGCACGGGATGGCAGTTCCCTTGCAGAGGCGCGGGCCATGCTCGCGGCCCAAACCAGCCGCGCAGCCCGCCTGGCCGCCGCCGATGATGTGATCGTGAACGATGGCGACCCGGACCGTCTTGAGGGCGCGGTCGCAGCTCTGCACCAGAAGTATTGTGGCGCCGGCGCGACGTGACGCAGAATACCGGCATGAACGATGTTGCCGAGTCGGTGTTAGCACCGCCTCGAGATCCGCCGCCGGCCCCGGCGGTGTCGGAAACGACCTATGAACAGCCGCTAAGCGAGCGTCTGCGCACCTACCTGCGCCTCGATTTCCTCTATAACCAGGCACTGAATCACAACCAGGGCAACGGCGCCTGGTCGAGCCGCGCCGCCATCAGCAGCCTGCTCGATATCCTCGCCATCACCTCACGCGCCGATACCCGTGCCGACGTTCTCAAGGAACTGGAACGGCAGCTGGCGCTGATGAACGAATACTCCCGGCGCTCCGGTGTGGACACGGCACGGCTGCGCGGCATCATCAATAACCTGATGCGCCTGCGCACCGATTTGTTAGGTACCGGGGGCAGCTACCTGCAGGCGCTCAAGGATTCGGAATTCGTCGCGGCCATCCGCCATCGCAGCGCCATCCCGGGCGGCACCTGCGACTTTGATCTGCCGGACTACTGCTACTGGCTGCACCGGCCGAACGGCGAACGCGTGGCGGATTTTGCCTCCTGGCTGGCGCTGTTCCGGCCGCTGTGCGATGCGATCGCCGAATTGCTGTGGCTTACCCGCCAGAGTGGCAACCCGCGCCAGGAAATTGCCCGCGGCGGCGTCTATCACATCGCCTTCGATCGTGACATGCCGGTGCAACTGGTGCGCATCGCGCTGCCGGCGGATTGCAACCTCTACCCCGAAATCAGTGGCAGCCATTACCGTTGCAGCCTGCGGTTTGTCAGCTGGAACGGCGTCAGCCAGCGCGCCACGCAGTGCCTGGACGACCTGCCCTTCACGCTGACCTGCTGCACCTGAACACCAAAACTGTCAGCTGCCCGACCTGCAAGCGGCCCGCGGAATTCTCGGCTGCGAATCCTGATCGGCCGTTCTGCAGCGAGCGCTGCCGCCTGATCGATCTCGGTGAGTGGTTTGCGGAAAAGCATGCGATCCCGGCGGACAACCCTCCGGACCATGATCCGGAAGCCGGCCCCTGAATCGCGGCTGTCGTGGATAAGAACTTCTGGCTCGCCAAGTGGCGCAATAGCGAGATCGCCTTCCACCAGGCGCGGCCCCACCGATCACTGGGGCTTTACTGGCCGCTGTTAGGTCTGCCGACCGGATCGCGGGTATTCGTGCCGCTGGCCGGCAAGAGTCCGGATCTGCTGTGGCTTGCGGCAGCCGGTCACCGGGTCGTCGGCATTGAACTGAGCCCGCTCGCGGTCGCGCAGTTCAAGTCCGAGAACACGGGTCCGCTGCTGGCGTCGATCGACCTGCGCTGCGGAGACATTTTCGACCTGACACCAGAATTGTTAGGTCCGATTGCCGGCATTTTCGACCGGGCCAGCCTGGTTGCGCTACCACCCGCTATGCGGCAGCGCTACGTCGCGCAGCTGGCGAGCCTGTCGGCGCCGGGGACGCAGACACTGCTGGTGACCCTGGAATACGACGCCAGCCGCATGGCGGGCCCGCCGCACAGCGTCGAGCCGGCGGAAGTCATGGCGCTTTACGGCGCGACCCACCGGATCCTGCAGCTGGAACGCAATGAGCAGCTGGAGGATCTCCCGAAGTTCCGGGCGCGCGGCCTCGAGCAGCTGGCCGAAGTCACCTGCCGCCTCGAACGGCGTTAGCCCAGGGCCTGCTAACACTATGAACGGCACTGCGTTCATAGTGTTAGCAGGCCCTAGCGCGGCGCCGGCACACCGAGCGCGTTGGCGGCGAAGCCGTATTGATCCGCGTAGTCCTCGATCTGCATCCACAGCGGTTTACCTGCGCCGTGACCTGCACGAGTTTCGACGCGGATCAGAACCGGGTTCGCACAGGACTGGTCGCGCTGCAGACTGGCTGCGAACTTGTAGCTGTGCCAGGGCAGGACCCGGTCGTCGCGATCCGCGGTGGTCACCAGCGTCGGCGGATAACAGCTGCCCTTGCGGGTATTGTGTAGCGGCGAATACTTGATCTGCGCGGCGAAATCCGCGGCATTTTCCGACAAGCCATAGTCCGCGGACCATTGCCGCGCGTTGGCGCTGGCGGTGTGGTAGCGCAGCATGTCCAGCACGCCGACGGCGGGCAGCGCCGCACCAAAAAGCTCCGGCCGCTGCAGCAGCGTGGCGCCTACTAACAGGCCACCGTTGCTGCGGCCCGAAATTGCGATGTGGCCGGCGCGGGTGTATTTTTCGGCGATCAGGTACTCGGCCGCGGCGATGAAATCATCGAATACGTTCTGCTTCTGCGACTTGCTGCCGGCGTCGTGCCAGCGCTCACCGTACTCGCCGCCGCCACGCAGATTGGCCTCGACGTAGACGCCACCCATTTCCAGCCAGGTGATGACCGCCGGCCGGAAAACAGGTGTCGTCGAGATATTGAAGCCGCCATAGCCGTATAGCAGCAGCGGATGCGACGCGTCGCGCTTCAGTCCGCGTCGTTGGGTAATGAACATCGGTACCGACGTGCCGTCCTTGCTCTGGTAGAAACGCTGCACGGTTTCGTAGCGCGCCGTGTTAGCCGCGATGCGCGCCGCTCGCCAGGTGCTGACCCGCAGGGTTTGGGCATCCAGGCGCAGGATGCGCGCCGGTTGCAGATAGTCGGCAAACGAGAAAAAGGTCTCACTGCGATCGCCACGGCCGGCAAAGCCCGCGACTGTGCCCAGCCCCGGAACCGGTACTTCGCCGACCAGGGTGCCATCGCTGCCAAACACACTGGCCACGCCATGCGCGTCCTTGATGTAATGGACGACGATGCGGCCACCGATAAAAGCGGCCTGTTCGATGGGCAGCGGACCTTCACGCACCACGTCCTGCCGGTTCAAGCCGGCCGGCTGACGTACGTCGACCGAGAAGACCCGGCCGTTAGGCGCGCCCTGCGTGGTCCAGACAAAAAATCGCTCGCCCTGGTTGCCGATGACGTGGTAGCGCGCGTCCCAGTCATAAAACAGGTCGCGCACCGCTGCGTCCGGCGGACGCAGATCGAGCAGCCGGATGCCGTTCTCCTTCGAGCCCTGTTCGAGGCTCAGGACCAGGTAAGTGCCGTCGTCCGTAATCTGGGCGCTGACCGTACGCTCGGTATTCTCCGGCACCTTGTAGATCAGTCGATCGGAGCTCTGCGGCTCGCCGAGCTGGTGGAAGTAGATGGCAGGTTGCGCGAGGTCGTCGCCACGTCCCGAATCCTGCCTGTCGGTACGTTGCGGATAACGACTGTACCAGACCCCGGATTTGTCCCTGGCCCAGCTCAGGCCAAAAAACTTGGTGAAGCGGATTTCATCCGGCAGATCGGCGCCGTCCGCAGTTCGTTTAAATTTCCAGATCTCCCAGTCGGTGCCACCGTCGGACAGCGAATAAGCTAACAACTTGCCGTCCTGGCTGGGCTCGAACCTGGTGACCGCCACGGTCGCATCCTTGCTGTCCTTGTTAGGATCAAACAGCACCCGGCCCGGATCCGCCAGCGACTCGCCGACGTACAGCACGTTCTGATCCTGGGTGCCGCTGTTGCGCAGCCAGAAATAATGGCCACCCGCTTCCTTCGGCACGCCGAAGCGCTGGTAATTCCAGAGTTGCGCGAGCCGCCGCTTGATCCAGGCGCGTTGCGGCAATTTCTCCAGCAGCGGCTGTGCCAGCTGGTTCTGCGCTGCTATCCAGGTCCTGACGTCGGGGGAATCCGCCGCTTCCAGCCAGCGGTACGGGTCGGCAATCTGCGTGCCGTGATAATTGTCGCTCACCGGACCCTGGAGGGTGTCGGGGTAGCGCAGCGGGCTCTGGCCCGCGGCAAAAACACCGCTAACCGCCAGAGTCATCGTCAACAGGTAGCGCAGTTTCATCGGGAAACCTAAACTCCGGAGAATGAGCATTCATGTTACCAAAGGGGCGGCGCCACTGATCGCGGCCCTGGTCGCCTGTATTTGCGTCTCAGCCCTGGCTGAGCCTCTGACGATACCGAGAATTTTCGCGACGCCGGACCTGAGCGGGCCCAATCTTCGCAGCACTCAACTCTCCCCCGATGGCCGCTGGCTAACATATCTGCAGGGCCGGGAAACGAACAAGGACCAGCTCGACCTCTGGGGTTTTGAACTCAAGACTGGACGACGTCAACGCCTGATCGACTCCAGCGCACTGACACCCGCGGGCGCCACGCTCTCGGTGGAGGAGGCTGCGCGCCGCGAGCGCCAGCGCACCGCCTCGCTGTCCGGCATTCTGGAATATGCCTTTTCACCGGACTCACGCCAGGTGCTGGTGCCGCTGGCGGGCGACCTGTATCTGTACGATCTCAGCGCGCCGCCCGAGCGCGCACTACGGCGGCTCACCGAGTCGCCGGAATATGAAACCGACGCGCAGTTTTCACCGCGTGGGCGCTATGTCAGCTTCGTCCGCGAACAGAATCTGTCAGCGATCGATCTCAGGACGGGCCACGAGTTCGCGATCACGCGCGATTGCCGCGGCGATATTTCCTGTGGCGTGGCCGAATTCGTCGCGCAGGAGGAAATGGCGCGCAACACGGGCTACTGGTGGGCACCGGATGAAAAGCATATCGCCTACACCCGCGTCGATGTTGCGCCGGTCGATGTCATCGAGCGCTTCGAAATCCTCGCCGACCGGGTCAAGGTCATAGCGCAGCGTTATCCCGCCGCCGGCAGGCCTAACGCGCGGGTGCAGCTGTTTGTTACCGCCGTCGGTTCGCCAGGGCCGCCAGTCGAGATGAGCATCGGCGCCGCGAACGATCAATACCTCGCGCGCGTCAACTGGTTTCCGGGCAGCCGCGCGCTCGCCGTGCAACGGCAGAACCGCGAGCAAACGCGCCTGGAATTGCTGAAAATTGACGCAGCCAGCGGCGCGGCCAGCATTCTGCTGACGGAAAGCAGCGACACCTGGGTCGATCTGCATGACGAGCTGACCTTTGTGTCGCAGCCGGCTGGTTTCATCTGGGCATCCGACCGCACGGGCTACCGGCACCTCTATCTTTACGACCTGCAAGGCAGACTGCGGCGCCCGATCACCAGCGGCGAATGGCTGGTCACCGGAGATGGCCCGGAGCGGGCGCTGCGCGGCGTGGACCAGGTCCGTAACCGCGTGTATTTCATGGCTAACAAAGATTCGCCGCTGCAACGGCATCTCTACAGCGCGCCGCTGCGCGGCAGCAGCGGTCCCGCGGCCATCGACCACGGCATTCGCCGGATCACCACGGCGCCGGGCTGGCACAATGCACGACTGGCCGCCGACCAGCGGCAGTTCGTCGACAGCTGGTCCAATGCCACGACGCCGCCGCAAACCGTGTTGGCGCGCATCGACGGCCGCGTCGTTGCCGACATCGTTGCTAACAAACTGGATTCTGCGCATCCCTATGCGAAGTTCCTGGATAGTCACCTAGCCACTGAGACCGGCACGCTCGCGGCCAGCGACGGCCAGACGCTGTACTGGCAGCTGCTGAAACCCGCCCGTATGCAGCCCGGCGTACGCTATCCGGTGATCGTGGACTTGTATGGCGGGCCCACCAACCAACGCGTCAGGCAGTCGTGGATGGGTGGCTCGCGCAGCAACGAGGGGCTGTTTCGCCAGTTCCTGGCGCAGCAGGGCTATGGGGTCTTCACACTCGACAATCGCGGCAGCGGCGCGCGCGGGGTGCGTTTCGAAGCGGCTTTGCACCGTCACATGGGCCAGGTCGAAGTCGAAGATCAGGTCGCGGGCGTTGAATTTCTGCGGCGACAGCCGTTTGTCGATCCACAACGCATCGGCGTGTTTGGCTGGAGCTATGGCGGCTACCTGGCGCTGCGCAGCCTGATGCTGGCGCCGGATTTCTTCCAGGCCGGCGTCGCCGGCGCCCCGGTCACCGACTGGTCCTTGTACGACACCCACTACACCGAGCGTTACATGAGTACGCCAGCTAACAACGCGAGCGGCTATGCAGGCAGCAGCAACCTGGCCCAGTCGCCGTATTTGCGTGGCCGCTTGCTGCTGATGCACGGCATGGCCGACGACAACGTATTGTTCACGCACACCACGGCGTTAATGAAAATGCTGCAGGATCGCAGCCAGCCGTTCGAACTGATGACCTACCCGGGCGCGAAGCACGGCCTGTTGCGCAGCGCAGCAACCGGCCCGCATGCCTATCAGGCGATCTTTGATTTTTTCGAACGGAGTCTTGCGGCTCGCAGCGCTGGTTCCCGCTAACGCACGAGGGTCCTGGCTTCCCGGGCGCTGACGTAGTCCGCAGAGCCGAACTGCGCGTACTGCGCAAATGCGGTCAATGCATACACGGTTCGCGGCGTGCCGCCATCGTCATGCACGGTTCGAACGCAGCCCACGTTCACGACAAATCCAGCCAGCGAGCCGGCGCCCGGATTGAGCGCACCCGCTGCGCAGGCGTTGCTGCGATCGATCCGGTAGCGCGCCCACTCCAGCCCGGCCGCCGCTGCCGCGTGCGCGCGCAGCTCGGAAATCTGCAGGCTGCTGACCTGTGAGCCACCGGCCACCAGTTGCAGCAGCACCGCGCCGATCACGGCGCCGACGACCATGACGAACAGGGCCGGCAACAGGCCGACGCCGCGTTGCCGGCCTGGCAAATCAGCCAGCATTGTCGCCCACCCTGGAAACATCGAACACCAGTTGGTCGATACCGTTGCGGAACGTTACGGTCAGATGGTGGGTGGTCTGCGACGCCGTGGCGTTAGCCGTGGCTGCGATCCGGCAGTTGGCGATGCCGGTCGCAACCACCGATCGCACAGCGCCCGCGCCGAGCAACTCGGCATCGGTGTCGCGCAGCGCCTGATTGGACGCAATTGCGTAACCGGAATAGCGGGCCAGCGTGCCGTTGACGGGATTGCACAGGTAGGTCACGGGACCGGAGAGGATGTACACGCGTCGCAACGCGCCGACTGACGTAAAGTTCGTTGCGGGTGTCAGTCGCACCTGCTCCTGCCCGGGAGAACTGCCGGCATCGACCTGCACCCGGGTTCCGGGCGCAGTGATCACATTAGCCAGGGCCCAGGCATTTGCGCCCGCGGCGCCGGTGTGATGCACCGCGACATAGAGTGCGGTCGAATCCACGGGCGTCGTCAATTGGCCGAATGCGCCCAGGGTTTCGAACTGGGTATCCGCCAACCCAGCGCTCAGGCGCTGGTTTGCCGGAACTGCAATATCGTCGCGGAACAGCACCGCAGAATCAAGGACCGCCAGGTACTCGACCGCCAGTACTCCTGCCGTGCTGCGAAATCTCAGGCTGTTAGGCAACACGTTGCGCCAGTCCCGTTCAACCTGCATCATCGTCTGCGCGGCATTCTCGCCGAGACTCGCGCGGCGGGCGCTGGCTTCCATGGTTGCCGGTGGCGCCGAAATCAGTGTCACGGAAAACGACGCAATGATGGCCGTCACCGTCATTGCGACGACGAGCTCGATCAGCGTCATGCCTGAGTGATGACGGTGCATGTGCGTCAGGGCCTCAACCGAACGCCAGTCACGATCATGCTGGCGCCGACCGGGTCGGTGACGGTCACATTCACCAGCAGCGCATCGGCCGCCGGAACGCCGGCCAGCGCGTTGCTGTTAGCCACGGTGACCCTGACGGTAAAGCGATTGCCGCCCGGAATCAGGTTGCCATTGCCATCACGCGCGCCGACATTGATCAGACCGTTGTAGTCATCGACGTCATCATAGAAACGACGTGCTGCCTCGCCATCGACACCATCAGGGTCATCGAACGGGCGTGCGGCGATCTCCGTGAGGTAAGCGTTCGCAAAGAACACCGCCTCGGTCTGCACCAGGCTGCGGCCCGACTGCACATTGGCCTGTGAGATTTGCGCCATGATGGTAACGGCGGCGATCGCGACAATGGTTATCGCAATGATCGCCTCGAGCAGCGCGAACCCGGTTTGCAGGCGCACGGGTTTCATGGTCCGGTGACCGCGCCCGTTGCCGGATCGACCGTGATGCTTTGCGGACCGACCACGGCCACGGCGCCGCCGGCGATCTGCACACTGCCGTTGCCGTTGAAGGTCCATTGCAAGGCGCCTAACGGCGGCAGACTGGCCGGCGCGACGCCCTGGATCAGCCCGCCACTGGCACGCGCCACGGTTGTGACAAATCCGCTGGCCGTGGCAGCGCAGTGTGTGCCCTGAATCGCGGGTTGGCGTGCAATGTAGCCGGCGTTGCTGATCTGCAGTTGCACCGGGCAGGTGCTCGCCGTGGCCACCGCGCGCGACAAGCGCGCCGCGGAGGCCAGTTCTACCGCGTAGCCGCGCGCCGCGAACAGCTCGCGGTCAAGGCTCCGCGGCGCCGCCAGCGCAGCGACAATCGCCAGCACCGCGATGACAACGACCAGCTCCGGAAGCGTCCAGCCCGCGTTTTTGTTAGCAACCGGTGACAACGACGACAACCGTCGGTCCCAGGTTCACCGCGGCCGGGCCCGTGTAACTCACGCGGCAGTTGGCCGGCGTCGTGGCACCGTTGCGGGTGAAGGTACCGGTCGCGGCGGTATAGGCGAACCCCGACGTGTCCTGCAGAGTGTTAGGTAGCGCGGCACGGGTCGGGTAGCCGTTGGTGATTGCGATGTTGTTGCCTTCCATGCTGACGGTCGCGGGGGAACCCGAGGCCAGCCACATGGAATGCGCCAGGGTCGCGGCACTGCGCACACTGCCAGCCAGCCCCTGAATCGACGCTTCGCGTGCGCGGCCTTCG
>JANLTW010000099.1:0-15234 GCA_031363155.1 Gammaproteobacteria bacterium | reverse complement strand
GATTGGTAGAGGGTTCGAGAGATCTAAGATTTTCTGATGATACACGATCTTCACATTACAAACTATCGTGCCTTTGAGCAGATCAGGGTTGATCCGCTCAAAAGAGTAAACCTGATTGTTGGTGCTAATAACGCCGGCAAGACGAGCCTGCTGGAAGCCATCTATTTGTTAGCAACTCAGGATAAGCCAAACAGTTTGACCCTGATCCTGCAAGAGCGCGGCGAGTTTCTATCGGATGTCCAAGAGCCGCGACGTGGCCGCTCCAATCCAAATCAAACGCCATTGAATCAGATCGAGGGGTATCTCATTGCCCAACTTTTTCATGATCGTACCTCCGGTGCGCATCTCCCTATCAAAATTCAGTCTACCTTGCCTCCAACCACACTTTCCTTATTTTTAGGCAATGGGGAGGATAAAAGAGGGCATAACCACAATCTTACTTTTGAGGTTGTCCACCGGCCTGGGCGACGGCAGCCGCGTTCGCAAGGACGCGGTGCGCGTCGATGCCTACGGCACTGTCGATGAAGCTAACAGCACGATCGGAATGGTACTTGCGGTGCCCGGCATTCCGCCCGGCATCGCCGGCGTGCTGGCGCGGGTGCAGCACGAGCTGTTCGATCTCGGCGGCGAGCTGTGCATTCCGGGTCACCGCATCGTGACCGCCGAGCGCGTCACCTGGCTCGAAGCCACGCTCGATCATTACAACGAAAATCTGCCACCGCTTAAGGATTTCATTCTGCCTGGCGGCGGCCCGGCGGCGGCGGCCTGCCACCTGGCGCGCACCGTGTGCCGGCGCGCCGAGCGCCGCGTATGCACGCTGGCGACGCAGACCGAGCTCAATCCCGAAGCGATCCACTACCTGAACCGGCTCTCCGACCTGCTGTTCGTGCTGGCGCGCGTGTTAGCGCGGCATGGGAACGGCGCCGAGGTCCTGTGGCGCAGCGATCGCGGCGCCGGCGGCCGGTAGCCTGGCCCGCAGGCTGACAATCTGGGCGAGCAGTTGTGACTGAGTGACCGGCCTGGCGAGGCAGCCATCCATGCCCATTTGCAGACCATGCTCGCGGGCCGCAGTGCTGTTGTTAGCAGTCAGGCCGATTACCCGGGTTTCGGAGCCCGCCCGCGGCATTGCGCTCAGGCGTAAATCGCTCATTACTTCCTTGCCGGCCATGCCCGGTATCGCATCGCTTAGCAGCACGAAGTCGAAGACGCGCCCGGCGAGCAGCTCAAACGCGCGCGGCGCCGAATCTGCCGTTTCCAGCAGGCAATCCTGATCGCGCAGCATTGCGCCGATCTCGTCCCGGGTCGCGGCCTCGGCTTCGATCAGCAATATGCTGAGGCCGGCAAGCGCGGACGTCCGGCTGCCTAACATCTGCACCGTGGCGCGTCGCAGTACGGTCTGCCGAACCGGCTTTGCCAGCCTGCTGACCGGAGCAAGCTCGGCCCGCATTGCGTCCGTCAGCTCATATGCAATCGGACCGAGAATGATCACCGGCACATGCTGCCCGGTCTCGCGGGCACGAACCCGGCGAATCATCTCGATGCCATCCATTCCCGGCATCTGCAAATCAACGACCAGCAACTCGAACGGCGCTCCAGACTGCCGCGCGCCTTCGAGCAATTTCAGTGCGGCCTCGCCGTCGCCGGCCAATTCGACCACCATGCCAAGCCCTGCCAGCTGTGATTGCAGCGCCTCGCGACTAATCGCGCTGTCATCGACAATCAACAGCCGGCGGCCCGGATCAAGCGCCAGCTCCGTGCCTGACAGGCAGCGCTCCGCAGTTTCCTCGAGATTCAAATCGACGATGAAAGTCGAGCCACGGCCAAATTCGCTTTCGACCTTGATCCGCCCGCCCATTTGCTCGATCAGCTGCCGGCTGACCGCCATGCCCCGGCCGCTGATACCGTACTTGCGAGCGCCGCTGGCATCGGTCAGGTTGCTGGCAGCAAAAAGGCTGGTGTGCAATTCCGGGCGAATCCCGATGCCAGTGTCGCTCACCTCGACCCGCAGTTGAATTTTGTGTTGTTCACGCACGCGCTGCTTGACGCGAATGACCACCGACCCGCGCATGGTGAATTTGATGGCGTTAGAAATCAGGTTCATGAAAACCTGGCGCAGTCGCGGCGCGTCACCGCGCACCAGGTGCTGAATTTGAGGGTCAACTGCGACGATGAGTTCGAGGTTCTTGTCCTGGACGCGTTTTGCAAACAATTGCGCAGTCTCTTCCAGCAGCCGCCGGAAATCGAACTCGCTCAACTCGCTTGATTTCATGCCCGGTTCGATGCCGCAGTAGCCGGCAATTTCGTTGGCAATCGCCAGCAGCGAATCAGCGCTGGCTTGAATGGAATCGGCGAGTCGGTCGGGGCGGAAGCCCGGCGACGCTTCCTGCAGTAACCCGGTCATGCTCACTGCGTGATTCAACGACGAGCGAATTTCCAGATTGGTGAACTCCAGGAACTCGCGTTTTCCCTTGCCAATCGCCGCTACTTTCTGCCCCGCGTCGGTACTTCGCGCGGTCATGTCCCGTAACCGGGTGTTAGCCTGTTCCAGCGCACGACTGCGTTCCGCGACGAGGCTTTCCAGCATTTCGAGCTGTCGCCGCCCTTCGCGGTCGCGCTCGGCAATCTGCCCGAGCATGGCGTTGAATCCCTCGACCAGCCCGCCGGCTTCGTCCCTGGCGTCGAACGGCACCTGCACGCTGTAATCGCTGTTACGGGTAACCGCTCGTATCGCCACCGACAGGCCGTCGAGTGGCACTGTGATCCGGCGCCGCATGCGCCGGGCGAGTAACCAGGCGACCACCAAAGCGAGGACGGTGGCCAGACCCATGACGGTCAGAAAACCGACAAATTGCTCCCGTAATGGTCCCAGGCTGGCGGAGAGGTAGATATGTCCCAGCAATTCACCATCCTGAATAATGGGACTGACGATTTCGGCGCGGATCAGCCCGGAATACCGCACTGTCGGCAGGGTCTGCGCCAGCGCGGTCTGCATCCAGCCGTCCTGCTCACCTAACACGCCTTCGCTTTCGATATGCCCGGTCGGCGAAAAACTGGCGATGACCCGGCCATTGTTGCTGATCAGGAGAGTCTGCTCTACATTGGCTTCGCCGCGCAGGCTGGCCAGTACCGCAGTGGCGGTCACCCCATCCTCATCCGCGGCGGCATCGGCACTGTTGGCAGCCAGGACGGTCGCGAGCGTCCTGAAATGCATGACAGTGGCAATACGCTGCAGCGGGACCTGGATAGATACCTCGATCAGGACCGCGGCAACGATCGTAACGGCGGCCGCCAGCATGGCGATGCTTACCAGCCTCGCGCCCAGATCGCGCCCGGCAGGCAAAACATCGCCTTCGGCCCTGGTTTTTTTCGGCACCTTCAGAAAAAACCCTTGGTAGACAAACAGTTTCCCGCTGGACAGGGTATCGGCAAGCGACCGGAAAGCTTGTGACCCGGATCGCCCGGTGACGCGTGCGACACGGAACTGGCTCTCGTTTGCCGCCCCGGTCCGGATTACGTCAAAATGGCGACCATTCAGCAGTTACCAGCAAGCCAGGAGCCTCCCAATGCGCCGTGATGTCAGCTACCCGCCTTATATCGGCATTTCCGATGTCTCGACCAAGTCGCATGAGCACATGCGTGTGGAGGCTCATTTCGACGGGCAACCGAGCCTGATGTTTGACGAGCCCGAAGGCTTCGATATTGGCGATCCGCCGGATTTGCGCGGCCGCTCGCGTGGCTGGACGCCCGTTCATGCACAACTCGCGGCGCTCGCTGGTTGCACCTCGATCACTATCGCGGTGGTGGCGCGCGACCAGAAAGTTCGTTATTCAGGACTGTCAACCGCCATGCGTTCACTGATCGACATTCGCGGATTCTTCTTTGATCTGCACCTGCAGCCGAAATTCATGCAGCTGAATTTCGACCTGACACTGGCAACGGGCGAAACTCCGCGCCGCATCCGCGCACTGGCAGCCGAGACGCACCGCCGTTGCCCGCAGCTCGGCCTGTTCCGGCTCGCCAAAATTCCGATGCTGGTGACCTGGTACCGCAAAGGTAATCCGCAAGCGCTGTTCGAAGAGCGTTGCTCGATGCGGGCTGGCAAGACCCCGGAAGATCGTTTGATCGCACAGGGCGGGAAAATCGCGGCGCGTGCAGCACGCGCCGCGAAACGCAAGAAATAGTAAGGCGGTCAGCGCGCTGCGAGGATGCGATCGTCCACTTCACTGCGGACGAAGCGGCTCATGATGACCGCGATGAATACCATGACCGCCAGCGCCATGAATGACACCTGGTAGCTACCGGTCTGGTCGAAAAGTTTCCCGGTAATCCAGCTGCCGAGACCCGCGCCGATCGCCTCCAGGAAACTGATGGCGCCGTTGATGCGGCCGATTTCGCGCAGACCGAAATTGCTGACCGCCAGCATGTTGTAGAGCGTGAACAGTCCACCCCAGCCGATCGCAATGGTCACCGCGGCAGGGAACAGCAGATCCTGCCGCATGCTGGCCAAACCTAACACACCCAGAAACATGATGACGAAACAGGCGGTAAAGACCTTGTGCCGGTCGATGACGTCAGCGACCGCACCGCTCGTCAGTTTGCAGGCCATGGCCACCAGGCTGAACCAGAACATCAGGCCGCCTGCATCCTTCAGTTCGAAATTAAAGGTCTTGACTGCGTGCAGTACCAGATGCTGCACCACGCTGAAGATGGAGTAATAGGTGAGGAAGCCGGAAATAGCGATCACCCAGAAAGTCCGCGTCCGCCATGCCTCGCGGAAATATAGCCCATGCTGCTTCAGGTCCTGGACCCTGGCGCCCTGACCTAACGCCGTGGAGCCGGCGTGGCGTGGCGTGCCACGCACAAACAGCAGCACCAGCACCATCAATACGATCGGCAGGTAGGCATTGCTTACAAAAGCCTCGCGCCAGCCAAACTTCTCGATCAGGTAGGGATTGATCTTGGGCAGCACCGCGCTGCCCAGGCTGGTGCCGACCAGAGCGATGCCAATCGCCAGGCCGCGATGTTTCACAAACCAGCTGGATACCAGGAAAATCACCACCATCGATCCGGCGGACGACAGTGCGATCGCAAACAGCAGGTGAATCATGTAAACCTGCTTCAGGGCCACGCCCATCCAGTTCTGCACGTACAGGTAGCCGCCGACGGCCGCCAGCACCACGGCAATACCTAACGCCAGAGGCATTGCAATCCTGGGAAAGAGTACATGCAAGGCAATGACAAGCATGGCCGCCAGCCCGAGGATGGTCAGGGCGGCAATCGCTTCAATGATCGGCACTGGTGCGCCGTTAGCCAGCGCGGCATAGCCAAAATAGCCGAGTGTCAGCAGCGACAGCCCGCCGATCAGCAGCCACTTGGGATTGAAGCGGTCGATGAGTACACCCACGAACGGCGCGATCAGGCCAGAGACGCCCAGATTGAGCAGGTCCCGAAACTTGAAGTCGCCACGCGACCAGCCGAACTCATCGAGCAGCGATGGATCGTAAATCGTGATGCCTGTAGCGGTCATGCCGTTCGACAGGAACAGCGCCAGCATGCCGAAAATTGCGATCACCCAGGGGTAGATCCGCATTTCGCCGCTTGCCGCAGTCGGTCCGATAGTTGTCGACATTGTGCCCCCTGTTGTTGTTATCGCGGCGCGCCTTCAGCGTAGCGCATTCCGATACCGTGGCCAATCGAAAGCGGGTCCGGGATCGGTCTTGCGGCCCGGCGCAATGTCAGAATGACCGACGATGCGGTCACTCGAGATGGCGGGATAGGCGCCGCATAACGCCTTTGTTAGGGTCGCGAGTGTCGCGTACTGGCGCGCGTCGTAAGGCAGGTCATCGGTGCCTTCGAGTTCCACGCCGATGGAAAAATCGTTGCAGCCGCTGCGCCCGCCAAAACTGGAAGCACCAGCGTGCCAGGCGCGGCTTGCCAGCGGCACCAACTGCACCAGGGCGCCGTCGCGGCGAATCAGCAGGTGCGATGAGACCCGCAGCGCAGCGATCTCGGCGAAATACGGGTGCGCGTCGGTGCACAAATTGCCGCAGAAGAATGCCTCGATGCAACTGCCGCCGAAGTCACCCGGCGGCAGGCTGATGCCATGGATCACCAGCAGATCGGGTTGCACCGTGGCTGGGCGCTCATCGAAATGCGGCGACAGCACCTGGCGGGCTGAGACGATCAGCCCGGTGCGGTTGTCGATCGAAATCGGCGCGGTCATGCGCGTTCGATGATGCCACAATAGCGCGCTAGTTATGACCACTGCCCTCACCAACGCTTCGCTCATTGCGCGCGATCTGCGCGTGCTCTGGCACCCCTGCACGCAAATGAAGGATCACGAAGGCGAACTGCCTTTGCTGCCGATCAAGAGTGGCACCGGGGCCTGGATGCGCGATTACGACGGCCGGCAATACCTCGATGCCATCGGTTCGTGGTGGGTGAATGTGCTCGGTCATGCGCATCCGGCCATCAACGCCGCGCTGCACGCCCAGCTCGATACGCTGGAGCATGTGATGTTCGCCGGATTCACCCATGAACCAGCGATCGCACTGGCCGAAAAACTGCTGGCTCTGGCACCGCCCGGCCTAACAAAATGCTATTTCGCCGACAGCGGCTCCAACGCGATCGAAATCGCGTTGAAAATGAGTTATCACTACTGGCAAAACAGCGGCCAGCCGCGCAAGACCCGCTTCATTACTCTCAGCAACGGCTACCACGGTGAAACGCTGGGCGCGCTCGCAGTCGGCAGCGTCGAGTTGTATAAAGCCATATATCGGCCGCTGCTGATGGACGTCATCACCGCACCGTCGCCCGATGCCTACGAATGCCAGCCGGGAGAATCGGCCGCCGGCTGCGCCGGCCGCCAGGCCGGGGTGCTGCAGGATTTGTTGCGGCAGAACGCGGACGAAGTCGCGGCCGTGATCCTGGAACCCCTGGTGCAATGCGCAGGCAACATGCGCATGTACGACGCGTCGTATCTCAGCACGGTGCGCGCGCTGTGCGATCAGTATGGCGTGCACCTGATCGCCGATGAGATCGCGGTCGGCATGGGCCGCACGGGCCGCATGTTCGCATGCGAACATGCCGGCATTACACCGGACTTCCTGTGCCTGTCCAAAGGCCTGTCGGGCGGCTATCTGGCGCTGTCGGCCGTGCTGACAACAGAGCCGGTGTATCGCGCTTTCTACGACGAATATGCGAAATTGAACGGCTTTCTGCATTCCCACAGTTTCAGCGGCAATCCGCTGGCCTGCACTGCGGCGCTTGCGACGCTGAACGTATTCGCCGCGACCGGCGTGCTGCAGGCGGTGCGGCGGCTGTCCGAGTCACTCGCTGACAACCTGGCGGCGTTTCGATCGCATCCGCATGTCAGCGATGTCCGGCAGTGCGGCCTAATCGGCGCAATAGAATTTGTGCGCGATCGCGCAACGCGTACGCCGTTTGACTGGCGTGAGCGGCGCAACCTGCGCATTTACCGCCATGCCCTGGAGCGCGGCGTGATTCTGCGGCCGTTAGGTAATGTCATCTATTTCATGCCGCCCTACGTGGTGACGCCGGCCGAAATCGCACTGATGTGCAGCGTCGCCATGGAAGGCCTGGAGCTCGCGACATGCGACTGACGCGCTGCTACCTGCCAGGCAGCTGGGCCGAGGGGGCAACCACGGAGTTGCCGCGCGAGCAGAGCGACCACCTGGTCAGGGTGCTGCGGCTGCGTAGCGGCGCGGTCGTGGAAATCTTCGATGGCGAAGGTCACCGCTGGAACGCCACGCTCAGCGGCGCGGAGCGCGGCAGCTATCAATTGCAAATCGGCGCCGCACTTGCCGACGAACCCGAAGCGCGTATGCAGCTGACACTCCTGCAGGGCGTTGCGCGCGGCGAGAAGATGGACTGGATCGTGCAAAAGGCGACGGAGCTCGGCGCCTGCGCGATCCAGCCTTTGATAACCGAGTTCAGCGTGGTGCGTGTGGACGCCAGGCAGTCCGAGCGCAAGGCCGGACACTGGCAGGCGGTGGCTCGATCTGCCTGCGAACAATGCGGCCGCAGTCGCGTGCCAATTGTCAGCTCGCCGATTGAATTTCGCGAATTCGCGAGCGCAGCGCCGGCGCAACCGGATACGCAGCGCTGGGTGCTGGATCCGGGCGCGAGCGCCAGCCTGGTGCAGGCGGCGGATCGACTGCGTGGACAGAATGCGATTCCCGCGCGCCTGCAGATTGTCATTGGTCCGGAAGGTGGCCTGAGCGCTGCGGAGCTGCAGCAACTGGTTGCGCTCGGAGCAACTCCCCTGGGTCTGGGTCCACGCATATTGCGCAGCGAAACAGCGGCGATCAGCGCCCTGGCGCTGCTCCAGGGCCTGCTCGGCGACCTCGGAAACTGCTAGGGCCTGTTAACGCTATGAACGACACAGCGTTAACAGGCCCTAGGCGGCGGCCGAGGTTTCTTCGGCGATCTGCAGTTCGAGACGCTCGAGATCCGGCACCAGCGGCGTTTCATTCATGAGCCGGACACCGCACAAGGCCGGCATGCGATCCGAAATCACCCGCATCGGATCCGCCCGCAACACATCGCTGCTGACGCGGACCAACTGCGGAAAGCCCTGCGACAGCAGACCGAAGGCCTGGCACTCGAGCTTGCGCATCAGCCCGTGGAACACCACGACACGTGAGCGCGTGCTGCCCGCGGGTATGGGTTGACCGCACATGCCTTCAAAGCTAACAACAGGAATCGAGCGGTTGTTCCAGGGCAGCAGCCCGAGATACCAGGGCGGCGCCTCCACCATCGGCGACGGCTCGGCATAAGCGATCACTTCGGCGACGCAGGAGCGCGGCGCCAGCAGGCGCCCTACCGCGAGCGGAATCAGCATGCTGTAGATTTCAGTAACGCGTTCCGTCATGTCAGTCACCCGTCGAGCGCGCTGCGGCGCGTTCGGCCCGTCGTGTCAGCAAGGGTTCGATCGCTTCGAGCAATTGCGCTTCCTGGTAAGGTTTGCCGAGATAGTCGTCGACACCCAACTCGATGGCGCGAGCGCGGTGTTTTTCGCCGACGCGCGAGGTGATCATGATGATCGGAATATCCTGCAGCCGCGGATCACTGCGAACCTGCGCCGCAACTTCATAACCGTCCATGCGCGGCATTTCGATGTCGAGAAGAATGACGTCCGGCACGTTGTCTTTCATCATTTCGATCGCTTCGACGCCATCGCGCGCGGTCAGTACCCGCAGGCCATTACGCTCGAGCAGTCGCTGGGTCACGCGGCGCACGGTGATTGAATCGTCCACGACCAGCGCGACTGGTCGCGTGTCGGCCTTGTCGCGCGCCAGCACCGGTTCGGTGCGCCCGCGCAAATCGGAACGCACCAACGCCGCAACATCGAGAATGATGACGATACGGCCATCACCGAGAATGGTGGCGCCGGAGATGCCGCGAATCGACGAAATCTGCGGTCCGACGCTCTTGACAACGATCTCGCGGCTGCCCACCAGTTCTTCGGCAACAATAGCGGTTGAATGGTCTCCGGAACGCACCAGCACGACTGGCAGTGTGACTTCATTTGCGGAAGTCGGCGCATTCTCCATGCCGACGAAACTCGACAATTGCCGGAACCGATAGCTGACGGTTCCATAGGTATAACTGGGTGCATCCTGTCCGAGATGCGAGTCGATCTCATCGCGCGGCAGGCGCACGACACCCTCGACCATGGGCAATGGCAGCGCGTAGTACTCGTCGGCCGTGCGCACCACCAGCGCATGGGTGATGGCCAGCGTGAACGGCAGGCGGATCACAAATCGCGTACCCTCGCGCAGCCGGGTTTCCATGTGCAGCGCGCCGCCCAGCCGCTTGACCTCGTTGGCCACAACATCCATTCCCACCCCGCGCCCCGCATTCTGCGTCACGCTCGAGGCCGTGGAAAATCCAGGCTCCAGGACCAGCTGCATCGCCTCGTTGTCCGAGATGGCCTGCCCCGGCTTCAGCAGACCTAACGCCAGCGCCTTGTCGCGGATCGCAACGATATTCATGCCACCGCCATCATCAGTGATCTCGACGATCACTTCGGCGCCTTCACGCCGCAAGGCAAGTTGTATGCGGCCTGCGGGGCTCTTGCCGCGCCGCTCGCGTTCCGCTGGCATCTCGATGCCATGCACCACAGCGTTGCGCAACATGTGCTCGAACGGCGGCAGCATGCGTTCCAGCACCTGGCGATCCACCTCGCCGGAGGCTCCGTCCACCACCAGCTCCGCCTGCTTGCCGGTGTCAGTCGCAGCCTGGCGGACAATGCGCGACAGGCGCTGCACATGCCGCTGGAACGGCACCATGCGGGTGCGCATCAGGCCATTCTGCAATTCGGTGACTGTGCGCGCCTGTTGTTGCAGCAGGTTCTGGGTATCACGCGTCAGTGATTCGAGCAGCTGCTGAATACTCGCAACGTCACTCGCCGTTTCAGCCAGGGCGCGCGAGAACTGCTGAATGGATGAATAGCGATCAAGTTCCAGCGGGTCGAAATCGGAACGATGGCCGCCGTCGCTCTCGAATTTATTCAATATCTGCTTTTCAGTCTCGATTTCGAGCTTGCGCAGCTGCTCTTTGAGGCGCGTGACGGTGCGCGACAATTCACCAAGGTTGAAATCGATGGAACCGATCTGCTGCTCAAGCCGGGCGCGGCCGATGCTGACCTCACCGGCATTGTTGAGCAACTGATCTAACAAGTCGGCGTCGACGCGCGCCAGTTCCTGTCGATCCACGGACGCCGGTTCGCGCCCTGGTGGCAATGCAACAGCGGCAGCGAGTGCCTCCTCCGCAACCGGTTCAAGGTCTGCTGCCGCTGGCGGCTCGGCGAGCGGCGGCGGCGCAATCGGGGCTACTTCCTCGATGACCGTCACGGCAGGCAGCTGCGTCTCGCTTGCGCGCGGCGGTGGCGGCGACGCAACTATCACCGGTGCCGCCGGCATCTCGAGCTGTTTCGCTTCCTGGGTTATTTCAAGGTCGGGCGGTTGGGCCAGTGCGTGAATGCGTGCGATCAACGCCGTCGCCGGCGTCATGGGCTGGCCACCCGACAATGATTCGCGCATCCGGGAGAGTTCATCAAGACCCTGCTGCAGCACGCCGCGCGCTGCGCTGCCACCGCGGGCAATCCCCAATTCGACCTGCTGAATCAGTGACTCAAGTTCGTGCGCCAGCGATGCCATGCTGCGCAGGCCCGCCATACGCGCGCCACCCTTAAGCGTGTGCAGTGGCCGCTTCAACGCTAACAACTGCTCGGCGTTATTGGCTTCACCGGTCCACATGTCGAGAGCAACGCCCGTTTCGTCGAGGAGCTCGGTTGCCTCCTCCGCGAATATCGAGGCAATTTCGGGATCGAAATCCGCCGCCAGCGGTTCGGCTTCGGTAGCAGCAGCGGCCGCAGCAGCCGGCAGGTCCTCAGCTGCCTCGGCGCCAGTGGTACTCGATAGTTCAATTTGCTCTGAATTCTGTTCGGCAAAGGCGATGCGGGCATCGAGTGCAGCCTCTGCCGCCACCACCCGTTCACGCACCGCATCATGTGACACGAAAAACATCGTGCCCTCGTCCAGATTGCGTGCGATCAGCTCCATCGCCGACATGCAGTCGCCTAACAACCGCAAGTCTTCAGCGATAAAGCCGACGCCAGTGGCCCAGCCCTTGCGCAGCCAGCGTTCCAGTGGTTCTGCAAGCCGCGTACCGTGGCGCGCTTCAGCCATCTTTGAGCTACCGCTCAAGGTGTGGCAGGCGCGGTAAATGTCCTCGCTGAGCCGGTGTGGTTCTGGTCTGCCCAGTTCGCGTGCAATCCAGTTGCGCACCGTACTGACGTGAGCGTTGATCTCGCGCTGATAGATTTCGCGCAAGGTGCTGTCCATCGTGCCACCCTTGTCGGCAGCGTCGGCGTCACCGGCAACCTGGGGCGCGGCAGCGGCTGCCAGCGACGGCGGCGGCGGGTATTCCTCGACCGGAATCTGGCCGGCCGCCAGCGCATGCGCGCGTCTGACCATGGCGCCTGCATCAAATTGCGCCGCTGCGCGACTGGCAAACGCCTCGATCATGGCCGCAGCGTTAGCAACGCCCTCACCAATTACCTTCACGACCGCCGGGCTGCGCGCGAGCGTGCCGTCGATCAGTCGATTCAGCAGGTTTTCGATCGACCAGGCAAATTCGCCGATGGCCGTTGCACCCACCATCCGGCCGCTGCCTTTCAGCGTATGAAATGAGCGGCGCAAAATAGCCAGCGATGCGATTTCCTGCGGGTTTTGCTCCCATACCGGAAAATGCGCGTTGATCCGCGCAGTCTCGTCGCGCGCTTCGTCGACAAAGATCTGGCGCAATTCGGGATCGACTGGCTCGGCGTCGTCGGCGGCGGCGGGATCCGGCCGTGCCGGCAGCACCGGCGGTCCGGCGCGCGTTGCGGCGGCGGACGCCACTGCGCTGGCGGCTGCAGCGGCCGAGGCTTTCGGTGTCAGCACCTCGGTCGCGGTGGACTGCAGGGTGCGCAACGTGGCGGTGGCGCTCAACGTCGCCGGTTCCACCGTCGGCACAGCCGTACCGCGCTGGTGATCCAGAGCCTCGACACAGCGCTCGGCATTCTCGAGCATGTAGCTCGGTTCCCTGCGGCCTGCCTGCAGGGTCTCCATGTAATATTCAAGGCTGACCACTGCGTCGGCCAGCCGGTCGAGAAACTCATGCGATACGCCCGCGCCACCCGGCTGCATGATGCGGACCAGATGCCGCTCGATGCCGTTGACGATTTTTTCGGCGCGCGCATGACCTAACATGCGCAGCGCCGCACGGACACCGCCAATCTGCACCGGCCAGTTGTCGAGCCCGCTGGGCTCGAGCGTGCCGCCGATATTCTGGGTGATCGCATCCTTGAGGCGCGCCAGATTGGCGATACATTCGCGCAGGACTGCTGCCTGCACTTTGGCAAACTCCTCGGCGCCGGGCTCGTCGACGCCCTGATCCCGGTCCGCAGCGCCTCCGCTGCCTGGCAGAATCATCCGCACCAGGTGGCTGTCGAGGCTGTCCTCGACGCGAATCAGCTCGGAGGCAATCTCAACCAGTTGCTCTTCGCCGGCCGGGGACTGGCCGCTTGCAACCTTCGCCAGTTGCTCGACCTGCGGCTGAATCGCTGCGCGCAATTCGCCCAGGCCTAACACGCCGAGCGTGTCGCCGATCTTGCGCAGCATCTCCACCTGCGGGGCGAGCTCGGCGGCATTGCCGGTGCCGCGCCGGACGAAAATATCCAGCACGTCCTTGACCCGGCCCAGATCCTCGCGAATCGCCGCCGCCACCGTCTGCATCAGCTTGACGCTGGGCGCGGACAGCGTCTCACGTTCCGCTTCCACGATCGGATCAACCGGCAGCAACTCATCGAGCCGGAAGGACTTGCGCACCGCGCTGACCCGTGTGCCGCCAGCTGTTGAGCGCGCGATGTAATACAGCAGGTTGTTCAGCAATTCGACTGGCGGGCTCTGCGCATAGCGAGCCTCGCCGATTTCCAGCAGGCGCTTGATCTCGCGGTCCGCCAGACCTAACAATCGCTTGATGGAGACGCTGCCTTCGAGGCCGCCGGTCCGCAGCGCCTCGACCAGGGCGCCAACCACCCACCATAGCTGAAACACCGGCTGTTGCGTTGCGCGCTGCTCGATTTCCGCCGCCACGTCCGCCAGCGCGCGCAGGTTCTCGTCGATGCGCTCGCCCCTGATCCAGCCCACCAGGCCCATCTGAAACCGCATGCGCTCGCGGCGTGCAACCGAGTACAGATCGGTTCCCGGCAACGGCTTGGCCGCTGGTTTGTTAGGCTGCTGGTCGGACTTCAGGTTAAGCAGCAGCAATGTGCCTTCGGACAACAGCGCGCTGCCGCGCACCGCGCGCAAATCGTTTAGCAACGGCAGCAGCACCAGCGCCATATCGCGCCCGCCCGCCAGCACACGTTCCAGATAACCTGGCAGCTGCACGACTGCGCGCATCAGCGCATCGAGCACCTCGGCATGATTGCGCCGATCGTCGGGCGCCTCCAGCATGTAAACCGCAACCAGCTCCATTTCCTCGGCTAACAGCGCTGCGCCGTATATCTCGAGTACCTTGAGCACGCCGCGGGCGCTGCGCAATTCGACCGCGCAACGTTGCAGCAAGGCACTGTTTTCCTGCTGCTCAGCGTAGGCTTCGAGCGCATCGCGGGCCTCAGCCAGCGTGCTCGCCAGCTCGCGGCCAACAATCTGCACCGATTGTTCCGCGATATCAGCCATTGTCAGCACTGCCGGGCAGACGGAATCCGGCCACCGAGCGGCGCAGGTCCGCTGACAGATCCGCCAGCTTGGCGATCTGCTGCGACGTCGCACCGGTGGATTCTGCGGTTTGTGAGCTGATTTCCTTGAGCACGCTCATGTTGCGGGCAATCGCCTGCGCCGATCCCGACTGCTGGCGCGCACTGCCGGAGATGTTCTGCACCAAGCTCGCGATCTGGTTCGATACCTGCTCGATTTCTTCGAGCGCAGCGCCGGCATTCTCAGCTAACAAGGCGCCACCGACCACGTCCGCGGTGCTGCGCTCCATCGAGACCACCGCTTCGTTGGTGTCCGACTGAATCGTGCGCACCAGGACTTCGATCTGCTTGGTCGCATTGGCAGCGCGTTCAGCGAGCCGCTGCACTTCGTCGGCCACGACCGCGAATCCGCGTCCGGCCTCGCCCGCCATCGACGCCTGGATGGAGGCGTTGAGCGCCAGAATGTTGGTTTGCTCGGCGATATCGTTGATGAGTTCGACAATGTTGCCGATCTCCTGCGAGGATTCGCCCAGTCGCTTGATGCGCTTGCTGGTTTCCTGGATGGTCTCGCGAATCGCGTTCATGCCATCGATCGTGCGCCGCACGGCGTCGCCGCCCTTGTGAGCGACGTCGACTGAATGGCGCGCAACGTCGGCCGCGCGCTCGGCATTGCCAGAGACCTCTTCGGTGGAGCCGGCCATTTCCGCGACCGATTCACTGGCCTGGCCAATCTGTCGCGACTGCGCCGAGCTTGCTTTTGTCAGGTGCTGCGCCAGCGCCTGGGTCTGCCTGGTGGCGCCGTCGAGCGAGATGGCCGACTGGTTGATCGTCGTCACCAGGCCCCGCAGCGCGTCGACCGCATAGTTGATCGAATCCGCGATCGCACCGGTCATGTCTTCGGTCACCGTGGCCTGCACGGTCAGGTCGCCATCGGCGAGACTCGAGAGTTCATCGAGCAGTCGCAA
>JANLTW010000073.1:0-21802 GCA_031363155.1 Gammaproteobacteria bacterium | reverse complement strand
CGCATCGCCACCATGCGCGGCCAGGAAAAATCCAGACCTAACGTGAACAGCAGGAATACCACGCCGAGTTCGGACAGCAGCGAGGTGGTCGGGGTGTCTTCGAGTATGCCGAAGGTATGCGGGCCGAGCAGCACACCCACTGCGAGGTAACCCAGGACCGAGGGCAGCCCCAGCCGGCGCGCCGTCATGACCACGAGCAGCGCGGCCGCGAGCAGGATCAGGACTTGGGCCAGCGTTCCATCGACCATTCGCCCAAGAGTGCAATTAAGCCGGGAAAAACTCCAGCAATTTGGTGGCGGTCATCGATGCCACATCCTTGGCTTCAAACTTGAACAGCTTGACCCGCGAGACAATCTTGGCTTCAAGATCGGGGTCTTTCAGCTCGCTCGAGACCACGCGGCACATGGTCACGTCGCCCGACGGCGCGATGGCCAGCTCCAGCACCAGCTTGCCCTGCAACTCCGGATTCTCACGCAGCGCGCGCGTATAGAGCGCATACAGCGCGCCCTTGTTGCGATCGAAAACGGTCTCGATTTCCTCCCGGCTGCGCGACGCCTTGCCACTGCCGCCGCGCTGCACGGCGTTACCGCGACCGGTCAGCGACGACGGCGCCGCCACGGTCGTGGTTGTATGCGTACCGATCGCCCCCGCGCCCCCGCCGAAACCGCGGCTCATCGCCGAGGTGTTGATGCCGGAGCTTGCGGCGCCAACATTGGAGGTGATCAGGCTGCGTTCCGAACGGACATCCGGGCCCTGGTTCAGGTCTTCGGGTTTCGGCTGCTCGAAATCCTGCGGCTCGCGCAACTCGGCGAGTTCATCCTGCAAAGCTAACATGCCCTTGTTGCGCACCCGCTGCTTCACATCCACCGGAACCTTCGACGGCACGGGTTCGGGCTTCACTTCCGGCTTCACCTCGGGCGGCGGCGGTGGCGGAATCGGCGTTTCAACAATCAGTTTCACGACCCGTTCCGGCAAGTCGGCTGGCGTGCTGCGCGGCGTATCCTGGTGCGGCAACAGCCCGACGATGAGGCCGAGCACCAGGAAAATCGCCAGCGCGATCTTCTGGTTGAAACGGTATTTGCGCTCGATCTCGTTTTCGAGCGCCCACGGCAGCTCGTAAACGCGGTACAGGGGTGCCATGACGAGTGCGTTCATGCCAGGTCCGCCTTCAACCCGTACCCTGCGCGCGTTCCGCCTCGACCACGGCCAGGGACACCTTGCCGTAGGCGGCGTCGGTACAGGTGGCCAGCACTTTCTTCAGGATACGAAACGGCAGATCCTTGTCGCCCATGATGGTGATTTCGCGCGCCGCCTGATCATCGCGCGCGGCACTGCGCAGCACCCGGTCCGCCTGGCTCGCCAGTTCCAGCTTCAGCGGCTGGATGATGGTTTCGGAATCCGGCATCGCATCCAACGTTGCGATCGGCACGACCGTCCGGCCGTTTACCAGCACCGCAAAACGGGTGACCATGACCACGACGGTCGCGCGCGGCTTGAGCTCGGAGATCGATTGCGGGATCGCGATGTTCTTGGTGTTAGGAAGGATGTCCACGTCCGCGCTGTGTACCAACAGGAACACCACCAGGATCGTCATCATGTCGATGAACGGAATCAGCGCCATGTGGTTCGGACCATGCGAGCGCTTGCGATGCCGCCGGCCGCGAACCCCGCTCATTTCCCCGCTCCAGGCGCCGGCGCGGATGCCGGCGCAGCTAACGCCGCAGCCCCGGTCAAGGGCGCATCACCGACCGAGATCTGCGGGAACAGTTCGTACTTGGTCCACCGGCCGTCATCGATGGTGAACAGGCGGGTGGTGTCCATCACCTGCACCAGCGTGTCATACGGCACCTCGGGGTCCATCAGCACGCTGCATTCGGTCTTGGTCGGGAACCGTGTCTTGACCGCGCGCAGGAACAGCGACAGGGTCTTGAGATCGTAGCCTGCGGCCGTGTTAGGCAGCGTGCGCAGCACGCCGGTGCGCTTGTCCGCCACCTCGATGCGGTCCGGACGCACGATCACTTCCAGCTGCAGCCCTTCCGGCAATTCCGGCGACGAACTGTTAGGTGCCGGCAGGTTCAGTTCCAGGATATTGGTCTTGGAGAACACCGCGGTGAAGATCAGGAAGAACACCAGGATGACCATCATGTCGATCATCGGCACGATGTTCAGGTCGTTGTGGCCACGCAGGCGTGCGTGGTTGCGCAAGGCTCGGCGCGCGAGTAATGAACTGCTCATCTGGCTACTGGCAGCTGCTGACTAAAGGCCGGGGACGACCGCTCAGGCCCCAGCCGGCCGTGGTGCCGCAGGCCGTGGCGCCGGTGCCGCAGGCGACACCGCTGGTGCCGGCGCTGGTGCCGGCGCAGCTGCGTCATCGCGCCGCTCTGAGATCGAGTTCAGGAACTTGACCACGGCGATTTCCAGGCTGTCGACCAGCGCGGTGGTTTTGCCCTCGAGGTACATGTGCGACAGCAGCAAGGTAATGGCGACGAACAGACCCGAGGCGGTGTTATTCATCGCCACCGAAATGGCGGCGGCGAGCAAGCTGGCCTTCTCCGCGGGATTGGCCTGCGCGACCGCCTGGAAGGCGCCGATCAGGCCCATGACGGTTCCCAGCAGACCGATGAGCAGTCCGATGTTAGCCAGCGAAGACAGGTAATGGGTCCGCTTTTCAAGCTGCGGTACCACCTCGAGCAGGCTTTCTTCCATGGCCTGCTGGATGGCGTCACGGTTGCGCGCCGACGAAATACGCGACAGGCCGTACTTCAGCATGGTGGCAATGTGTGACGAGGATTCGCCCGCCATGGCCGCAGCCTTGCGGAAATTGCCGGCCTGCAGCACGGGCGTGATTTCGTCCCACAAGTCGCGATTACGCGCGGTTTCGCGGGTCAGGTAGATGAAGCGTTCGATCGAGATGACCACGCCCACCACAAAGATCAGGGCCAATGGGTAGAGGAAAAAACCTCCATCCTGGAAAAAGTTGATGGCTTTCTGTAAAAAATCCACGGCGGTTTACTCCTCTGTACGACCACGCAAGTTTGAACGAGACCTCAACGGCATTCCAAGACTCAGCTCTCAGGCTTCGGCTCTGGTACCGGCTGGGATGGGCTGCCGGGCACGCTGGCCGCCCCCGAACTGGCCGCCCCCGAACTGGCCGCCCCCGAACCGGTGGCCGGGGTGGCAGCCGGAACCGGTGTCGGAGCGAGTTTTTCGCCCCCGCTCTGCAGGGCGTTGAAATAACGGTTTTCGCGACGAAAAACGTCGCGGTCAACAGGGCTCAGCACCTCATCCAGCAGGCTGTTGAGCGGCCGGCCGACCAGATCGCCGAGCTCGGGGCGCTTCCAGGGGACGATATAGAGCACCTTGGGCAATTCGCGGTTACCGGTAATCTGGGTGGTGTCGAGATCAATACGATCAGCGTTGGCGCGCGTACTACCGGCGCGCGCGACGCCTTTGCCCGGCGCACGCTGCGCCGGGGCCGAGGTATTCACACGCGGCTCGATCTCAGCGGCGGCCGGTGTCTGGGTCACAGGCAGTGGCGCAGCCGCAGGTGCCGGCTGGGTCTGCGCAATAGCGGCGCCGGCTAACAAATGCGCCGCGCACGCCTGCCACAACAAGGCGCGAATATGATGTTTCATGTACCTCCTTCTGCCGGTTCGGTGGCCGGCTTGGCCAGCTTCGCAACCCGCTGTTTCAGTTCCGCGATCCAGCCGGACACGGGTTTTTCCTCACCCGTAAGCGCGCGATAACGCTCGAAAGCGGCCAAAGCCGCTGCCGGATCGTCGAGAAACAAGTCAAGCAACACGCCTAGATTACGCTGAGCGGGCGCATATGTCGCGTCCAGCGCAAGCGCTTTTTCGTAAGACACCCGCGCGTCAGAAAATTTGCCCTGCAGGCGCTGCACGTACCCCAGCTCCGCCAACACCAGCAGGTCACTGGCGCTGCCATCAACCTGCTTTGTTAGTAACTCCTCGGCACGGGCAAGATCACCACTTTGCCGCGCCGCGGTCGCCGCAGCTAACACCGGGGCGGTGACGATTTGTTCGGTCTTGGCGTAACGCCCGGGCTTGAGTTCCGCCAAGGCGGTAAAACTGGCTTTGACCGAATCGTCCCAGAGGCTGTCACGGACCCGCGCGACGTTGACCTCATGGATGCCAATCGCCTGCTCTTCAAAGGGAAACGCCTGCTCCTCGAGCAGCGTGTCGTACTGTTCGCGCTCTTCCTTGTTGAGTTTGCGCGGGCGCTCGGACTTCAAGATGTCCTTGCCCAGTTGGCGATAGAGCTCGGCGGTTTCGTAGGTCGCGGCCGTGGTCACTTCCGCGACGCGATATTCCATGACGGTCCGGTAGGCATTGCGCGCGGCCTCGAGCGCCTTGCGCTTGGCTGCCAGACTCTTCTTCAGCGGGGCCACCAGCTTGATGACCCGAAACGCGTCGCGCGTCGGGACGGTGAGCGCCAACTGCGCCCGTGCAGCTAACAATCGCGACCGGTCGGTGCGGGCATCGCCGGCGGCGGCATCCGCCTTGATAATGTCTTTCTGCCAGAACGCCAGGCGGGCAGCGTTACCTGCTTTCGCCGCAATAGCGGCCAGACGCTGGCGCGATTCGATCGCATCGGAAAACGGGCTTGGGTATTGCGCGACGTAGCGCTCCAACACGGAAACCGTGCGCGCCGTGTTGCCGGCTTTTTCGTAATAATCGGCTGCCGACGCGAGCGCCTCGCGGCGCAGATCCGCAGACTCCGCGCTGTTAGCCGCGATGCGTTCAAACTCGACCGCGGCGTCGCCCGGCCGTCCCGCCTCGACATAGGCGACGGCCAGTTTGCGCGTTACGTCGGACTGCAGCTGACTCTGCGGCCAGTTGCGCCGGAAGCCCTCCAGCACACCGATAGCGCGATCCCACAGCTTGAGCGTAATCAGCTGTGCCGCCGCATCGTATTCGGCGGTGGTTCGCACCGGAGAATCGGGCGCCAGCTGCGCAACACGCAGGAAATCATCGACCGCGCCGGCGCCGTCGCCCGCGCTGCGCTTGGCCTCGCCCTGCTTGTACACGGCCGCGGCCAGGCGTTCGCTAAGATCCTTGCGCATCGGGTCGCCCGCCGGCACCAGTTCACGCGCCCGGACGAACGCCTGCTCCGCTGGCGCGAATTGCCCAAGATCGAAATTCGATTGCGCAATCACGGTCCAGGCGATGCGCTGCTTGGGCACATCCACGGCCGGCTGGTGGTCCAGCACCGCCTGCGCGACCACAATGGCGCGCGGCAGATCGCCCTGCTTGAAGATGTCCTGCGCCGCCCGGGTCAGCACGCCGCCACTGTCCGGATGTTCCGGAAAGCTGGTCGCGAAACGCACGCCGGCATCGATCGAACGGCGATGCAATTCGGACCGGGGATCGCCGCTCAGACTGGCTGCATGCTTGTCGTACGCGGCCAGCGAGGCATAGGCGGCGGCAGCGGACCTGGCGTTACGCGGGTAGTCATACGCGGTGCGCTGGTATTCTTCGGCCGCCGCGGCGAACTGCAGGCTCTCGAACAGCGTCTCTGCTAACAGATAATTTGTTGCGGCGGAATCATCGGCATCGGGAAAGGACTGCAGGTAGTCGCGATACCAGCGTGCAGCCTGTTCATAGTCGACAACCTTTTTCGAGGTCTGGGCGGTCGCGTGGTACCAGGTCGCGACGTCCTTCAGATTGACCCGCAGCGCGGCTTCGATCGCCGGGTACTTGCCGCGTTCTCGCCCCTGCCAGAATGCGCTGCTGAAATTGTAGCGCTCGACGAAATCGCGCTTGCCATCCAGCACCAGTTGCCCGAAACCACCCTTGCCATACGCCTCGATCGCCTGCATCGCGAGGCCCGGCGCATATTCGCTGTTAGGATCCCTGGCAACATAGGCGCGGTACGACGCTGCGGCATCCTGCCAGCGCTGTTTCTCCACGAACAGGTCACCGAGGCGCGAATACAGCAGGTGCGCATACGCCGGCCGTTCGCCCCTGGCCAGGTAAGTCTCCAGCGACGCGGCGCCGTCCAGATAGGAGAACGTGATGCTGCTGACACGCAGCGTGTCTTCGACCAGTTCCGTATCCGGCCTGCTGAGGCTTTGCTCGGGGCGCAGCTTGCGTTTGTCAGCAGGTTCGAGCAGCAGCGAATCCAGCACGCCCATAAAAGACGGCAACGAGTCCTGGTTCAGGCCCTGCTTGAACAGAGTCCAGCCGTGCTTGTAGAGACTCTGTTTGTAAAACTGACCTTTTTCGCCGCGCGCGATTGCCCGCTCATAGGCGCGTTGCGCGTCCACCCAGCGGCGCGCCGAAAACAGGATTTCGCCACGCCGGAAATCGACCTCGGGCATCAGTACGGCGTTAGGATAACGGCTGACGATGCGCTCCAGCGTCGCCAGCGCGAGCTCGCTCTGCGCAGTGGTCTCGTAGGCCCGCGCCAGCTGATACAGCACTTCATCATTGCGCGGGTAGTCGGGATACGCTTTCAACAGCAGGGTGTAGAGCCGGATGGCCTCGGCGCCCTGGACATCGAGCGACGACACCTCTTTTTCCATGCGCTCGAGTTCGCCGGCTTCCAGGTTCAGATCGCCCAGGCGGCGCAGCGCTTCGACGCGCAACTTTGGATCGGTTTTCTGCAGCTCGAGGAACTTACGGTAATTTTCCATCGCGCGAGCGGCGCTGGCATCGACGCGGGACTCGCGGCGAATCTCGATGACCGGCGGCTTGAGGTCGCCCAATGTCTGTGCCTTGGTCTGGTCGCGCGCCAATGCGCTGCCGCACGCCAGCAAAGCGCCACCCATGGCAACGGCACCTAACAAGACTGGCCAGCGCGGCGCACGCTTCATGGGCGCGGCTCCGGCGCAGGCGTCGGCGGTGTTGCCGACGCCGCCTCAGCTGCGGGTTCCGCCGTCGCGGGTTCCACCGACGGGGGTTTCTTCGCGGGCGGATCCGGAGTCGCAGCCTTGTCGTAGATAGCGGCCAATGAATAGCGCGCCTGCACCTGGTAGGTGCCGAGCCGCTCCTGCTGCTGTTGCAGTTCATGCACACCGAGGTCGGCGAGAAAAGTCGCCTGCAGCGTGCGCGTGTCCTTCAGGCGCGCATGCAGCGTGGTCAGCCGATCCGCCATCGCCGCAAGCCTGGTGGTAAATTCCTCGCGGTTTGCACCCGCCTGGTCGCGAATGCCGGCGAGGCGGGCGAAGCGCACGCTGCTTTCCTGCAAATCGATCTCAAGCACCTTCAGCTGCCGGCGATTGTCCAGCATGCGTGCCTTGAACTGCTGATTCAGACTCCAGTAGAGCACGCCCTTGATCAGGCGCAGCTTGGCGCGCTGCTCGGCGTTAGCATCGTCGGCTGGCTGGGCTGCAATTGCCTGCTCAATAGCGAGCACCCGCTGCCACTGCGCCCGCTCGGTCGTCGTACCTAACAAAGCAACATCACCGGTACGCTGCGCAGCTTCGAGTTGCGCGTCGAACGCGTCATGGCGTGCAATCATCGGCGGCAACGGCTGCGCCGCTAACAGGGCATCGGCCTGCGGCAGGCGCTCGGCCAGCGCCCTGTCGCGCGTGGCAATCATGTCGTTGAAAGCCTCGATACTGTCTTCCCAGCGGGTCAGCGTGCTATCGAGGTAGGACATGTCGCGATAGTTCTTCAGGCCTTCCTGGAAATCGTGGCCGGCCATGACGGCGTAGAGATAGCGCGATTCCGGCGCTTCCGGCACCTGCTTTAACTGCCAGAACCAGCCGTACCTCGCGCCATCCGCCTCGCGCGCAAGGATGCCGTCCAGCATTTCACCACTGCGGATGCGCAGCACCGCTGTGTCCAGGCGCTTGCTTTCTTCTTCGAATGACGTCACCGCCTGCTCGTAGTACTCGGCCGCCTGTGCGGTCGCATCCAGCTTGGCCAGCGCATAGGGCACCGCGAGGTAGGACTCCTGCACCGCCGAATCCAGCAGGTTGCGGCCGCGCAATTCCATCCAGGGTGTCAGCGACTCCCGATGCCGCCCAAGCGCGGAATCCGCCCAGCCGAGACCTAACAATGCCTTGGTGCTCTGCGGCCCATTGAGCCGCACGCGCTGCAGCGTCGCGCGCGCCTTGTCGGGTTGTTGCGCCTGCAGGAATGCGAATCCCAATGCCAGGTTGGCCTTGTCGCGCAACGCCAGCAACTCCGAGCGGTCGCTGTCCAGCGTGCCGACCCCGGTCAGAATGGCATCGGCGCGCGCCAGTTGGTTCTGCCGTACCAGCGCCACGCCGAGATTGAAGCGTGCGTACGCCGTCCAGACAGCGGGGCCCTTCCAGTTCGTCAGCAGCTTTTCCGCGGCGGCGAATCGGCCCTCGCGCATCAGCACATTGGCGAGCAACAGCTGGCGTTCGGCCTCGAGGGCGGGCTGGAGGCTGCCGCTGATGTTGCCGAGCGCGCCTTCCGCGCGGTCGTCGTAGCCGCGCGCATACCAGACCTTGGCCAGGTAAAACCACGCCCGGTTGCGGACGTTTACCGGTACTTTGGGCGTCAGCAGCGTCTCAAAGCGCTGCCCGGCTTCATTATGGAGCCCGAGCTCCAGGTACAAGCCACCTAACAAAAGCTGCGATTCGCCCTCGTGGTTCGGGATCCGGTGCCAGGCGTCATAGGCCAGCAGCCGGGTCAGCGCCTCAAAACTCTCGCCCTGGTAAAACCAGAACAGCACGTCGCCGTAATGCAGATCGAGCACGCGCGTGACCGGCAGCTTGTCCGGATCCTTTTTCTTGGCAGCCTGTGCAGGCTGCGCAGCCAGCATCGCGATCGCGCCCAGCGCGGCCACGGCCAGCGATTGCAGCGATCTCGCAGCTGGGCGCAAGCTATTCCCAGTCCTTGATTTCAAATTCGGGCTGCGCGCGCCGCTGACGATCCGATATCTTCAGCTCGAGGTACTTGGCGCCGACCGATTTCTTGAAACGCAGCGCCGCGCCACGACGGTAGTCGCGCTCGTTAGGTCCCTTGCCGGTGAAAATCGCCACCAGTTCGTGCTCACCCACTTTGAGATTACCGAGGTACAGCCGCTGCACGCCACCGCGCAGCAGCGCCTCGGCCTCGCGCGGCGTGTACAAATAGTTGCTCACTTCCTTGTTATCGATCTTGACCTGCACGGTGTCGATCGCGAAGTACTCGCCGACATCCATCGACAGGAACAGCGCCACCTGTGTGTTTGCCGGGAACAACAGCTCTTCCTCGAGCATGAACAATTCGCGGTTCAAATCGACGGCGTCTTTCTTGAGAGTCTGAATCTGTTCATCGAGTGCCCGGGTATCCGGAGCAGCTGCGGCCGGATCGGCCGCTGCTGCTTCAGCCGGCGCTGCCGCTGGCGGCATTACCGCCGGATCAGTGGGGGGCGGCGTCTGTGCGCCGGAACTAACAGCCGCCAGCGCAAGCATGGCGGGAATCAACACACGGGCAACACGCAACATTTCCGCAAACTCCCTACTGAGCTAACAAACGGCGCAGTTCAGCACCGGCATTACTGGGCGCGCCGGAACGATCGTCGCGGCGTACGCCGCGCACAATGCCCTGGCGGTCAATGCTGAACATCATCGGCAAGGTATCGACGCGATAAGCTCGCGCCACTCCCTTGCCCGGATCGAGCAACAAAGGAATCTTCAACGACAGGCCCGCGGCGTACTCGCGCGCGGCGCGCATGTCGTCGTCGACATTGACGGCGTACACGATCAGGCCCCGGTCTTTCAGAGTCGCGTACAGCGCATTGAGTTCCTGCAGGTGCGCACGACAGGGCCCGCAGCGACTCGACCAGAACGCGACCACCACCACCTCACCCAGCTGCTCGGACAAGCGCAGGTTCGGACCGCCAACCGACCGCAGCGCAAAATCGGGCGCGGCCCGGCCTGCACGCAAGGCGCGCTCAGCCGACAACGCCGCCGTTGCAGCACCGAATGCGAGCAACGTCGCCATCAACCAGCGAGATGGTGAACGACTGGATTTCAAACGTTAGAACCTGGGGTCACGCGGGCTGATTCACAGCGAATCAACCTGAATGTCCCTCACAAGCAAGCGCAGCAAAGCTCGCACACTGACTTAACAAGTGTCAACGCAACAGTACCCACATTTCGCTCGATGCCGTCCCGGTCACACTAAACCGGCGCGGACTGTCGCCAGTCACCGACGAACGGACGCAACTCACACTTTTGCTGCCAGGCGGAGGTATCTACCAATGGCGCCGCTGCGCTGCCTGTTCATGCAGCTGCAACAGGAATCCGCGCACCGCGGGCAAGGCCTCTTCGAGCGCTATCAGGCGTTTGTCCGCGAGATGCGCCGCGATATCGGCGGTGCTGCGCTGACCATCGATCAGGGCGGCGACGAAGCCATAGACCTGCTGTTTGAGAGCCTGTTCGGCCAGAAACGCGCTCGGCGGCACCGGTACGCGCGGATCGCGCGCCCAGTCCGGCAGCGATTCGAGCGGCAGTGGTTCCGGCGCAGTGGCCCCGCGGCGCGCAATGAAAGAATAGACCTGCTCCATGCGGGCGTGGCGACTGGCAGGCGAACGCATATACGGCAAAGGGTCGTCGCGCTCGCGCTCGACCGCGAAACCATTGGCGCCCAGCAGCGGCCCGACTTCAGCGGTCGTCAGATGTTGCGCCGGGTCCGCCAGGCCAAAAGTCAGCGAGCCGAAGTTGATCCAGCGCCCGCCCGGCTTGAGCAGCTGAGCGATGCGCTGCGCCAGCCGTGGCAGCGATTCCGGCAGGATATCAATCAGCCAGGGCGTAATCACGGTGTCGAAACTGGCGGGCGCAAACGGCGCGCGCAGCACGTCGCCCGCCAGGACGGAAAACCCGGCGCGCGCCGCCGCGGGCGCCCGCAGCTCGCGCGGCACCGCGACATCATCCGCAGTCCGCGGCGCCAGCGGGAATTCGACCAGATTCAATGTCTCGCCGTTAGCCAGGCGCTTCAGGCTCCAGACTAACAAAGGGTTGATGTCCAGGGCGAAGGTTGTCACCGGCGCCAGCTCCTGGTGCAGATCGTAGGCCAGGCGTCCGGCACCGGCGCCCGGCACCAGCAGACGTCCCAAAGGCTCACTGTCCGCGAAATCGCGCAGGATCGCGAGCGCCGCCCGGTTTTCGCCGTCGCCCCAAACCCAATCGCGGTGAAAATTCACGTAGTAGCTGGTGAGATCCTGGCTGAGCGGCAGGCGCGTCTGCAAACCCTCGAGCACCGGCGCCGCGGTGGCGCTCAAGAGCTGCAGCGGTGCTAACAAGGCGTGCAGATTGCGGCGGTGGCTGGCGTGACCATCGGCGAGTCGGGCGAGCCGCGCCCACGCGAGTTGCGACAGCAGCGGGTCCTGCAGTCGCTCGCGCAGCTGGCGTTCTATCCGCTCCTCGCGCTTGATTAGCAGCAGATAACGCTGGCGCCATTCCTGCAAGTGCTGCAGAGGCTGCGGCACCAGCCAAGGCACGCCTTGCAGCACAGGGAATACCTGAGCGCAAGTGACGCAACGCCATGCCGAGCCATCGGCAGCGATAACCAGCGCGCCCGCCGCACACTCCGGGCAGCGAAATTCATCCGCCATAACGGCGAATCTTAGCCGATCGCCTAACTGATCGTGCCGTTAACGATCGGGTTGAAGGCTGTCAGGCTGTCGCGTAGCGCCGCGGAACCCAGGCTATGCTGCGGGAAGCGAGTGGTGAACAGACCTTGCTCGCCATGCAGGGCCATGTAATTGAGCACGATCGTTTCGGCCAGCAGGTTGACGTTGTTCGCCGCCGGGGTCGCACCGGTTTCGATCGAGCCGTCGGAGCGCATGTAACCGAGCTGCTGGTGACGCGCGGCCGGAACACTGTCGCCCGTGAAAAGTTGCGGTCGGCCGGCCGGGTTGTAGACGAGGAAGAAAGTCGCCGCGGTCGATTGGTTGTCGCTGGTCCACATGAATTTGCCGCGACCGTCGACCGTGTTGTCGACCTGGGTGCCGGATGAAATGCCGCCATCCGAGAATGCGTAGAGCATCAGCGGCGTGCCTTTGCGCGCGGCGTACTCGAGGCACGCGCCCATGCACTGACCCGCGCGGAAGTCGCGCAACTCTCCCGTTGCGCGGCCCATGCCGTGGTAGTCGTAACCGCCCATCGTTATGGTGCCGGCGCCCGCATAACCTTCGAGAACCAGTTTCATGACAGCGGCGGTCTTGCGAAACTCGGCGTCGGCATCGAACTCAGTGCGGGTAAAGATGCCGCCAGTGCCAAGAATCGCCGGATCAAGCTCCGGATTCAGCGACGACGGGTTGCCGAAGCGATCCGCAAGATCTGCTGCCTTGACGTAGTTGCAGCGCACGAGTTCCTTGATCAGATCATCGCGTGTAACCGTCTTCGGTTCGCTGCGCGCAAGTTTCAGGTCCGAAATGCGTTGCATCGATTCCATGACCGCCACGGCGTCCGCCTGGCTCAGCAATCCCACCAACTTGCCGGTATCCACGAGGCCTGTGACGTCGGAGGTGCGATCCACCTTGGTCGGCGCAGCGCCTGGATCGATCATGGTCATCGGCGCCATGGAATTGCCGCCCGAGACACTGGCGCGGGAGCCGATCAATGACAGCAGCTCGCCGTCCGCGCCGGCCTTGAAAATACCGTACATCGGATTGTGCGGGTTGTTAGCCGTGTCATTTTCGGAACGCGCCGGCAGCACCGCACCGCTGATGTTGGCGGCCGTGGTCGGCGAAACACGCGACAGAATGCCGCGCAGGTAGGCGCTGTCCGAATGAAAGGACAGTCCGAGCGCGCTGTTGACGAAGTTGTTGGTCGGACTCGCCGGATTCGGTGCATTCGGCACCATGTCGCCCGGCAGACCGAGTTTGGCGTAGCCCGCCGAGGACAGGAAGTCGAGCTGACCACCCTGGCCACCGATCAGCACGTTGGAACCGGCGATATTGCCGCCACCCGCCATGTCGAAGGCGATGAACGGGATCTTGCCTGCACCCTGTACTGCGAAGCCACAGCCGGCCTTAAGCGCCTGCACGTCGGACGACAGCGCGGCATGCGCCGCGCGCGGATTGGCGAACAGGCTGAAGACCGACGCTCCAGCCAGTGCAATGCCGCCCTTCTGGAAGCCCTGCGCAACAAAGTCGCGACGCGAGACCGGACGCTTGTGGCTGTCGCGGTGGCGCAGCGGCTCGTCGAGACCTAGAGCCTTGGGTGTGGGTTTTCGGATCAACATGTTGGTCGCCTCACATCACTGTAAAAGGGTGACAGCGCTACCGAGCACCGCACCACAACTGGCTTTGGCAATCGTCTTGCTGCGATCGACAGCGCACGCGCCGCCGCAGGAACTCAGCTTGGTCGTCAGGCTATCAAGCTCGTTGCGGACCGCTGTGCGATCCGGCTGCGAGCTGACCGACAGACCTAACATCCGGTCGAGCAACGGATTGAACACCTGATCACGCGCCGCTGCGCCGCCGAAAACAGTGGCTGGCGAGCCGCTGAAATTGACACCCGGGAAGTAAGCGCTGCGCAGCGCGGAGTCTTCGACCAGCGCATTGCAATACTCGATGGAAAGCTGCGCAATTCCGACCTGCTGAGCACTCAGGAAGCCCTCGACGCTCTCGTTCTGCGGCAGGGCCTGCTTCACGAGTTCATAGGTCGTCTTCACATCGCTCTGCGTCGTCGGGACCGTGGTCATCGCCGACATCGAAGCGCTGATTTCCTCGAACTGCCTGAGACCCAGCTCACTCTGCGGCGGTAGATCAACCGCTGGTGCCACCGGCGGCGGGGCCGGCTCAGTGACCGTATGGCTGTTAGCCGCGATGCGCTCGAAAGTCAGGAAGAACTGATCGCTGTCCGGACCCTTTTCAAGCGGCACTACCGTACCGATCGAAGCCAGTGGCTGGCCGGTCGAGGGCGAGTAATTGGAGTCGTTCACCATGACGTCTAGCGGCGAATACGCCTGGCCCACCTTCGCCTCGGCGCCGTTCATGCCGATGCGAACGCCCTTCAGTGGCAGACTGCCCGGGCGCGCGGCCGGATCGAGACTGATAAAGGACGGCTTCGCAAACAGGTAGCCGTAGCTGTCGTACTGGCTGACTTCGAACATCACGTAGCTCTGCGGGACATTCGTCAGCTGAGTGACGTTGAAGAGCATGAAATAACGCTCGCCGACGCCGGCATCGAAGTTCTGCCGTACCTGCGGCGCGGTTAGCGCACGACTGTGCACCGCGACCAGGCGGAATACGCCGGCCCAGGGGCGCGTGCTGCTGGTCTCGTTGCCTAACACCAGTGCGAAACTGTCGTCCCAGTCGGCGAGGTTGCCACCGCCCGAGCGATCGGCGTCGCCGGTAAATACACCGTTGACGTAGAGGCGCTGGCCATTGACTGGATCATAGGTCAGCACCACGTGCTGCAGCGATGCCTGCGCATCGCGGTCGGCTGCATTGGTCAGCATGACCGGTGCGCCGTTCGCGTCAGTCCTGCTGCTGCGCGTCTGCGCCTGATACTGGTATTCGCGCTGCGCCAGAGTCGCGTTACGCGCGCTCGGGCCACCGGAGTAGCTGACCATCCAGGCATCTTCCTGCACCACGTTAGCCGGCGCGACCCAGGCCTCGATGCTGTACTCACCCGTGGCCTTGATACGATCCGCAAGTTTCTTGCTGGCGCTCGAGGTGCCCTGCGCCTTGCCGCCGGCAACCACCTTGATGCCCCAGCCACCGACCCAGGTCACGTCGCCGTTGAAATTCAGATTGATCGAAGGCTCCTGACCGCTGGTGTCGAACGCAGTCGTGCCCATGCCCGTCTTGAACTCCCACAACGCGATGACGTTGGATTCATAACGGTTGCCGCCTGCCGCGACCGTGCCCTCATAGAGAGACAGGGCCTTGGAGACCACCAGGCTCGGATCGATCTGGGTCAGCGGAATGCCGTTTGCAAAAGCGTCGACCCTGGCCTGCATGGTCGCCGAGCTGCTCGAGCAGTCGCCCCAGCAGTTGTGGAATTCATCGCGCAACCTGACAACAAGTCGCGACAACGACGTCGTATCCAGGTTGATCTTGGAGCGAGCCGCACCATAGGCTGCATCCGGGTTGGCGTCGGCAAAGAACGGCGATACAGGCGAGCCCGCGTTAGACGCGTGGCAACGCGAACAGTACTGCCGCACCAGCGGATGGATCGTGCTGGCGTACAGAGCTGAATCCGTCGGGAAGCTCTTGCTGGCGCCGACATCATGCTGCGCCGGTGCCACAAGCTGAATGGTCTTGCCACCGGTGGCGACCGCGCCCGCCCAGTTGCGAATCCAGACCGTCATGGTGTCGCCGCAGGCCGAGTTGACCGACAGCCAGCAGTTGTGGCCGCCGGCGACCTTGGCGACCAGGCGCGAAAGATCCGGCTGCGTCAGATTGACCAGCGACAACGCTTCCTGGTAGGCCAGGTTCACATCGTCATTGCGTGCGAACCGCGGCGACTGCCCGGTGGCGTTGTGACATCCGCCGCAACGATTGCTCGCCTTGAGGTTTTCCCACAGGTTGATCTTGAAGGCCTGTATGTCCGGCGTCGAAGCCGCGGGCCCGGTGTAATCGGGCACCGGCGCCTGGTTGATGATCGGGTTTTCCTGGGTTTCGGCACCGCCGCCACAAGCTGCCAGTGACAGCGCGGCTAACAAAACCAGGGGACGAAGAAGATTCATTGCACGTGACATGTTGGTTCCTCAATCGCCCATGCAGTAAGCAGCAGTTTCGGCGAATACCTGTTTCAGCTTGTAGCCGCCGGATTTGAAGCCGCTCTTGATGACCTGGATGCGGGCGCGATCAGTGGCATCTGCCGGCGCGCGGAAGCACACGGTCTTAAAAACCTTCTCGACCTGGCACTGCGCAAACGTGTCGGAACGCGCCAGCTCCTGGCCCATCGATTTGGCGCCATTGCCGGAACCTGGCAGCGTGCCATCCCAGCCGATCAACTGATTCGGACCTTTGCGCCAGTAGTTGTCCCAGCGATCGTCCGGCGTCGCATAGCCGGGGCGGAAGTTATCGGCGTTATTGAAGTACTTCGGTTGCACCTGGCCCGCGGTGTAGACCAGGCGCGCCAGGGTCTCATCGTAGTGGTAATAAGCGAACGCCTGCGCCAACGGATCCATGCCGGTGTGACAGCCGATGCAGTTGTTGAGGAAAATGCGGCTGTCGCCGCCGGGCGAGCGGCTGACGTCCTGGCGGATGCGATCCGGCGGGCGCGAGGTATCGAGCATCTGCTCCATGTCGCGGCACAGATGATTCATCAACGTGAAGCGGAACATCGCGCGGTTGGTGCCGGCGATAAAGAACGCCTGCGCAGCGGCACGCGAGGTCATCACGCCAGCCGTCGCGGCCGCGGCAATGCCATTCAGGCCCGACTGGGTCTGCTTGACCAGCACGGTCTTAAGGTCGGCACCGGTCTGCTCCAACTGGTCATAGTGATCATTGTTAGCCGCCGAGTAGGCCGCGACACCCGAAGCGCCGGGCGCGCTATAGAGAATGTCAGCCGACAGCAGCGTGTCGAACGGCTCGTCATCGCGCACCATGCCGATCACGGTCGCGGTGTAATCGTTCAGCGGCACGAACACGCTCTGTTCGCGGTTGGTCCAGGGCGAGACGAAGTTCTTGAGCGTCACGTTATAGAACGCGCTCGACTGCATCGCGATATTGGCTGCGGCCAGGGGTCTGCCGGCGGCGATTTCCGCCGCCATCTGGTCCAGCACGGCGGCCGTCGGTGGCACACCCGCAATACGGTCGTGCATGCGTTTGGCCTGCTCGCGTGTGCCGGCCTGCGCAACTCCGATTGCTAACAAGCCCAGCGCCAGCGCTGCGCAAGTGAGTTTTCCAATACTTACAGACATCTTTGCCACCTGATTAATTCCGCCCTGTTCAGTCGACACTGCCCGCATCCTGCGGTCAATAGTCTGGTACCGTCGTCGTCTCTGAACCCAGACGTCGCAAGACGCCGACAGCGCGTCTTATTACGTTTGATTGTCCCGACCGTACTGTGAAAATGCGAAGCTCATCACAGTGCGCAGGACCCCGAAGGCAGTCCACTGCCGCAGTGCTAGAGAACCGCTTTTGGCGACCTGGCGCTGTGACCACGTCGGCAGATCACAGGGCCTACATGGCACAAAATTGGATTATGTAAAGACCGCTGGCGACGCTGGAGTACATTGAATGGCAATCACCCGAACCTGCATGACGGCGAGAGTTGTTAGCTGCGCGGCCCTGGCAGGCGTGCTGGGCGCCTGCTCGCCGGGCGGTAACGTCGCGATTGGCTCCGGACAGAGGCCGGATCCTGCGACGGTCGATTTCCCGATCGCCTACGTCAAGCGCACGATTCCTGTCATGACTAACGAAGATCTGCGCAACCTGCGTACCTTTTTCGTTGATGCCGAAGTCTATGTGCGCGATCGCGCGGATTCTTCGGTACCGGAAACCAACATTACCGCGAGCGTTACTAACAACGGTCAATACGACATCCGCGATCTGGATGTGTCGTTCGATGGCGCCAGGCTGGCGTTCGCGCTGCGCGGACCCCTGATACCTAACGCCCGGGAAGAGAACCAGCCGAAATGGGCGATCTGGGAATATACCTTCACATCCAGGCAGCTGCGGCGCGTGATCAGCTCCAATCTGTCGGCCGCCGAAGGTCACGACGTCGCGCCGCATTACCTGCCGAGCGGCGACCTTGTTTTCACGTCAACACGCCAGCGGGCCTCCAAGGCGGTGCTGATCGATGAAGGCAAGGCGCAGTTCGAAGCGCAGACCGAAGACCGGCGCGAACCGGCCTTTGTATTGCACGCCATGCGCAGCGATGGGGGTAATCAGCGCCAGATCAGTTTCAACCAGAGCCATGACATGGATCCAACGGTGCTGCAGAACGGCCGCATCCTGTGGAGCCGCTGGGATGCGTTCCCGGGCAAGAATGGTATTCATCTCTATAGCGCGAATCCGGATGGCACCGACCTGCAACTCTTATACGGCGCACAAAGCCACCTGACCGGCACCAACAACACGGCCATCCAGTTCACCAAGCCGCGTGAGATGCCTAACGGCGAAATCCTGGCGCTGACGCGCCCATTCGGCGGCACCGATACGGGTGGCGACATCGTACTCATCGACACGCGCAACTACGTTGAAAATACCCAGCCGCTCGCTGCCAGTCCGAGCCTGACGGGACCTGCGCAGCGAATCGCCACCGGCAACGACGTGCGCACGATTCCCGGCCTGTCGCCAGGTGGACGATTTTCAGCCGCGTTCCCGCTCTGGGACGGCAGCGGCCGCATCGCGGTCAGCTGGACGCAGTGCCGCGCGCAAATCGGCGGACAACTGCGCGCCTGCACCAGCGATGTGTTAGCCGACCCGGCTGCAACGGAGGCGCCACCGCTCTATTCGCTGTGGATGTATGACACCGTCGCGCGCGCCTTCCTGCCGCTGCAGACGCCCGAGGTGGGCGTCATGATCACCGACGTGGTGATCGCGCAGCCGCGCACCCTGCCGGCGGTGATCCTCGACAAACAGCCGGGCATTGATCTAAACCCCGACTGGGTTTCCGAGAATGTCGGCGTCGTGGATATCCGATCTGCGTATGACCTGGACGGCGTCGATTCGGCGGTACCTAACATCGCGACGCTCGCGAACCCGGCGCTGCGCACCCCCGCACAGCGGCCGGCGCGCTTCCTGCGCCTCGAGAAGGCGGTATCCCTGCCGGATCGCCAGGTGCGCGACATCGATCAATCCGGTTTCGGCGCCAGCAATTTCATGCGCGAGATCATCGGTTACGTGCCGGTAGAGCCCGATGGCTCGGTGCGCGCCAAAGTTCCTGCGAACGTCGCCCTGATCATCTCGGTGCTCGATCAGAACGCGCGGCGCATCACGCCCGTGCATCGCAACTGGCTGCAGGTCCGTCCCGGTGAGGTCCTGAGCTGCAACGGCTGCCACGTGCCGAATGCGCTGACGCCGAAGTCGCACGGCCGCGCCGGGCTCTTTGCCTCTATCTGGAGCGGCGGCACGGGCAGCGCCTTCCCGGGTGCCGACCCCACCCTAACATCGCAGTCGGGCGAAACCATGGCGCAGACGCGCTCGCGTATCACCTGCGCGCTCGGCGGCCAGGATAAATGCAAATCCATGCTGCCCAGCGTCGACGTGGTGTTTGACGATGCCTGGACGGACCCCGTGGTTTCGGGCCGGGCGAAAGACGCGAGTTTTGCCTGGCGTTACGCCGACCTGACCACACCGTCGCCGACGACGCTGGATTGCGCGACCCGCTGGTCCGCGACCTGTCGCATCGTCATCAACTATCAACAAATGCTTCACCCACTGTGGTCGAAACCACGTCTGGTTGGCATCGTGGACCGCACCTGTACGAGCTGTCACAGCCCGCGTGATGCGGCCAACGCGATTCGCGTCCCAGCGGGCCAATTGGACCTCAGTGACGGTCCTGCCGACGATGATCCGGATCAATTCAAGAGTTATCGCGAACTTTTGTTCACCGACAACGCTCAGGAAGTTAACATGGGCGCCTTGCAGGACATTCAGGTCGTGGTGGGCACGGACCCGGTGACGGGTCTACCGATTACGCAAAGCGTACCGGTTCCCGCTTCGATGGCGGCGGGCAACGCGCGTGGTTCCGCACGGTTTTTCAGCCGTATGGATCCAGGTGGCGGCCATGCCGGCGATTTGAATGATGCAGAACGACGCTTGCTTTCTGAGTGGCTCGATATTGGGGCACAGTACTACAACAATCCGTTCCTGGCGCCTGTCAACTAGGCGCCTCTGCGGCTGCATCGCACTATTGCTGTGCGCGATTCTGGCAACGCCTGAAGCGTTAGCCGGCAAGCGCGCCTACGCCCAGCTTTTTGTCGCCGAGCCGTATCTCGAGCTCAAGACCGGGCCCGGGCGCGGCTATCCGGTCACGCAGGTGGTGACGCGCGGCGAAGCCGTGGACGTGCTGTTCCGTCGTACCGACTACTTCAAGGTTCGTACCGAGAGCGGGGTCGAGGGCTGGGCATCAGTGGTGGAGCTGCTCAAAACCCAGTATGCCGATGGCAGTAATTTCTTGATCGATCTCGGCGATCGCAATGGATTTCGCACCCACGGCTGGGAGATGGGCGTGTTCGCCGGCGACTTCGATGGCGCAAGCCTGGTGTCAGGCTACGTCGCCCGCTCGCTCAACGACAACATGAAACTGGAGCTAACGGGGTCGCAGTACATCGGCGATCAGCGCTCGGGTTACATGCTGGAAATGGGCCTGGCCCAGGTATTTGCTCCCGAATGGCGCTGGTCGCCCTACGTGACTATCGGCGGCGGTATTTTCCGCGTGCAGAAGGACCTGCAGCGCCCCAACCTGGTCGATCGCAATGACGAAACCGCCTATATCGGGCTCGGCGTGCGCTACTACCTGACGCGCCGCTTTTTTGTGCGCGCCGAAGGCAAGGAGCGCGTGATCTTCACGAGCCGCAATGACAACGAGGAGCTAACAGAATGGAAAGTCGGACTCGCGTTCTTCTTTTGACCCGCGCACTGGTCGCGGCGACTTTGCTGACTTTCAGTCTGAGCGGTTGCGCCTGGATCAAGGGCATCTTTGGCAAGAAAAAGACCGACCAACAGGAACAGGTCGCCAGGGAACAGACCGAGGAGCAGGAAGATAACGCTGCGGCGCCGCGGGTCATCGATCCCGACGTGGAACGCCGCGAAATCAAGCGCCCGGCCATCGATACCGAGAATTTCGAGCTCGGCGCCTACTACGGCTCGATGTCGGTCGAGGACTTTGCGTCCAACCCGGTCTATGGCGTCAAGGCGGCCTACCATGTGACAGAAGATTTCTTCTTCGAGGCCGATTACGGCAAGACCAAGCTCGGAATCACCAGTTTTGAGCTGCTGAATCCGGGCGTCGACCCACTCAATTTGGGGAGTGGGAGACCGTTCACATATTACTCGCTGTCAGTCGGCTACAACTTCCTCCCAGGCGAAGCTTTTATTGGTCGCAAGCTCGCCTTGAACAGCACTTTTTACGTGTCGGGCGGCCTCGGCAGTGTCAGGTATGCGGGCGAGAATAAATTCGCCCTCAATTTTGGCGCGGGTTACCGGGTGCTGCCGACCGACTGGTTGACGGTGTACATCGATGTGCAGGATCGGGTTTACAACTCTGATATTTTTGGCACGACGAAACTCACTAACAACCTGGAAGCGCGCATCGGAGTGACCGCCTTTTTTTGAGGAACGCGCAGCATGAATTTCGCCAAGCTTCACATCCTGAGCGTTGCCGTGTTAGCGGCGTGCGCCGTGCTCGTGCCCGGGCCGGCGACAGAGGCTGCTGCGGACCCCAGGGGTCCTGCGCCTGAATTCAGGCTGCCGCTGCGCGGAGGCAAGGACATGAGCCTGTCGCAATTGCGCGGCCAGGTCGTGATGCTTAATTTCTGGGCCAGCTGGTGCGGCCCCTGCCGCCAGGAAATGCCGCTGCTGGAGTCCATCCAGAAGAAATACAAGCCGCTGGGCTTCACCATGGTCGGCGTCAATGTCGAGCCGGATTCGGCGCAAGCCGAAAAGTTTCTGAAGCAGACCCCCATCAGCTTCCCGGTCGCCTATGACCGCGACAGCAGTGTCAGCAAGCTGTTCAGGGTCAAGGGCATGCCGAGCACGGTTATCATCGATCGTAAGGGCAATACCCGCATGATTCACCAGGGTTACAAGCCCGGCGACGAAAACGTCTATCTGGACCAGATCCGCACGCTGTTGCGAGAATAGGCCGCCCTCAGGAGTCACCGATGCGTCCAGTCCGATATCTTGTCCTGTTAGTGCTGGGCCTGCCCATGCTCACGGCCTGCGCGCCGATCGAACCCTGGGTCAA
>JANLTW010000062.1:0-2202 GCA_031363155.1 Gammaproteobacteria bacterium | reverse complement strand
GCGTGTATAATGCTTGGCTTTCCAGGGAACGACAAAAATCCGCGGCGCTGGTTCAGCCGGCGGGTTAGTTGTGGTCAATCCTGGGTGTGGACGACGACGTACCTGGGGAGAGTGTAACGATGGATGACGCAATGGGTGCGGATGAGGTCGATGTCAGCCGGCGCAGGTTCCTGACTGGCGCGACCACCGCAACGGGGGCCGTTGGCGCCGTGATTGCGCTGGTGCCATTTGTCCAGTCCTGGTCACCCTCCGAGCGCGCGCGCGCTGCGGGTGCACCGGCACGGCTTGATCTGACCAAAATTGAACCGGGTCAGATGGCCAGCGTCACCTGGCGCAAACAACAGATCTACGTCGTGCGCCGCACTCCGGAAATCCTGGCATTGTTGCCGAAACATGATGGCAAGCTGAAGGATCCGGCCTCCGCCGATTCGGATCAGCCGGACTACGCCAGGAACACCCAACGTGCGGTTCGCCCCGACATTCTGGTGCTGGTCGGCACCTGCACCCATTTGGGCTGCCTGCCCAAACAGCGGTTCACACCGGGTCAGGCCGACCTCGGCGCCGATTGGCCGGGCGGTTTTTTCTGCCCCTGCCACGGCTCAAAATTCGATCTCGCGGGCCGCGTGTTCAAGGGTTCACCCGCATCGGTTAATTTGCGCGTCCCACCGTATAGTTTTGAAGGCGACACGCTGATCGTCGGCGTCGATCCCCCCATCGGTCCCGCTGCTGCCACCGTGAAGGGAGCCGCCTGATGGCTACCCCGACCACCGCCGCCTCTGGCAAGGGCTTCCGCGCCTGGCTCAACAAACGCCTGCCGGTCGATGATTTCATCGAATCGCAGTTGCACGGTTACTACGCGCCGAAGAACTTCAACATCTGGTATTTCTTCGGCTCACTGGCATTGCTGGTGTTCGTGCTGCAGATCGTGACTGGCATCTTCCTGACCATGCATTACAAGGTTGGCGAACAGACGGCATTCGATTCGGTCGAATACATCATGCGCGAAGTGCCGAACGGCTGGCTGCTGCGTTACCTGCACAGCACCGGCGCGTCTTTCTTCTTCATCGTGGTGTACCTGCACATGTTCCGCGCCCTGATGTACGGCTCGTACCGGGCGCCGCGCGAGCTGTTGTGGTTGTTAGGTATGTTCTTGTACCTGGCGCTGATGGCGGAAGGCTTTTTCGGTTACGTGCTGCCGTGGGGCAACATGTCGTTCTGGGGTGCGCAGGTCATCGTCAACCTGTTCGGCACAATCCCGGTCATCGGGCCGGGTCTGGTCGACTGGATACGCGGCGACTACGGCATCGCTGATGCCACGCTGAACCGTTTCTTCGCGCTGCACGTGGTGGCGGTGCCATTTGCGCTCGCGCTGCTGATCCTGTTGCATCTGGTGGCGTTGCGCCAGGTCGGGTCTAACAATCCGGACGGCATCGAGATCAAGGACAACCTCGGCGCCGATGGCAATCCGGTCGATGGCATTCCGTTCCATCCGTATTACACGATCAAGGACGTCGTCGGCGTTGGCGTGTTTCTCGCGCTGTTTGCGGTGGTGGTGTTCTTTGCGCCGACCTTTGGCGGCTACTTCCTGGAAGGCCCGAACTTCGAGCCGGCCAATCCGCTGTCGACGCCGGAACATATCGCGCCGGTGTGGTACTTCACGCCGTACTACGCGATTCTGCGCGCGGTGCCGGATCAGGCACTGGGCGCGCTGTTGATGGCGGCGTCGGTTGCGATCTGGCTGTTCGTTCCCTGGCTGGATCGCTCGCCGGTGAAGTCCATCCGTTACAAGGGCTGGATGTCCAAGCTGTGGCTGGGCATTTTCGTGCTGAGCTTCCTGGTGCTGATGGTGCTGGGTCTGCTGCCGGCGGAAGGACTCTATGTCACGCTGGCGCGCATTTTTACGGCGCTGTATTTCGCGTTTTTTATCCTGATGCCGTTCTATACCAAAGCGGAGCGCAGCAAGGCGCCGCCGTCGCGGGTGACGATGAGTCACGCGCTGATCGCCGCCGTGTTGGTCGGCGGCTTGTTAGCGTCCGGCAAGGTCTCAGCGGCGGAAGCATCCGGCCCGGTCGATATCTGCGCGCCTGGCAAGAAGCCCGCCTGGAAGCATTGGGCGGCAGAAAGCGAAACCGACTCGCTGCCGTCGCTGCAACGCGGCGCGCGCGACTTCATGGGCTATTGCGCGGGCTGTCATTCGCTCAA
>JANLTW010000050.1:0-3785 GCA_031363155.1 Gammaproteobacteria bacterium | reverse complement strand
CTCCGCTGCTTCGGCTGAATCCGGCTGGAACTGGTCGATATCCGCGCGCGACAGCGTGCCTTTGCGAGCTAACAACCGCTCCACGGTATCGAGCCGCTCGCGGGCCACCGCCAACTCCCCGGCCATGGCCAGCACAATCGCAATCAGCCGGTCGATGTCCGGATTGTCAAAGAAATAGGGGCGCTTGCCGCTAGCCGCCGCGTTGACCAGCTTCAGGTAGTCGGCGTGTGAAAAGGCATCCGTCACTGCGGCCGCTCGGAACCGACCACATACCACATGCCCCCGCGACCGTAGTCTTCGACCTCCGCCGCTACCTTGGGCATTTCGCGATCCACGATCGCGTGAATTTCGGCTTCGAAAATTCGATCGCCGGCAAATCCGAGTTGCGGCAGCAAATCCGCCAGTCGCGTGTCGTTGATGGTGGTCCAGAACGGCTCGTTGTTGTGGTAGCAATCCCAGTCACGCAGGAATTTTTCGAACTCGTCCATGCCCTGATACGGTGGCTGCTCAAGATGCACATGCAGGCCGCCGCGTGCTAACAGGCGGCTGGCTTCGCGCAATATTTTTCGCACGGCAACGTAGGACGTTTCATGCAGAAACATCGTGCTGTAGATGAAATCGAAATAGCCGTCGGCGAACGGCAGCTGTTCGGCATTGCACTGCATGAACGTCAGGTTCGCCACCTGCATGCCCGACGCGCGCGCATGGCCATAACGCAGCATCGGCGCCGCAAGATCCACAGCGATCACCTCGGCGTCTGGATAGGCGCGCGCCAGCGGCACGCTGTTGTGCCCGATTCCGCAGCCAATATCCAGAATCCGGCGCGGCTGCCAATCGGGCCGCAACTTGCGCAGCCAGGCAGCGGTGCCGGCACCCGCACCATCGAGGAAGCGCCCGAACAGGCCGGTGGTGGTCGCGAACATGCCGAGGTCATAATTGGCGGCCGCGCTCACGTCAGCGGGAAAGTACTCCTGGTAGTAGCTGCCTGGCATGCAATGATTATCGATCGCCGACTGATAGCGCGGCACCTGGGTGCCCGGGTCGAGTCGCAACGTCGCAGCGCCAGTATTTGCCGCCGGCGCCCGCGCACTGTGTCTGCCTGCCGGTCGCAGCACGACGCTGCGACCCGCCTGCTGGCGCATTTCCATCGCGTTACGGCGCAGCGAACTCCAGAGCCGGTAGTAAGGATCCGGCCGCATGGCCGCACGAATTTCGCGGCGATCGCGCGGTGCGCGGCCCTGCGTCGCCGCATACGCGGGCTTGGCACGCTGCTCATAGGCAACGGCATTGCCGCCGACGACCTTGCTGGCCATGAATTTGTTGAAGTTCGCGAGGAAATTGAAGCGCGCAATATCGTCGTGCTCGAGCTGTGGCGACATCGCGTGCTGGCCGGCGTCGGTGAACGCCGGCGCGCAGTCGACCCTGGCGCCGCTGGGCGATGGTCGCGTGCTGTGTTGCGGCTTGGGCTCCATGGAGGTCGAGTATAAGCTTCTGGAATGTCACCGAAACCCACCCAGCAGCTGCTCGCGCATATAGCGGAGCGGCGTTATGAGCATTGGCCGCCCGAGGCGGTGGCCGCCTGCAAGGTATTCGTGCTCGACACCCTGGGCGTTGCGCTCTCGGGCAGCCGCGTGCCCATGGTTCGGGTGTTGCACGAAGTTACCAACACCTGGGGGCGGGGTCAGGAGTCCCGCGTCATCGGCACCGGCGAGCAAGTAACCCGGCGCGCGGCCGCCTTTCTGAACAGCTACCAGATCCATAACCAGGAATGGGATTCGGTACACGAACCCGCTGTGGTGCATCCGATGGCCGTTGTCCTGGCCAGTTTGTTAGCCTGGGCGGACGCTGAAAAGGGCGTCAGCGGCAAGGCCTTCATCAATGCCTGCTGCACGGCCGTCGACGTGGCCTGCACCATCGGCACTGCGAGCAAGAACAAGCTGCGGTTCTTTCGGCCGGCAATGTGCGGCGCGTTAGGCGCCACCGCGGGACTCGCGCAACTGGCCGGACTTACGCCCGGCGTAACCCACAGCGCGCTCGGTCTCGCCTACAGCCAGCTGTCGGGCACCATGCAGGCGCATATCGAAGGCTCGGACATGCTGCCGATGCAAATTGCCTTCAATGCGCGCGCGGCATTCGACGCCATCGCACTCGCAGAGCGCGACGTTGTCGGCCCACTCAATTTCCTGGAGGGACCTTTCGGCTATTTCGCGCTGATCGACCCGGAGTGGAGTCCCGAGCCATTTTCCGAACTGGGCAGTGTCGCCCAGATCACGCGGCTGTCGCACAAGCCCTTCCCCAGCGGCCGCGCCACACACGGCGGCATCGATGGCGCGCTCCAGCTGCAGGCGCGACTGGGGTTCCGCGCCATTGATATTGCGCAACTGCAGGTTTATGCGCCGCCGTTGGTGCGCCAGCTGGTCGATCGCGTCCCCAGGGCCGACATGTTGCCGGCCTATGCGCGCCTGTGCCTGCCCTACGTGGTCGCGACAGCGTTGCTGACCGGCAGCGTTGGCGTCGAAGACTTCACGCCCGAAACGATTGCCGACGCCGCGCGCCAGGATCTCGCAGGCCGCATTCGCGTATTGCCGGATGACAATCCGGCGCCTAACGCCCTGGTGCCGCAACGCGTTGAAATCAGTCTCAGAGATGGCAGGGTCGGGTCGGTGGATCTGCCCGCGGTGCTGGGCTCACCCGACCGGCCACTGACGGCCGAGCAGCATTTCGCCAAGTTCCGCCGCGCGGCCCATTCGGGCCTGCGGCCGCTGCCCCTGAATGAAGTGGACGCGCTCGTTGGCTGCGTCAACCGGCTCGATCAGCTAACAGACGTGAGCCAACTGTTCAATCATCTGGTGTTTTGATCGCAGGCCATGAATTACCCGCTCTACTACGAATCCTTCGACTATGCGGCCATGCGTCGCAGCTTCACGCTCGGGGAAGAATTTCATCAGGGGTTTGCCCGGCTGCCGCGCCGCTCAATCGAAGACCAGCAGAATGTGCTCTTCATGCGCTGTGTGGAACGCGCCTGGCAGATTCCCTTTTATCAGCGACTGTGGGGCGCACGCGGCCTGACGCAGACGGATGTGCGCGGTCTCGCCGATATCGGCAGGTTACCGATCTTTGGCAAGGCTGAATTGATGGCCAGCATCGCCGCGCACCCGCCTTACGGCGACTACCACGGCTGGGAGCGCTGGCCCGTCGAGGCGCGGCCGGTGACCGTCATCCACACCACCAGCGGCACCACGGGACGGCCCCAGGTCGTGCTGTTCAGCCCCAAGAGCCGCGAGGTGCAGGCTTTGTTAGTCGCGCGCTGCTGGCGCATGCAGGGCCTGCAACCGACCGACGTGCTGCACTCGGTGTACGGCCACGGGATGATCAACGGCGGACATTTTGTGCGCGAAGCGGCGCTGCACTACACCAACAATCTGTTTCTGCCAGCCGGCACCGGCAAGGAGACACGCTCGGTCACGCAGATCGAACTGATGCGCGACCTTAAAGTCACGGTCATCGTGGGATTCGTCGACTACATCCGGCAGCTGGCGGAAACAGCGCGGGAAATGGGCGTTATTCCCGGCACGGACCTCGGCGTGCGCGCGATTTTCGGACACGTCGGACGCGAATCGCGCGCGGTGCTTTCACGTGCCTGGGGCGGCGCGGCAATCTATGACTGGTACGGTGTCGCGGACACCGGTCCGATTGCCGCGGAATCGCTCGACCAGGACGGCATGTACGTGATGGAAGATGCGCAGTACCTGGAACTCATCGACTCTGCGACCGGCACGGCTGTC
>JANLTW010000033.1:0-6679 GCA_031363155.1 Gammaproteobacteria bacterium | reverse complement strand
GACGACAACCGCCAAATGAAGCTGACACTTCGTACTGACAGACCCGAAGCAATGACCCACACCCCCGGGAGACCCACTCATGTTTGAACTAATGGATTCCTACAGCCAAAGCGCCGTGATCAAGGTGCTGGGCGTGGGCGGCGGCGGCGGCAACGCTGTCACGCACATGCTCAGCACTGGCATCGAAGGCGTCGATTTCATGTGCATCAACACCGACGCGCAGGCTCTGAAGCACTCGAAAATAAAGACCGCGTTGCAGATCGGCAGCAACATCACCAAGGGATTGGGTGCCGGCGCCGATCCGGAAATCGGCCGCCAGGCTGCGATGGAAGATCGCGACCGCATCATCGAGCTGATCGAAGGCTGCGACATGCTGTTCATCACTGCGGGCATGGGCGGTGGCACTGGCACGGGCGCAGCCCCGATCGTGGCGCAGATCGCCAAGGAGCTGGGCATACTCACGGTCGCGGTGGTCACGCGGCCTTTCGAGATGGAAGGCTCGAAGCGCGCGCTGATTGCCGACCACGGCATGGCTGAGCTTGCCCGCCATGTCGACTCGCTGATCACCATTCCCAATCAGAAGTTGCTGACGGTGCTGGGTCCCAAGACCACATTGCTCGATGCGTTCCGCCAGGCTAACAGTGTGCTGCAGGGCGCGGTGCAGGGTATTGCGGAACTCATCACGCGACCCGGCCTCATCAACGTCGACTTTGCCGACGTGCGCACCGTGATGGCGGAGACCGGCATGGCGATGATGGGCTCAGGTGTGGGTCGCGGCGAAAGCCGTGCCCGCGACGCCGCCGAGGCGGCGGTGTCATCGCCGTTGCTCGAGGATGTGAACCTCGCCGGCGCCCACGGCATCCTGGTCAACGTCACCGCCGGCATGGACCTGTCGATCGGCGAATTCCAGGAAGTCGGCAACATCGTCAAAGAGTTTGCGTCCGACGACGCGACCGTGGTGGTGGGCACCGTCATCGATCCCGAGCTCAATGACGAATTGCGTGTCACCGTGGTGGCGACCGGCTTGGGCCGCATCGCCGCGGCCACGGCGCAGCGCCCGAATTTTGTGCCGTCGTTGGTCGCCGCGGCGCGCGCCGCACCGGAAAAGGCGCCGTCGCAGGCAACCCGCCAGGGTGTGCGGCACGCGTCGTCGGCGCCGGACTACGCATCGCTTGACCGGCCGACGATTCAACGCAAGGTCGCAGTCGGAGACGGCTTGCGCCACGGCCCGGAGGCCGAAGATGTGCTTGATATTCCGGCGTTCCTGCGCCGGCAGGCCGACTGACGCCAGTTGGCGACAGCCCGCGGCTCGCCGGCCTGGCGCCGGGCCTGAGCCGCGGCTGGCTGTGTTAGGCTAGCGACATGCTCGGACAACGCACACTCAAGAACAGTATTCGCGCCAGCGGTGTGGGTCTGCACACGGGTAAGAAAGTCTTGATGACCTTGCGGCCCGCGGCGCCTGACAGCGGGATTGTTTTCCGGCGCGTGGACCTGCCGGTTCCGGTCGATATTCCGGCGCATGCCGAGAATGTTGGCGAAACCACGCTCGGCACGACGCTGGTCCACGGCGATGCCAGGGTCTCGACTGTCGAACACCTGTTATCCGCGTTCGCAGGGCTCGGCATCGACAATGCGATCGTCGAGGTGAGTGCGCCCGAAGTGCCGATCATGGATGGCAGCGCCGGACCGTTTGTGTTCCTGCTGCAGTCCGCGGGCCTCGAAGAGCAGGGCGTGCCGAAACGCTTTGTGCGGATTCGGCGCATTGTGCGGGTCGAGGACGGCGACAAGTGGGCTGAGTTTCGGCCCTTCGACGGCTTCAAGGTCAATTTTGAACTCGAATTCAATCATCCGGTTTTTCGGCGCCACGCACAGCGCGCCTCGATGGATTTCTCGACCACCTCGTTTCTGAAGGAAGTCAGCCGTGCGCGCACCTTCGGTTTCATGCGCGACATCGAAATGCTGCGCTCCCAGAATCTTGCGCTTGGCGGCTCGATGGACAACGCCATCGTGCTCGATGACTACCGCGTGCTGAATGAGGATGGCCTGCGTTACGAAGACGAATTCGTCAAGCACAAGATCCTGGATGCCATCGGCGACCTTTATTTGTTAGGTCACAGCCTGATCGGCGAATTCAGCGGCTTCAAGTCGGGGCACGCACTCAACAATCGCCTGCTGCGGGCGCTGCTGGCCGACCGCGCTGCCTGGGAATCGGTGGTTTTTGAAAAACCCGAAGACGCGCCGATATCTTATGTGCGGATTCCGGCGCTTGCCGCCGGCTGAGCAGGCGGCTATCGACTCACTCTGACACTGAGACTGCGCGCGGCGCTGCCGCCCGCCGCCAGCACCAGTTGCCCATCGAGCAGTGCGCCTGCCAGCACCAGGCGGACGCGGGCTGCCCGCGCCGCCGTTTGGACCCACACCGTCAGTACTCCGTGCTCGAACTGGGTCCGTGTCACGTGTGGCGCCCATTCCGGGCCGAGGATTTTCTGCGTCAAAAGCGACCAATGTTGATGTGGGTCAACGGCTTCTGTGATGTGTTTCTCACTCAGTCCAGCTTTTGACAATAAGTCTTTGACTGATCTGGGTTTTGATGAGGCGAACGTCATAGACCTGCGACGCGTCACTCTTCTACTCTTGTCTCGGTCTGGGGCTTTGTGCATAGTGGTCTGGCTGATTCAGGGCAAACCTGTCGAAAGGCAGGGTCGCAAAGCCACCGGTCTAAGGCGTCTCACGACAGCGTGTGCGCGCTATGAAAGCGGGGTTGCCGGCAATTCGCAAGTATTGCGTGAGAGCCAATGCAACGAGAACGGGGCCGGTGGTGAGCCCTGCGGAGCGTTCGAGCGTGTTTGCTCGTTCGTGGCGGTTCAACATCGAGCAACCGAGGCTAACAGCATGAACGTGATTCTGTTCCTGCACCGCGGCGATCGCGCCTGGCGACTGAACCTGACGCAGCCTCTGGCTGCCGCGTCGACCGGTCTGGCCGCGCTGGCGATCGTCGGCGGCGTGTTCTCGTTCGGCCTGCAACTGGGTGAACGCAATGAGCTTGCCGCCATTGGCGATTCGCCGCGCGAATGGACGCGCACCTTCGGCCGTCAGCAGGCCGAAATCACTGAACTGCGTCAGCAGCTGCAGCAGCGTGTCGACGCGCTGGCGGCCCGCGTCGGCCAGGTCAACGCGCATGTGATTCGACTCGACGCACTCGGCAAGCGCCTGACCAGCCTTGCTAACATCGATACCCGTGAATTCAATTTCGATACCGTGCCGGCGAGCGGTGGTTCGGAAGAGACTGGCGTGCGCGCCGAAGTTCCGGACCTGTCGCTGATGATCAATGAAGTCGAAGATCGTTTGTTGTCACGCGAAGGTCAGATGACGGCGCTTGAGAACGTGATTCTGACCCGCCAGCTGCGCGAGCAGATCCAGCCGGAAGGCCGTCCGGTGCGCCAGGGATTCATCTCTTCTTATTACGGCAGCCGCACCGATCCGATCAACGGCAGTTTCGCGTTTCACAAGGGTATCGATTTTGCGGGCAACTCCGGCGATGCGGTCGTTGCGGTCGCAACCGGTATCGTTTCGTTTGCCGGTGTGCGCAGCGGCTATGGCAACGTGGTCGAGGTAACCCATGGCAATGGTTACGTGACGCGCTACGCGCATAACAGTCGCAACCTGGTGTCCGTGGGCACGCTGGTCACGCGCGGTGACACGCTCGCGGCCATGGGTTCCACCGGCCACTCGACCGGGCCTCATGTGCACTTCGAAGTGATGCGCAGTGGCTCGGCGATCGATCCGTTGAGCTTCATAGGTCGTTAGGCCTGAAGCCGCGCGCCGTGGTGCCAACGGCAGGTTCAATCGGCACAACCCTGTTTCTCCGGCCAAGCGCGCTTGCCGCCTGTTACCTTATCCTGCTGCAGGCCTGTGGCGGCGGCTCGGAACCAGCCACAGTCACACCACCGGTAGTTCCTCCGCCCACCAGCTCCGGGCTGGACGCGCGGCCCGGTAACACCAGTTGTCTGGCCGGCGACCGGCCCAGCTCCGCGCTGTCTTTGGGTACGCAGCGCGTGTTCCCGAATCTCGGCTTCTCAGCGCCGATCGCGTTGCTGCAGGCTCCAGGCAGCAGCAGCCGCTGGTTCGTGGTCGAGCTGGGCGGGCGGGTACGGGTGTTTCCGGACAATGCCGCGGTCGCGACCAGCAGCAACTTTGTCGATATCACGGCCCGCGTGCGCTCCGGCGGCGAGATGGGTCTGTTAGGCATGGCCTTTCATCCGCAGTTCCCCGTTAATCCACGCGTTTATCTCTCGTACACGACCGGGGCCAACCAGCTGCAATCGCGCATTTCGGAGTTCCGCAGTACCGATGGCGGTGCCACGCTCGACCCGATCTCGGAGGTGGTCCTGCTGACAGTTGATCAGCCGGCCACCAATCACAACGGCGGCAACATCAACTTCGGGCCGGATGGCTTCCTCTATATCGGCTTTGGCGATGGCGGCAACGGCGGCGATCCGTTCGGCACCATCGGCAATGGCCAGAACCTGCAGACCTTGTTAGGTAAGATGCTGCGTATCGATGTCAGCGGCACCACCGGCGCCGTGCCCTACCGCATACCCGCGGGCAATCCGTTTGCGGCCAATGGACTTTGCAACAACGGCGCCGGAGCGCAGGCCTGCCCCGAGATCTTCGCCTATGGTTTTCGCAATCCCTGGCGCTGGAGTTTCGACAGCGGCAGTGGCGAATTGTGGGTCGGGGATGTCGGGCAGAACCTCTGGGAGGAGGTCGATCGTGTCACCGTCGGCGGCAACTATGGCTGGCGCTGTCGTGAAGGCGCGCATGACTTCAACTTGACCTGCGGGCTGGCTAACAACCTGATCAATCCGATCGCCGAATATGGCCACGGGGTCGGTGTCTCGATCACCGGCGGATTTGTCTATCGCGGCGCGGCCATCCCGAGCCTGGCCGGGCGCTACGTTTTTGGCGATTTTTCCAGCGGCCGTATCTGGCATATCGCGCGCGACACGACCCCGACGCTGACCATGACCACGGGCTTCGACAGCGCCCTGCAGATCGCGAGTTTCGCGCAGGGTATTGATGGCGAGCTGTACATCGTCAATTACGCGGGCACTCTGCACCGGCTGACCGGCACCAGCACCGGTTCCGGCAGCGTGCCGGCCGTGCTGTCGGCGAGCGGCTGCGTCGACATGCAGAATCCCACGCGCGCGTCGGCCAATGTGATCCCGTACCTGCCAAATGCGGAGTTCTGGTCTGACGGCGCCGCCAAGGATCGATTCATGGCCCTGCCTAACGGCCAGAACATCGTCATCGGCGCCGACAACGACTGGACCCTGCCTAACAACTCGGTGCTGGTGAAGAACTTCCGGCTCGGCACGCGCATGCTGGAGACGCGCCTGCTGATGCGCCACACCGACGGCAGCTGGGCCGGCTACACCTATGAGTGGAATGCGGCTGGCACCGAGGCGAATCGGGTCATCGGTGGCAAGACCGCGACCGTGAACAACCAGGCCTGGATCTTCCCGAGCGAGGCGCAGTGCCTGCTGTGCCATACAGCCGCAGCCGGTTTTTCGCTGGCTCTTGAGACCAGTCAATTGAACAACTCGATCACCTATGCCGCGACCGGACGCAACGCGAACCAGCTGACCACGCTCAACGCGATTGGCGTATTCGCACCGGCGCTCAGTGGCGCGGCGTCGACCCAGCCGGTGCTGCCGAACCCGAACGATGCGGCGCGAACGCTGACTGAGCGTGCCCGCGCCTACCTGCATACCAACTGCGCCCAGTGCCATCGGCCGGGCGGCGGCACGCCGTCTACCATGGACCTGCGCTATACGACACCGCTCAACGCGACCAACGCCTGCAACCTGCCGCCGCAGTCGGGCAATCTGGGTATTGCGAACGCGCAATTGATTGCGCTTGGGGATGCGGCGCGCTCGGTCGTGGTTTCGCGGACGGGGCGCCGTGATAGTTTCGCCATGCCCCCCCTGAGTTCGTCGCTTGCCGACACCCAGGGCGCCCAACTGCTCACCAGCTGGGTCGCCCAGCTGACCAGTTGCAACTAAGTTCGCGAACTTTTGCCCTAAGACCGTCTCTATCCCTAAAATACGCGGTTCTGGCCGGCCTCGGGATGCTAAGTCCTTGTCTGCCTTCGTTTTTTTGATTTCTTTGAAGGTAGTACTCAGGTGTTGCAATTTCTGACGCGTGTTTTTGGCAGTCGTAACGACCGCATCGTCAAGGCTTACCGGCAGGTGATGCGAGCCGCCAACGTGCTCGAGCCCGCGGTCCAGGGCCTGTCCGATGAAGCGCTGCTGGCCAGGACCGCCGAATTCCGCCAGAGACTCGCCAGTGGCACGCCGCTCAATGACCTGATGCCCGAAGCGTTTGCCGTAGTGCGCGAAGCCGCGCAGCGCACGCTCGGCATGCGCCATTTCGACGTCCAGCTGATCGGCGGTCTCGCCTTGCACGAAGGCAAGATTGCCGAAATGCGCACTGGTGAAGGCAAGACGCTGGTGGCGACCCTGCCGGCCTACCTCAACGCGCTGACCGGCAAGGGCGTGCACGTGGTCACGGTCAACGAGTATCTCGCGCAGCGCGATGCCGAATGGATGGGACCGATTTTCCGTTTTCTCGGCATGTCGGTCGGCGTCATCAAGGGCCAGCAACCTAACGACGAAAA
>JANLTW010000005.1:0-22850 GCA_031363155.1 Gammaproteobacteria bacterium | reverse complement strand
GCTTCATCCCGTTGTCCACGTCCTTGTATCGGGCCATGCCGTCGATCCTCTGGTCACAATCTCCAGAACTTCGACCAGCCATTGCGGCTCGAGTTCTTCCGCGGCATGATCAGAACATGAATTTTCTACAGCTTCGTTAGGTTACTCATGACACGTCTCCTCGGTACGGAAGACAGACCGTTAGCCACCAAGCGCGCTGCCGTGAGCCAATCTCGTGGCAACTATCTTCATCAGTACCGAGTAGGGTGGTGCGCTCCTTTTTTCTCGTCGCAGATAGGCTGAGAATGTGTATACACGCTGCCTGAGCCAAGTCTTCTTCCTCCTGGCCTCATGTGTGCTTGCCACCGCCGCACATGCGAGTTACGGCCAGATGCGATTGGATGGGATTGGATTCTTTCTGGCCGTCGCACTGATCGTCACCTATGGCGTGATCGTTGATGTGGCTTTGTTTGCCAGGATCTTTCGCTACCGGGCGGCCCTCGTCGGCGGGCTCACCGTCGCCCTGGTGGCGATCTTTCTCCTCCTGGGCGTAGCCGCTTCCCCCAGTGAACGAGCAGGATTCTTCAAAGGGGCCCCGGGTGGGGCGCCGCTGGTCATGCTCTTGATGACCAGCGTGGTATTTTTGCCTCTCATCGTCATCGCTCCACTCGCGCAGTACCGGTCCATGCGCGAGGGCCGGCGCTGGCCGGATTGGGTCACGGTATGGATGGCCTTGCAGGTGGCGCTGCTGCCGGGTTTCCCCGTTCTCGCATACACGGATGAGTATTTTTGGAAGCAGGAATACGCGGCAGGGCAGGCCGTGGGTCGTGAAGCCAGAGCCGGCGGACTTGGCGTGCTACGGGAAAGCGCTGAACGACAACATGAACGCATCTGGGGTACGGGATGGACCTATCCCTGGCGGCAGGAAACTCCAAGCGGTTATCTCGCCCGACGATCCGGGTGGATCGCCGGCGTGGCGAGGGCCGTGGACGAATCTGCACTGATCGCGGCGAACGAACCCTTGAGCGAGCCGGACCGCACGGTGCTGCGGGCACTGACTCAGCAGCATTTCGTTGGGTACGCCGTTACGAAAATCGATACCAAACTGATCTGGGATGCGCTTGAGCCCGGCGCCATTTCAAGGCAACTCGCCCCTCACGGGTTGAATGAACAAGGTGTTGTTAGCGAAGAGGTGATCCCACTGTTGCTGGACAGGCTTGAAAAGTACGGCGAGGAGCGTCTGTGCCCCGACGGTCGGATGATGGACGCCGACCGCGCTGTGCTGAGTCAGCTGGTCCTGGCCACAGTGCGCACGTATGACGAAGCGAAGAAGCGCGAGCGTCAGGCCGAGCTTGAGGCGAAGAAGCGCGAGGGTGGGATGTTGGCAGCTCCTTTTCCGTACGGGCTCCTATTGAGAGCGACGAGCGCGCTGCGAAATTCGTACGGAGGGCAACCTGTCGGGGTCCCGGATTGGAGTAGTTATCCGCAGCGGGTCGAGCGACTTTGCCGCGGGCCGGAATAGCAGTCGAAGGCTCCGCCAGTGGCGATCGATACGCTTTCGCCGGACCTAACAAATAAAAAAACCCCGCCTGGTTGCCCAGGCGGGGTTCCAATACAAGTAACGCGGCAGCAGAGCCCTCGGTGTCAGCCGAACGAGTGACGGGAAACCGGATCGCACCAGCACCGTTCCATCTCGTCTCATCCGTCACACAGACAAGATCATTGCCCGCGGCTGAAGCGTTGGAGCTTGCGCTCCGGCCAACATTAAGGCCCGCGTGTTGAATCACGCTTTGGTCGCTTCGGGTAGCGCACAAATGGCAGCCACCTTTCCGTGCCTGTGTTCGAAAGTCTCCACATCGCCGTTGTCCGTTTCTTGCATCACCGTTGTTTTTCAGGCACTCGGCAATCCAGCCAAGCCGGGCGCCACAAGTACAAATCGCCTGAAAAACCAATACTTACAAGGTCGACCAAACTCTCAACGCTTTAGATTCTATACAATTTCGATGCAGGCACAATGTCTCATTTTCGCGACGACAGTCACGGGCCACGGCGCAGCGTGATGCGAAAGCGCACACCGTCCGTGCCTGACAGGTTTTGTGCCCGAATGACACCGCCGTGAAATTCGGCAATCAGGCGCGCGATATACAGGCCCAGCCCGAAGTGCGGTTTGCCATCCCGGCCGGACCGCGACTGCCACAGCGATTCAAAAATCAGCTGCTCCGCGCCCTCGGGCAGCGCCGGGCCGACGTTGTCGACGTCAAGGATTACCAGCTCCGGCGACGCTTCAAGGCTGATCGCAATCAGCGAGTCAGCGGGACTGAAGTCCACGGCGTTATCGATCAGCTTGTCCATCATCTGCAGAATCAGGTCCGGGGCGCCGTGCAGGTGGACTGCTGTCTCTGGCGACCGCAAGCTGAACCGCCGTTCAGGAAACGCGTGTGAATAGGCCTGGCAGGCGCTGGCCAGCAACTCACGCAGGTCAAAGCGACTGCGTTCAGCCTGGGAAATCGCTTCTTCGACCCGCGTCGCAGCGCCCATCGCGACCACGATATTGCCGAGCCGTTCCGACCCGGCGCGCGCGCGCGCCGCATATTCCCGCGCCGCCGGCGTCAGCGACTCACGGTCCAGGTTGTCGAGCGAGGAACGGACGATGGTCAGCGGCGTGCGAATCTCGTGCGCGAGTTTGCCGGCCAGCGTGCGCAGGTAATTCGTATAGCCGCCGAGGCGGCCGAGCAGCGCCGAGAAGCTGCGTGCCACATCGCCGAGCTCATCCGGCGCGTCCACGCCCGGGAAATCGCCGCGGATCGTGCCCTCGCTGGACACCGCATTGGCCGCCGCATCGCGCAGTCCGAGCAACCGGCGCGCCAGCCAGGACGCAAAGGCCAGGCACACCAGGAATGCGATCAGCGTCACTAACAAAGTCAGGTTCAGGAGCCGGGTCAGCGCGCGATCGCGCAGCGACAGCCAGCGATCGGAGGTCTGCGCTACCTGCAGCACGCCCAGCACCGCGCCCGATTCACGCGCCTTGATAGGCGCCGCCACTGCGATAATCAGCCGCCGCTCATCCGCGGTTGCGAGCAGCGCGGATCCGATCTGTCCGCTGGCGGCTTTGGCCGCGAGCGCCGCGTCCAGTTGAAACGGCCGCGCATCCAGCACGCGCTCGGCCAACGCGCTGCGCTCGAGGAAGCGCCGGTAAACGCGCGACAGCAGGCTCTGCAACGGATTCACGGCCGCCGGTACCGGCAGCGCATCGACCTGCGACAGGGTGCGGCCTTGCGGCGTGCCAACCGCGATGCGCACGCCGGCCTGGCGAAAATTCTCCAGGTACTCACGTAGCTGCGGCGCTGCGGTGACCAGCGGCGCGCCGCCGCTCAGGTTTTCCGTATTCAGGCTGCCGTAGCTGTTAGCCGGCTGGCCGCGGCGATCACGATCATCCATGACCAGGCCGAAATTCCCGGCCAGCATGGCCAGCGGTATCCGCATTTCCACGCGCCAGCCCGCGGCGCTGCGCGCCCAGGCGCCGGCGATACGCGGTTCGCTGATCAGGCGCGTCTGGCCGTAGTCGCCGCGCTGGGTACTCCGACCGCGCAGGTTTCCGGCCCGATCGCCGGACAGAAAATACTCCGAGCGCCCGCCCTCGGGTCGGTCAAAAGCAATCCAAAGCCGATCACCCGAGGCCGCCGGATCCAGCGCCGCAGCATCGTCGGCATCGAAAACCCAGTTGCTGTCCTTGACCTCGATCCGAAAATAGAAGTAGCGATCGAAACTGCCGGTGAGTACCTTGAACTGGTCTCCCTGCCGCGATTCAAAACTGCGCCAGGACTGGGGTGCGTCAGGCCAGTCGTCGACCTGCCCGTCCAGATTGGGTTCCGTCAGCAGCGGAATCGCCAGGAAGCCCTGCGTACCGCTGGCGGGTGCGGCCTGGCCGCGATACAGGAGATCGTTTCGGTCCTGCAGCGAGGTCGCCAGTGTGTTGGCGACGGCTAACAAGGCCTGTTGTTCGGCATCGCGCAGCGAGGATTCCATCTCGCGTGCGTACTGGCAGCCGGCCCAGGGCAACGCCAGCGTTGCGAGACTCAACAGCAGCAGTTTGGTGCGGATGCTCAAGTCGGTTCTTGCGGTACCCAGCGATAGCCCATGCCATAGACGGTTTGTATGCCATCAAACTCGGGTTCCAGCACCTGGAATTTGCGCCGGATCCGCTTGATGTGCGAGGTAATGGTGTTGTCATCGAGCACGACATTGGCCGCGTCCATCAGCTGCTGGCGGTTCTTGACATGCCCCGGATGCCGCGCAAGCGCATGCACGATCCAGAACTCCGTCAGCGACAGCAGCACCACGTCGCCGTTCCAGGTGGCCTGCAGGCGTTCCGCGTCCATGCTGAGTGCGCCGCGGCGCAGCACCTGCTCTTCCGCCGGCGGCCGGCGCAGCGCGTCGATGCGGCGAAACAAGGCGTTTACGCGTGCTAACAAATGCGGCAGGCTGAGATCCTTGGTCAGGAAATCGTCGGCGCCGAGGCGTAGCCCCGACACCGCATCCAGCTCGGAATCACGTGCAGTGAGAAAAATGATGGGCAGCTCGGCCGACAGGCCGCGCAGTTCGCGGCACAGTTCAAAGCCGCCTTCCGGCTCGTCCTGCAGCGAAATATCGATCACTACCAGGTCGGGAAGGCGCGTATGGAACGCCGCCAGCGCGCTCTTGCGGTTGCCGTAGGTCTGTACCGAGTAGCCTTCCCGGGTAAACGCGGCGGCGTAGTTGTCACGGATGGCGGGCTCGTCTTCGACAATGGCAATGGCGCGTTTCATGGCGCCATTATCAAGGATTGCCTAGGGATTGCTCCAATGCGGTCCGCGCGACAGTTCAACCAGTTCGTAATAGGTCTGCATGTAGCCCGCGACCTGGCCCTTCAGAAACAGGTAGTCGCCGTCCGCCGTGCACCAGACGTCGTAGGGCGGATGTTCCTGCGGCAGCTCCGGGTTGGTAACGAACTGGTAGTGCAGGGCGTCAAACGTGCCCGCGCCGACGGTCACTTTGTCCGGGCCGACGAATACCAGATTAAGACCGATCGAAAACAGCATCGGGCCCGTTGCGCCGCGGTGATCGGGCGACGACAGCAGCATCTGGTTGATGCGCTGGACCTGGCCGGGCTTGTTCTGGTCGATCAGCCGCAGGTGCCAGGCGTCGCAGGCGATCGCGTGGTTCTGGAAGGTCTTGAGCGGCGTTGCCAGGTCCATGCGCTGCGAGACCCGGCCCTCGAGTGAGGTGTTAGCTTCGCACTCGGCGTAGGCAGGGTGAAATCGAAACCAGCCTGAGCCCATGAACTTACTAGCTACGGACAGCCGCACAAAACAGTCGGTCGGCATCCAGTCGCGGTCCAGCGAGTAGGTGATGTCGCGCATCACCGAGGGGCGATCATCGATCTCGCAGTGTGCGGTGCAGGCGCGCGTGCCATCGGCATGCACATCGATGCGGAAATATTCGCGCCCGCGTTCCTGGTTGAGCCGCTCGGGCTTCTTGCTGGTGTAGAGGATCTTGCCCATGACGCTGCGGTGATCGCGTTGCAGGATAGGGAGGCCAATTTTGGGATCATTGCTCATAGTTTCAAATCCAAACTGAATAGTGCCAAAATATCGATTTATTGTATCAATGAAGGTTTAATAATGCAGGCAAGCCCGCTATGTCCAGGCTTTTGCTTCTTCCATACCCGCTCTGAAATGACGCCGGTTATAGAGCAGTAACGACATGCCAATCACCGAGAAGACTGCCGCGACCACGGTGATGGAATAGCGCAACTGCGACTCATCATGGAAGTAAAAGTCGGTCATCGCGCCGACCGCCGGCGGGCCCACCGTCAGGCCAATCACGTTGAGTACAAAGTAGTAAAACGCGGTGATCTGCGAGCGCATATGCGGTGGCGAAATCGCCAGCACCGCGGCCGCGCCCGCGGCGGTCGGGGCCGCTGCGCCAATCGATGCCGGTATCAGCATCAGGAGCGCCAGCTCGGGTGTTGGCATCAACGCAAAGGTGCTGTAGCCGATCGCCATGAGTACGTAAGCCGCGATGCAGATCCGCACGTAACTGTCCTGATACTTGTCCTTGAGCAGGTCACAGGCCCAACCGCCGGCAATCACGCCAAAGAGTCCCGCGAAGACCGTGACGACACCACGCCACGCGACATACATGCCCCAGGTCTTGTCGTCGAGCGCATAGGTACGTCGCAGGAATTCCGGAATCCAGAATCCGACGCCGTAGGCCATGATGGCTAGCACCGACAGCGCGACAAAGAACACGATGTAGGTGCGCCAACGCTTGAAGAGAAATGCCAGGGTTTCCCACAGCGGCGCCGCGATGGGTTTTTTGCCGGTGCGCAGAAACTCGCGTCTGACCGGCTCCTTGATGGTCAGGACCAGGAGTGCGATCAGAAACCCAGGCATGCCTACAAACAAAAACATCTGCTGCCAGGGCTCGACGTGACCGACGATCGGCCAGACCTGGGGACCTGCGGCGAGCAAGGCCGGATAGATGAGGCCGCCACCGATGATGAAGGCGACGCCGCTGCCACTGGAAACACCCGCGGTATAAAAGCCGGTGGCACGGCCGACTTTGTCAGGCGGGAAATAATCCTTGATCATCGGCAGCGCGGAAGGATTCAGGGCGCCTTCGCCGGCGCCGACTCCGACGCGGGCAGCGAACAGTGCTGGAAAAGTGGTTGCCATGCCACAGGCGCAGGTCATGAAGCTCCACACCGAGACACCCGCGAACAGCAGCCAGCGCCGGTTGCCCCGGTCGGCAAGCCAGCCCAGAAAAATACCAATGAACGTGTAGAAAAATGCGAACGCGAAACCTAACAGCCAGCTGATCTCCCAGTCGGAGAGTTGCAGCGAGATTTTGATGTCCTTGACCATCAGCGCGATGATTTCGCGGTCGACGAAGGCCAGCACGTAGGCGCACCACAGAACAAACACCACGTACCAGGCGTACGCGGGGCGCGGATACGGGAAATCTGTATCGGGTGCACGTACGTTCATGGTGTCTTCTTAGTCAGCCAGCGAAACTGTGCTGGGCTTTGAGGTTGCTGGCCAGATCATCGAACATGATCATCTGCGCGCGCGCATCCGACTTGATCTGTGAGCCGGCGCTGCGGTCGATGATCACGTTTACGACACTCGGCCCGGGGTGCGCGAAGGCTCGGTCCAGCGCGGCGGACAATTGCGATGGTTCGGCCACGTGCTCGCCATGGCAGCCGAAGCCCACACCCACCAGGTCATAACGCTGGTAGCCAAGCTCGGTGTTGATGCTGCGCTTGATGGCTTTCACCTGGCCGTGCAGCTCCGTGCCCCAGGCGCCGTCGTTGCCGACCACGCAAATGAGCTTCAGGCCCGCCAACGCGGCGGCATGCAGTTCCGCAGGATAGAATCCAAAAGAACCGTCGCCTGTGGTCAGCAGCGTGGGCGGCACATCGGTGCCCGCTGCCAGCGCCATCTCGCGCACCGCGGCTGCGGCGCCGACGGCGAGCGGCGTGCCGACGCCCATGGCGCCCATGGGGTAATGATCGAGAAAACCTGGCGCGCGCCGCACTTTCAGCGCGCCATACATCCAGTTCTGAACGTCGGCGCCGTCGCCGACGATCACCGCATCTGCAGGCAGGCGTTTCGCAAGTTGCCGGCCTAACACCAAAGGGTGCACGGCCTGATGCACGCCGCTCTCGACCTGATCCAGATACTCCAGGCGCTCGCGCAGCGCGTGCAGCACCCAGTCGGCGCGCGCAGCATGCATCGCCGGATTGCCACGCAAGCCCGCGAGTGCATCGCGCAGCTGCCCCGCGGCGAGCCCGGCGTCGGCGGCAATCGGCACATCGATGCGGCGATTGCGCGACAGTTCTTCGGCTTGCACATCGATCTGGATGAATTTGGCGTTAGGCGAAAAGCGCGGCGACAGGCCGTATCCCAGCCGCTGCTTGAGGCGTGCACCAATGATGCAGACGACGTCAGCGTCTTTCGCCGCGATCTGCATGATCGGCCAGTTGAACGAGCGTTGCCAGTCCTCGGCCACGATGCCGCGACCCAGACCGTTGCCCGCGATCGGGATATGATGGTCATTGACGATCGCCGCGAGCGCCGTGCTGGCTGCCTGCGTAGCCGCGCCGGAGCCGCCGTTGCCGGCTGGCGCATTACCCCAGGCCGCGCCGGCGCCGGTGATGATCAGCGGGCGCCGCGCGCCAGCTAACAACTCAGCGGCCACGGCGATTTGCACCGGATCCGCGCCGGCACGCGACAGCTGTGCTGCCGGTTGGGTGGCGGCGCCGTAGTCACTCAGTGTCGCCTGCAGGTACTCCTGTTGAACCTGCAGTACGACAGGGCCACGCCGGCCGCTGAGCGCACGTCTGGCCGCGACGTCGACATATTCGGCGAGGCGCTCGGCCGCGGGTACCGAGCGTGCCCATTTGGTTATCGTCCCGACCAGCGGGTGTTTGTTGTTGTCGTATTCGGACTCGGCTTCGGTCCAGGAATTTGGCAGGCGCGCGATCAGCACCAGTACAGGCGAGCACGCATGAAACGCAGTGGCAATGCCGTTGATGGCGTTAGGCGTTCCCTGGTCGGCGATGATCAGCGCAACGCCCAGTTTGCCGGTAACGCGCGCATAGCCGTCCGCGGCGCCGATGCAACCGGATTCGTGGCGGTTGGAGATGACCCGAAAGCCGTCGCGGTCCAACGCATCCAGCAGGTAGGTGTGCGAGGCGCCGGCCACCGAAAACACGGTGCTGATGCCGTAGCGGGCCAGCGCCCGGCTGACAACCATGCCACCGGTGATGACGCCCGCGCCGCTACTTGTCATGTACGGGAGCGTATCGCCAGTCAAGCGCGCGATAAATGAAGGCTAGCAACCACAATGGACCGATCAGCAGGAACTGCAGGTCCTTGAAAAACGACGGGCGCTTGCCTTCGATCTGATGGCCGATGAATTGGCCGATCCAGGTAACCACAAATATCGCGAGGCAGGTCTGCCACAGTGGCCATGGTAGCCGGGTCATCAGAGCTAACAAAAAAATCATTGCGGCCAGAATCGGGATGGTGCCGAGCGCGAGCGCTGGCGACAGCAGCCAGTAGTAAAATACCGCGGCGACGAGCGCGACGAAAACCCAGTTGAAGGCCGGCCAGGCGGAATGCAGCACCTCAGGGACGGGTATGCTGGCGATGAATCCAAGCACCGTCAGCACGATCAGCGGCACACACAGCCAGTGCAGGGTCTTGTTGACGGGGTTTTGGTGGCTCTGCCCGTACTCGGCGAGCCACTCGTTGATATTGCGCATTGGATTTGGACGCTACGCTCGCCACGGGGACTTGGCAATGGGACTGTTGAACGCAGGCCGATATTCCGCCGCGGCCGTGGCCGAACGGCGGATGATCAGCGATCGGCGGCTGCTGACTTCAATTCCCGTAATCCGGGCGGGTCATTCGTGGTGGGCTCCAGGCCGCGCTGGCAGCGACGCGGGTATTCGCTGCTGATGTGGCCATGTGCGCGTTTTGCTGAATCGCGGTGCAAGTCTGCTGCGCCGTGTGTAAACTGATTTTGTGAGGCGACCAAACCCGAGCATGCATCGCACTAGCGCCGATTTCACCGGAAATCGACGGCTGATCGTTGCGATGCTGGTCGCGGCCGTGTTGTGGCTGGCGTTGCTGCGCGCCACCCACATCCACGAATCGACGCCGAAACCCAACGGCAATCATGCGGAGCTTTGCGAAATCTGCGCGCAACTCAGCACGCCGGCCGGAATCGTTGCTGCGCCAGCGAGCCTCGCCTGGTTTGCAGTCTGGTCCGTCATCACTTTTGTTGTTAGCCCCCTCGGCGCGCTGTCCAGCCGCCTTCGCCCCTATCAGGCACGCGGGCCTCCCCGGCCCTAGAACTCCGCCCCTCGCCGGGTATTGCCTTTGAAACATCGAGCCCGAGCGCACTGGCGTCCGGACTCTGGCCTTTTGTGGAGAATTCCAATGAGAAGTGTGACTGCCACCTTGGTCGGTCTGGCGCTATGCATGCCGGCTGCTTACGGTGATGATGATTTGTCCGAGGTCGTCGTGACGGCATCGCCCTTTGCCGCTTCGATCGGCGACACCGCCCAGCCTGTGACGGTGATTGCAGGCGACGCGTTGCGCCGCCAGAACAACCTGAGCCTGGGCCAGACGCTTGCTAACACGCCCGGCGTCAGTTCCACGTTCTACGGTCCGATTGCAGATCGGCCGGTGCTGCGCGGGCTGTCGGGGTACCGCATCGAAATACTCAGCGACGGCCTGACGGCGATGGATGTCGCTAACATCAGCGACGATCATGCCGTCGCCATCGATACCGCGGATGCCGAGCAAATCGAAGTGCTGCGCGGGCCCGCGGCGCTGCTCTACGGCAGCGATGCGGCTGGCGGTGTCGTCAACGTCGTGACCGGGCGTTTCCGGCCTAACAAAAATGCCGACGGCTGGGCGGGCAATCTTGATCTGCGCGGTGGCGATGCGCTGTCGGAGCGCAGCGCGGCGGGCCGCCTGTCGACATTCGGCAAGCATGGCCGCGTCTATGCCGAGGGCAGCACGCGCTCAACCTCCGACATGCGCGCTGCGGATCTACGGGTGGCTAACAGCGCAAGCGATTCCGGCGCCTTTGGCGCCGGCGGCAACTGGCAGCTGGCCGAGGGTCAATTGGGTGCCGCCTATTCGTACTTTGAGAGCAACTATGGCCTGCCGACCGAAGCCGAGGCTTTTATCGACATGCAACAGGAGCGCGTTGATCTGCGGTATCGCGCTGCTTTGCACAGCGCGGGCTTCAGCAGCCTTGAGATTCAGGCGGCCGGGAGCGAATACACGCACACCGAGTTTGAGGCGCCGGAGCGGCCAGGTACGCGGTTTGACAACCGGCAGCTGGATGCGCGCATTGCACTTCTCAGAAGGCCCTCGGAGCAACGCCGCTCGCAGCTGGGTGCGCAGCTCAGCCGGCAGGATTTTTCGGCGCTGGGCGATGAAGCCTTTGTGCCACCGAGCGTGACCACCACAGTCGGCTTGTTCGGTGTCCACGAGCATGATTTCGGCGCCTGGCAGATGCAGACTGGCTTGCGGGTCGACAATCAGCGCATCACGCCCAACGCGCCTGGCGCCAGGCGTTACGACGACCAGGCGGTCAGCGCTTCGTTAGGCGCGGTCTGGCGGCCTCGCGAGCGCCAGCGGTTGACTGCGTCCCTGAGCCGAACCGAGCGGCATCCGCAGGCGACCGAGCTGTATGCGGATGGACCGCATCTCGCCCTCGGCCGCATCGAGATTGGCAATGAAGATTTCGCCAAGGAAATCGCCAACGCCCTGGACCTGACGTTGCAGCAGCGCGGCGAGCGCTGGCAGACAGATATCGCCGTGTTCTTCAATCGCTACCAGAATTTCATCTTTACGGAGCCGGATGGCAGTTTTGTCGGTGGCGAAGAAGGCGAAGAGCCGCTGCCGGTGTACCAGTATCAGCAGCGTAGCGCCGAGATGTTTGGCGCCGAGGCCGAGGTGGCGCTGTTGTTAGGCAAGGTGCGTGATGCGCGTGCGCGCGTGCGTGTCTTCGGGGACTGGCTGCGCGGCAGGCTCAGCGCCGGCGGTAATTTGCCGATGGTGCCCGCCTACCGCGCCGGCGTAGCGCTGCAATTCGATGCCGACCGCTGGTTTGCGGAAATGCGGTTCACGCACACCGGTGCGCAAACCGCGACAGCCGGGAATGAAACGGCGACACCGGGGTTTGATCTGCTCGCTGTTGAGGGCAGTTATCGGCCTTCTCTGGCCCGCGGCGCGTTGTCGATTTACTTGCGCGGCGACAATCTGCTCAACGACGACGCGCGGTTGCATGCATCGCCCCTGAAGGACATCGTGCCCTTGCCGGGGCGCAATGTGCAGTTTGGCGTGCGTCTTTCGTTCGGGCGTTAGGCACCAGCGCGGGCTGGTGCCTCAGGTCACCAGTCCGCGACAACGAAAGACTGCGGCCGAAAAAAAGCCTCGGCGACCGGTAGCGCGCAAGCGCCAACGGTCGCCGGGGCCCATATCCACCTCAGGTCAGTTAGCTTTTCAGGGCTGTGCGCGTACTACCGCATCCTGATTGGCAGGCGTAATGCGACCCGCGCTGCCAACACCCGGGTTGCCGCGGAAGTCGGTCCACACCGAAGTGCCCTTGCCATTCGAATCCAGCGCCACACCGGTGTAATCACCGATGAAAGAGCCGGTGAACAACACCCAGGGATTTGAAGACGCACTCGATTGACGTTCCTCCGAACCCCAGCTCACGCCGTTGTTGGTCGAGTACTTCACCGCGTAGTCGATGCAGACATTGGTCTGGCCGCCATTGAAGCTCGCTGCAAGTAGCGTACCGTCCGCGAACCCGGCCTGGCCTACCGTGACGACCGCGACAAGACAACGCGATCCGCCGGCAGCGCCGGCCGCCTTCGCGTAGCCGCGAGTGTAGTAGCCGACCATGACTTTGCCATTCTGCGCCGCGATAGCCGGAAAGACGTTGTCGTCGACGGTGCTGGTCAGAGACACGGGCGCCGTGAACGTGTTGCCGTTGTCGGTGCGGCTGTAATAGACAGCATTCTGAGTCACCCCAGCCGCCGGGAAAGCTCCAGGCGTGCCGCATCCTGCCATCGCGCGGTTATCCGTCCAGACGATATGCACGCGCCCGGTAGCGCGTTCGACATCCATCGACGGAAAGCTGTGGATGCGATAGTTCTGCGCCGTCAGCGTCTGCCGGCCCTGACCACCAATCTGGCGCGGATAACAGCTGTTGTCGTCATAGATCCGAGGGCCCTGGACGTTAGTCCATTTGTTGCCACCATCGGTCGAGCGAGCTAACACCACGGCGTCCTGGAAGAAATCCGACTCCGGCGTGCTGGCGATATAGGACACCCAGATGGTGCCGCTGTTGTCGACGGCGACATTGGAGCCCTGGTTGTAGGGATGCGCCGCGTCGCTAATCTGCGTCGGGCCGCTCCAGCTCTGGCCGCCGTTCTTCGAGCTCGCGATGTAGATCGGCGACGAGCCGAACTTGCCATTCGGAGTTTGCTTGAAGAAGGTCCAGGTGATGTGCGCCGTGCCGTCGGGGCCGACCGTCATCCATTCCTTGTCATGGAAGAAATTTCCAGTCGCCGTGGAATGCACCATCGTCGGGGCGCTCCAGTTCAGGCCACCGTTATAGGACACAGCCACCGCGATACCGCTGCGCAGCTGATAGTTACCCGGGCCGTCGAAATTGCAGACCAGGCCCGTGTAATAGACCTTCGAGCCGTCGGGCGAGAACGCCAGTACCGGGTCGCCACAGGAATCGTAATGCGAGAATTGTCCCTGGCCACCCGAGTCGCGTGTCCAGCCTGGCAGCACGATGTTTTGCCAGGTGGCGCCGCGATCGGTGCTGGTATAGACGATGTGGACGTTGCCGCGATATTCGTTCGCCGACGTCACCAGGTTGTTAGGGTTGGTCGGGTTGACGACAATGTTCTGCTCATTCTGCGGATTGAAGCAGGTCGGCGACAGCCCGGGCAGCGGACCGCCGAATGCGAACGCGGTGTCGCCCACGATGGCGTCGGTTTCGCCGGCAACAAATCCCGGGTAGAACGTGCCGCCTAATCTTCGGCACTGCGAGAACAGAACAAATACATTGTTATCCGGCAATCCAAGTGCGGCGCCCGGGATCGGGTTGTTAGCATAGGAGTCTTCAAAGTCCTGCAGCGTCCAGCGTGGCTTCTTGATCGGAGTCGGTCCGCTGGTGCCGTCGATGCCGGTTGGCTGCATGCGGTTTTCGCTCTGGGCGGCGTTGACGGGCGCCGCGAGCAGCACTGCGGCGGCAAGGCCAGCCGCGATAACGGTCATGCCAATCTTGATGAATTTCATGTGCAAAGTCCCTTCGGAATTATGTTAAATGTTATTCGTTGGCAAATTTCGATTTGCCTTGGCAGCGAAAGCTACTCCTCCGCAGAGCCGTCGTCGATAGTGGGAATCTCGGCTGCGGCCGGCCAGGTCAGGGGGTCGGGACACGGGCGATCAGGACGAGCGCCCGGAAAATTCAGGCCATCAGCCCGCGCAGCTTCTTGATCGTATTGGCTTCGAGCTGGCGGATGCGCTCGGCGGAGACCTTATAGCGCGCCGCCAGGTCATGCAGCGTGGACTTGTCATCGCCGCTCCAGCGGCTGACAACAATGTCGCGGCTGCGTGCATCGAGAGTCGCGAGCGCCTGCTGCAGGCGGTCGTGCGTCGTGTCTTCCCATTCTTCGGCTTCCGCCTGCACGGCCGGATCGGAATTGGGCGAGCGCAGGTAGTGAGCCGGCGAGTAACTACCGTCATCTTCGTCGTCGGTCGCGGTCGGATCAAACGACAGATCTCGCGCCGACAGGCGCTGCTCCATCTCGGTGACGTCGGCGGTGCTAACGCCCAGATCGCGCGCAACCGCGGCGGTTTCCTCGGCTGACAACCAGCTGAGATTTTTCTTGAGGCGGCGCAGATTGAAAAACAGTTTGCGTTGCGCCTTGGTGGTGGCGACTTTGACCAGGCGCCAGTTGCGCAGCACGTATTCGTGGATTTCGGCGCGAATCCAGTGCACGGCAAACGACACCAGGCGCACACCTAACGACGGATCGAATCTCTTGACGGCCTTCATCAGGCCGACATTGCCTTCCTGGACCAGATCGCCGATGGGCAGGCCATAGCCGCTGTAGCCGCGGGCAATGTGCACCACAAAGCGCAGATGCGAGAGCACCAGCGAACCCGCCGCCTTCAGGTCGCCATCGCGACGAAAGCGCAGCGCCAGACCCTGCTCGTCGTCACGCGACAGCATCGGGATGTGGGACACGCGCTCAAGATAAGCGTCGAAACTGCCCAGCGGCCCGGTCAGGGCAAAATCGGCAGATCCAGTAACTGATCTCAGGGCCAGTGCTTTCGTGGTCATTGGGTGCCTAACTTCCAGGTTGAAAACCTATCAACGAGCGCCATTTTAGCACTCGGACAGATAGAGTGCTAAAGCCGTGTCACAGTTCCCTGGGGTGCGCTAATTCATTGAAAAATATGGACAATTTCCGAGGTAGCCCGGAAACCTAGGCGCGCGGTTCGATCGCCGACAGTTGCCGCCCGGCTGACAGCCAGGCGCCGACGAGTCCCAGCCCCAGCGCACCGAGCGCGAGGATTCCCATGTCGATGGGGCTCGGGCCCCGCAGCTGGAAGCTACTGCCATACAGCAGTGCGAGCCGGTTGGCGGGACCTGCAATCAAGGCGACGCCTAACGACACGAAGCCGAGCGCGAAGCAGGCGCCGAGAGCGCCGTAGAGCGCACCGGTATAGAGAAATGGCCGGCGCACGAACGCATTCGAGCCGCCCACCAGCTTGGTGACTTCGATTTCCGCGCGCCGGTTCTGGATCTCGAGCCGGATGGTGTTGCCAATGATGGCCACCACGCCCAGAGCTAACAAAACCGTGCCTAACGCCAGCAGCCGGCTGAACAGGACCAGGATATTGCTGAAGCGCTGCACCCATTCGTTGTCGACCTGCACGGCCTCGACTTCCGGCCAGGCGGCAAAATAACGCTTGAGCATTTCCATCTGCGCCGGCGTGCTGGCCGGGGCGGTCGGCCGCACGTTGATGACATGCGGCAGCGGGTTGCCTTCGAGCGCCTGCAGCGCTTCGCCGAAGCCGGAGTGCTTGCGGAATTCATCGAGTCCTGCGTCGGCGGGCACCAGGGTAACCTCCGCGACCTCGCGTTTCTGCCGCGCATTGCGCGTCAGCTGCTGCGCCTTTTCCAGCTTGACGTCGGCCTTCAGATAAACCGTGAGATCAACGGCATCGGCGAAATTACCGGTCGCGAGTCGCAGGTTATCGACCACCAGTTTGAGTGCCAGCGGCATGCTCAGCGCGAGCGCAATGGCAAACACGGTCATGACGCTTGCGAGTGGATTGCGTGCCAGCCTTCCCAGCGCACCTAACAAGGCCTGCACATGGCGCAGGAACCAGGTCATGACAGCGCGCATCAGGCGGCTCCTGCGACCGCCGCTGCCGCGGACGCCGGCGGCGGCGGCGCGCCGGCATCGTGCAGTTTGCCGTTGTCGAGCACCAGTTGCCGCGTGCCGAATTCGCGCACCAGGTCATGGTCGTGGGTCGCTATCACCAGCGTGACGCCGACATCCTGAAAACGCTTGAACAGGCGCATGATTTCCCGTGCCAGTTCCGGGTCGAGGTTGCCGGTCGGTTCATCGGCGATCACGATCGGCGGCTTGGCCACGAAGGCGCGCGCAATACCGACGCGTTGCTGCTCGCCCACGGATAATTCCAGCGGCGACAGCTTCTCCTTGCCTAACAAACCCACCTGGTCGAGCGCGGCGCGCACGCGCTTGTCGATTTCCCGCAGCGGCGTATCGGTCACGATCAACGGCAAGGCGACATTGTCGAACACGGGACGGTCGGTGAGCAGCTTGTGGTCCTGGAACACCATGCCGACTTTCTGGCGGAAGGCCGGGATCTTGCGTGCCGGCAGGTTGCGGGTCTGCATGCCGACGACGGTGACGTTGCCACGCGTCGGGCGCTCGAGCAGTGCGATCAGCTTCAGCACCGAGCTCTTGCCAGCACCCGAGCGGCCGGTCAGGAACACCATTTCGCCCGGTGCGATGCGCAGGTTGACGTCGATCAGCGCTTCGCGACCGTTGGGATAGCGTTTGTAGACCCGTTCGAATTCAATCACGGCGACGCAGTATGCCCGCCTGCGGAACCATCGACCAGAGCGCGCGCAAAAGCATCGGCATCGAATTCACCAAAATCTTCCGGGCCCTCGCCGATGCCGAGGTAGCGGATCGGAATACCAAAGCGCCGCGCAATCGCAACCACGGCGCCGCCTTTGGCGGTGCCGTCGAGCTTGGTGATCACCAGGCCGGTCACGCCGACGGCGGCATGGAACTGCTCGACCTGCGCGAGCGCGTTCTGGCCCTGGTTGCCGTCCAGCACCAGCAGCACCTCGTGGGGAGCGGTGGGTTCGGCTTTCTGCAGCACGCGTTTGATTTTGCGCAGCTCGTCCATCAGATGGGCCTGGGCGTGCAGGCGGCCGGCGGTGTCGGCAATTACAACTTCTGCACCGCGCGCGCGCGCCGCTGCGATTGCGTCAAACATCACGGCCGCGGGGTCCGAGCCGGTGGCCTGCGCGATCAGCGTCGCGCCGCTGCGTTCCGCCCAGATCCCCAGCTGTTCGATAGCCGCGGCGCGAAAGGTGTCGCCCGCGACGACAATCACGCGCCGCTTTTCGTCAGCAAAGCGGCGCGCCAGCTTGCCGATGGTCGTAGTCTTGCCGGATCCGTTGACGCCGACGACGAGGATTACATACGGCTTGTGGCTGGCATCTATTTGCAGCGGCTTGGCGCAGGACGTTAGCAAGGCGGCGATATCCGCGCGCAACGCCGTCAGCAGCGCATCTACGTCGGCGAGTTCCTTGCGGGCCACCTTCTGGCGCAGACCCTCCAGCAGCGCGCCAGTTGCCTGTACCCCGACATCCGCTGTCAGCAGGCGCGATTCGAGTTCCTCGAGGATTTCCTCGTCGATCTTGCGGCCACGGAACACATTGACGAGGTCATAAGACAGCCAGGAATTCGGCTTGTTGAGCTTCTGCCGCAGGCGGCGGAAAAATCCCTGGCGTTCAGTGGGATCGGTCATGGCATGGCCCGCGAAATCTCTGTCTCCTAACAAGAAGGGCGGCCGAAGCCGCCCTTCGAGTTGCGGAATCCGATCCGTTTACGGCTGCACGACTGCGCCGTTCGTAATCCTGATGATCGCGCCGTCTGAAGCCAGGAAAGTCACTGCCTGGGTCTGCATTTCCACCGTGGCCGCGAGACTGGCTGCGGGGCTCAAAAGAGAACCGTGTGAGCCCGCAATCATGTTCACCCAGCCGCGCGATGCTGCGTTTGTGCCCACCGTTCCGTAACGAACGATGCTGGCCGCAGTGTACAAGCGCTGCGTCGCATTGTTAGGTACGACGGTATCGCCGGTAACTTGCTGCACCATGTAGGGCCGCAGCGCCACGGCAGAGGTCACGTAGTTCAGCGGATCGCCGGCGTCGACGGCGGCCTGCGCATCGCGGAAAAACTGTGGCATTGCAGTTGACGGCAGACCCTGGGCGGCCAGGCCGCCGCGGATCACTGGACCAAAACTTGGCGAATCGTTCAGGAGTTGCGCAATGCCGCCGCCCGGCACCGAGGCAACCGCCGCGCGCAGGCCGCTCGGCAGGCCGGCGTAGGTTGTGCCGACGATGCCGCCCAGTGAAATGCCGACAAAATAGATTTTGTTAGCATCGATGTCCGCGACCGTGTCGCCGTTCAGGTCCAGCGCCGGAATGGCGCGCGTCAGTGTCAGAAGATCGGTGGCCGCCTGACGCAGATTGTCACGGCTGGTCAGCAACGAAGCCAGGTTGATGAAATGTGTGCCAGACGGATCACGTCCGTCGCCGCCCGGCGGCGCGCTGGTCGCGTTGTTGACGAGGTCCAGATCGAAGGTTCTTTCGTAGGACGTTGCGCCGGCCGGTGCAGTGCCGCCGTAGAGCGGATTGGCCGGTAGCGCGTACAACGGGTTCGTCGCATCGGTCAGGCCATGCAGCGGCTGATCGATGGCCGCAACGAGAAAACCTGCGTCCGCCATTGCATCGGCAATTGCCAGCATCTGCGTGCGATTACCGCTGATACCATGCTGGAAAATCACCACTGGCCAACCCGTGCCCGGTTTCACACCGCCACTCGCGGCTGTCGCGTTAGGCACTGTGTACAACACCGGAACGGTCAGCGACTCGGTTAACACCGGTACCGGATTGAAGCGTGTGAGAAAGCGGCTGTTAGCATCGAGCGGCGACGGATTGCCGGTCCAGGATGCGGTGAGCGGCGCGCTGCGCGACAGGTAGTAGGGAACCTGCAGCGTACCCGCCCAGACGTTTGCCTTGCCAGCGAGACCAGCCAATGCTTGGGCTGTCGTTAGGCCTGTGGGCCGCGCCGCGATCGGGCGCGCCGGGCCACCGGCAACCTGCGCCGCCAGAATGTTCATCGTGTCGCGGGTATTCTGCGTCGAGAAACTGAAGCTCTGGATGATGCTGGCAGTCGTGACGCCCACGGCGCCCGCGATCTGGAACTGTGCCGCGGTCAGGCGGCAGATGCCGTTGAGCGTGCTGTTCGTGATGCTGGTGCAGGTCGGCAGCGCCGCCTTGATGGTTTCAAAGTCGGTGTCGGCGTTGGCAGCGGCGCCACTGGCGCTGCGGATGCCGTTTGTTAGCACGACAAGATAGCCGACATTGGTGGCGCCGGAACTTGGCAGCAGGGGCTTCAGCGGCGTGATCAGCAGGTTGGCGCCGCCGGTCGTTGGGTCCGGATTGACCGTTGCCGAGAAATCGGTGCCGAGTGTCAGCAAGCCGCCGACACCTATGGTGGCCTTGGTGGCGTTGTCGATGTTAACGCGCACCACGCGCACGTTGGCGGCGGTCAGCGTAGTGGGGTCGATCGCGCTGCTGAAGCGAACTGAAATCGTGGCGGTCGTTGAGTAGCCGTCGAGCGCGTTGACCGCGCTGACGCCCGGCTGCAGCGAGTTGGCGGGCAGGTTCAGCGTGCCGTCGGTCGAGCCACTGAAGAACAGGTCGGTCGGAAACGGCAGGACCGGCGCTGCGGTCACGCCATTGACAGTGACCGGCGCAACGAACAGCGCGCGGAAGTCGCTGCGCGCAGCGGTCGTGCCGCCGTTAGGATTGTTATTGCCGCTGGCGGTGTTGGTGGCGCCGATCGTGCCGCCGGTGCCATCCGAAGACGACTTCGAGCAACCAACGAGGGCCAGCGCGGCGATTAGCGCCGCTGCGGCAAACAGATGCCTTTGCATGATCAAAACTCCTGATGAGCGGGCGGCAGTCGTTACGCGAGCCGCAGTTCTTGTAATAGATGGCGTAGGGTACGCTTCCGACCGGAATAGTGGCAAGCGAGCAGCATTGAGTCCGCGCGGCAAAAAAACCACAGTCGCCACGGGGCGGAGAGAGGCCCCCGGCAAGCCGGCGAAATCGGCGGTCGACCTGCGCATCATCGCGGGCCAGTGGCGCGGCCGCCGCTGGCGTTTTTTGGCTGCGGAAGGGGTCCGGCCCACGCCCGACCGCGTCCGCGAGACCCTGTTCAACTGGCTGGCGCCCCATGTCGTCGGCGCGCGCTGTCTCGACCTGTTTGCCGGCAGCGGGGCGCTCGGTCTGGAGGCGTTGTCACGCGGCGCCAGCCATGTCACGTTCGTCGAAAAACAGGGCTCGGTAGCCCAGGCCCTGCAGGCGCAACTGGCTCTGTGGAAGGCCAGCAATTACGAGCTGAATATCGCCGACGCTGGCAGCTGGCTCGCGCAGGTCGCGGGGCCGCCGTTCGATATCGTGTTTCTCGATCCGCCGTTTGACGCCGGCCTGACGACCGCGGTGCTCGCGCGGTTGCGGGCGCGCCATCTCCTCGCGCCGGCTGGCTGGCTGTATCTCGAGCAACCGGCGGCTGCGTCGCCGCCCGACAACTGGGACCTGCACCGGTCTGGCCGGGCCGGTGCGGTCGGGTATTATCTGCTGCATGAAGCGTAGCGCTCTCTATCCCGGCACGTTCGATCCGATTACCAACGGACATCACGACCTGGTGCGGCGGGCGTCCGGTATTTTTGATCGCGTGCTGGTGGCGGTCGCCGCCAATCCTAACAAGGCGCCGATGTTCACGCTCGATGAGCGCATCGGCATGGCGCGCAAGGTGCTGGCGGACCTGCCGAATGTCGAGGTCGCAGGCTACTCCGGTCTGACCGTGGATTACGCCGCGAAGCACGGCACCCAGTTCGTGGTGCGCGGCCTGCGCGCGATCTCCGACTTCGAATACGAATTCCAGCTGGCTAACATGAGCCGGCATTTGTCGAAAAACTATGAAACAGTATTTCTGACTCCGAAGGAACAGTTCACGTTCATTTCTTCGACCCTGGTGCGCGAAATCGCCGTGCTGGGCGGCAACATCAATGAATTTGTGCATCCGATCGTCGCAGCCGAGCTGTACAGGAAGCGTCGCGTCGCCTGAAGACTCCCCGCCTGGCAGGGTTATTTTTTCGCTCGCGGCCGCCGTTTCGCCGGTTTTCTGACGCGTGGCGGCGGTTGCGGCGGCGCCGGCAAGCGTTGTTCGCGATGCAGATCCACTGCGCGCCACAGGTACCAGCTGGCGATGCTGCGCCACGGCGCCCAGCGTTCCGCAAAAATTGCTAACGCCTGCGGGTGCGGCATCGAGCGCAGGCCGTAGGCCAGCATGAAACCCTGGCGCACGCCGAAGTCATCGACCGGCAGCACGTCCACACGGCCGAGCTGGAACATCAGCATCATCTGCACCGTCCACGGTCCGATGCCGCGTACCGCTGTCAGGCGTTCGATGATTTCCTGATCCGCCAGGGACTCAAGATCGGCGCCGCGTGTTGGCACCGTACCGTCCAGGACCTTGGCGGCCAGATCGCGAATCGCGGCAATCTTGCCGAGGGACAGGCCCGCGGCGCGCAGTCGCCGCGGATCTGTTGTCAGCACCTGCTCGGGTGTTGGATGTCCGGCGTCGCCATAGATCGCAAGAAACCGCTGGAGAATGGTCTTCGCGGCCGTGCCGTTCAACTGCTGATGCGCGATCGCGTGGGTCAGATGATTGAACGGAGCTCCGGTAAAGCCCGGAACCAGGGTACAGGGACCCGTGGCGCGGATCACGCCGCCGAGAACGGGGTCAATCCTGCTCAAGCGCCGCCGTGCGGCACGCCAGCCGTCAGCGCTGTGATCGCGCGCCACGCTCATTTTTTTCGCACCGCTTTTTGCCGCGGCGGCTGGCAGGTCGGGCAAAAATAGCTGGAGCGCTGGCCCTGCTGCAAATGCCGGATCGGCGTCCGGCAAACGCGGCAGGGATCGCCATCGCGTTCGTAGACGTAGAGTTTTTGCCGGAAATAGCCGGGGTTGCCGTCGCTGCCGAGGTAGTCGCGCAGTGTGGTGCCGCCGGCGCGGATCGCCATGCCTAACACGCGCCTGATGGCGCGCGCCAGCCGGTTGCAGTCATCCGGCGTCAGGCTGCGGGCGCGGCGGGTCGGACGGAGGCGCGCGCGGAACAGCGCCTCGCTGGCGTAGATGTTGCCGACACCAACCACCCGCTGTCCGTTCATCAGCAATTGCTTGATGGCGACGCGGCGCCTGCGCGTGACCTTGAAAAGATAGGCGCCATCGAACGCGTCGCCGAGCGGTTCCGGGGCCAGTTTCGCCAGCAAAGGGTGCAGTCCGGGCGCCCCGCCAGTGTGATGCAGGCTGCCGAATCGCCGCGGATCGTTGAATCTCAGCAGCTGGCCCGAAGCTAACAAGACATCGACATGATCGTGCGTCAGTCGCGGCGTGCCGGCGGGCAGGATGCGCAGGTTGCCCGACATGCCGAGGTGCCAGATCACGGTGCTGGCATCGTCGAGACCTAACAAAAGATACTTGGCGCGGCGCCCGGCTGAAGTGATCGTGCGCCCGGTCAGCAGCGCCGCCAGGCCGGGCGCCACGCGCCAGCGCAACCGCGGCTCGTGGATGGTGCAGGCGAGGATACGCTGGCCGACGACATGCGGTTCCAGGCCGCGTCGCGTGGTTTCAACTTCCGGGAGCTCAGGCATGGCCTGAGTCTAGATCGCGCGAAGCGCGATTATTTGATCTTGGTTTCTTTGTAGGAAACGTGCTTGCGCACCACCGGGTCGTACTTCTTGGTTTCCATCTTTTCGGGATGGAGGCGCTTGTTCTTCATCGCCACGTAGAAGTGACCGGTACCGGCGGTCGACAGCAATTTTACTTTTTCGCGCATAACGGCTGCCTCAGATCAGATCTTCATGCCCTGG
>JANLTW010000171.1:0-7637 GCA_031363155.1 Gammaproteobacteria bacterium | reverse complement strand
ACCGCCGTCAATATGTTGGTGATTCCAGGACCTGAGATCACGAAGGCCGCAGCCGGGTGCCCGCTGACACGTGCAAAACCATCGGCCGCGAATCCTGCGCCCTGCTCGTGCCGGGTCAGAATGTGACGCAGACGAGGTTCGCACGCCAGCCCGCGATACAGCTCCAGCGTATGGACGCCCGGGATGCCGAACACGGTGTCGAAGCCGTTGGCTGCGAGCAGCTCGGCGACATAGCATCCAACGGGTCTCGCTGTTAGGCTCATGGCATGAAATTCTCGTCTCTAGTCAATCGCGTCGCAGGTCACGGCGCCGACGCCTGGCGCACCCACTACGCGGCGGTTGCCGCACGTGATCGCGGCGAGGACGTGATCGTCCTCAGTGTGGGCGATCCGGACCTCGCAACTCCGGAGCCCGTCGTCGAACAGGCGGTCGCGCGACTGCGCGCCGGGGATTCCCGTTACACGCCCGCGCGCGGCCGGCTTGCGCTGCGCGAAGCCATCGCCGCCATGCATGGCAGCCGCTGCGGGCAGCAGGTGGACGCGGACCATGTCATTGTGCTGAGCGGCGCGCAAAATGCGTTGTTTGTTGCCTCTTTGTGCCTGGCCGGACCCGGCGATGAGGTGCTGGCGTTCGACCCGATGTATCCGACCTACCCGGCGACCATCGAAGTCTCCGGCGCCCGCATGGTACGCGTCCGGCAACCCGCGGCGCGCGGCTTTCGGCCGGATCTGGACGCCTTGCGCGCGGCGATCACGCCGCGCACGCGCGCACTTTTTTTCGCATCGCCCGGCAACCCCAGCGGCGTCATCCTCACCGCGAGCGAGCTGGCCGGTATCGGCGAGATCGCGCGCCGCCACGAGCTGTGGATCGTCGTCGATGAAGTGTACGCGGGCCTGGCGCCTGACGGCCGCGTGCCGAGCCTGGCCGCGAGCCTGCCGGATCAGGTGGTGACCATCAGCAGCCTCTCCAAGACGCATTCGATGCCGGGTTGGCGCGCCGGCTGGATGGTTGCGCCCGCAGCGATGGTGCAGCATGCCGAAGACGTGGCGATGTCCATGTTGTTCGGACTGCCGGGCTTCATCCAGGACGCCGCGGTCACGGCGTTGGGCATCGCGCCGCAGTCGGAGCAACGGGTGCGCGAGTACTGCGCGTCACGCGCGCGCCTGATGGCGCAGGAACTGCAAGGAATCCGTGGCATCCGCACACATGTGCCGCAGGCCGGCATGTTCATGCTGGTTGATGTGCGGGACAGCGGCCTGACGAGTGACCGGTTCGCCAGTGAATTTTTCCGGCTCCACAAGGTGTCGGTCATGGACGGCCGCGCATTCGGCGAGGAAACTGCAGGGTTTGTGCGCCTGTGCTTCGCCACCGACGAGTCATTGATCGTTGAATCGTGCCGGCGTCTGCGGCAATTCTGCGCAGCCTGTCAGGCGACAACAAAGGCGTAGCAACCATGAGCAAATATTCCCTGACACGACGCGAAATCGTCATGGCAGCGGCACTCGCCGCGATGCCGCGCGCAACGCGGGCCAGCGATGGCGCCGAGACGTCACCCGTTGCGACTGCACCCACCGCGCTGAGCTATCGCGCAGTCGCGCTGCGTCTGCCCATCGAAGTGCCCGTGACCGCCCTCGCGCTGGAAGCCACGCGCAAGCGCAACGCGGCGGCGATGACTGCGGCCATCGACCAGGTCATGGCGGCACCGGGGCCGAAGCCGCGATTGCTGGTATTTCCAGTGCTCCAGTACACGTCGTCGCGACGCGCCGTGTCCGGTGTCCCGATGTCGGCGGTAGCGGTCGATCTCTTGTCCGAACCCCTGGAGAAAACGATCTTTGCGCCGGTCGCTGCCGCCTGCCGGCGCCACAATTGTTATGTCGCGACCAGCACGCAGGAAAAAATCCCGCAATTGCCGGGATTGTGGTTTCACACCGGATTTATTGTCGGGCCTGACGGCCTGGTCCTCCGCTCGCCCAAGGCGCAGGCGCAGAGCGCACCGGAAGTCTCCTACCTGCGCGACGTTGCCGCCGACTACCGCCGCATTTTCGGCCCGGATTCCATCATGCCGGTGGCCAACACGCCGATTGGCCGCCTTGCCTGCCTGGTCGAGGGCGAGGCCGAAGTCCTGGAAGCGTCGCGGCTGCTCGCGTCCAAGGGTGCGCAGGTCATCCTGCACACGAGCCTGGAAAGTGATGACATTCCGTGGCTCGCCCTCAAGCAGGCGATCGGATTTCAATGTCACGTCTATCTCGTGACCGGTACGACCTCGCGGTTCATGCAAGCGGACCAACCGGTCGCCGAGTGGTCAGGCGGCGCCGCGACGATCGTCGGGCCGGACGGCGCGGTGCTCGCGGCCCGCAGCGGGCGCGACGAAGGCGGCGCGTCAGCGGACATCGACCTAACAAAGATCGACGCGGCGCGGAAAAAATTTGGCCGAAATACGACGCCCGCGTGGGCTCTGTACCAAGACCTGTATGCACAGGCCGACAGGCGCTGATCCAACCGGGCCAAATGGACAAGGAGCCGTGAGCGCAACGTGACTCGTTGGTCCGCTGTGACCCGCGCGCGTACCACTCGGACGTGGGCCACCGATGGCACGGTGCGCCAATTAAGAACTTATTGTTCACACCTGACTCGTATTCAGATGTCACAATCACATTGGCCAACGACATTCACGCAGGTCCGATGTGACTCTTGCAAATACTGCAGACAAAATAAATACAAGGAGGCGATTCCTTTTGAAACAGGCCTCCGCTGGCATGTTTTTTCTACCTTTGCTTTGCAATGCAGCGGCACCGTTCAAGCGGGACTCGCATGGACGAATCATAGCGCCGGTCTTTATTAACGGCCGCGGACCATTCAGGTTCGCGATCGATACGGCTGCGAATCTGTCAATGATCTCAAGCGAATTGGCGGCCGATCTACGTCTGCGCGCGGCGACCGGCGCACCGCTGCAGGTGCAGGGTTCGATCGGCCCGCGGGCCACGAGCCTGGTCGACATCGAGCGACTCGAGCTTGACCAGTTGCACACAGGCGCTCGACGACTTGGCTTGCTCGAACCCGCGCAGCTCGACGAAGCACACGGTCTGCTGGGCGCGGACGTCCTACGGGGGCAGGTGCTTGACCTGCAGCTCCGTGCCGAGAGAGTCGCAGTGCATCAGGCAGACGCGTTGGCTCGCGTAGCGGAAGATTGGAAGCTGGCGTCGCAGGTTCCAGTCGAGCGCCGCTTTGATACGCTGCTGGCGCTGCGGGTTCGCGTCGGCAACACTCGCGCTCGCGCCATCCTCGACACTGGGGCACAACGCAGTATCGGCAACCGGGCGCTGATGCGGGCGCTGGGACTGCGCGCCGCCGGCGAATCAAACCGCGACGCCGTGCTAACAGGCATCAATGGCAGCATGATCGGCGCCACGAGCATCGCAACACCGGCACTGCAACTGGGTGCGGCGCGCCTGGCGCCAGCGGAAATTCTCTACGCGGACCTACCCCTGTTCGAATCCTGGGGCAGCGCCAACCGACCGATGATGCTGCTGGGCATGGACCGGCTTGACCAATTGGGACGCGTGCTCATTGACTACCGGCTAACACACGTCCTGGTCTGGGCCTGATTGCATTGCACTCAATTACTGGGCAGGAACTCGGGTGTCCCCACCAGGGTCTCGCCGGTTTCCGTATTCACCGACACGAACAGGATGGGAACTGGAAGATTGACGCCTGCCGGCTTGTATACCGGGACGAAGCCGTTACGGTACTGAATCGATCTGCATAGGGGTCCCGAGATGAACAGGCAATCGGAAACTGCTGAGCGCTCGTGCGGGTCTTGATAGATATTCGTGACCGCGTCGAGCACGCCCTGCAGGCCGTCGTTGACCCCATCAGCCGTATCCTGCAAATCCTTCAACCCCTTTTGCATCTCGTCTAGATCGCGCGCTCGCAGGACCCCGGCTGCCATCGAGGGCGCGCCGCCAAGAGCCTTCACTTTCTCAGCGGCGTCGACAGCAGCCTGGCCAATCGCCGGTCCGAGAACCATCACCTTGTTCAACGACGGGTGACGGCCATTCAGGCCCAATCCCTCGATGGTGCTGTACTGCGCGCGAAAAACGTTGATGCTGAAAGAGGATCCCGTTGTTACCGTCAACGTTTTATCCGCGCCGCCGGCGAATTCCTTGAGGTGATGGGCGACTACCATGACGACCGCGCTCCACGTGGTCGCGATAGCCGCGGCTTTCAAAAGTTTGCGGTACGAGAAGGCACCCATGGCGTCCACGATGGCCTTGACCGCCGTCACGGTAATTTCCTCGGCGAGCGTGAGACCAACCTGAGCCTGCGGTCGCGATCCCGCACCGGTAAATGCGGAGGCCGAGGGAGAGCCACGAGACACCATCGGCGCTTCGGACCAACGCCGCGCTGTGAACGCGTCGTTAGCGTTTCCGGCTGCGGAGCCATCGGCATTGCGGCCTAACAATGGATAGCGCGACGTGCGTGGCGGCAGACCAAAGACATGCGCCACGGCCTCGACCAGCGCATCCATCGTGCGCGGAATGCGATGCGCCATCAGCACCGCGTAGTCGCCCTTCGCATCGGTTACACCATATTCACCCGGTGAGACGTTGCGTATGCGCTCGGCACGTGCGTTGAATGCCTGGAACATAGAGACGATCTGCGCGGTTTGCGTGTGACCATCACGCAGCGCCTCTTCGATGTTAAGGAGATCGTCATTCGCATCGGCAATGATGCTCTTGTTGAGCACGTCATCGGGCGATTGAGTCACTCCCAGCAACGCAAGTTCCTCGGCTTCCAGCGGGAAGCCACCTTCAGGCGCGACCGGTACGGCAAGAGCAAGGTGATTGAGATTGAGCGTCCGCCAGGTGCTGACCCAGGCGATCATCCTGCTGGACATCAAAGGTAAGTCGCCTGCAATCCGCGCCACGTTAGCCTCTGTTAGCAACGAATTCATTGTACCCAGCACCGCATCCAGCTGCGCGAACTCGGCGAGCTGGGTAGGTTTGGACACAGTGTTCGGTTGCACCACTACGAACAGAGCTGACGCGGTCTTGCTGCCATCGCTCATGTTGATCCGGTAACGGCCGCGGGTGTTAATCGACGACGTAATAATGTTGCCCGCGATCGTGGGCAGCGTGCCCGAGGTGGCCGAGTCAGCGACGATGTTCATGGTGATCGTCGCCGACGCGATCACGACGCCATTGACGTCATGCGACACGAGCGTGAACGGTATCGCTTCATTCGACGGCGTTACCGAACGCGACAGCTGCAGGTCGAGACCGCTACCGGCCGAAATCACCAGCCCAATGACACCCCCGGCCTGCTCTGTTCCGGCCGGGACAGCCTGCGAAATCACCAAGCCTGCATCCACGCTATTGCTGAATTCGCGGCTGACGCCGCCCGTGAAGCCGGCCGCGATTAGCGCGGTGGTGGCGGACGACTCAGAGCGACCCACAATGTTAGGTACCACCGTCGGTGCCGGACCTTTGGAAACCGTCAGCAATATCGTTGTGCCTTTCGGTTGCGCGGACGCGGCGAGGGGATTTTGGGCAATCACTGTGCCCGCTGGCAGCGCGTTGAACTGCGCCTGCAGCACGCCGGACTGCCACTCCCCCGCATTGAGGGTGCGTGTGGCCGCCGCGATATCAGCGCCAATGACGTCAGGCACCGGCAGTACGTCGGTGACGTTACTAAAGGCAAACGACTGTGTCGCGGAGGCACCCTGGGAATCGGTGGCGGTGACCGTGAGCCGCGCAGTGTAAGGACCAAATTGCCTTAGGATCGACACCGCACCGGTGCTCGCGCTAATGGTGATATAGGGCGCTTCACCTTGCCCGTTGGTCGCGAACCCGGACAGCGAATAGGCAATGGTGTCGCCCACATCCGGATCCACAGCGGTAGCCTGATACACATAGGGCGACAGGCCCGCCAGAATGGCGGTCGGCGGTCGCGAGGTAAATACCGGCGGACTGTTAGGCGGCGCGATCTCCAGGAACACTTTGGCGTCGCTGGAGTCCAGCGTCCCATCGTTGGCGGCGTACTCGAACGAGGTTCCCGCCGTGACGCGCGGATCGCGAACTATGCCGAGTTGTTTGGGGTTGCGATAGCTGCGCGTAACGGAGGGGTCGAACAGCACGCTTCCCACGTCATTGGTGCTGGACGGCTGGAACGCCACCTGATTGAACGTCTTGCCGGCTGGCAACCAGTCGTTGTTAGTGGCCGTGAGTACGAATGAACCGGGGTTAACAGCCGTGGCCAAGCCTCCGGCGATGTTGACGATATCGGCATGCCCATCGTTGTCCCAGTCGGTAACAAACGTAATATTTGATTCACTAACGAAGTGCAGACGGTAACCGCCATCGAAGCGTACTTTTTCGGTACCCGTGGCTGCGTCCAGAATGTGTACGCCGTACGTTGAGCCGAAAATAACTTCTTTGTTGCCATCGCCATCCAGATCGTAGACCACGATGTTCGTGCCGCCAAAGGTGCGCCCGGTTGGGGCAATCGAGCTCGTCGCCTTGTCCGGAACCATGTAAGTCCAGCGGAACGAACCGTCGGTGTTAACCACGTGGATATTGCCGCCCTCCGTCAGCAGAAATTCCGGCACGCCATCGCCATTAGCGTCCGCGACGGTGAGCATCCCGGGGAAGGACGTCGGCAGCGGAATGCGGCGCAACTCATTGCCGTTCGCATCGAATGTCAGTATCCCGGTGAAGCCAAGATACGGCGTACCGGGGGGCAGATTCTGGTTCCGGTCAAGGGCATAGATAATTTCCGGGCGGCCGTCGCCATCGAGATCCGCCACCGCGACTTGCTGCGGTTCGGCTCCAGACTGCCAGGCGAGCGTCCACTGACCGCTCACTCGCTTCCAGACGTCGGCGCCTGAAATGATTTCCACCTGACCGTCGCCGTCGAGATCGGCGGCGATGGGTGGATTCGTAACGTAAGGCGTGGTGGGGATGCCACGATTGAATTGAACACGCTCGGGCGCTCGCAGCACCTGCTGCACACTGCCGTCGGTGGTCGAGATTAGCAGCGTGACGCTGCAGCCGAGGCCCATGTCGGCTGCCAGCCCCGTCGCGAGGCGGCAGCCGTAAGTTGTGAAGCTCACAACGCCATTGGTAATGCTGTAAAACCCGCCCGCACTGGCTGGAATGTCCTGCCGGACCATGAGCGTTGGCGCTTCGTTAGCTGCCAGGCGTGCAATGCTCAGCGACGATCCAAACAAAATGGCGTATTCCACCGGCGTTGCCGTGGGCGGGCAGCCCAGGGTCGGATGGCACTGAATCTCCAGATAGGGTTTTATGACCTTTGCCGACCCCCACTTGATGGTGCCATCGCTCCTTAGAGCTGTCAGGCGATCCATCTGCAGACTACCGCCGACGGCGCAGCCCGACACATAGACGAATTCGAGTTGGTCGTCGTCGTCAATGTCGCCCAGCACATGCTGCGGCCATGCCGTGAAATCGGCGGTCGATCGATTACACAGATTGGCATCGTATCCGCCAGCACGCCACAACACGTGACCGTCGCCGCCGCTGATCGCCACATAGGGGCCACCCTGTCCGTTGTAGATCAGGTCGGGCTTGCCGTCGCGATTGATATCGCCGAGCAGCGGCATGGCGCCGAGATCGTTC
>JANLTW010000082.1:0-2470 GCA_031363155.1 Gammaproteobacteria bacterium | reverse complement strand
GGTGCTCGATGGTGCGGTGGCGACACTGAAGCGCTATCCGGAACTGCTCGTTGAAGTGGCGGGCCACACGGACAACGTGGGCTCGGACGCGTTCAACCTGGAGCTCTCCAAGCGCCGCGCGGCGACGGTGATGAAGTACCTGCAGGACAACGGTGCGGCGAACTCGCTGAAGTCCCGCGGCTACGGCGAACGTCAGCCGGTGGCGAGCAACAAGACCGATGAGGGTCGCCAGCAGAACCGCCGGGTGGTGCTGCGGATCCTCAACAAGTAAGTTGTCGGAAAATAGTCCGCGCTAACGAGCGTGGATGAAGAAAGGCTGGATGGGAGTCCGGCCTTTTTTTTGGTGGTGCGTCAGGAGCTAGACGCCGAAGAAAAGCAGGTCGATGGCGTCCAGAAGCCGGGCGCGAAACTGCGCCAGGTTGGCAACCCTGCGCTTGAGGTCACCGGTTGGCATGGTGGTCATTGCATTCACTATCACCACGAATTCGCGGTCGTTGAAAGACACGAGCGGCAGCAACCGGCCGCCGGCAGTCGGTATCTTGACGGCTGGCGCGATCGGGGCGACGACGGTCTCTATCCGATTTGCTGAAACATCGGCCTGTAGAACAACAACGAAAGGATAGGCAGCGCGAACGGACGGTGACGGAGTGGCGAAGACGTCAAACTGGGTCATCGTCGGCCTTGCTGTAGTGCTCACGCATCATGTCCGCAAAGCTGCCGTGGGCCGCGGCGTAGGCTTCGGCAGCCGCCACGTCGTGCCTGATTTCGGCTAACAAGGACGCGTTGCGCCGACGTTCCAGTTCACGCACCAGCGCGTCCTCGGCCACGCGCGATGCATTGATTCCGAGCGCCTTGGCACGCGCAAACAGGTCTGAATTGATAGTCAGGCTGACCGTGTGCCGGGGAGCCTCAGCGACATACAACGGCTCTCGGACGCCGACAGGATACTTGTCAGTCACACGGGTAATGTACACGTGTAAAATTCAAATGCAAACCGGGACTCGGCAGCCCTAGCGCGAAAACCGGGCGGCCGCCATGGTTTCGCGCGCCAGGACTGTGAATTGTCGCGCGAGCCTGTGGCCGCGGCTGTCGACGACGGTGACGACATGTTCGCCGGGCGCCAGGTCCAGCGGCAACTGGTGGTAGGTACGAGTCGTGCCCGCGAAGCTGCCGTCCATATGCCAAAGCAAAGCGGCCTCAGGGTCGCGGTGCACCGCCTCCAGCACGACCCGCCCGCGACGGCCGTCCAGATCCAGCGGGATGTAGACTTCCGCGCCTGCCACCGGGTAGACAAAGTCCATCAGCGCACGGCCGTTGTTAGCCGACAGTCCGCAGCCGGCGCGATAGGCCGGCAATTGGCGATAGGCGGCGTTGTGGCGCTGGTAATAGAACTCCTGGGTCGCTGGCAGCACGAACCAGCCGGCATGGCGCATATTGCCGACCCGCTCGCATTGATCGTCGACTCGCGCACGTCCGCTGGCATCGAGATGCACGAGCGGGTTGTAGGGACTCTGGCGCTCGAAATGACTGGCAACCGGAACCCACTCGTCGGTGGCGTCGCACAGCTCGTTAGCCAGGAAGCCATCGTTGCGGCAGACCTGCACGCGCTTCAGCGCGCGCGTGGGTTGTGCGAGCCAGGGTGACGCCGGCAGTCTGTTATGCAACGCGAACAGCAACGGCGCGGCCGCCACTGCGCCCGTGAGGCCAGGCCGTCCCTCGCCGCTGGCGTTGCCCGCCCAGACACCGACGCTGTAGGCGCCGCTGCTGCCGATCGCCCAGGCATCACGCTGGCCCCAGCTGGTGCCGGTTTTCCAGGCGATCTGCCGGCTGCTGCTAAACAAACGCCAGCTGCCTTCTTCCGCGGGCCGCGGCACTTCGAGCAGGGCGCGCAGCGTAAGCCAGGCTGCGCCGGTCGACAGGCCGCCTGCGCCATCGGCCGGATGGGCGGCTGAGGAGTCGCCATCTGTTAGCTTGCGATCTTGCAGCAGGACCAGTTGCGGCGGCGGCGCCCTCTGGCTGTCATCGGTGCGTCGCGCCGCGTCGACCAGGCCGGCGTGTATGCGCGTGATGTCCCAGAGATTTCCCTCGGATCCGCCTAACACGAGGGTCAGGCCGTAATGCTCGGGGCCCTGCGTCAGGGTACTCATGCCCTGCGCCTTCAGCAGGTCGTAAAAACGCTCGACGCCGTAGTCGCGCAGCATACGCACCGCCGGAATATTGAGCGACTGCGCCAGCGCGACATCGGCCGGCACCGCGCCGCGATAATCGCGATCGAAATTCTCGGGCGTGAAACCGGCGATCTGGGTTGGCACGTCGGTCAGCAGCATGCGCGGCAGCAGCTGGCCGCTGTCGAGCATCGCGGCGTACAGCAGCGGTTTCAGGATGCTGCCCGTGCTGCGCGGCCGGCGAATGATGTCCACCGCGAGGCCGCGTTCGTTGCGGACCGACCGGTCGGCGTTGCCGACATAGG
>JANLTW010000059.1:0-17593 GCA_031363155.1 Gammaproteobacteria bacterium | reverse complement strand
ACAAGTCATGCAGATTGCCCAGGTGTTAGCCGGCTACACGCTGGGCGGCGCCGATCTCCTGCGACGCGCGATGGGCAAGAAGAAGGCTGAAGAAATGGCCAGCCAGCGCAGCATCTTTGTCTCGGGCGCGGTCGCGCGCGGCGTTGCCGAGGTGCGCGCCGCGCATATATTAGACTTGATGGAAAAGTTCGCCGGTTAAGGATTCAACAAGTCGCATTCGGCCGCCTACGCAGTGCTGTCCTATCAAACCGCGTGGCTGAAGGCGCATTATCCGGCCGAATTCATGGCGGCAGTGCTGTCCGCCGACATGGACAGCACCGACAAGGTTGTCACCATCAAGGATGAGTGCGACCAGATGAAGCTCGCGGTGCTGGCGCCGGACATCAACGAATCGGTCTACGAGTTCACCGCTGTGTCGGGTCAGTCGGTGCGTTATGGCCTCGGAGCTATCAAGGGCGTCGGTGCTGCCGCGGTTGAAGCGCTGGTTCTGATGCGCGGCAAGGGCGGGCCCTATGTCGCGCTGGAGGACATCTGCCGCCGGGTCGATCCCACGAAACTCAATCGGCGCGTCTTTGAGGCCTTGATTCGCAGTGGCGCACTCGATTCGCTGGGGCAGAATCGCGCCACCTGGTTGGCGCGCCTTCCTGCCGCCATGTTGTTAGGCGAGCAGAACGTCCGAGCCGCCGAGGCTGGCCAGAACGATATGTTTGGACTGGCTGCCAGTCGCACCATGCCGCAGGGCGGCGAGGAAGCGCACGTGTTTCAGCCCGAGTGGAGTGAGAGCGTCCGGCTTGCGGGTGAGCGCGAGACTCTCGGTTTGTACCTAACCGGTCATCCGCTCAATCGCTATCGGCGCGAACAAAAACGCTTTGCGAGCGCATGCATTGGCGATATCAACAGCGAGAAGCCGGTCAGCGGCGGCAATGAGCGCGGTTTTTATCCGGCGCGCAACGCCGCAGTGGTCGGTTATGTGCACGAGCTGCGCAAGCGCGGCACGCGCACCAGCGCCGTGCTGGACGACCGCAGCGGCCGCATCGAGATCGGATTTTCCGATGAAGTGTTCCAGCAATATCGCGAACTGATCGTCAAGGACGCGATTTTGTTAGTCGAGGGTTCGTTGCGTTACGACGAATTTACCGCCGGCTGGCGCCTGAATGCCAAGCGGGTATTTGAGCTGGACCGCCTGCGCGAACAGCAGGCGCAACGTCTGTTACTGAACTGGCCCGGGACCGCCAACGACAAATTGCTGGAACAGCTCGCCACGATTCTCAAGTCGGGCCGCGGTGGCCGCACCGACGTCACGCTGCGTTATCGCAATGCGGCGGGAGAGGCGGATCTCGATTTTGGACCGGAGTGGCGTGTGCGTGCCAGCCATGACCTGCTGGAATCGCTGCATGCGCTGTTTGGCAGCGACGGAGTGGACGTTGTGTTCGGGCCTCCGGCAGCCAATAGCGCAACGCTTGCGTCGACGGCATCCGCGCCGTAACCTCCGAGCCCACCATGCCACTCAGTTTTCTCGATTTCGAACAGCCCATCGCCGAGCTCGAGGCGAAGATCGAAGAGCTGCGGCATGTCAGTGTCGACGGCAGCGTCAATATCCAGGACGAACTGTCGCGCCTTGAGGCCAAGAGCCAGCAGCTAACAAGAAATATCTTCACCAATTTGACGCCGTGGCAGATCACCCAGCTCGCGCGTCATCCGCAGCGGCCGTATACGCTCGATTACGTCAATATGATTTTCACCGACTGGCAGGAACTGCACGGCGATCGCATGTACGGCGACGACGCAGCGATCGTCGGCGGCCTGGCCCGTCTCGCCGACCGGCCGGTCATGCTGATAGGCCACCAGAAGGGACGCGACACCAAGGAGCGTGTGCGCCGCAATTACGGCATGCCGAAGCCGGAGGGCTATCGCAAGGCATTGCGCCTGATGCGGTTGGCGGAGCGGTTTCGCCTGCCCCTGATCACCATGATCGACACGCCGGGGGCTTATCCGGGCATCGGCTCCGAAGAACGCGGCCAGTCCGAAGCCATTGCGCGAAACTTGTTTGAAATGTCGGTGCTGCGCATTCCGATCATCAGCGTCGTGATCGGCGAAGGTGGGTCGGGCGGGGCGTTAGCTATCGGCGTTTGCGACCGCTTGCTGATGCTCCAGTACAGCACCTATTCGGTGATTTCACCCGAGGGCTGCGCGTCCATTCTGTGGAAAAGCGCTGATAAGAAGGAGGTCGCCGCGGATGCGATGGGCCTGACTGCCGAGCGCCTTTCCAGGCTGGGCCTGATCGATGAAGTATTGCCCGAGCCGCTCGGCGGCGCGCACCGCAATGCCGCGCAGATTGCCGAGCATCTCAAGGCCGCCTTGCTCAGGCATCTGCAATTGCTGGACATCCTGAGTCCGGAGGCGCTGCGCGATCGGCGCAACGAGCGTATCGCATCGTTTGGCGTCTACGCGGAAAACGCGGGCGCCGCCTGATCCCGTCGTGGATCCGCCTGTCGTGGATCCGGTAGCGCGGCTGGAAGCCGAACTGCGGCAGCGCATCGAGGGCTGGCCGCAGGCAAGACTTTTGTTAGCTTGCAGCGGCGGCGTCGATTCACGCGTGCTGCTGGAATTGCTGGTGCGCCTGCGCCGGCAGTGGCATTTCGAGCTGCGCGCTGTCCACGTCAATCATCACTTGCAGGCAGCCGCTGTGGGCTTTGCCCGTGGGGTTCGGCAGGTTTGCCGCGAACTGATAGTCCCGTGCCGGGTCCGGCATGCGCGGGGCGTCGCGCGACGCGGCGAATCCGTGGAAGCGCGCGCCCGCGAAGCGCGCTATGCGCTGTTAGCCGCCGAGCTGCGTGCCGGCGAGATTTTGCTGACCGCGCAGCATTGCGATGACCAGTTGGAAACCGTGTTGCTGCAGTTATTTCGTGGCGCGGGCGTCGAGGGGCTGGCTGCCATGCCGGCGAGCGCGCCGTTCGGGCGTGGCCTGCTGCTGCGGCCTTTGCTAGCCTGGCGGCGCGCGGATCTGGAAAAAATTGCGCAGCGCTGGAACCTCGGCCACGTGGACGACCCCAGCAATCATGACACACGGTTTGATCGCAATTTCCTGCGCCAGGAAATCATCCCGCGGCTCAGCGCGCGCTGGCCGGCACTGGCGAGTACTGTCGCACGCAGTGCGGGTCATCTGGCCGCGGCCGCGCGGCAGATTAGGACGCAGGCGGCGCAGGATCTGGCGCTGGTGCAAAAGACCGAGGCGCTCGACATTGGATTGCTGACTGCCCTGCCGGCTGCGCGCCAGCGCGGCGTTGTCAGGGAGTGGCTGCGGTCCCGCGGTCTGGCATTGCCTGACCAGGCGCACCTGCAGCGCATTCTCAAGGAGCTGATTGGTGCGCGGCCCGATCGCCATCCGCATGTTGTGTGGCGTGGCGGTGCCGCCTGGCGCGAACGAGGCACACTGCGCTCTGCTGCCGAGTTGCCGCGCCGCAGCTCGCTGACCGCTGCGAAGGACGAGGCCTTGGCCTGGGACTGGCGCTCCGCGAGCTGTCATGGGTTGCGGTGGCAGCCCGACCCAGAAGGGCTGGTCGATGGCAGTTTGCTGCCGCCGCGGGTCGAGGTGCGATTTCGCGCCGGTGGCGAGCGCCTGCGTCCGAGCGCGCGCGGTTCGCGACGGCCCCTGAAGGACCTGCTGCGCGAAGCTGCCGTGCCGGCGAGCAGCCGCAACGCCCTGCCGCTGGTCTTCACCCCGGCAGGGTTGTTAGCCGTGGGCGCGCACTGGATCAACTTCGATCACCCGGCGGTGCGCAGCGGCGCGCTCGAGCCCGGGCGCTTCGTGGCGGCGGCTGGCTAGGGAACCTGTACCACGCCCGACAATGAGTAGCGTCGCTTGATGTCCAGCGAAGCTAACAGGCGGCCGTCGGCGCTGCTGCGTTTTTCAAGTATACCGGCGAGGAAATTGCCGAGAAAGAAACAGGCGCCGTCGTTTGCCAGCGTGAGGCGGGACCAGCCACGTTCGATGTCTGGAGCGACACTGCACAGCAGCTGACCATCGGCGGCGAAACACTCGGCGCCGCGACCCGTGGCGATCCAGACTTTGCCGTCGGCAAGCACTGCGGGACCGAACGTGCCGCGCGGATCGTCGGCCGCGAAGTGCAGAAAATCCGGCAGTTGTTGCTCCGACTGCAGGTCAAAGCGCATCAGCCGCCGGCCGGCTTCGGATACGTAGAAAAGTGTGCGCTGGTCCGGGCCAAGCGCCATGTGAGTGATGCAATGAAATCCCTGGCGCCCGCCATCCACGGCCGCCGCCAGGCCGCGGCACACCGGGGGTTCGAGGCTGCCGGCGTACAGCCGGCTGGCCGGTTGCGCCGGGTCCTCGCCGATGCGGCTGTGCAGGCCGGCGACGAAGCGACTGGCGGCGGTAAACAACAGCGCGCCGATACGCGCGCGCGGCAGGGCTGGCGACAGGCCTAACAACTGCCCGGACGTTGAAAAAACACTGATCGTCTGGCTGCCCGGATCGCAGGCGTAGAGCCTGCCGTCGCCGGGGTCGAGTGCCAGGCCCACGACCAGGCCGGTCTGGCCGGTGCGCCATTCACCTAACAGCCGATAGTCAGGGTCGTAGTGCAGGATGCGGCCCGCGCCGGCGTGGCGGCGCAAATCGACCTCGGTATCGTCAACATCGGTGGCGGCAACCAGCAGGTCGCCAGGCCTGGTGCTGTTTCTCATGCGGTGGACCTGCGCAGTGACTGGGCAATCCACAGTGTAAGCAACAGGGCGGGCAGCATCATCAGCGCGCCGAAAACATAAGGCGCATCGTACCCGGCCAGATCGTAGAGGCTGCCGGAAAAGGCCGCGCCCACGAAGCGCGCCAGACTGCTACTCGACTGATAAATGCCCATGACGGTGCCACGGATATTGCCTGCGGCGCGCGACGACACCAGGGTTTGCAGGCTGGTTCCGAACAGCGCGGTTGCGACTGAGCCGCACAGGATGCCCACCGTGAGCCAGCCAAAGCTGCCGGCCAGCACCAAGATCAGCCAGCCGACGCCGTAGCAGACGATTCCAGCTCTGACGGTGCGGAGTTCACCGAGCCGCTGAATGACCAGGCCCGTGACGAAGAACTGCATGCCGGCGACGCCGAGACCGTTGATGGTAAACAGTAATGTGATCGAATGCGTATCGAGTAGGTGCTTGTCGTGGGCCCAGAGCGCGAGCAGCGATTCACGCATCGCGGCGCAAAGGAATACGGTCAGCGACAGCAGCAGCATCAAGAGCAGGGCGGTGTCGCGGCGGATGATCTCGGTTCGGGTCTGCGGCAGCACGCGATTGCCGTGCGCTGTTTTCGCCGGGTGATGGGTTTCCGGAAGCAGGAATACGATCGCGGCGAATGACAGCAACGACAGTGTTGCTGCGGCGAATGCCGGCCGATGCAGGTCCGCGGCCACCGGCGTGACATCGCCTGCTAACAGGCCGCCCAGCAGCGGTCCGAGAGCATAGCCGAGCGCGAAGGCTGACGATACGCGCGCCAGGCCCGCGGCCCGCTTCTCCGGCGGGCATACGTCGGCCACGTAGGCGTAGGCGGTAGCCAGGTTGCCGGACGTGAAGCCGGACAGCACCCGCGACAGCACCAGCAGTGCAATGCTGTCGGTGAAACCTAACAAAAGGTAGGCGGCAGCGTGGCCCAGCATGCTGATCATCAGCACTGGCCGCCGACCCAGGCGATCGCTGATGCGGCCGAGGATAGGTGCGCCGACAAACTGGAACAGCGCATGCAGGGAGATGACAAATGTCACCCACCCGGGCGACAGACCGAGCTTGACCGCGTAGAAAGGCACCAGCGCTATCAGTACCCCGAAGCCTAACAAATCGACGAATATCACCAGCCACAGCGCCGCCAAGCGCCGGCGGATGTCGCGTGCCGGTGCGCTCAGGGTTGCAGTCCCAGGTAGCGCGACAGATTGGCGCCGCGGGAGTTGTCGGTCCAGCCGCTGACGCGGTCGCTGACCAGACGCAGGTTGACGCTGTGAAATAGCGGAATCAACGGATAATCCGCCAGTGCCAGCGCTTCGGCAGCCGCCAGGCCCGCGCCGCGCGCCTCAGGGTCGAGCAGCGCATTGGCAGCCGCCATGCGCCGGTCGAACTCGGCGTTGCCATAGCCGGTGAGGCTGCCGCGTTGGTTGTTAGCCAGCAGGTCGAGAAAGGTGACGGGATCATCGAATGAAGAGAACCAGGCATACAGCGCCATTTGATACTTGCCGCTGCGCGCCGCGGCAATTACCGAGGTCAAGTCCTGACTCTGGATTTCAACCGCGATTCCCGCGGCCCGCCACATCGCGAGCATTGCCACGGCCAGGGCTTTGGACTTGCCGTCCGAGGGGTACAGCAGGCGCAGCGGCGCCCGACCTGCGCCGCCGCCGGCGGCCAATTCGCGCGCCAGCAGGCGGCGCGATTGCGCTGGCAGGGCCGCGTCCGCCAGCGACGGCACGGGGTAGTCCGAGATCACGTCGGGCACCAGTGAGAATGCCGGCCGGCCGCTGCCGCGCAGGATTTTGTTAGCCAGCAGGTCGCGTTCGAGCGCCAGCGATAGTGCGCGCCGCAGGCGCACATCGGCCAGGGCAGGGTCCTTCAGATTGAGCAGCAGCATGTTGCTGCCAAAACCGGTGCTGCGATGCAGCCGGGCGCCGGCCTGAGCGCGAATGGCATCGACGCGGTCGAGCGGAAAGCGCACCGCGACCTGTAACTCGCCGGACTGGAACCTGCGCCAGCTGGCGCCTTCGTCTTCCACCGGCACGTAGCGTACCTCATCGAGCGTCACGCTCGCCGCGTCGCGATAGCGGGCATTGCGGCGCACTCGGATACTTGAGCGCGGCACAACCTCGGCTAACACAAAGGCGCCGTTACCGACCATCCTGCCCGCCTGTGTCCAGGCGCGGCCATCGCGCGCTATGGCGTGCGCTGGCACAGGCGCGGCCGCGATGCCCGACAGCACTTCGAGCATCTGTGGCGCTGGCTGCTCGAAGTCCAGCCGCAACGTCCTTGCGTCAACAGCCCGCACGCCTAACGACGCCGCAGGCGCGCGGCCGGTATTTACCGCGCGCGCATTCCTTAGCGGGTACATGAATGACGCGTAGCGCGCCGCAGTTTCCGGCGCCAGCAGGCGGCGGAAGGAATATTCAAAGTCAGCGGCTGTCAGCGCGACGCCGTCCGACCAGCTCAGATTCGGTCGCAGCGTGAATCGCATACCACGCCCGTCAGCATCCATCGCCCAGCTTTCGGCGCAGCCGGCGGCAATCTTGCCGGCGGCATCCACCGTCACCAGCCCTTCGAACAAATCGTAGAGCAACACGGAAGCCGAGGTGCCGATGGCCTGATGCGGATCGAGGCTGTCCGGCTCATTGCCGATGCCGCGGGTCAGTACGCCGGCTCCATGCGCTTGGGGTGCGATGACAGTGGCCGTGCCCAGCAGCCAGCATCCGACGAGCAGTTGGGCAATGCGAAGGTGGTCAGTACGCATTGCACCCGAGCCTAGCACACCTCTACCATCCGTCGCAGTTGAGCACTACGCGTATGGCGCAAAGCGCCCGGGGTTTGTGATGACGGCTAACAAAGATTTTGCGATTCGGGAAGATGGTACCTATGAGACCGTGCCACTGCGTCGCGACAGCGTCGCGATCGGTATCGTGCAGACGCCAGCCACCGGCATCGATGGCGACAATCCGGCGCCGGGATTGCGCGTCAATCTTGACTACATGCTGCGCTGTATCGACAAGGCGCAGAGCTTCGGTGGCCCCTGCGACCTGCTGTGCTTCCACGAATTCCCGTTGCAGGGCTATCGGCTGGGTTGGGATCGCAAACAGTCCCTGCGTGTCGCAATCGAAGTCCCGGGCCCGGAGGTCATGGAAATCGCGGCGCACGCCAAGCGCTACAGCTGCTACGTCGCCTTTGGCTGCCTGGCCCGCGACGCCAGCTGGCCAGGGCATTTGTTCAACTGGCAGGTGCTGGTAGGCCCGCGGGGCACTGTGGTCGACGTCCACTGGAAGCAGCGCAACGTTCGCGGCATGTTCCCGGGCTCGGAAAACCTCACGACGACGATTTACGACATCCTGGACGAGTACGTGGAACGCTATGGCTGGGATCGCGTCATCCCGGTCGTGCAGACGGATATCGGCAATATCGCGATGTCGGCAGTGCAGTTTGAACCCGAGCTGTTTCGCTGCATGGCACTCAAGGGCGCCGAGATCATCTGCCGTACCGCGACCGGTGGCTGCGAATGGGACGACATCCGCCTGACGTCCTACCACAACTCGCTGTATACGACGCTGGTCAACAACAGCCTAGGTCTGGGCGGCGAGGTGCCGGATTTCTTCATCGACAGCGCACCGCGCAACGACTGGATCGGCCGATCGGCGATTTTCGGGCCGCGCGGCGACGTGCTGACCGAGGCGGACAAATTCGAGGCCCGGCGTCGCGCCGTGATCAATATGCAGGAATTCCGCGCCAAACACCGGCTGCCGGATGTCCATTTCCCGATCTACAGGCAGGTCTATGACCGCTACCGGGTACGGTACGACGCCGGCATGTACTCCCAAGCGCTGCCGCAGACCAAACTGGAAGCGTTCCAGCAGTTTCAAAAGGCGGCGCGCTGGACCCATTATTGGTAAGCACCTTGGCTGGACGCGCGCATGGCGTGCGCCGCGCAATTTTGCTACCCTGACTGCCCGTCGTGATCTGGAATTCAGTGCTCGTCGATAGCGGGCAATTCTTGATCACCCACTAAGTCCGAATCCTGCGACGGGTGCCTCATGCCTCGATTTATTTTTGTCACCGGCGGTGTCGTTTCTTCTTTGGGGAAGGGCATTGCCTCTGCGTCGTTAGGCGCGATCCTCGAGGCTCGCGGCCTCAGAATCGCGATGGTCAAGCTCGACCCCTATATCAACGTTGATCCGGGCACCATGAGCCCGTTCCAGCACGGCGAGGTTTTTGTCACGGCGGACGGCACCGAGACCGACCTGGATCTCGGTCACTACGAACGCTTTGTGCACACAACCACCGGGCGCAACAGCAATTTCACCACTGGGCGCATTTACGAACGCGTGATTGCGAAGGAGCGCCGCGGCGACTACCTCGGTGCCACGGTGCAGGTGATTCCGCATATCACGGACGAGATCAAGCGCAATATTGTGTTAGGCGCCGGGGACTCCGATGTCTGCATGGTTGAAATCGGCGGTACGGTGGGCGACATCGAGTCGCTGCCGTTTCTGGAAGCAATTCGCCAGCTGGGCGTTGAATTGGGACGCAATAACTGCGTCTATATTCATTTGACCCTGGTACCGATCGTTGGCGGCTCCGGTGAGATCAAGACCAAGCCAACGCAGCACTCGGTCAAGGAATTGCGCAGCATCGGTATCCAGCCGGATGTGCTGTTGTGCCGCTGCAAGGATCCGATGCCGCTCGAGCAGCGCCGCAAGATTGCGCTCTTTACCAACGTGGAGGAGCGCGCGGTCATTTCCGCGGTCGACGCCGACGACATCTATAAGATTCCGCAGCTGCTGCACGACGAGGGCCTGGACGATATCGTTGTCGACAAGTTGCGGCTCGACGTGCCGGCCGCCGATCTGTCGGGCTGGAAGCAGGTCGTCCTCGCAAAAGCCAACCCAGATGGCCAGGTCGATATCGCGATGGTCGGCAAGTACGTTCAGATCCGCGACAGCTACATTTCGCTGAACGAAGCGCTGATGCATGCGGGCCTCAAGTCACGCACGCGGGTCAATATCCATTACATTGAAGCCACGGACATTGAAGCGCGCGGTACGCATTGCCTCAAGGACATGGATGCAATCCTGGTGCCGGGCGGCTTTGGCGAGCGCGGCATCGAGGGCAAGATTCAGGCGATCCGCTATGCGCGCGAGAACCACATTCCGTACCTGGGCATCTGCCTGGGCATGCAGCTGGCGGTGATTGAATTCGGCCGCCACGTGCTGGGGCTGGAACAGGCTAACAGCACAGAATTCAACAAGCTGACGCCGGACCCGGTGATCGCGCTGATCACGGAATGGCAGGACGCGGCGCGCGGCGCGCAGCAACGCGACGAGGCATCGCATCTCGGCGGCAGCATGCGCCTGGGCGCCCAGGATGTGCTGCTGGCGCCAAACACGCTGGCGCACAGCATGTATGGCGCTGATCAGATCGCAGAACGGCATCGCCATCGATTTGAATTCAACAACAACTATTTGCAGCGCTATGAGGCCGCCGGCATGCGCTTCCCGGGCCGGTCGCGCGATCAACTGGTCGAAATCGTCGAAATACCTGGTAATCCCTGGTTTCTGGCAACGCAGTTCCATCCCGAGTTCACCTCGACGCCGCGCGAAGGGCATCCGCTGTTCACCGGGTTTGTGCGTGCCGCGCGCGCGGCACGCCAGGCGCAGTTACCGGCTGCCGTGAGCGCCTGATGGATCTTTGCGGTTTCACGGTCGGTGCAAACCGGCCGTTCTTCCTGATTGCCGGCCCCTGTGTCATCGAAAGCCGCGAACTGACCGTGGAAATTGCCGGCCAGTTGCGCGAGCTAACAAAGCAACTGGGCATTCCGTTCATTTTCAAGGCCTCGTTCGACAAGGCGAATCGCTCCTCGGCGAGCAGCTATCGCGGCCCGGGCATCGAGGCCGGGCTCGAGGTCCTGGCCGCTGTGCGCAAGCAATTGCAGCTGCCGGTGTTGACCGACGTGCACGAAGACACGGACGTTGCGGCGGTGGCCGCGGTCGTCGACGTGCTGCAGACGCCGGCATTTCTCTGCCGGCAGACCAGTTTCATCCAGCGCGTCGCCGCTGCCGGCAAGCCGGTCAACATCAAGAAAGGCCAGTTCCTGTCGCCGGAGGAGATGCCTAACGTGGTCGACAAGGCGCGCGCGACCGGTAACCAGCAAATCATGGTCTGCGAACGCGGCTTCAGTTTCGGCTACCGCAATCTGGTCTCCGACATGCGCAGCCTGGCGATCATGCGCCGCCAGACCGGCTGCCCGGTGGTTTTTGATGCGACTCATTCGGTGCAATTACCAGGTGGGCAGGGCACTGTGTCGGGAGGTCAGCGCGAATTTGTCCCGGTGCTGGCGCGGGCGGCGGTTGCCAGCGGCATCGCGGGACTTTTCATGGAGACGCATCCCAATCCAGCCGAGGCCAAGTCCGACGGACCTAACGCCTGGCCGCTGCAGCACATGGAATCCCTGCTGGCCGCTCTCAAGGAAATTGATTACGCGGTCAAGTCCCGGCCGTTTGCCGAAGATCTGTTGTAGGAATCTACTCATGAGCAGGATTGTCGGGATTCTTGGGCGGGAAATCATCGATTCGCGGGGCAATCCGACTGTTGAAGCGGATGTCACGCTGGCCGACGGCACGCTGGGCCGGGCCGCAGTGCCTTCGGGCGCATCGACCGGGTCGCGCGAAGCCGTGGAACTGCGCGATGGCGACCAGAGCCGTTACCTGGGCAAGGGCGTGCGCAAGGCAGTCGCCAACGTCAACGGGCCGCTGCGCGCTGCGCTGCTGGGGCGCGATGCCGCGGACCAGGCAGGGCTCGATAAACAAATGTGCGACCTGGATGGCACGGACACCAAGGGCCGCCTGGGTGCTAACGCCTTGCTCGCCATTTCACTCGCCAATGCCCACGCCGCCAGCCGCAGCGCGGGCCAACCGCTGTGGAAGTGGCTGGCCGGCGAGCGCGCGCCGCAAATGCCGGTGCCGATGATGAACATCATCAACGGCGGCGCCCACGCTAACAACAGCCTGGACATCCAGGAATTCATGATTCTGCCGGTCGGTGCTCCCAGCCTTGGCGAAGCGCTGCGCTATGGCGCCGAAATCTTTCATACGCTGAAAAAATTGCTCGACGGCATGGGTCAGTCGACCGCGGTGGGCGACGAGGGCGGGTTCGCCCCCAACCTCGGTTCTAACGCCGAAGCCCTGACGCTGATTCTTGAGGCGATCGAGCAAGCCGGCTACCAGCCCGGCAAGGACATTTACCTGGGACTGGACGTCGCGAGCACGGAGTTCTTCAAGGACGGCCGCTATCACCTCGAGGCCGAGGGCAAGAGCTACAGCGCCGCAGAATTTGCCAGCTATCTCGAGGGCCTGGTAGCCAAATACCCGATTATTACCGTCGAAGATGGCATGGCCGAGGGCGACTGGGACGGCTGGGCCGGCCTGACACAACGCCTCGGCAGCAAGGTCCAGCTGGTGGGCGACGACCTGTTCGTCACCAATACCCGGATCCTGGCGGAAGGCATCGCCAGGAAAATTGCTAACGCGATCCTGATCAAGCCCAACCAGATTGGCACGCTGTCTGAGACTCTGGCGGCGATCAGTATGGCGGAGCAGGCCGGTTACGCATCGATTGTGTCGCATCGTTCGGGCGAGACCGAGGATTCGAGCATCGCGGACATCGCGGTCGCCACCGCGGCCACGCAAATCAAGACCGGCTCGATGTCGCGCTCGGACCGCACCGCCAAATACAACCAGCTGCTGCGGATTGAACACAGCCTGGGTGGCAAGGTGGGTTATGCAGGGTCTCAAGCATTCCCTGTAAAGCTCTGATTTTAAGGGCTTTATTTCCTGTTACAGACAGGTTAATCTGTTGCCCCTATGAAGTGGCTGTTTGGGGCATTGCTAACGGCGACGGTACTGCTGCAGTACCGCCTGTGGTTGTCGCCGGACGGCGTGCGCGAAGTCACACGGCTTTCGACTGCAGTTGCGGCGCAGACAGCTAACAATCAGGAACTGCGTGCGCGCAACGCGCAGCTGGCCGCCGAAGTGACCGATCTCAAGCAGGGGATGTTAGCTCTCGAAGAGCGCGCGCGCAGCGAACTCGGCATGATTTCGGCTGACGAAACTTTTTATCAGGTCGTACCGAAGCCGCTGATGGCGCAAGGCGATGGGCGCACGCGCACCGCGTTGCGCTGAGGTCGACTGATGTCCCCCGCCTACTGGCTGGTCGTGCCGGCCGCCGGCACCGGCCGACGCAGCGGTGCCGATCAACCCAAGCAATATCGCAGTTTGTTAGGTCGCCCGCTGCTGGAGTGGGCGCTCAAGCCGTTCGCCGCTGATGTGCGCTGTCGCGGCGTAGCGCTGGCGCTGGCGAGCGGCGATGCGCGCGGCGCCACGCTGGCCGCGGAACTCGGTTTTTCCAGGGTACTGATTGCCGCGGGCGGCGCCGAGCGCTGCCATTCCGTGCTCAATGCGCTGCAAACGCTGTCGTCGGAGGCCGCCGCCGGCGACTGGGTGATGGTTCACGATGCCGCGCGTCCCTGCGTAACCCGCGGCGAAATCGATACGCTGCTGGCCGCCTGCGTTGCGGCCGGTTGCGGCGGTTTGTTAGCGCTGCCGGTCAGCGACACCGTCAAACGCAGCAGCGGCGACAAGGTACTGAAGACCGTGCCGCGCGCCGGCCTGTGGCGGGCGCTGACGCCGCAGCTGTTCCGTCTCGGGGAATTGCAGGCGGCGTTGCACGCCGCGCTGGCGGCGGGCAGACTGCCCACGGATGAAGCGGAGGCCATGGAAGCGACCGGCGCGACACCGCTGCTGGTGCCGGGTTCGCCCAGCAACCTAAAGGTGACCCGCGCCGGGGATTTCGCGCTGGCCGCCGCCGCCCTGGGCGCACAGCCCGACTTGCCAGCGAGGACCAGCATGCGTACCGGATTTGGCACTGACATCCATGCGTTTGGCGCCGGCGACCACGTTATGTTAGGCGGCGTGCGCGTGCCGCACGACCAGGGGGTGGTCGCGCATTCAGACGGCGACGTGCTGTTGCACGCGCTGTGCGATGCGTTGTTAGGCGCGGCTGGTCTGGGCGACATCGGCATGCATTTTCCCGATTCCGATCCGCGCTGGCGCGGCGCGGCGAGCGCGGGCTTCGTCAAGGAGGCTTTGCGACTGCTACGGGCGCGTGGCTTGCGGCCGGTCAACGCCGATCTGACCTTGCTCGCGGAGGCGCCGCGTATCGGCCCGCACCGCGCGGGCATCGTCGCCAATATTGCTGCGCTGCTCGATCTCACGGCACAGGACGTCAATCTCAAGGCTACGACCACCGAAGGCCTGGGATTTGTCGGCCGTCGCGAAGGGCTCGCAGCCAACGCCGTTGTGACCCTGACGGCCCTTTGAGCGAGCTACCCGAGGACTGGCTTGCCTCAGCCCTGCACCCGGCACGCGCCCTTGGGCAGCCCCTGGGGCAGGCGATCCTGCGCGCGCAGCCCGAGGACTTTCAGGTCGATGAGGACCTGGGGTTCGCAGCCGCGGGGCAGGGGCATCACTGGCTGCTGCATGTCCGCAAGCGCGGCGCCAATACCGAATGGGTCGCGCGCGATCTCGCCAGGCGCGCAAGGGTTCGGCCCCACGATGTCGGTTTTGCCGGTCTCAAGGACCGGCACGCCGTGGCAACGCAGTGGTTCTCGGTGCCAGTGAGCCGCGGCGAGGCGGTGGTCTGGGAAGGATTCAGCGGCGAGGGTTACGAAGTGCTCGCGGCCCATCCCCATGACCGCAAGCTGCGCCGTGGCGCGCTCGCGGCCAATCGTTTTGACCTGCTGCTAACAAATCTGTCAGGCCTGGTGTCCCGGGCGGCGATCAATGAGCGGCTGAGTCTGATCGCGGCCGCCGGCGTGCCCAATTATTTCGGCCCGCAGCGTTTCGGGCGCGACGCGGGCAACCTGCTGCGCGCCCGCCAGTACGCGCAGCCTGTGGCGGCTGACGCCCCGGCCGGGTTCGTGCGCAGCGATCGCAGCTTCGCGCTGTCGGCGGCGCGCAGCCTGATTTTCAACCGGGTATTGGCGCAGCGCGTCCAGGCGCGAACCTGGAACGAACTGCGCGCCGGTGACATCGCCAATTTCGATGACGGCAATACCGTATTCGCAGTCAACGAACCGGATGACTCGCTGCGCGCACGTTGCCAGGGCAGCGAGCTGCATCCCACCGGTCCCATGTGGGGCGCGGCCGGCGGGCTGTCGACGCAGGGCGAGACCGCAGACCTCGAGGCCCGGGCGGCGGCCGCCTGCGAACCACTCGACCGCTGGTTGTTAGCTGAGGGCCTGCGCGCGGAGCGCCGGCCGCTGCGGCTGCGCGTCCAGCAACTGTCGCATCAGTGGGGCGAAAATAATGCGAGCCTGCGGCTGCAATTCCGGCTCAACCCGGGCAGTTTCGCGACCACGGTGCTGCACGAACTGCTGGATGCCCGGGACGCGCACAGCGGCGCCGAAATCTAGACTGACAGCAGCACGTACACGGCGCCGGTACCACCATCGACATGGCGCGCCGAACAGAAGGCCAGCACCTTGTCGAGGCGGCGCAGCAGCCCAACCGTCATCACTTTGACAACCGGGCCACGGTGGCCCGAGCGCAGGCCCTTGCCATGCACGATGCGCAGGCAGCGCAACTGGCGCATGCGGGCCTCGGCCAGGAACGCGCGCAGTTCAGCGCGCGCGGCCTCGACGTTGAGACCGTGCAGATCGAGCTCAGCCTCGGTGCGGTAGCTGCCGCGGCGCAATTTGCGCAGCACGGCCTCCTGGACACCGTCGCGCCGGAAACTGACCGTGTCGCCGATTTCCGCGTCCAGGACCTCCGGGTCGGCGCGCAGGCTTTCTTCGAGTAATTCACGACGTGCCGCCAGCGTAAAGCGGGCTCGCGGCGCGGGCTTGCGGGCGCCGCGCGTGACACGTGGCTCATGCTGCAATGGCAGGGCATCGGCGACCGCGGCGCGAAAATCCGCGTCGGGCAGCGGTTCGACCGTGGCGGTCGTATGCTTATTCTTTTTTAGCTCGCGACGGCGCGGGGGATGACTCAAGCTACCTCCTCAAGCGGCGTTTCAGTATATTGGCGCGCCTTGCAGAACCCAATCAGGACCCAGCGCACGACGTGAGAATACTTCTGGCCAATGACGATGGTTATCGTGCACGCGGTCTGACCGAGTTGCGCAAAGGACTCGCCCACGTGGCCGAACTGGTCACGGTCGCGCCGGATCGTAACAAGAGCGGTGCCAGCAATTCGCTGACGCTCGATGTGCCAGTGCGCGTCGGCAAAGTCGAGCCTGGGGTGTTTTTCGTGACCGGCACGCCGACCGACTGCGTGCACCTGGCGATCTGCGGCCTGTTTGACTTTGACTTCCAGATGGTCTGCTCCGGGATCAACGATGGCCCGAATCTCGGCGACGATGTGCTTTATTCCGGCACGGTGGCGGCAGCCATGGAAGGACGTTTGCTGGGGCTGCCGGCGATCGCTTTCTCGCTCAATTGCCAGTCGGGCAGTGGCCGGCATTTCGACAGCGCCGCGCGTATTGCGCGGCGACTGGTGGAGCACATGATCGCCGTGCCGCCCGGACCTAACACAATGCTCAACGTGAATATTCCGGATCTGCCGTACGAGCAGATCCGTGGTATCGAGACCACGCGGCTGGGTGCGCGGCATCGTTCGGAACGAGCCGTCAAGACCCAGGATCCGCGCGGCCGCACGGTTTACTGGGTCGGGCCCTCGGGTCCCGGCGACGATGCCGGCCCGGGCACCGACTTTCACGCGATCGCTAACAGCCTGGTATCGGTGACGCCGCTGCAAGTCGATCTCACACGGCAGTCGGCGCTCGATGACACGCGCCACTGGTTGAAAGCGATGCCCGCTTGACCGACCAGCGTTTCGCCGGCATCGGCATGACCTCGGCGCGCACGCGCGACCGCCTGGTGCAGCGCCTGCAGGATCAGGGCATCAAGAACATGGCGGTCCTGGATCGGATTCGCAACGTGCCGCGGCACATTTTCGTCGACGAAGCGCTGGCCAGCCGCGCCTACGAAGACACCGCGCTGCCTATTGGCTTCGCGCAGACCATCTCGCAGCCCTACATCGTCGCGCGCATGACCGAGGCGCTGCTAGACGGACCGCCGCTGCGCCGCGTGCTTGAAGTCGGCACAGGCTGTGGTTACCAGACCGCGGTGCTCGCGCCCTTCGCCGACAAGATCTGCACCATCGAGCGCATCGAGCCTCTGCTCGAGCGTGCCAAGGCCCGGCTCAAGGAGCTTGGCATCCGCAACGTGCGATTCCGTCACGGCGATGGCAGCCTGGGCTGGAAAGCGCAGGGCCCGTTCGACGGCATCCTGGTGGCGGCGGCCGCGTTGCGCGTGCCCGAGGCCTTGCTGCAGCAGCTGGCGAAGGGCGGCCGCCTGATCGTTCCGGCCGGGACGGAAGGGCAGCAGGAATTGTGGTGCTACACGCGCCGCGAAAAGCAGATCGACCGGGTTTCGCTTGGAGCGGTCACTTTCGTGCCCCTGCTGGGTGGCGTTTCAAGCTCTTAAAGAGAGTATTGGTTAACAAAGCGTGCTAACCGTATGAAATATATAAATATTAGTTCGAAATTAAGGGCTTTTTTGGCATTTAGGGCCTGAATAAAATCTCTTTTTGAAACCGGTACTTGCAAGATGAATTGAGACCCGTTTAACATCTTCTGGCGGGACCTTTGACGGGCACCGCGAGAAGACACAGGGATGATGGGGGAAGTCGGGCTAAGAAGAAGAAGAAAAACCAACAAGAAAAACTACAGGCAAACAATTGTTCGGGTCTGTCAGCTTCGAATAATTGGCGGTTGAAACGAGCTTCTTCTCCCT
>JANLTW010000053.1:0-31157 GCA_031363155.1 Gammaproteobacteria bacterium | reverse complement strand
GCGGTGTCGATCGTGCCATTCCAGGTGGCATCGTGGTCCAGGTCTTCAGACGTAAACGCGTCCGAATCAGTGAGGCCTGTGATTGAAGTCAAGGTTCCCTGCGCGAGCTTCCACTCCAGCGTCAAATTGGCGCGGAATGTCTTGAGTTCGGACCCCGGATACATCTGGCCGGTCTTGGGGTCCGGCGTCATGTTAGGCCGCGGGCTGCCGATATCGGAATATCGCCCCGTGCTGCCACGATAAAACAGGCGTGTCTGGCTGCCGACCGCGCCGGTCGTAGGATTGATGCCGGTGCCGGTAAACACGCAGGTTGTGCTGGCTGTCCGCGCCGCTGCATTGGCGCACAAATTAGCCGGAGCGGGATCGAGGCGTTCGTTAGCACGCAGATAGACCTGTGGACGGATCTCGGCATTATCCTGCGTGTAATCAAGGCGCAGCCGCGCGCTGAAATTCTCAGTTGCCTGCCACTTGGACGTGACCGCGAGACTGTAGCCATCAGAAGCGCCGACATCTGCGTTCAGCGCAATATTCTTGTAGATCGAATCGCGGTTGTAATAGGTGCCGCTGACACGCACGCCGAAATTCTCGTTGACCGGCAAGTCAAGGCCAACACCTGCGAAGTAACGGCCTTTCTCGGACCCATCCACGCGCACTTCAGTGCCGAATTCCTTGGCGGGGTCTTTCGTGGTGTAACTGATCGCTCCGGCAAATGCAGAGCGGCCATATAACGCTGCTTGCGGGCCTTTGACGATTTCAACCTGCCGCAGGTCGAACAACCTGCCGGTAGCGAGCAGGCCGCCACCCGCGAACTGGATGCTCTCGCTGGTGACATCGACGCCGTCGATAAGCACCGCTGAATTGACACGGCCGCGGGTCGGGGATAGTCCGCGAATCACGATGCGGGTGTCCTGCAAGGACGCGCCATAGTCAAAAATCACCGAGGGGTCGAGACGCGCGATGTCTTCGTTAGAACTCAAATTCTGGCGCGCGATTTCTTCCGCCGAAATGACACTGATGCTCAGCGGCACTTCCTGCAGATTTTCACTGTGCTTGCGGGCCTGGACGACCACTTCGTCCAATGCTTCGGACCCGGACTCCTGCGCCATTGAAGGTACAGAGACCAGAGCGCCGAGCGCCATGGCAGCCGCCGTACGCAAACCGAATGAGCGCATTGAATTTGCTCGCATCTTGAAATCTCCCCCGATTACGATGATGGGTCGAAACAGCGCATCCAGCGCCACTCCCGCCCTGACACTCGAAATCCACTCGTCCTTGAGGGGATTGTCCCTTAGTAGCAGACCCGGTACGCCCGGGTCAAATTTGTTGCGTTTACGCAACCACATTTTGTTCAGTGCGCTTAGCCTGGTGGCCTGGCTGTCATTCTTTGCGGATATTCACGCACAGCCCGCGCCCGATACTCCCGTGGCAGTTGCGCGACGGACGCAATCTTGACGCCCGATGCATGCCATACAACATGTCCTGGCCGGTCGCCCATATTCATCCAGCGTGGCCAGCCCTGAAAGACCACGGAGGTAAACGCCGCAGGCAACCGCTTGCTGTTCCGGCGCGCGAATTCGCGTTGCGGCACAAACATCGACTGCCGTTGTCCGTGCATCGGCGGCATACCCGGCGGATACACCGTTTGATGCTGCAGCCACACATAGTCACCTAACGCATGCCACTGGATCCACAGCGGCCCCTGCGGCGCTGGCCCCAGATCCTCGCCGCTGTAACGAGCCGGCCATATACCGCGCTCGGTGTACTTGAACCCGAGTCCACCGCCCTGCACCGCCGGCTTGACGGTGTCGGTGCTGCCGGTCCATGGATTCTTGAACTCGCCCAGGTACTCGTTAGTGTTGAAGTCACGAAAAAAAGTGACCGTGTTACCGCCGAGAAAATAGCCATCCGGTTTGTGCTGGAACCAGTAGATTTCCATGCCTTCGAAGCGCACCAACGGCACCGGAGTCGCGCCTTCGCCCGCGACCGCGAAAATGACGCCGGTAAACCACCAGGGCACATCCTCTTCGTCCAGACTACCCTGCATGCGCACTAGATTGCGCAGGTGTTCAGTAGCGGTCTGCGGCAGGCCCTTGTTAGGTTCGCCGGCCTCCATGGGCGCCGCCGCAACTGCGGGTCCGGTTGCGGCCGTGAACGCCGCGCCGAACCCTAACATCGCCGGCAGCAGGTCGCGCCGCTGCATCAGTCGACAAGCTTGACTACGACCCTGCCGTCGGGACCGATGTCGGATACATCGATCTTGACGCCCACGCAGGCCGCATAGCCGTGCAGGCGCGGCTTCATCCACAGCTCATGGACTTCCTCGGAAGTCATGTCGAACTGACCGATCTTGCGGCTGATGTTGAGCACCATGGTGAACGGAAAGGTGAACTCGCGCCGGCCCTTCTCAACCTTGAGATCGAGGCACAGTTGATACAGGCAGGCCGTACGATCGAACATGCCAATCAGCGCAATCTCTTTTTCGCCGGTCTTTTCGATGATGCCCTTGATGCGCGCGAGCATCGGTTGCATGGTCTTGATATCGTGCTCGACCAATTCCCTGACAAGACCCTTGTTCTTGGCGAACTGCAACGCTGTCAGGTGCATCTTGACCAGCGCGTCGTTCATTTCGTGCTGGTAAGGCACCGAGTCCTTGAGCGTCCGGATCGCCAGTGCGACCGCCTGACCTAACAATTCCTCGCGGCCTTCAAAACCACTGGACGTGCCCGCCATCGGATTATGACCGCCGGCCCGGGGGCCTTCGCTGCTAACAGCTCGCTGCGCTTCACTCATCACCTGCACCTCCTGTGACGCAATGAGGCAAACTAGAGCATGCCGACCGCGCGTCGGTCAATGCAGGGCTTGTACATGGTCCAAAACCACCCCGCGGCAGGACAATTGCCCGCTTAACGATCGGTTCGCAAGGAGCGCTGAGCTATGTTCATCAATTTCTGGTATCCGGTGGTACGTGCCGAGGACTTGAGTACTACGCCGCAACGCGTCCGTATCCTGGCCCATGATTTTGTCGTGTTCCGCGACCAGGAAGGCAAGCCGGCCGTGTTGTCGGATACCTGCGCCCACCGCGGCGCATCGCTGAGCATGGGCAAGTGTAAAGATGGCACCGTCCAATGCCCGTATCACGGCTGGCGCTATGACCGCGACGGCAAATGCATCCGCATCCCGTCGATCGGCATGAAGACCACCCCGCCGCCGCGCGCTCGTGTCGACTCCTATCCGGTCGAGGAGAAATACGGCATCGTTTTTGCGTTTCTCGGTGACCTGCCGGCGCAAGAGCGGCCGCCGATCATGCCGGTCGACGAGCATGGCACGCCCGAATGGCGCTCGACGGTCATCACCTTCGAGATCAACTATCACTACGAGCGTTCGATTGAGAACGGCCTCGACCCGGCGCACAACGAATATGTGCATACCACCCACGGCTATCAGGGCGATCGCGAAGACAGCTATCTGATGATGGAGCTGCGTCCGCACAAGAACAATCCCTGGGGTTTTGGCTTCCTGTCGACTTTTGATGCCCCGCCGCTCAAGAACCCTGTCATGCGTTTTGTACGACCCAAGGGCGGCAAAATGGAAGCGGGCTCGGGCACCTACGGCCCGAATCACATGTGGACCTTCATCAATTTCTCGGCCAAGGCCTCGATGCATCAATACATGTTCGAAGCGCCGATCGACGAGCGGCGTACGCGCGTGTTCCTGCTCAATGAGCGCAACGTGCTGTTCGGCAAACAGGCGCCGTGGAAGTGGCTGAACAACTGGCTGGACAAGAAGGTCAATCAGCGCAACGTGTTCATTGCGTCGCAGGACATCAAAGTCATGAACGAGGTCTGTCCACGCCTGACGCCACCGTCGCGCGCCAAGGAACTGATGATGCCCGCCGACAAGGTCATCCTGCAGTACCGCGACAAACTCGATGAGTTCGAAGTGCGTGGCTGGCGTATGGACATGGAGAAGCTGCGGGAATTACAGGCCAGGGGCGACACAATTTTCGCCATTCCCTGCCCGGCGCGTCGCGAAACCAGGGCCTGGGTGCTGGATACCGTGCCGCTCGTCGCTCCGCAGCCTGCCGGGAGCCAGGTGACGCAGCAGGCAGCAGGCTGATCACGACTCATTCAAACAATCGGCGTTGAATACCGGGGCCGCGCCCGAGAGGGTCGGCCCTTTTTTTTGGTTGCAGGAATTCACCGGGAACATGCGCAATGAATCATGACGCGGCGCCGCTGCAACTGAAAATCGGCCCCTGGGAGTTCGTGCCCGGCGTCACGCGCGGCCATTTCTATTCGTTGTTAGGTGCATCGTTCTTCACGATCGCGCTGCTGTCGATCATCGGCAACCTGCAACCGTACTTTTTTCGCGAGGTGCTGGGCGTGCCGGACAGCGAGGTCGGCAAACTCGCGGGCAATCTCGCCGGCTTCAATGAAATCATTTTTATCATTGCCGCTAGTTTCGTGGGCGCGGCCTCTGACAAGGCGGGCCGGCGCGGCATCTACGCCATCGGTTTTGCACTGATGGGCCTGGCCTATGTCCTCTATCCGCTAGCAACTCATCCCAACGAGCTGTATGCGTTCCGTGGCATTTTCGCCATCGGCGCCGCTTGCGTCTCGGCCATGATTGCCGCGGTCATCGCCGACTATGCGGTCGAAAGGACCCGCGGCCGACTGGTCGGCATCTGCTTCTTCCTCAATGGCATCGGTATCGCCTCGTTGATCGGTGTCGGCGCCGGCCTGCCGCGTATACTCGAAAAAATGGGCGTTGCACCCGAGCAGGTTGCACGTTGCTCGTACTGGACCATCGCCGCGCTGTGCCTGGTGCCGCTGGTCATCGTTGCCTTTGGATTGCAGCCGGGCGCGCCGGCCAGGGTCGCGACGCGCGAGCCGTTGCTGGCAACACTGCGGATCGGTTTGCATGCGGCACGCGAACCGCGCGTGTTGTTAGCCTACCTGTCGGCCTTCGTGTCGCGCGGCGATCTGGCCGTGCTTTCGACATTCTTCCTGCAGTGGCTGACGATCGTTGGCGTCGGCAATGGCATGACCACCGCCGAGGCGCAGGCCGCAGGCCGGGTATTCTTCGTCGTCACGCAACTCGCGGCAACGTTATGGGCCGTCGTGGTCATTCTGTTCGTCGACCGGTTTGATCGCACACTGGCGGTCGCGATGGCGATGACGCTCGCCGGCATCGCCTACCTGACCGTCGGACTGATCCCGGACCCGTTGTCGCCAGCGATGTATTTCGCGGCCATTTTGTTAGGCATCGGTGAAATGAGCGGCATTCTCGCATCGCAGTCGCTGGTCGGCCAGGTGTCCGCGGATCGTGGCCGCGGCGCTGTCATCGGTGTCTTCAGCATGTTCGGGGCGGCCGGCATCCTGGCGATCACGTTCATAGGCGGACGCCTGTTCGACAGCTGGCGGCCGTCGGCGCCCTACATCGTCATGGGTGTCGCGGACGCCGTGTTAGCTGGCGTCGCGTTCGTGATATATTTCCGCACGCGCTCACCCCGGACGATTGCATGAACGAGCTTGAATTTATCCGCCAGCAGGTTTCCACGGAACGCGCGCATATGGGCGCGGCCCGCGCGGCGCTGGCCGCGACACTGGCTGCCGACTACCCGCTCGCCGTGCTGGAGCCGTTCGCGCGGGCCGCGGCACGCTACCTGGTATTCGTGGTGCGTCGTTTTAATCGCCAGGACCTGGAGCATTGCGCCATCCTGCAGCCACTCATTCCGGCAACCGACGTGACCGACCACAAGACACTGGCCGACCTTGCCGAGACCCTGTGGATGAGCAGCCGGGCGATCGAGGACCTGGGCACGTCGCTCGACTCCCCGCCGGCGGACTTGTTAGCCGCCTGCAAGGCTTACAACCAGTTCTATACCGACGTGCTGGTCCGCCGGCGGCACGCGATCTATCACCTGTTTGAGCAACACTACAGTGTTGCAGAATGGCGGCGCGCGTCGTTTGTCGATGCGGATTCCATCCTGGAGGAGCGTGACCTGTTTGACGCGGTTGGCCGCGCACTGCCGACCGGAATTGAACTCCGCTCACCCGGGCGGCCGGCCGACGCCAAAGGCCCCTGAGTTGCCATGAGCGAACCCGCGTTACATGCGATCGTGCTGGCGGCCGGCGAAGCGCGCCGCTTCGGATCGCCGAAGCAACTGGCGCGCATCGGCGACCGGCCGCTGCTGCCGCTGATGGCAGCCCGCGCCGTGCAGGTCGCAGGACATGCGGTCACCGTCGTGCTGGGCGCCTATGCGGCAGAACTCACGCCGGCGCTGCGTCACGCGAGTGTCGGGCTGGCAATCAACCGCAACTGGCGCGAGGGGATGTCGAGTTCGATCCGGGCGGGCCTTGCCCAGGTGCCGGGCTCCGCCGACGCCGTGCTGATCCTGTTAGCAGACCAGCCGGACGTCACCCATGACGACCTGGCGCGGCTTACGGGCGCCTGGCGCGCGCAACCCGAGTGGATCACGGCCGCCAGTTTCAGCGGCATAGTCGGCGCCCCGGCAATTTTTCCGCGCTGGTGTTTCGGCGACTTGCAGCAACTGCAGGGCGACCGCGGCGCGCGCGCAATCCTGCAACGCCATATGGAACGTGTGATTCGGGTAACGATGCCATCGGCGGCGATCGACATCGACACCCCGGAGGACCTGCTGGCGCGCGAAGAGGCACGCCGTGCCGCCATTCCTGCGCCGCTGACGCAGGACCCGGCGCAGAATGCTACCGCCCAGAGCGCCCCCGAGACCCTGACGCTCGCGCAGGACGACGCTGATTGAGTGGCGCAGGACGGGACTCGCCCTCCAGCAACTCGCCCTCCAGCATTAGAGTGCTGCCCGCTTCGACACCTAACACACCGGCAAGCCCGGCACGCATTTCCCAGGCTGCATGCGCACCCGGCTGCAGCACTACACTTCGCGGCGGCAGCGCCCGCCGACAACGCAGCACCCGACCGTCGCGATCGGTGAACACGGCATCGATGGCATAGCCGAGCCCGAAGGTGTGAATGCCCCGGCAGCGGGCAATGCGCAATGCGAGCGCATTGGGGAGCGGCGCCTGCCCCATCAGCCCGAGCGCACGCTCCAGGAAGGATTCGCAGTGCCAGACATCAACGTCGACTGCCTGCCCGTTATGCAGCAAACGGCCGGCGTACATGCTCAGATGCCCGCGGCAGCGCGTGTCAGTCCGTCTGCTGCGCCGGCGCCGCCAGCTCCGGCGATGGGCGACCGATTGTTCAGAGCGCCCTGCCTCGCTGACGGCGCCGTGCCGCCGATGTTGCCCCCGGACTCGCGCCGCACTCCCTGTCGGTTCACAGTCAGCTGATACGCGCCCAACAGCAACAACGCCGCACAGGCTATGACCACCATTGCCTCGAACAGACCCTGACCCGCTGCGTGACGACGCATGAATTGCCTTCCCTGGCTGCCGCGATCCCCCGGACCCCGCGGCCATTACAGCGCGGCCGCAGTCGTGGGACCAGCCGCATATCTGGCACGTTGATCCGCAAACTCCGTGGCGGCGCTTTTCTGCTGTAAATACGCGATAATGCGCGCCAATCATCATTCATTGTCCGGAGTCGCGATGCGCCGCCTAAAACCTGTGTTCCTGATCGTCGCACTGTTGAGCGGTGTTAGCTTTGGCGACGAAGGCATGTGGACCTACGATAATTTTCCGCTTGCGCGGGTCAACTCCCAGTACGGCCTGAAACTGGATCAGGCCTGGCTGGACCACGTGCGCCGCGCCTCGGTGCGCCTGCAGAATTGCAGCGCCAGTTTTGTATCGCCGGATGGTCTCATCCTGACCAATCACCATTGCGCAGCCTCCTGCCTCGCGGAAAATTCCAGCAAGGAAGCGAGCCTGATCGACAGTGGCTTTCTCGCGCCGGACCGCAGCCGCGAGCTGCGCTGCCGCGTGCAGATCGCCGACATCCTGGTCGCCATGGATAACGTCACCGCGCAGATCGGCGCAGCGACCGCCAATCTCAGCGCCGCGGACGCTAACGAGACACGCAAGCGCAAGCTGACCGAACTGGAATCAGGCTGCGAAGCGGCGGCGGCCAAGGACAAAAAGTCCGGCCCGCTGAAGTGTGAGGCAGTCACCCTCTACAACGGCGGCCAGTACTTCATGTACAAGTACCGGCGCTACAGCGACCTGCGCCTGGTTTTTGCGCCAGAAGGCAACATTGCGTCGTTTGGCGGCGATCCGGATAACTTCCAGTATCCGCGCTGGTGCCTCGACATGTCGCTGATGCGGGTCTATGACGATAAGGGGAAACCCGTTCGCAGCACAAACTACATGCCCATTAATTTCGACGGGCCGGCAGCCGGCGAAGCCGTATTTGTGTCTGGCAATCCTGGCAACACCGATCGTCTGCTGACGCTCGCGCAGTACCTGCAATCCCGCAATCTGGAAATACCCGGAGCCTTACTGCGCAGCAGCGAGCTGCGTGGCCGTTACCTGCAGTTCGCCAAGACCAGCCCGACCGCCGCGCGCATTGCTGAAGAACCCCTCCATAGTCTCGAAAACGGCATCAAGGTGCGCCGCAAGTTGTTAGATGCGCTGCTGGACGATTCGTTGATCGCTGCCAAGCGTGCTGCGGAACAGTCGCTGCGCGCACAGGTGGCCGCACGCCCGGATCTCGCCAGGAATTTCGGCGATCCCTGGCGCGACATCGAGCAAGCGCTGGCCGTGGAACGCGACACCTACTTCGAGTATGTATTTCTCGAGGGCGGCGCCGGCTTCAACAGCCGCCTGTTTCGCTATGCGCGCGCACTGGTCCGGGCCGCCGATGAGCGGGCCAAATCCAACGCCGACCGCCTGCGTGAGTTTACCGATGCCGGCCTGCCGCGCCTCGAACAGCAGCTGAAAGCCGCCGTCCCGGTGTATTCGGAACTCGAAGAACTGACCCTGTCGTTCTCGCTGCAACGCATGCGCGAGTGGCTGGGCCCTGACCACGCGGTCGTGCGCCAGCTGTTAGCCACGGCGTCACCGGACGAACTCGCGGCGCGCGTCATCAAGGGCACGCAACTGCAGGATCCCGCAACCCGCGCGGCGCTGTTCACCGGTGGCGCAACCGCCGTCAAGGCGTCAGCGGACCCAATGATCGAACTGGCCCGCAGCGTTGATGCGACAGCGCGTGCACTGCGCAAGCGGCACGAGGACCTGGTCGAAGCGCCGATCGACGCCGCATCCGAGAAGATCGCCGCCGCCCGCTTTGCGATTCTGGGCACCGCCGTGTATCCGGATGCAACCTTCACGCCGCGCCTCAATTTTGGCAGCGTCCAGGCCTGGCGCGAAAACGGGGTTAATCTCGCGCCGTTTACCACGCTGTCGCGTGCCTTTGAGCGCGCCACGGGCGCTGAGCCGTTCCGGATTCCGGATCGCTGGCTCGCGGTGCGCGACCAGCTCGACATGACCACCAGGTTCAACCTCTCGACCAACAACGATATCGTTGGTGGCAACTCCGGCAGCCCACTGATCAACGCGCGCGGCGAGATTGTCGGCCTGCTGTTCGACGGCAACATTCATTCGATTGCCGGCGACTATTGGTTTGACACAGCTATGAACCGTGCGATCGCGGTGCACCCGGCGATCATGCGCGAGGCGCTCCGCAAGGTTTACCAGGCGGATGCCTTACTCACCGAGCTGACATTTAAGCCGCGCCAGCGGTGACCGGCGGCTCGACGGCGCCGCGGATCGCGCTCGAGCGGCATCCGGACAGTCTCGCGTATGGCGCGGCCGCTGCGGCCGCGTCGCTGCGACGTGTGACGCCGACGCGCCTGCGTGTGCGCTATTGGTTGAGTGCCGACCCACAGTCGGTGATCTGGCCCGAGGTCGCATCGACCGTGCTGCGACTCGACAAGCTGTGGCGTGCGACCTGTTGCGAGCTGTTCGTGCGTGCGGCCGGCGAAATCCCCTATCGCGAGTGGAATTTCTCGCCCGCGGGGCACTGGCAGGCCTATGACTTCAGCGCGCGGCGCACCGGGCAGCGCGCCGCCGAGGTCACGCTGCCGGCGATTGATCTCGGCCTGCCACATCCGCGGCCGGCAATCGCTGCGGCTCCGCCGCTAACAGAATGCACGCTGACGGCTGAAATCGATGTGCCGGCCGCCGCGCTTGAGATCGGCATCACGATGGTGGTTGCCGACCGGCACGGCCGCCTCGATTACTGGGCGCTGGCTCATGGTACCGGCACGCCGGATTTCCACGACCCGCCCAGCTGGCTCGCGCGCGTGTAAATTAGCTCCATGGCACCGGACACCACCTTCGGCATCGATCGATTGCTGGCCGACTCGGCACTGCGCGGCGAACTGCGTGGCCGGCGTTGCGCGCTGCTCGCCCATCCCGCCTCGGTGACGCGCAGCCTCGAACACAGTCTCGATGTTCTGGCCGCAAACCCGGACATCCAGCTGACCTCGGCGTTAGGGCCGCAACACGGGATTCGCGGCGACAAGCAATACAACATGGTCGAGTCGCAGGATTTTGTCGACTCGCGCCTCGGGATTCCAGTGTTCAGCCTGTACGGTGAAGTGCGCCGGCCGAGCGCCGCGATGCTGGCGCACTGCGATGTGATCCTGGTGGATCTGCAGGATATCGGCAGCCGCGTGTTCACCTACATGACCACGCTGCGCTATGTGCTCGAAGCAGCTGCGCAGCACGGCAAGTCGATATGGATGCTCGACCGGCCCAACCCGGCCGGACGTCCGGTCGAAGGCCTGTCCCTGGGCCCCGGCTGCGAGAGTTTTGTCGGCGCGGCGCCGATTCCGATGCGCCACGGCCTGACCCTCGGCGAGCTGGCGCGCTATTTCGTAGCGACGCTAAAACTCAGCGTGGAATGCCGGGTTGTTAGCATGCCGGACTACCGGCCGAACGAAGCGCCCGGATTCGGCTGGCCGGCGGCGCGCAGCTGGGTCAATCCGAGCCCTAACGCGGCGTCCCTCAACATGACCCGTGTTTATCCCGGCTCCGTGATGGTCGAAGGCACGACGCTGTCCGAGGGCCGCGGCACCACCCGGCCGCTGGAACTGTTCGGTGCGCCGGATATCGATGCCTGGCAGTTGTTAGGTCGGATGCGCGCCCTCGCGCCGCAGTGGCTCGAGGGCTGCCGGATTCGGCCGTGCTGGTTTGAACCGACTTTTTACAAGCATCAGGGCCAGCTGTGCCAGGGCCTGCAGGTGCATGCCGACGGCGATGGTTACGACCACGCCCGCTTCCAGCCGTGGCGCGTGCAGGCGCTGGCTTTCAAGGCCTTGCGTGCGCTCCGACCGGACTACCCGTTGTGGCGTGATTTCGCCTATGAATACGAAACCACGCGGCTCGCGATCGATGTCATCAACGGCAGTGCACTGCTGCGCGAGTGGGTCGACGACGCAGCAGCAACCTGCGGCGATCTGGATGCGCTGGCGCGGCGAGACGAAAACGCCTGGCGCGCCGAACGCAAGGCCTACCTGCTATACCCGGAGCAAGACTAGATCAAATTGTGCTGTTCGCCGAGCCCCGTCATTGCTCAACGTCTTGCAGGTAGCGGCGTACCTTCGACCACTCCCGGGATTTTTGCTGCATTGTCATTGTGGCGTTGGCCGGGCTGGTCGAAGGCAGGGTCCAGCGTGGCAAAGATGCCAATTCAGGCGCCAGCGTCGGCGCCACCCAGCGCCTGAAAAGAGCCGCGGCGGAGACGCCATTCAAAAATACACTGCGGATCGACGGCTGCAGAGCCAACAACCCGGCGATGTTGTTAGCTACCAGTCCCTGTGTCCTGATAGCGCCATCGAGACTACCGTTGCGTTGTGCGCTATGGCAGACATCCCAGAGCGCGATGCCGTGGCGCCGCAGCTGAGCTACCCGCTGTGCGTACGCTAACGACGCATCGAACCCTAACAATTCAGCCATGATGGGCCAGAAGGCGTTGCGCGGATGCGCATAATATTGCCGGTGCGCGAGCGAAGCCACGCTCGGCAGGGTTCCGAGGACGAGCACATGCGCCCGCGCCGGCAGCACCGGCGCGAAGCCAACAACGGGCAGGATCACTTTCTTGGCGCGATTTGCCACACTAGCAGCCGTGGTTGCCGCGGCGATGACAACTCAATCGTCCGATCAGGGCGCTGGCCCGGCACTTCGAACGCGCAGCTCACAAACAAGGTCCCCGGACGCATCTCGCGCTGCGCCTTGTCCCAGAGTTTGGCCATCGGCACCGGTGAAAGAAACACGAAGACGACATCGTAGGGTTCGAGATTCAGGGACCAGAAACTACCCCAGCGAATCTGCAGCCGGTGCCGGCCGGCGAACAGCGCGCGTAACTGGCTCAACCAGGCGGGCAGTGGCGCGAGCTCTATGCCCAGTAATTCAACGTCGGGCCGGCGACTCGTTAGGTAAAACAGCAGACCACCCAAGCCACTGCCAAGATCCGCAAACCGAAGTGTTTGTGTCGGGTCCGGCGCAGGCAGCAGGGCTTCGACCGCCTGCCAAGTTTGCCTGTTAGACAGATAGAGCGGGACCCGGGTGCCGATGGTCGACGAGAAAATCAGGCCCAATGACAGCAGCAGGACCAGAAAAATCCAGGACGGAATGTCAAACCACAAGAAGGTCCACAGCAACAAAGGCAGCAGGAACTGGATGCCGATCCACCAGGCTTCAAACCGCAGCCCAGCCGTCGCCAGCGCCGCAAGCAGTCCGCACGCCAAGGCGAACTGGAACGCGGTGATGGGGATGCCTGACACGCGTACCGCCGCGAATAGCAGCGCCGCTGCGGCCAATTGCATGGCGATGGCCGTGACGATTCTAGGCATGCGGCTACGTCCCAGGTTGTCAGCGTGTGGTGCAGGCAGGATCAGTCATGCGGGCGGACGGAGCGTGAATGTTGGCGGAGAGGGTGAGATTCGAACTCACGAGCCCCGTGAAGGACTGCCGGTTTTCAAGACCGGTGCGTTCAACCGCTCCGCCACCTCTCCGTTCGTTAGCCAGGCGTTAGGCGTTCCAGGCCGCCCATCAAGCCCCGCAGCGCGGCCGGCACGGTAACAGACCCGTCCGCGTTCTGGTAGTTCTCCAGCACCGCCACCAGCGTTCGGCCGACGGCCAGGCCCGAGCCGTTCAGGGTATGGACGGGCTCCGGCTTGCCGGTCGCAGGATTGCGCCAGCGCGCCTGCATGCGCCGCGCCTGGAAAGCCTCGCAATTGCTGCAGGATGAGATCTCGCGATACTTGCCCTGCCCCGGCAGCCAGACCTCAAGATCATAGCTGCGATAACTGCCGAAGCCGATATCGCCGGCGCACAGCGCGACTACGCGATACGGCAATTCCAGTTTCTGCAGCACAGCCTCCGCATGGCCTGTTAGCTCCTCATGCGCGCGCCCTGAGTCTTCCGGGCGGACGATTTGCACGAGCTCGACCTTGTCGAACTGGTGCTGGCGAATCATGCCGCGCGTGTCCTTGCCGTAGGACCCGGCTTCACTGCGAAAGCACGGCGAATGGGCGACGAATTTCAGCGGCAGTTGTTCGGCAGCCAGGATCTGCTCGCGCACCAGATTGGTCAGCGGCACCTCGGCGGTCGGAATCAGAAAAAGTCCCGCGCCACCGGCGGCTCCCGGCGCGGATTGCATCCTGAAAAGGTCCTGCTCGAATTTCGGCAACTGTCCGGTGCCGGTCAGGGCCGCGGCATTTACGAGGTACGGGACATAGCACTCGATATAGCCATGCTCGCGGGTGTGCAGCTCGAGCATGAACTGCGCCAGCGCCCGGTGCAGACGCGCAATACCGCCGCGCAGAACCGCAAAACGGGCGCCGGAGATTCGCCCGGCGGCTTCGAAATCCAGGCCGCCTAACAAAGCACCAGCATCAACATGATCCTTGGGCGCGAAATCGAACTTGCGCGGCTCACCCCAGCGCCGGATTTCTTTGTTAGCTTCCTCGCTGGCGCCATCCGGCACGTCCGGGTGCAGCAGATTGGGCAGCGTCATCAGCCAACCGTCGACCTGCGCCTGGACATCTGCAATGCCGGCATCCGCAGCCGCGAGCTGCTGCGCGAGCGCCTCGCCATTGGCGATCAGCGGCGCCGTATCCTCGCCCTTGCCCTTGGCCATGCCGACTGCTTTCGCGTTGGCGTTGCGTCCCGCGCGCACCCGGTCCGCTTCCACCTGCCAGTGCTTGCGTCGCTCGTCAAGTGCGCGAAACGCCTGGACATCCAGCACATGACCACGGCGCGCGAGGTTGCGCGCAACGCCTTCGGGATCGGTACGAAGCAGCTTGCTGTCTAACACCTGAAAATTCCTCAGAACATCGTAGCCAGGGCCCTGCCCGTCAACCCGGCGCCAAACATCAGGTTGGTCTCGAGCGCGCTTGCTTTTCCATCATCCACACGTAGGACGCACCGATCACGAAACAGCCGAGAAGATTGACGGCTATTGTAGCGCGCGGCCACGCGCCCGGCGCCGCGGGCCAGAGCCGTCCGCACGCGTACCGCAGCACGCCGCCGAGCGCACTGCCCAGAGCTGCAGCAAGTACATTCATGCGCCCTCCGTGGGCCGGCGCCGCAGGCGCGCCATGGCTTCACCGATCTTGATTTCGAGGCCGCGGTTCACAGGCTGATAATACTGACGATCCGGCATGTTGTCCGGCAAGTATCGCTCACCGGTCGCGTACGCCTCAGGTTCATCGTGCGCATAGCGATAGCCACTACCATAGCCCAGCTCCTTCATCAGCCGCGTCGGCGCATTGCGAAACCGCAGCGGCACATCCAGCGTGCCGAACCGCTCGACATCCGCGTGCGCGGCCTGCATCGCGGTGTACACCGCGTTGCTCTTGGGGGCCACGGCCAGATAAGTCACCGCCACGCCTAACGCCAGCTCGCCTTCGGGGCTCCCAAGGCGGTCATAGGTGTTCCAGGCTTCGAGCGCAACCTGCTGGGCACGCGGGTCGGCGAGACCGATATCCTCGATTGCCATGCGCACGATGCGCCGCGCCAGATAGCAGGGATCGCAGCCGCCATCCAGCATGCGGCATAGCCAGTAAAGCGCCGCGTCCGGATCGGTCCCGCGCACAGATTTATGCAGCGCTGAAATCTGGTCATAGAACTGCTCGCCGCCCTTGTCAAAGCGCCGACCGGTTCCCGAACCGACCTCGCGCGCAATCGAAAGATCGATGGTCCCGGTGTGCGGGGTCGCGGCGTCCGCCATTTCCGCCGCCAGCTCCAGCATGTTGAGGGCGCGTCGCGCATCGCCGTCCGCGGCAACCGCCAGCAGTGCACGCGCATCGGCTGCGAGTGCCAGGCCGCGCGCACCCAGGCCGCGCTCCGCGTCGCGCATCGCCTGGTCCAGCAAAGACTCCAGCACCGCCGGCATCAGGGATTTCAGCACATAGACCCGCGCCCGCGACAGCAACGCGCTGACCACCTCGAACGATGGGTTTTCGGTCGTTGCGCCAACAAAAATCAGCGTACCGTCTTCGACGTACGGCAGAAAGGTATCCTGCTGCGACTTGTTGAAGCGGTGCACTTCATCCAGGAACAGGACGGTGCCGCGGCCGTGTTCGGCACGCGCCGTCTGCGCGCGTTCGACCGCGGCCCTCACGTCCTTGATGCCGGCCATAACCGCCGACAAGGCCACGAACTCGGCGTTCGCGCCACCGGCTAACAGGCGCGCCAGCGTGGTCTTACCGGTGCCGGGCGGGCCCCAGAAAATCATCGAATGCAATTGTCCGCGCTCCACCGCCTGCCGCAGAGGCTTGCCCTGCGCCAACAAATGATCCTGCCCGACAAACTCCGCGATGCTGCGCGGGCGCATGCGATCCGCCAGCGGCCGCCAGGCGGCAGCGGCTGCCGCCTTGTCAGCTGCCACGAGACGCCACCCAGCCGTCGACCCTCAGCAACCAGGTACGCCCGAACCAGCGGGTCGCCAGCAGACCTAACACCAGGCCGCCGCCATCCGCCGCCAGGTCCCCAAGGTCCGCGGTCCGGCCCAGCGCCATCGCCCCCTGCAGGAGTTCGATCAACGCGCCATATAGCAACAGCAGCAAACCAATTCCGCGCCAGTGGCTCGGACCCGCCAGCGATCCAAACCAGAGTCCCAGACCGAAAAACGCTGCGGCGTGCACGACTTTGTCGGACGCGGCCAGGAAAGACAGCCAATCGAGCCAGCTTTCTTCGTCTGGCGTGATCGGTTTGAGCGCAACCCACAATGACATGACCAGCAACACGACACTCAGGCCCGTCCAGAGCTTTTCCAGCCGCAACATCGTGCTACGGACCCGACTGTGGCGCGCCAATCACGTCCACGCCGCTGGGCGGCATGAATTCCAATTGCTCCCTGGGCACGGCGGGATTGCGCTGCGCATTGCGAAACTCGATTTCGGCGACCTGTCCGAGGTTGTCCTTGACAACCATACGGCGCAGCTCCGCGCCGGCGAATCCCAGCCGCACATCGCGAAATTCCGCGTTGGCGCGGCGCGGTTGCACCCCGAGCCAGTCAAGATCCGCTGCTCGCGGCAGGCTGCGCACCAAAAACGCCTCGCGCCAGTTGCTGCCACCGGCTAACAGCGCCGCCGGCGCCGAGGCCAGCGCCGTGGCCGCCGGCTTGACAGTCACCTGCGCGAGATCCCGATCATAAAACCAGAGATTGCGGCCATCGGCTAACAACAATTGCGAGTACTGCGTGGGTCCGGGACCCGCCGGGCGCAGCTCCCAACGGAACCTGCCGGGCCGCGATACCGTCATCCGGCCTTCGGCGCGCGACTGCACGCGGCCTTTGCCGTCCCGCAGCAGCTGCACAAAATCAGCCTGCCAGGTCGTCAGGTTATCGAGAAATCGATCGAGTGGCGTGCGCGGAGCGCCTGCAGCCATGGCCGCTGCCGCAGCCAGGCAAAGCGCCGCCAGCGCCGCGCCGCGCAGCGCGCGAATCGTCTGCATCAATTGCCGGCCGAAGCCGGCACCAGAATTTCGCGCGCGCCGTTCGACTGCAGCGGCCCGACCACACCGGACGCCTCCATCGCTTCGAGCAGCCGCGCCGCGCGGTTGTAGCCGATCTTGAGGCGCCGCTGCACGTAGGAAATCGAAGGCTTGCGTTCGCTCACCACGATCTTGACCGCGTCGTCGTACAGAGCGTCCTGCTCTGCATCCGCGCTGTCCTCAAATATGCCCTCGTCACCCGGAATTCCCGACAACGGCGCCGCCGGGCCGGTCAGCACCTCCTCGATGTAATTGGGCGCCGCGGATTTCTTCAGCGCCGCGACCACACGATGCACTTCGGCATCACCGACAAAGGCGCCGTGCACACGCGTCGGCTGCGAGGTGCCCGCCGGCAGATACAGCATATCGCCGTGGCCTAACAATGACTCGGCGCCCATCTGATCGAGGATGGTTCGCGAGTCGACCCGCGAGGACACCTGGAAGGCGATGCGGCAGGGAATATTGGCCTTGATCAGGCCGGTGATGACATCCACCGATGGACGCTGGGTCGCCAGCACCAGATGAATTCCGGACGCCCGCGCTTTCTGCGCCAGCCGCGCGATCAGCTCTTCGACTTTCTTGCCGACGGTCATCATCATGTCGGCGAGCTCATCGACGATCACGACGATGTAGGGCAGCGGAGTCAGCACCGGAATGGCTTTCTGGTCGATTGCCGGGTCGTTAGCCGCCTTCTGCAGCATCACCGGATCGATAATCGGCTTGCCCGCCTCGGTCGCGTCCTTGACCTTGCGGTTGTAACCGCCGATGTTGCGTACACCCAGTGCGGACATCAGTTGATAGCGGCGCTCCATTTCCGCCACGCACCAGCGCAGCGCATTGGCCGCCTGCTTCATGTCGGTGACCACCGGCGTCAGCAAGTGCGGGATACCCTCGTAGACCGAGAGCTCCAGCATTTTCGGATCGACCATGATCATGCGCACGTGTTCGGCGGTGCTCTTGTACAGCAACGACAGCACCATCGCGTTGAGCGCAACTGACTTGCCGGAACCGGTAGTGCCGGCGATCAGCAGATGCGGCATGCGGGTCAGGTCCGCAACCATGGGCGCACCGCCGATATCCTTGCCCAGCGCCAGCGCGAGCGGCGAGCTGATTTCGTCGTAGGCGCGTGACTTGACGATTTCGCCTAACGTGACGATTTCGCGTTTTTCGTTAGGAATTTCCAGGCCCATGACGGATTTGCCTGGAATGACTTCAACCACGCGGACGCTGGTGGTCGACAGGGCGCGCGCCAGATCGCGCGACAGCGCGGTAATCGAACTGGCCTTGGTGCCGGGAGCTGGCCTGATTTCGAAACGCGTAACCACCGGCCCAGGCAGCACGGCGACCACTTCCACGTCGACGCCAAATTCCTTCAGTTTCAGCTCGACAAAGCGGCTCATCGCCTCGAGCGCCTCGGGAGACTGCGCCTGCTGTGCAGCCGGCGGGTCTTCCAGTAGCTGCAACGGCGGCAATTCACCCGCCTTGAGGTTGTCGAACAGCGGCACCTGGCGTTCCTTATCGACGCGCTCGCTCTTCTCTACGAACGGCGTGGAGACTTCAATGCGCGGCTTGGCGCGCGTTGAAGCCTTCCTGGTCTCGGCCTGCACATTTTCCTTGCGCTCGGCCTTGCGCACCTCGCCCGCGGCGCTATCGCGCGCACTCTGGCGACGTGCCTGGTACCAATCCCAGGCCGCGAAGGCCGAAGCACCCAGTTTGTCGATCACCGCCAGCCACGAAATGCCGAAGGCCAGCGCCATGCCGGCCATCCACATGCCCAACAGCAGTAGCGTCGCACCGAGGAAGTTGACGCCGGTCGCAAGACTCGTACCTAACAAGCTGCCGACCACGCCGCCGGCGCTCTGGCGCAGAGCACCCGGATCCCAGTGCAGGCTGGCCAATGCGCAGCTCGCCGCCAGCAATACCGCAAAACCGCCAAAACGCAGCCAGGTGTTGGCGCGTGACAGCGGCAGAGCTTTCCTGTCAGCAACCGGCCTGTCAGCAACCGGCCTGTCAGCAACCGGCGCCGGCCTGCGCAGCAGCATGGCGCCAGCGAAGCCGATCATCAGCGGCAGCAGGTAGGCCGGCCCGCCAAAGAGAAAATACAGCACGTCGGAAAACCAGGCGCCGCCGCGGCCGATCAGATTGCCGACCTGCTGGCCGTCACCGGTAAAGGAAAAACCAGGGTCTTCCGGGTGGTAGCTGGCCAGCGCCAGAAAAATCATCAGCGCAATGACACCGAGCCCGATCACTGCGCTTTCGCGCAGCGCCCGGACCACGGCGGCAGACATCACGGCACCCAGGCCCGGCTCGGCAGCGCGTTCAGTCAAGATAATTCAACTATGACAGGCAGAGCTTTGATTCTACTGGAAACGTAACGGGCCTCACAAGTCGCGCACAACAACACTTGGCCCTCAAGCTGCGCTCCCCTACCATTCGCCGATGACAGTACGACACAGCCCACTCATCATTCTCGGCTCCGGACCCGCAGGCTACACGGCCGCCGTCTACGCCGCGCGCGCCAACCGCCACCCGCTTTTGATTGCCGGCCTGCAGCAAGGCGGGCAACTGATGACGACCACCGAAGTCGACAACTGGCCGGGCGATGCGCATGGCCTGATGGGGCCGGCGTTGATGGCGCGCATGCTGGAACATGCGCAACGCTTCGGCACGGAAATCGTCGCCGATCACATCAATCACACGGACTTGAGCACCCGGCCGTTGCGGCTGCGCGGCGATGCGGGCGAATACAGCTGCGACGCGCTGATCATTGCGACCGGCGCGACCGCCAAGTACCTCGGCCTGCCCTCCGAACAGGCCTTTCAGGGCAAGGGCGTGTCAGCCTGCGCGACCTGCGACGGGTTCTTCTTCCGTAAACAGCGCGTCGCCGTGGTCGGCGGCGGCAATACCGCGGTCGAGGAAGCGCTGTATCTCGCTAACATCGCCGATCACGTCACGCTGGTTCACCGCCGCGACAAACTGAAGGCGGAGAAAATCATGCAGGACCGGCTGTTCGAGCGCGAGCGCACCGGCAAGATCACGCTGCTGTGGAATCACAGCGTCGATGAGATCCTGGGCGACGCCAACGGCGTCAACGGCCTGCGCGTGCGCGCCACCGATGGGTCCGGCAGCAAGACACTCGAGCTAACAGGCGTGTTCATCGCGATCGGCCACTCACCTAACACCGAACTGTTTGCCGGCCAGCTGGCGATGCAAGGTGGCTATCTCACGGTGCAGGGCGGCGCAGAAGGTGCGGCGACCGCTACCAGCGTTGCGGGCGTGTTCGCGGCCGGCGACGTGGCGGACCACGTTTACCGCCAGGCCGTCACCTCCGCGGGTTCGGGCTGCATGGCGGCGCTGGATGCCGACAAGTACCTGGAACGAATCGAGGGCGGCAGCTCCTGAACATTCCGGATCAGATAGCACCGCCCCTGCGCAGCGAGGTGCTGACCAGCGTCGCGGCGCTACCCGCCACGAGCTGGGACTCGCTGCATGACGGCGGCAACCCGTTTGTCAGCCACACGTTTCTCGCCGGACTGGAATTGGCCGGCTGCGTCGGCCCGCACAATGGCTGGCAGCCCCAGATCTTCACGCTGCACGACCAACAGGGCCTGCTCGCGGCCGCGCCCGGCTGGATCAAGAACCATTCGTTCGGCGAATTCGTCTTTGATTTTTCCTGGGCCCAGGCCTACACGCGCAGCGGCCTCGATTACTACCCGAAGCTCGTCATTGGTGTGCCCTTTACGCCGGTCACCGGGCCGCGCCTGCTGGTGCGCGCGACTGCCGATGGCCCCGCGACTCGCGCGCGTTTGTTAGCGGCGATCCTGGCACGGGCGTCGGAACTGGATTTGTCATCGGTCCATCTGCTGTTCGCAACGGCGCCCGATCTCGCGGCGGCCAATGACGCCGGATTTCTCGCCCGCCAGGATTGCCAGTTTCACTGGCGCAACCAGGGTTATGCGAGTTTCGACAGCTATCTGGAGACTTTTTCGGCCCAACACCGCAAGAAAACCCGCCAGGAACGGCGCTACGTGGCCGCGGCGGGCGTGCGGTTCGAGACTCGCCATGGCGATGAGCTAACAACGGTCGAGATCAAGCGCGTGCATGCGTTGATCGAGCGCACCTTCAATCATCGCGGCCAGGAACCCTATGTGTCGGCCGCCTTCCTGGCGCGCATGGCGCGTGAACTGGGCCCGCGCATGATGGTGCAGCTGGCGCGCCTGGGCGGTGAAATCGTCGGCACTGCGGTATTTTTTCGCGGTACCGACAGTCTGTATGGCCGCTACTGGGGCGCGGACCGCTTTATCAATTGCCTGCATTTCGAGGCCTGTTATTACCGCGGTATCGATTACTGCATCGAGCACGGGATCGGGCACTTTGACCCGGGCGTCCAGGGCGAACACAAGATCAAGCGCGGCTTCGGCGCGCATATGACGCGCTCGGCGCACTGGATTGCCGCGCCGCGATTCCGCGCCGCGATTGCCGATTTCCTGAAACGCGAGGCGCGCGCGGTCGAGGAATATGCTGCCAACGTCGACGATCACCTGCCGTTTCGCCAGCCGGACTTTGCAGCGAAACCGTGAGCCGCGTGCACTGGCTGACCGCCGCGGACCCGCCCGACCACTTTCCCCCGGCGGACAGCGCGCTCGAAGAACCGCCAGGTTTGTTAGCGGTCGGCGGCGATTTGAGTCTGCCGCGTCTGTTAGCCGGCTACCGGCGCGGCATCTTCCCGTGGTATTCCGACGGCCAGCCGATTCTGTGGTGGTGTCCGGACCCACGCGCGGTGCTGTTGCCGCAGGATCTAAAGGTATCGCGCAGTCTGGCGCGGCGCATCCGCTCGGGCGAATTTGAGACCCATGCCGATCGGGATTTCCCGGCCACGATCGCCGCCTGTGCCGCGCCCCGGAATAATGCTGGCGGCACCTGGATTACCGATGACATGCGCACGGCCTACCAGGATCTGCACCGCGCGGGCTATGCGCACAGCGTCGAGGCCTGGTGCGGCGATGAGCTGGTTGGCGGCCTGTACGGCGTGCATCTGGGCGGCGTGTTTTTCGGCGAATCCATGTTCAGCCGGCGTACTGACGCGTCCAAAGTCGCGTTGGTGCGCCTGGTCGACGAGTGCCGCAAGCGCTCTGTAGCCGTGATTGACTGCCAGATGGCGACCCGGCACCTGGCCAGCCTGGGTGCCCATACGGTGCCGCGCGGTCAGTTTCTCGAGCTGCTGGCCCAGCACTGCCGTACCGAAGCCGATTTTACGTGGTAATCAGGCAACAACCCGGCTTGCATGCAGGCGAAGTCAACGTGCACAATGCGCGCCCTCGTTGTTACTGCGAATACTAGATGCCCAAGGAAGAAGGTCTGCAAATGGAAGGTGAGGTCGTGGAGACCCTGCCCAACACCACGTTTCGCGTGAAGCTGCAGAACGGTCATCTAGTCACCGCGCACATCTCCGGCAAGATGCGCAAGAATTACATCCGCATTCTCACCGGTGATCAGGTCACGGTCGAGATGACGCCGTACGATCTGACGCGCGGACGCATCACCTATCGCGGCCGTTAGGTCGCAGATTCGCCGCCCGCAGGCTGAAATCAGCTCAGCACTGGCTCCGGCTTGCGGGTCGCTTCGCAATCCAGTGCGAGCCCGCTGCCATCGGCCTTGACCCGCGCCCGCACCGAGCCACCACCGGCAAGCGCGCCGAACAACAGCTCTTCGGCGAGCGGTCGCTTGATCTGCTCTTGGATCAGCCGCGCCATCGGACGTGCACCGAGCGTGGGGTCATAACCTTTCTGCGCCAGCCAGCTGCGCGCAGCCTCGTCCAGCGACAACGTGACGTCCTTCAGCTCGAGCTGTGCCTCGACTTCCATCAGCAGTTTGTCCACGACCCGCTCGATGACCGGGCGATCCAGGCTCTTGAAGCTGATCACCGCATCCAGGCGGTTGCGGAATTCCGGCGAGAACATTCGCTTGATCGCTTCCAGGCCGTCGGACTGGTTATCCTGCGACACGAAGCCGATGGAACTGCGCGCCATGTCCTGCGCGCCCGCGTTGGTGGTCATGACAATGATCACATGGCGGAAATCGGCTTTGCGCCCGTTGTTGTCAGTCAGAGTCCCGTGATCCATGACCTGCAACAGCAGGTTGAATACGTCCGGATGAGCCTTCTCGATTTCATCCAGCAGCAGCACCGCGTGCGGATGCTTGGTGATCTGCTCCGTCAGGAGTCCGCCCTGATCAAAGCCGACGTATCCCGGCGGCGCGCCGATCAGGCGCGACACCGTGTGCCGCTCCATGTACTCCGACATGTCGAAGCGGATGAACTCGATGCCTAACGCGAGCGCCAGCTGGCGGGTGACTTCAGTCTTGCCGACGCCAGTCGGGCCGGCGAACAGGAAGCTGCCGACCGGTTTGCGGTCATTGCCGAGACCCGAGCGCGCCATCTTGATCGACGCCCCAAGCGACTCAATGGCCTCGTCCTGGCCGAAGATCACCAGCTTCAGATTGCGCTCGAGATTGCGCAGCACGTCCTTGTCGTCTGCTGAAATGTTAGCCGGCGGAATCCTTGCAATACGCGCGACCACGTCCTCGATATGCCGCACTTCAATCACCGGGTCGCGCTCCGCATCGGGCTTCAGCCGCTGACGCGCACCCGCCTCATCGACGACATCGATCGCCTTGTCCGGCAGATGCCGGTCGTTGATGTGGCGCGCGGACAGCTCGGCGGCGGCCTGCAGGGCGTCGTCGGTGTAGCGGATCTGATGATGTTCCTCGAAGCGGCTGCGCAGGCCTTTGAGGATTTCATAGGTTTCGTTCACGCTGGGTTCGACCACATCAATTTTCTGGAAGCGACGCGCCAGCGCGTGATCCTTTTCGAAGATCCCGCGGTATTCCTGGTAAGTCGTCGAACCGATGCAACGCAGATCGCCATTGGCCAACACCGGTTTGATGAGGTTGGACGCGTCCATGACGCCGCCCGAAGCCGCGCCCGCGCCGATCACCGTATGAATCTCATCGATGAAGAGAATGGAGTGTGGCCGGTCTTTCAATTCGGCTAACACGCCTTTCAGGCGTTTCTCGAAATCGCCGCGATACTTGGTGCCGGCGATCAAGGCACCCATATCGAGTGCGTATATGATCGCGTCCTTCAGCACCGCCGGTATTTCACCATCGACAATCCGCTTTGCCAGGCCCTCCGCGATGGCGGTCTTGCCGACACCGGATTCGCCGACGAACAGCGGATTATTCTTGCGGCGGCGGCACAGGATCTCCACGGTCCGCTCGACTTCGAGCTGGCGGCCGATCAGCGGATCGATCTTGCCGGCCTTTGCCTGTTCATTGAGGTTGACGGAAAACTTGTCGAGCGCACTCGGACCGCTCTCGGCTTCGGCGTCCAGGCGCTCGGCCCCGTCGGCATTGTCGATGGCCGAATCGTCTTTGTTAGCCTGCTGGTCGCTGTCCTTGCCGATGCCGTGGGACACGTACTGGACGACATCGAGCCGCGACACATCCTGCCGATTGAGCAGGTAGACCGCGTGGCTCTGTTTCTCCGCGAAGATCGCCACCAGCACGTTAGCCGGGCCGGCCTCTTTGCGGCCGCTCGACTGCACGTGATAGACGGCGCGTTGCAACACGCGCTGGAATCCGAGCGTAGGCTGCACTTCGCGCTCGTCCCCGGCCTGCAGGCGCGGCGTATTGCGGTCGACGTGCTCCTTCAACTCGCCCTTCAGGCGCGGCACGTCACAGCTGCAGGCCTTGAGGATGTCGATGACCTTGGGGGAGTCGAGTATCGACAACAACAGATGCTCGACGGTCATGAACTCGTGCAGTCCCTCCCGCGCGTTCGAAAACGCGGTGTTGAGGCACAGTTCCAATTCGGGTGACAGCATTCGGGTTTCTACTCCAGTCAGTGGATCCTTAGTCAGTGGCCGCTCAGGCCGGTTCCATCGTGCACATCAGGGGGTGCTGGTTATCGCGTGCAAATGCCATGATCTGGGCCACCTTGGTTTCGGCAATTTCATATGTAAAAACACCACAAACGCCCTTCCCCTGGGTGTGGACTTCAAGCATCACCCGGGTGGCCTTGCTGCGATTCATCGCAAAAAACCGCTCCAGCAGCTCGACCACGAACTCCATAGGGGTGAAATCATCGTTCAGCAACACGACCTTAAACAGCAGCGGCTGTCGTGTTTTAGGCGTCGCTTCTGCGACCAGTACACCAGAATCCGAATCTGGTCGCTCTTTTCCGGACATGGGCCTTTTATATGGGGCCTCCGCCTACAACACAAGTCCCACTATTGATGTAAAGGATTTATGAAGTAAAACAGCAGCTTGTGGCATTTAGCGTGCGCCCCGTATCATTGCCCGATGTCAAGGTTGCCTGCCCCCGTCGGAAACCCCAGCGAATGAGCGGAATCGCGCTCGCTTTGCCTTGGCGCACCCCGGCCGAATGGCCCGGCTTACTGCGGGCCAACGGCCCAAAGCTTGCGACCGGCGTCCTCGGCGTCCTGATCGCCGTACAGCTCGCGCTGCTGGTCACTGATTACTTCGCGGGCCCGACTGCGGCAGAGAGTGCCGGCGGCTCAACGCCCGCAGCCGCGGCTGCCAACCAGCCGCAGTTTGATGTCGTGGCCCTTATGAACGCCCACCTCTTCGGTCAGGCAGCGAATACCGTTGATTCACGCAATGCACCCACCACCAGCATGGCCATGGTGTTGGCCGGCACCATCGCGAGCGAGGATCCCAGGAAAGGATTCGCCCTCATTGGCGACTCGGCAGCCAGCGCACGCGTCTATGCAGCGGGCGCAACCTTGCCAAGCGGCGTGCGGCTGCACGAGGTGTATCGCGACCGTGTGATCATTGACCGCGGCGGTGCGCTCGAGGCACTGCTGCTGCCGCGCAACGCCGCTTTGTTAGGCGCGCCGCCACCCGCGGCGGCACGGGCGCAGGACAATCCGTTGCTGGCGGCGCAACAAGCACTGCAGCGCAATCCGGACGCCTTGTCGGAAATCGTCCGGGCACAACCGGTCGGCGATCTCGGCGCCGGCAAGATTCGCGGTGTGCGGGTGTTTCCTGGTCGCAACATGGCTGCGTTCAGCAAGCTGGGACTGCGCGCCGGTGACCTGGTCACGTCGGTCAATGGCACACCGCTGGATGATCCAAATCGCGCGCTGGAGATTTTCGGGACTTTGCAGAGCGTGCCGGAAGCACGGGTCGGCGTGATCCGCAATGGCCGGCCGACTGAGATTCTGGTCAACATGACCGAAGTCACGCGCCAGGTCGAACAGATTGTAGGCACCGAAGGCATGACGCCGGCCAGTGCGATGCCGCCGGTGCAGGGCGATGGTACCGAGTGATAGCCCTTAAGGATGGCTGAGATGACTAACAAACCGATTCGATCCATGACTCTTGCGGCGCTGCTGTGCGTGGCGGGCGGGCTCGCGCCGGCGCAGCAGGCCCAGCGCATCACGCCGAACTTCAAGGATGCGGATATCGGGCAGGTGATTGAAGCGGTCGGCGCGGCGACCGGCAAGAACATCATCATTGACCCCCGGGTACGGGCCCAGGTGACGATGCTGTCCACGACACCGATGTCGCCCGATGCGTTCTATGAAGCGTTCCAGGCCCTGCTGCAGGTCCACGGATTTGTCGCAGTGCCTTCCGGCAACGTTATCAAGGTGGTGCCGGATGCAGCCGCCAAGACCGCTGCGGGCAACGACCTGCCGGGCAGGGTGTCGCGTTATTCGGATGAGTTTGTCACGCAGATCGTTGCCACCAACAATGTCAGCGCGGCGCAGCTGGTGTCGATTCTGCGGCCGCTGATGCCGCAGTCAGGTCACTTGGTCGCCTACCCGCCCACTAACATCTTGATCATCTCCGACCGCGCTAACAACGTCAGCCGCATGATGCGCATCATCCAGCGCATTGACCAGACCAGCGATTCCGATTTCCAGATCGTGCCGCTGAGCAATGCCTCGGCGACCGAAATCGTGCGCGTGATGAGCGCATTGATTGCCGCCCAGGCCCAGGGCGAGGGCGGCACGCCGAGCGTCCGGCTGGTTGCGGATGACCGTACTAACAGCGTGCTGATGTCCGGCGATAAGAACCAGGTTCTCAAGTACAAGGCGCGCATCGCCTACCTCGACCAGCCGCTGGAAAACGGCGGCGACACCCAGGTGCGCTATCTGCAGTATGCGGACGCGGAAAAAATTGCCGCCAAATTGAAGGAACAGCTGGCGGGCAGCACCACCGGCGCGCCGGCCGCCGCAGGCGCGGCGGCGGTCGCGGATCGCAGCGCCACGATCTGGGCGGAACCGGAAACCAACGCTTTGGTGATCACAGCGCCGCCGAAGACGATGCGCTCACTGATGTCGGTGGTCGATCGCCTCGACATCCGGCGCGCGCAGGTACACGTCGAGGCCATCGTGGTCGAAGTCAGCGCTGATAAATCGGCAGAATTGGGCGTCAATTGGCTGGTGAATGGCGCGAGCAGCGACAAGGCGGCGGGCGGCTTTGTCGAGCCCGTCGGCAGTGTCAGCATCATCGATCTTGCGCGTGCGGTCGACAATCCGGCGTCTTTGACCACGGTGCCGCGCGGCACGACGATCGGCATCGGCAGGCTGGGCAGCGCAGCCGGCGTGGACTTTGCGGCCGTGATCCGCGCGTTGCGCGGCGACTCGACCACCAACATCATCGCCCAACCCTCGTTGACGGTGCTCGACAACCAGGAAGCGCAAATCAAAGTCACCCAGGAAGTGCCATTTGTTACCGGACAGTTCACCAACACGGGCGGCGGCAACAACGGTTCAGTCAACCCGTTCCAGACCATCCAGCGCCAGGAAGTCGGCACCATCCTGAAGATCACGCCGCAGATCAACGTCGGCGACTCGGTCACGCTCAAGATCGAGCAGGAAAGCTCCAGCCTGGCCGGTACGGCGGCCGGCGCAGTCGATTTGATTACTAACAAACGCACCATCAATACCACCATCATCATCGAGGACGGCGGCACGGTCGTGTTAGGCGGATTGATTTCGGATACCCAGACCAACGGCGAGCAACGCGTGCCGCTGCTGGGACGTATTCCAATTATCGGCGAAGCATTCCGTACCCGCAGCGCCAAGAAGAACAAGACCAACCTGCTGGTCTTCATCCAGCCGCGAATCCTGCGCGATGGCACGGACACCGCCATCGAGACCAATCAGAAGTACAACTACATCCGCGAACAACAGCAGCAACTGAGCCCGCGCGGCGAGATACTGCCTTTGTTGCCGGGCAACAAGACCAAGGTGCTGCCGCCCCTGCCAGAGCCGCAACCCAGGCCCGTGCCAGCGCCCAAGCCGGACACGGCAAGCGCGCAACCGACTACGCCCAAGGGCGCGCCTGCGCCCGCAGAGGCCCCTGCGCCCAAGCCATGAACGCAGCCACATTCGACGCGTCCGCGGTCAGTAACCGGCGGCTCAGCTTTGCGTTCGCCAAACGCCACGGTGTGCTGACACGCGCGGTGCCGGGCGATGTAACCCTGTGCGTCGTCCGCGAGGGCGCGAGTGTTGCGGCAGTTGCCGAGGCGCGTCGCTACCTCGGCATCCCTTTGCGGCTGGAGCGTGTCACTGACGAACAATTTGAGCGCTTGCTGCGCGAGACCTACGAGGGCGGCAACGACGCTATCAGCGCCGCGGGCGGTCTGGAGGAGTCCGTGGACCTGGCCTCGATGGCCCAGGAACTGCCCGAACAGGCGGATTTGCTGGAAAGCGAAGACGACGCGCCGATCATCCGGCTGATCAACGCGGTGCTGACACAGGCGGTCAAGGAAAACGCCTCGGACATCCATGTCGAGACCTTCGAGAACCGACTCGTGATCCGCTTCCGGGTCGATGGCGTGCTGCGCGAAGTGTTGCAATCCAAGCGCGCCGTTGCGCCGCTGGTGGTTTCGCGCATCAAGGTCATGTCGAAACTCGACATCGCCGAAAAGCGTCTGCCGCAGGACGGCCGCATCAGTCTGCGTGTCGCCGGGCGCGCGGTCGACGTGCGCGTCTCGACCATCCCGTCGGGGCACGGCGAGCGCGTCGTGATGCGTTTGTTAGACAAGCAGGCCGGCCGGCTCGATCTTGCCCAGCTCGGCATGGCAGCCAGCACCCAGTCACAGATCGACGAGCTGATTCACAAACCGCACGGCATTATTCTGGTCACGGGCCCGACGGGTTCGGGCAAGACCACCACGTTGTATGCCGCGCTCGAGCGCCTGAACGACAACACCCGCAACATCATGACCGTCGAAGATCCGATCGAGTATTTCATCGACGGCATCGGCCAGACCCAGGTCAACACCAAGGTCGAGATGACTTTTGCGCGCGGTTTACGCGCCATTCTGCGCCAGGACCCGGACGTGGTCATGGTCGGTGAAATTCGCGACCTCGAGACCGCGCAGATTGCCGTGCAGGCCTCCCTGACAGGTCACCTGGTGCTCTCAACCTTGCACACCAATACTGCGGTCGGCGCCGTGACGCGCCTGCGCGACATGGGGATCGAACCCTTCCTGCTGTCATCGAGCCTGATCGGCGTGATCGCGCAGCGCCTGGTACGCGTGCTGAATCCCGAAACCAAGGAGCCGTTCCGCGCCGGCGAATACGAGCGGCGCCTGCTGAATCTCGGCACCGGCGACGCGTCGCCGATTCTCTATCGCCCCGGCCGCGACACCGTCGCTGGCTATCGCGGCCGCACCGGCATCTATGAACTGGTGATGCTCGATGACACGCTGCGCACCATGATTCACGACGGCGCCAGCGAGCTTGACATGGAGCGCCATGCCCGCACCGCGACCCCGTCGATTCGCGACGATGGCCGCGCCAAAGTGCTGGCCGGCGAGTCCACGCTGGAAGAAGTGCTGCGCGTCACCCGCGAAGACTGATACCGTTGCCACCGCCCATGGGCGCATTTGAATACACCGCACTCGATACCGTCGGCAAGGAACGCAAGGGCGTTCTGGAAGGCGATAGCGCGCGCGCCGTGCGCCAGGCCCTGCGCGACCAGCAGCTGTTGCCGGTCAGCGTACTGGAGGTTGGCGCCCAGGAAGCGACGCGGCAGAAAACCTTTTCTTTTGCGCGCAGCGCGTCTTCGACCGATGTCGCCCTGCTAACAAGGCAGCTGGCGACATTGGCACGCGCCGGCCTGCCGCTGGAGGAGGCGCTGCTCGCGGTCTCGCAACAGACCGAGAAGCCGCGCATCTCATCGATCCTCATGGGCGTACGCACCAAGGTGCTCGAAGGGCATACCCTCGGCGCAGGCTTGGCGGAATTCCCGAAGGTGTTCCCGGAAATCTATCGCGCCACGGTCGCTGCCGGCGAACAGGCCGGTCATCTCGACCGGGTGCTGGAGCGGCTCGCCGACTACACCGAGAACCGCGACCAGATTCGCCAGAAAATCCTTGCCGCCATGCTGTATCCCATCGTGCTGACCATCGTCTGCCTGTTTGTGGTCGCAGGCCTGATGGTCTACGTGGTGCCTAAGGTGGTCGACGTCTTCGAGGCAAGCCGCGCGCAACTGCCGCTGATAACGCGCGTGCTGATCGGCGTCAGTGATTTCCTGCGCCACTACGGCATCTGGCTGCTGGTCGCACTGGCCCTGGCGGGCATCGGCTTCTGGCAGTGGATCAAGGATCGCGATGCGCGGGCGAAATTTCACGGCTGGGTGCTGCATGTGCCGCTGTTTGGCCGGCTGGTACGGGGGTTCAACAACGCGCGCTTTGCGCGCACCTTCAGCATCCTGACCGCAAGCTCGGTGCCGGTACTCGAGGCGATGCGGATCGCCGGTGAGGTCGTGACCAACCTGCCGATGCGCGATGCCGTCACAGTCGCTGCGCAGCGGGTGCGCGAGGGCGCCCCTATCGGCCGTTCGTTAGCCCAGAGCCGGTTGTTTCCGCCGATGACCATTCACCTGATTTCCAGCGGTGAGTCGAGCGGCGAGCTCGAAGACATGCTGGAGCGAGCCTCGATCAGCCAGGAACGGGAGCTCGATAGCCTGATCGCGGGACTCGTGGGCCTGCTGGGCCCGGCCCTGGTGGTCCTGATGGGCGGCTTCGTTTTGGCCATTGTTTTTGCGATGTTGCTCCCAATTTTCGAAATGAATACGCTAATACGCTGATTCGGGGTTGCGAATATCAGTTGACCTGACTTAATTTCGGCACCTGTCATTTATTCAGATGGCTATGAACGAGAAGCCAGAGTCGGAAGA
>JANLTW010000025.1:0-57850 GCA_031363155.1 Gammaproteobacteria bacterium | reverse complement strand
GCCAACGCTGCCTTTCCAGCATGCCTAACACCGCTGACAGGGTCATTGCCATGTTGGTGCCGGTATCGCCGTCTGGAACCGGAAACACGTTGATGTGATTTATGTGGTCGGCGCGCCGGAACAACTGGTAAATCCCGGCGCGCAGCGCGTCGCAGAGCTGCTGCGCCGACAGGTGCGGTAATGCCGGAACGGCCTGATTCAAGGCAGTGCTAACAGAAACCGGCGGTCCTGCCACAGGAGTATCGCACCTTCGGGGGTAATTGACTGGACCAGGATCCCGTTGGTCAGGGCAGCGCCTTCCTGGATGCGATTGCCATTGATGAATGCAAACCGCCTGACCGGATCCGGATCGTAGACATGCAGGCTCATGCTGACTGCCGGCACTGTAATGCCTTCAAGTATCAGATCGTCGCGCGACGGCAGACCTTGGGTTGCCGGGCGGCGAGCGCTGGCGGCAGGCGCACGCGTCGCGCGTGGTGCGGTCTGCGCCGCTGCCGGCGCCACCTTTTCGGGTTCCATGGCGGGTTCAAAATCAGCCGGGTTGAATATGCCGCGCGCGACATCGGTACGATCCGTTTCCGGCATGACGGGCGGCGTAGCCGCGGGCGCTTGCGGAGCCTTGACGGCGGCATCGACGCGATTGATCTCTGTCGGCTGGTCGGTCTGCATCAGGTACCAGGCGCCGATTAGTATATTGATACCTAACAACAACGCCAGAATGATCGCCCAGGCCGGAAAACGCGCGCGCGGTACCGCGACCTTCAGCTCGTACATGCCGGGGTTGGCATTGCGCTGCCGGTCAGTCTCGGATTTTTTCAGCGCATCGAGGATAAAAGACATCGTTACTCCGTGGCCACGGCGGGCGGCGATGTCAGCCGGGCACTTGCAGCATTGTTGGTGCTCAGGAACCAGAATACTAACGCTACCATCATGACTGCAAGCGCAACTCCAGCCCACGGCAGCCAGCGAGGCATCAGGCGACGGCCCAGTACCTCGGACGCGGCGCGCCGTTGCAGCCCTGCGTTCACAGTGTGCCGGTCAAGAGTAAACGCGCCTAACAGAGCACGATCGGCCATGATATTGATGAGTCGCGGAATACCCTGCGAACGATGGTGCAATTCTGCCAGCGCGCCGTTGGTGAAAACCGGGTGCACCGAACCTGCTACCCGCATGCGATGGCGGACGTAGGATGCCGATTCAGAGCGCGACAGCGGCGCCAGGTGATAGCGCCCCGTCATGCGCTGCGCCAGGGGCCGCAGCTCGCCAGTGGCCAGCATGTCCTTCAGTTCCGGTTGCCCGATCAGGATTATCTGCAGCAATTTCTGTGTTTCGGTTTCCAGGTTCGTCAGCAGGCGGATTTGCTCAAGCGTATCCAGCGCCAGATTCTGCGCCTCGTCGACCACTAACACGACGCGGCGTCCCGCGGCGTGCGCACGCAACAGGTAGCGACTGAGAATATCGACCAGATCCTTGACGCTGCTGACGGCCGAATCCGGAACTCCGATGCCAAGTTCCTCGCACAGCGTCAGCAGAAATTCCGGCGCGTTGACACGCGGGTTCAGAATCAGCGCAACTTCCGAATTCGCCGGCGTTCTCGACAGCAGCGAGCGGATTATTGTCGTCTTGCCCGTGCCGACCTCGCCGGTCAATTGAATGAAGCCGCCGGCCTCGGTAACTCCGTAAATTAGGTGCGCCAGGGCCTCCGAATGACGCTCACTCAGAAATAAGTAGCGCGGGTCCGGCGTTATGGCGAACGGCTTTTCGTTAAGGCCGAAGAACGACAGGTACATGCGATGCGAAGTATGTCACGTCGCTTTGTGAACGCGTAAGCAATGCGAAAAAGTTGCCGCGTGCGGGCGAGAAAACCGGCGCAAAGTGGCCCCATGAACGGCAAACATTTTCCCCTGTTTGTGTTTCTGATGACTCTCGGGTCCGCCTGCAACGACGGACTCGCTGCAGAGCCGGTACTGGACCTGCGAACGCCGCCGCCAGACGCGACCGGCAGACCTCTTGCGGGTATGCGCATCGACGATCGGCCCGCCTGGATGCAAAGAGTGGACACGGTTGCGCGACATGGCCTTACATTTGTGTGTCTGCGCCACGGGCAACAGTCAAGTCTGGTGCTCGGCGCCCATCCTAACGGCTACCTGGGTGTATTTACTGCGCTGCCGGGCGGCGGCAAGCGCGGTCGTTCAGGCTGTTAGGACCGCGTTGGCCCTCGCAGACCCCGGCTGAGCGCCGCCTTGCCAAATCGGGCGCGGATACTGTCCACCGTCGCGTCGAGTTTTGCGGGTGGTGCGGCAAACAAATCCATCTGCTCCTCGGTTGCGAGATCCGCAACCCCGACTCCTAACAATCGGACCCTGGCGCCGGAGTGCTCGGCGAGCCAGCGCTGTAACAGGTCGCGTGCCACTTTGACGATCAGCGCGTTGTCATGCGTCCTGGTGCCGAGGCTTTTTTGCCGCGAAAAGGTCTCGAAATCATGGCGGCGCACCTTGATATCGACAACACCTGCGGTGAGTTTCCTGGCCCGCAGGCGCGCACTGACACGGTCCGCAAGTGCCGTCAGCTCGGTCTGCAGGCGTCCCGCATCCTGGAGGTCGCGCGCGAAGGTTTCCTCGGCACTGATGGATTGTTCCTCCGCGTCGGTAACGACCGGCCGATCGTCGATGCCTGAAGCGCGGTTGCGCAGGCGCGCAAAGTCATTGCCGAACAACGCGCGCAGTTTTGCATCGCTCGTCTGCCGTAGCGCACCCAGCGTCAGAAAACCGGCTGCTATGACCTCATCGCCTTTCTTGCGCGCGAGACCCGGCAGCCGCTTGACCGGCAGCGGATCGAGAACCGCATGGATGCGCTCCGCTGTGATGACGGTCAGCCCATCGGGCTTCTCGAGTTCCGAGGCGATCTTCGCGACCAGTTTGTTAGGCGCGACGCCGACCGAGGCAGTGAGTCCGGTGCGCTCGCGGATCAATGCCTTGATGCGCCGGGCGATGGTCACCGCGTCGCCGAGAATGCCCTGACTTGCCGTGACATCCAGGAATGCTTCATCCAGCGACAAACCCTGCACCAGCGGCGTGAATTCACGGAAGATTGCGAAAATTTGCGCGGACACTTCCTTGTAACGGCCCATGCGCGGTTGAATGCAGATTGCATCCGGGCAGCGGCGCAACGCTTCGCTCATCGGCATCGCGGAACGGACGCCGAACCTGCGCACCTCGTAGTTGGCCGCGGCAACCACGCCGCGGCCCTGCGTGCCGCCGACGATGACCGGATGCCCGGTCAGATCAGGATTGTCATGTTCTTCGACCGATGCATAGAACGCATCCATGTCGACGTGCAGGATGGCGCGCTGCGCTTGCATGCCGGAGGCCCTACAGCGTGGAGGCGCTGAAGATCAGTACCGCGATCATCACCGTCGCGGCGGTCACCGCATACAGCAGACCTAAAATCGTGAATTTCGCCAGTGTCAGCGCGCGACCCTGGCCGTAGTAGGTACGCATGCCGCGGTAGAAATACCAGGCCAGGTAGAAATTGAACAGGACGCTGGCCAGGCCGACATTGCCGTTGTCCGGAAACACAAAACCGAGCGACAGCAGCAATCCATAGCCGATGAAAACATAGATGTGGTTGTGCAGCAACAGCAGCAGGTGCTCGACGTAGAAGCGGCGCGGGCGCCAGTACATGAGCTTCATGGAGGCTGCGATCAGGGGCAGCAGCACAAAAAGTCCCTTGGGGAGATTCTGGATGAACGCATGTGACAGGTTGCGCCCGTTGTCGGCCACGATCTTGCGGCATTGCGCCGGCAGGCGCGCCATGACGGCATCCTTGAATGGGCCGTTGTATTTAATGCCGCTGCAGGCCTTGCCACCGGCCTCAGCCGTTGCAGGCACGGCGCCTGCCGTGTCGGCGCGATCGATTATCACGGCAGGTCCCTGACGGTTGTCGGCTGCGCCTGCTAACAAAAAGAACACGAGACTGACGACCAGATACAGGCGCACCGGCGGCAGATAGCGGCTGCGCCGGCCGCTGAAGAATTCGCGCGTCAGGTACCCCGGCCTGCTGGCCAGCGCCCACATCGTGCGCCAGATCCGCGAATCCGCATGCGTGATGTTTTCGAACGCCTCAGCCGCAAAATGCGCAAACGTGTGGATCTCGGGCTGGTGCTTCTGTCCGCAGTTTGCGCACCAGGGTCCGGTGAGCGCTGCGCGGCAATTGAGGCAGAGCGGTGCGACTTCCTCGCTCACGTGCGGCGGCTGCGCTGTTTCAGGCGACTTGAGCATCTGCCAGCGCATCGGAGACCGGCTGAGCCATGGTCCCGAGCTCGCCCGGCGCAAAGTCATCGACATTGATCAGGTTCATGACCTTGCGGTCGTAATCGCGCAGCATTGCGGCTTCGGTTTGTGACAGGATGCCTGCAGCTTCAGCCTGCACAATCTGTCCAGGCACATCCAGCGCTGTGACCCGGCCGGTCTTGACGCCTTCGACCCGGATGCGCTTCTCCAGTGGCTCCGCCGTCTGCGCCATGACCAGCGCTTCCTGCAGCAGGCCCAGCGGGTTGTCAGGCTGTACTTCCCGATAAATGTACTCGCACAGGCGGTCGCGCGTCTCGGTTGCATTCAGGACCATATCGGCGAGCACCCGGCCCTGACGATCGCCAGGCGCTGAATACTGCAGGCCGCGCGGGAAAATGAAGAAACGCATGAAGCCGCCGATGAAGGCATTGGGGAAGTTGCGGATGAAGCTGTGCAGCTGTTCCTGTGCCTTGTACAGCAGGCTGCGACAAGCCCATTCGACGATCGGCAGATCTTCAGGCTTGCGTCCCTGGTTGTCGAAGTGTTTGAGCGTCATCGAGGCCAGATACATGTACGACAGTACGTCGCCGAGCCGCGCTGACAGGTTCTCTTTTTTCTTGAGGTAGCCGCCCAGGGTCAGCATCGCGACATCGACCGCGAAGGCGAACGACGCCGAGAAACGCACGATGTGCTGGTAATAGCGCAGCGCCGGTCCGGCGTCAGGTACCGAAGTCAGCCGTGCGCTGGTCAACGCCATCACCAGCGAGCGCACTGCATTGCTGATCGTAAAGCCAATATGCCCGAACAGCGCAGCATCAAAATCACTGAGTGCCCTGCGCCGGTCCGGGTTGTTAGCCGCATGCATTTCCTTGAGCACAAATGGATGACATCGGATCGCCCCCTGACCGAAAATGATCAGGCTTCGGGTCAGGATGTTGGCGCCTTCTACCGTTATTGCGACTGGTATGACTTGATACCCACGACCCAGATAATTCTTGGGGCCAAGACATATGCCCTTGCCGCCGTGGATGTCCATCGCGTCGTTGGCACACTGGCGGCTCATTTCCGTCAGGTGATACTTGAGCATTGCCGAAGGCACCGATGGTTTTTCGCCACCATCGATTGCGCCGGCCGTAACGGAACGCGCCGCATCCATCGTATAGGTGGCGCCGACCATGCGGGCGATTACGGATTCCACGCCCTCGAACTTGCCGACCGGCATGTTGAACTGCCGGCGAATGCGGCCATAGGCGCCCGACGAAAATACTGCGGCTTTGGCGCCGCCGGTGCCGCTGGACGGCAGCGAGATGCAGCGACCGACCGAGAGTTGCTCGACCAGCATGCGCCAGCCCTGACCCGCCATCTTGGTTCCGCCGACGATGCTGTCCAGTGGCACGAATACGTCCTTGCCGAGGATCGGGCCGTTCTGAAACGGCACATTGAGCGGGAAATGCCGCCGACCGATGGTGACACCCGCTGTATTGCGCGGCACCAACGCAACCGTAATGCCAAGATCCGCTTTGTCGCCTAACAACTTGTCCGGATCCAGCATGCGGAACGCGAGGCCGATGACGGTCGCAACCGGCGCGAGTGTAATGTAGCGCTTGGAGAAGTTGAGCTTGAGACCCAGCACCTCCTTGCCCTGCCATTGCCCTTTGCAGACGACGCCTGTGTCGGGCAGCGCGGCCGCATCCGAGCCGGCGCGCGGGCCGGTCAGTGCAAAACAGGGGATTTCTTCGCCGCGCGCCAGTCGCGGCAGGTAGTAATTCTGCTGCTCGGGCAGCCCGTAATGCTGCAGCAGTTCCGCCGGACCTAACGAATTGGGCACCGCAACGGTCGATGACACGGTGGTCGAGCGGCTCGAAAGTTTGACCAGCACGCAGGAGTGGGCGTAGGCGGAAAATTCCAGGCCGCCGTATTTCTTCTGGATGATCATCGCGAAGAAACCCCTGGTCTTGAGGAAGTCCCAGATTTCCTTCGGCATGTCGCCGCGCCGGTGTGTGATGTCGAAATCGTCGATCATCCGGCACAGCTCTTCGCAGGGACCATCGATGAACGCTTGTTCTTCGGCGGTCAGCGTTGGCACCTTGGCCGCCTGCAGCTTGGTCCAGTCAGGGTTGCCGGAAAACAACTGGCCATCCCACCAGACAGTGCCAGCTTCCAGCGCTTCGCGCTCGGTCTGCGACATTGAGGGCAGCATGCGTTTGTAGACCTTGAGAAACGGCGCCGTGATCAGGCCTTTGCGAATGGCTCCGACGTTGAACAGCGCCAGCACGATGAACAACGCCCACAGGAAACCCTTCCAGATGCCATGCGGTTCGCCGAGCCAGGTATACAGGCCTAACAAAACACCGAAGGTGGCGGTAAAAGACAGCAGGCTTTGGCTCTTGTAAGCCAGGAACAGAAGCGCAATGACAAATGCGATGGCGATGGCGCCACCCCAGCCGAGTGTCAGTGCCCAGATGGCGGCGGCAACGATTCCCAGCGTAACAAGGGCACGAATCATGTAGGACTACTCCGGCAAAGAAAGCTGATGCCAGACTATAGCCCTACGCTCGGCGTCGCGTCACCCGGGCGGCCAGTTACGCCCCAGCTCATCGCGGGCGACTTATAAAAGATGCCGCCATCGACATGAGTTCCCGACCCGACCGTCAGGTCGCCATTCACAGCCGTGATCTTGCCTTTGATCTGGGACTTTTCGAGGTTTATCGTGCCGTTCACGTTGGTCAGTTTCCCGCCTACGACCGCGCCGGCACCGATAGTCAACTTGCCGTCAACCGCGCCGCTGTCGGCCTCGAACCGAGCCATTACAGGCGCGACAATCGTCGCGCCAATTTGCGCTTTCATCGTTCCACAGCCCCTGTATCCATATCCGATTAGCCGCGCCGAGTGGCCTGCGGCTTTAAGCAGAGGCCCGGTTCTCCTCAGCCTAACAGGTTCTTGACCCCGTCCCGCTCTTCGCGCAGTTCGGCGTGGGTTGCGTCCATGCGCTTGCGGCTGAAGTCGTCGATGGCCAGTCCCTTGACGATTTCATAGGCGCCGTTGCGGCATATCACCGGATAGGAATAGATGACGCCCTCCGGTATGCCGTAGCTGCCGTCGGAGGGAATTCCCATCGACAGGTAGTCGCCTTGCGGCGAGCCCTTGACCCAGTCGCGGAGGTGATCGATGGCGGCGGACGCAGCCGATGCCGCCGACGAGGCGCCGCGCGCCTTGATAATCGCCGCGCCGCGCTGCTGAACGGTTGGGATGAAGTTGCTTTCGATCCAGGCCTGGTCCACCAGCGACGTCGCCGGCTTGCCATTGACGGTGCAATGATTGATGTCCGGATACTGAGTAGCGCTGTGATTGCCCCAGATGATCATGCGGCGGATGTTGTTGAAGTGCACGCCGGTTTTTTCCGCCAGCTGCGACAGCGCGCGGTTGTGGTCTAGGCGCGTCATCGCGGTAAAGCAGCGCGGATTCAGCGACGGCGCGTTCTTCATCGCGATCAGCGAGTTCGTGTTAGCAGGGTTGCCGACCACCAGGACGCGCACGTCGCGGCTCGCGACCTCGTTCAGCGCCTTGCCCTGTACCGAAAAAATCTGTGCATTAGCTAACAAAAGATCCTTGCGCTCCATGCCCGGACCGCGCGGCCGCGCGCCGACCAGCAGGCCGACATTGCAATCCCTGAAGGCGATTCGCGCATCGTCCGTCGCAACGATCTTGTTGAGGGTCTGGAACGCGCAATCGTTGAGTTCCATGACCACGCCCTGCAGGGTCGGCAGCGCCGGCGTAATTTCCAGCAGCTGCAGGTTGATCGGTTGATCCGGACCTAACAGCGCGCCCGAGGCGACGCGAAAGGCGAGGGCATAGCCGATCTGGCCGGCGGCGCCGGTGATGGCAACGTTAATCGGGGTTTTCATGCGCGCGAAACTCCATGGCGACTGGCAAACGTAAGCGGCGATTTTAGCAGCGCGCCGCGTCGCGCGGGCCCGCTACTGTGCAGTTGTGCGCGGCGGTGCTGTGAAATCCGGATAGCGCGCTTTGAGGGCGCGCCATTCGCGATCAGCAGCGCGTTGCTGGCCCTTATTGCGCAGTTCGACAATTTTCCGATACCACAGCTCGGGGGTAGCGTGAATATCGGCCGCTTCGCTGCGCAGCGCGGAGGCCTGGTTTGATGCCATGGCCAGACCCGCACCGTCGCTGGCCATGGGCCTGGTGTCCTCTGCGGCATCGGCGAGTGCGCCGGCGGCGGGAGGCGGCGCAGGTGCAGCCAGCGTGGCGGGTGCAGGCGCGGGTGCCTGCGCAGGTCCGGCAGCTGGCAGTTGTGCCGATGCGGCGTTGCTGATCTCGGCTTCCCGGACGGCCTCCAGCGCTGCTTGCGCAACGATGCGATCCTCATTCACGCCGCGGGCGCGCCTTGACGCACCAGCAGGTTTGGTCTCGATGGACTCCGCCATTGGCGCGTCCGCAGTGGCCGCTGGTGTGGCAGCAGCGGTAGACGCATCGCGAGCGTCATGACGCAGATCAATTTCAGCAACTATGCCAGGAGCGGGTGCGCCGGCATCGGCACCGATGCGCACGATGACCGCAAGAGCCAGCACCACGGTCGCCGCGAGACCTAACGGCATGGCCCATTGATTCAAGGAAAAAAAAGCCGGTTGTGACGCCTCGCCGCTGCGGGTGTCGCGCAACGCAGCGCGTGCTCGTGCCAGCACGATCCTGTCGATTTCGGCGGGCGGCTCGAGCGGCTCCGCCGCGGCGTTCCGAGGGAACAACGGTTCGCGCCGTGCGTCGATGTCATCGGGCGGAGCGTTCATTTCTCCGGCTCCAAACCCGCCAAAGCGGCGCGCAATTTTGCGACCGCGTAGCGCAAGCGGCTTTTCGCTGTCTCCGCGCCCACACCCGTGACCGCGGCGATCTGCTCGACCGACAGGCCGGACTCTTCATGTAACAGAAACGCGTCGCGCTGCTCGGCCGGCAATGCCGCAATCGCGCTGCGCAGCTGTGCGCCGAGTTCATCGCTTTGCGCATTCCGGTCCGGTGCGTCGCAATCCGGCGCCGGCACAGTCAGTTCGGCGTCCGCTTCGTCCGCAAGTTTCGGCCTGACAGAACGGCGCCGGCAATGATCGATGAAACAGTTGTAGGCGATGGTATAGAGAAAGGTCTGGAATTTCGCACGCGCCTCATAACGCGAACGCTGCCCGATGACTTTGCCCCAGACTTCCTGGAACAAGTCGTTAGCCAGTTCGCGATCGTGACATTGCCGCACCAGAAAACGGTACAGCGGCGCGCGATGCCGCGAATAAAGAACTTCAAACGCGCGCATATCGCCCGCTGCATAGGCGAACAGCAGCGCTGCATCTTCCATTAGCGCAAGCCGCGCACCGTCCGCCACAGTCATCGACCGCACTTTACGCGGCGCCGACGTACCCAGTAACGACGGTTGGAGAGGGTAAACCATGCTATTGCTAGCGCTCACACGCCTTTAACGGCCGCCAGGCTATTTTCGGGCTAACTTTAATCACTTATTTTTCAATGACTTACGTTCTAAAAACAGCCGTAAGCGTACTCTTCGCAAAACAACTGTTGACACAGTACTAGTGTTGTAGTGATATATAACACCATGGAAGGGCGAAACAGAGTGTGGCGCCCAGTGTTGATCAGCTAAGGAGAGGGACATGAGTGACTTTTACGACAACGTGTTGAAGAGCGTGGCGGGAGCGGCGGCAGCTTTGATCGTCACGTGGGTGATGAGCTACGGCTTCGTTGAATCCACCAAGTACGTGCATGCAGGCGTGACGACGAGCAGCGTCGTGGTTGCGGCTATCCGCAACTAGTGTTGTAGTTCGGCGTAACACCAGTAACCCTCAGTCACTCGGAGATCAGCGTCGCATGGACCCGCAATGGGATGACAGCCAGCCGATTTATCGGCAGCTCCGCGACCGGGTCGTGGCGATGATTCTCGAGGGCGTGCTGAAAGAGGGCGATCCTCTGCCATCAGTACGCAACGTCGCCGCGGAGTTTCGTCTCAATCCGCTGACGGTGCTGAAGGGTTATCAGCAGCTGGTGGATGAGTCGCTGGTGGAGAAGCGCCGCGGTCGCGGCATGTTTGTCAACGCCGGGGCGCGCGTCGCCTTGATGAAGGACGAAAAACGGCGCTTTCTCGAAACCGAATGGCCGCGTGTGCACGCGAGCATCCAACGCCTGGGCCTCACGGTTGCTGAATTGCTGAGCGTCGCGCCGGTGGCGCCGAAAGCTAACAACTGGGCGCCTGTAACGCCCGCTGCCGAAGAGGATCTTGGATCATGAGTGCGATTATTTCCGCGCGCAGCCTGGTGAAGAACTATGGCGAGACCCATGCGCTGGACAACGTCAGTTTTGAAGTCGAGCCCGGCCGAATTGTCGGCCTGATCGGGCCTAACGGCGCCGGCAAGACCACCGCCCTCAAGGCCATACTCGGTCTGACTCCATTCAAAGGCGACATGCAGGTCGCCGGGCGCGATCCGCGGGTTTCCCGGGACGAATTGATGCGAGACGTGTGTTTCATCGCCGACGTGGCGGTGCTGCCGAAATGGCTGCGCGTGACGCAGGCCCTGGATTTTGTCGAAGGCGTGCATCCGAAATTTAATCGCGCGCGCGCCGAAGAATTTTTGCAGAAGACCGACATCAAAACGAAGTCGCGGGTGCGCGAGTTGTCCAAAGGCATGGTGACGCAGCTGCACCTGGCGCTGATACTGGCCATTGACGCGAAACTACTGGTCCTCGATGAGCCGACCCTGGGTCTGGATCTCCTCTACCGGCGCGCTTTTTATGACACCTTGTTGAACGATTATTTCAACGACGAACGAACGATCATCATTACCACCCATCAGGTCGAGGAAATCGAAAACCTGCTGACCGATGTCATGTTCATCAATCACGGCAAGATCATTTTGAACTCCGCCGTCGATGCGCTGCAGGAGCGATTTCACCAGGTGGTTGTGGGTCCCGACAAGCTCAGCGCCGCGCGCGCGTTAAAACCCATACACGAACGGGAAGTTTTCGGACGCTATGGCATGACTTTCGACGGCCGAGCTGCAGCCGAATTGGAGAACTTGGGTGAATTACGCACGCCGTCGATCGCCGACCTGTTTGTCGCGATGATGAGCAAGCCGGCGCAGGGAGCTGCAGTATGAAACAGTTTATGACCTTGATACGCCGCGAGTTCTGGGAGCACCGTGGCTTGTGGATGGCGCCGTTGATCGCCGCCGGCTTCCTGATCGCCGCAGTTGCACTGAGCGGGCTTTCTTCGAATGGCTTCAAGATCAGCATCGATGATCAGCATTTCAATTTTGCACAGGCCATCACCCAGGATCAGAAGGCCAAGTTGTTCGGTGTCGGCATCGCCGCGCTTGGCCTGCCGATCCTGATTACGATGGTGGTGGTGGTGTTTTTCTACCTGGCCGATGCCATGTACGGCGAACGCAAGGACCGCAGCATCCTCTTTTGGAAATCAATGCCGGTCTCGGACGGCGCGACCGTCTGGTCTAAGGTCGCGACGGCGTTGGCCGTGGTACCGGTGTACACCTGGGTCGTCGGCATGCTGACCGTGACCCTCGGATTCCTGATTGGCAGCATCCGCGTCAGTGGCACGCCGATCGAGAAGTTCGTCGCCTGGGACACCGGTATCTGGTTGCAGGTACAGGCCATCGCGCTGGCTAACATGCTGGTGGCCTCCCTGTGGTATGCGCCGGTCGCCGGTTACATGCTGGCGGTATCGGCATGGGCTCGCCGCAGCGTGCTGATGTGGATCACCCTGCCGCCGGTCATTCTCGTCTGGTTGGAAGAGATTGTTTTCAGGACCAAGTATATCGCGGCATTCATTGGCTATCGGCTGACCGGGTTCTTCGAGTTCCTGGGCAGGGATTCGGGGCCAACACCCAAGGGTCTGGAAAAAACCCAGGCGCAACTGCGGTGGCTGAGCGAGCGAATGGATGCCATCAGCGCGATCGATTTGTTAGGCCGTGTCGATCTCTGGGCCGGCGTGCTGGTGGCGGTTGGCCTGATTTTCGTCGCCATCCGCATGCGCCGCTATCGCGACGATACCTGAACAAGTCCAGGTGCTGTCGCCAAATGGCGGCATTGGCAGGCGCCCGGACTTTTCCCTATAGTCGCTTCTTGTCCGGCCGTCCCGGCCGGGATCCAAGGAGCTGTCATGCGCGTTCTGTTAGCTTTCGTGGTTGGCATCCTGTCGTTGTCGCTGGCGACGGATGCGTTTGCGGATCCACCCCCGTGGGCGCCGGCGCACGGCTATCGCAATAAGGACAAGGGCAAGGGCAGGCACTACCGTGAGCGGTACTACGTCGGCTATTCAGGGCACGAGTACGATTACGACTACGATATCGTCCGCAGCGGCCGTTGCAATCGCGACAAGGTCGGCGCGGTGATTGGCGGCGTCGTTGGCGGCGTCATCGGCAATGAGGTCGGCAACCGTGACAACCGCGTGATTGCAACCATCCTGGGCGCGGCCGCGGGCGCGCTGATTGGCGCAAAAATTGGCCGTGACATGGATGATCGTGACCGGGCCTGCTGGGGGCAGGCGCTCGAGCTGGGCACCAGCGGGCGGCGCGTGATCTGGATCAACGAAGCTAACGGCGTGCGCTATGACATCACGCCGGGCAACGGCTCGCGCAGCGGCGGCCGGGTTTGCCGCGACTACACCCTGGTTGAATACCGCGGCCGCAATAGCGTTCGATCATCCGGCACCGCCTGCCAGGTTCGCTCTGGCGAGTGGGAGGTCGAGCGCTAGGCGCCCCGATCGATAGACAGGGTCTATGGAAAAGATATAAACAATCGAATTGCCAGTAAGGTCCTGCGATCGTAGGATGGCAGTCATCAATCACGGAGAACTGCCATGCATCGAACCCGCAATGACCTGTCGCCCAGGACCCGCAGCAAAGTCACCACCCTGCTCGCAGAGCGGCTGACAGACGCCGTCGCGTTGCGGCTCGCCGTAAAACAGGCGCATTGGAACGTCAAAGGTCCGGGTTTCATGGAACTGCACGAATTGTTCGATGAAATCGCGGGCCGGATCGATCGCCACGCCGATGAACTGGCGGAACGGATCACCGCGTTAGGCGGCACGGCCTCCGGAACCGCTGCCGTTGCCGCGAACTCGCGCATCGGTCGCTACCCGGATGATGTGTTCGAAGGCCGGGCGCACCTGGCGGAGCTGGCGGATCGGATCGCCGCGCTCGGCAAGTCGACGCGAACCGGCATCGGTGCTGCGGCGCAGGCTGGCGATGAGGTGACTGCGGACCTGTTCAATGAAATTACCGGTGTGCTCGACCAGGATCTGTGGCTGCTGGAGGCCCATCTGCAGGCCGATCGCTGACCGGCTAAGGACCGGCTCCGCCACCTGGGGTAGCAATAGTCGTTACCGGGGTCCTGCGTTAAGCTGTAGCGGCGATGCAGCAATACTACGAGACGCAGCGTAACGGCGCGCAGCTGGCGTTGCGGCTGGCCGGCCGCTGGTGCGCCACGGAAGTAGGCGCCATCGAGCCGCAGCTTGCCGGGCTGGATGTCGGCGGTCTGCAACGTATCCTCGTTAGCACCCGGGACCTCGCGGACCTGGATATTTCCGGCGCCTGGCTGCTATGGCGTTTTGCGCGCGACGTGCGCGCCGCCGGTACCGAGCTTGGCTTCGTGGACGGCGAGCCCGAGCAACTGGGTTTGATCGATCGTTCACTGGCAGACACAGGCAAGATGCCATTGCTGGCGCCGGCGCCACATCATGAAGAATTCCCCGGCGAGGACACCGTTGCGGCGGTAGGGCGCCGGGCAGTTCGTGCCTGGCACGCGCTTCTCAACGGACTTGGCTTTGTCGGTCAGGTAAGCATGATGTTAGGCCGGGCCATGCGGACGCCCAAACGCTGGCGGCCGACCTCGATCGCCCGGCACGTCTACGACACCGGTGTTACGGCGATACCCATCGTGGCGCTGATAGGCTTTCTGATCGCGGTCATCGTCGCCTACATGGGCGCGCAGCAGCTGCGCAAATTTGGCGCCGATATTTTCGTGGTCGATCTCGTGACCGTTGGCATGCTGCGCGAAATGGGTGTGTTGCTGACGGCAATTATCGTCGCAGGTCGCTCCGGCAGTTCCTTCGCTGCGGAAATAGGCGCAATGAAGTTGAACGACGAGGTCGATGCCCTGCACGCAACTGGTGTTGATCCAATCGAAGTGCTGGTGCTGCCACGGATGTTAGGACTGATGATTGCGCTGCCGCTCCTGACTGTGGTCGCTGATGGCGTGGGGCTCGCGGGTGGTGCCCTGCTGTGCCGCTTTCTGCTCGATATGCCCTTCGTGCAATACATCGAACGGATGGACGAAGCGATCGGCTCATTTACGTTCTGGGCCGGCGTTGTCAAGGCGCCGGTGTTTGCGATTCTGATTGCGACGGCTGGCGCCTTTCGCGGCCTGCAGGTGCGTTCGTCGTCGCGTGAGCTCGGCCGGCTGACAACCGTTGCGGTGGTGCAGGCTATCTTCCTGGTGATCCTGTTTGACGCCTTGTTCGCGGTGCTGTTCATGGAGCTCGACATATGAGCGAGCCCATCATCGAAGTGCGCGGGCTGGTAAACCGCTTCGGCGCACAGGTCGTGCACGACGGCCTCGACATGACCGTGGTTGATGGTGAGGTGTTTGGCATTGTCGGTGGTTCCGGGTCTGGCAAGTCCGTGTTGCTGCGAACCATTCTGGGTCTGCACCGCCCGCAGGCCGGCAGCGTCAAGTTGTACGGCCGGGACATCACCAACCTGACAGAAAGCGAACTGCGGAGCGTCAAGAGCCGCTACGGCGTCACTTTCCAGGCCGGCGCACTCTTTACGTCCCTCACGGTGCTGCAGAACGTGCAGCTGCCGATGCTGGAACACCTGCAGATGTCGCCGCTCGCGCTCGATGAACTGGCGATGCTGAAAGTACGGATGGTGGGCCTGCCAGCCGATGCCGCCCGCAAGTATCCTGCGCAGCTGTCCGGCGGCATGATCAAGCGCGCGGCGCTGGCCCGCGCGCTGGCCCTGGATCCGCGCCTGCTGTTCCTGGACGAGCCGACCTCGGGCCTGGACCCTATCAGCGCGGCAGCGTTCGACGAACTGGTGCTGAAGCTGCAGCAGCAACTGAGATTGACGGTGGTCATGATCACGCATGATCTGGACACAATCTTCCGTGTCTGCAATCGTGTCGGCGTGATCGTCGATCGTAAAATGGTGACCGACAGCCTGCAGGGCATTGTCTCGCGTCCGCATCCGTGGATTGCCGAGTATTTTCACGGGCAACGCGCCGGACGGTTCGTCGCTGCGGCCGGGAGCTAACATGGAACGCGAAGCGAATTACGCAGCGGTCGGCGCCTTTGTGCTGCTGTTGATCACGATGGCCAGCCTGTTCGTGTATTGGTACTCGAAGGGTACCGAGCGCCGCGATTACCAGCGCTATGAAATCTATTTCGACGGCAGCGTCAGCGGCCTGACGCGCGGCAGCACGGTCCGCTATCTCGGCGTGGATGTGGGCCGTGTCATCGACCTGCGCATCGACAAACGGGCGCGGGCGCGGGTGCAGGTGATCGCTGACATCGACACCTCCGCACCGGTGACCGACTACACCGTCGCGGAACTGTCGCTGCAGGGCGTGACCGGGCTGCTGTACGTCGATCTGGTCACCAAGCGCGCGAGCATGACCATGGGTAGCGTCGTGGCGAGCGAAAACTACCCGGTGATTCCGTCCGTGCGCTCCAGCTTTGATGTGTTCGTCAGCAGCCTGCCTGAGGTCGTGGCATCGGTGGGACAGGTCGCAGAGCGCGTCAACCGCCTGCTCAATGACCAGAGCATTGCATCGGTCAACAACCTGCTCGCCAACCTCGACAAAGCCAGCCGCAACCTGCCGGCGACAATGCGCGAAGTCGACGGACTGGTGCAAGATCTGCAGGGTACTGCTGTCGAAGTGCAACGCGTCGCGACCAGTCTACGCGGGCTGACCGACGCGGCCGGCCCCGACATCAAGGCAACGCTGGCGCGGGTCCGCGTGGTTGCGGAAAATCTGGCCAGTACCAGCGAGCGTCTCGATCGCCTGATTGCAGACAATCAGCAGGATGTGCGGTCATTCACTCGTGACAGTCTGCCGGAACTTGCACGTCTGCTGCGTGACTCGCGGGTCGCGGCCCAGGAATTCACCGAGCTCATGCGCAGCCTTAAGAGCAACCCGTCACAGCTCATTTACGAACCCGCCACCGGTGGCGTGGAGATACCACGATGAAGCGCTTGTTAGTAACCCGCCTCACCGTTGTGATTGGCATCAGTCTGTTGGTCAACGCCTGCAGTGGATTCCGCAGCGATGAGGTCGCTACTGTCACTTACAATCTGCGCGCCACCGCTGCAACAACCACCGCTGGCGCGCAGTCGACGCCGAGCCGGCTGCAGTCCTTCAGTCTGCAGGTGTTGGCGCCCGTGTCCGGACCGGGTTTGGATTCCGACGCCATCCTGTTGACCGCACCGGACCGCCGGCTCGAGCATTTTGCCGCGAGCAAATGGGCAGCGCCGGTACCCAGGATGTTAGCCAGCCTGGCGACGGAGACCCTGCGCAATCGTGCGGTGCTGGCAGCCGTGCACGATGACACTTCGCCGTTTCCAAGTGATTACCTGCTGCGTATGACGATTCGGCGTTTCGACGCGGACTATGCGGGTGGCACCGGCGCCGCACCGGCGGCGACCGTGGTGCTGGATTGCACGCTGGGTACGCGCGCCGAGCGCAAACTGTTAGCGACTTTTGTCGCGCAGGCTACGGTGCGGGCGGATGACAATCGCATGGCTGCGGTAGTGTCCGCGTTCGAACAAGCAACGCAGGAGGCGCTGGGCAAGCTGACCGAGCAGACCCTCGCCGCCATGTCCGCGGAGGCGGCGCCGAACTAGCGCGCGCATCGGTGCCGGCCCCGTTCCGCTATGGCTTGGCTCGCAGCGCGGCCCGATCCACTTTCATCTGCTTGACATCGACGCGCCGGATTTCGCTGATCGGGCAACGTTGGTCCTTGACCTGCACCGAATCGAACTTGGTGACCGACGCGCCTGTTTTCCGCACCGCTATGCGCTCGGCGAATTGCAGGTTGTCGCAGTGGTCCCAAACGGTCAATAGATAGGCATCGTTGATACCGGTCCACACGACCAGCTGATTGCGGGATACGGCCGTCCAGCTGTCAAAATCGAACGCTGTGAACTTGTCGATCGGTTCACCGGCGTAGTCCCGATAGCGCATTTCGGCCTGCTCGCCCGTGGCTTTCGTGACTGTGCCAGCACAGCCAGCCAGCGCGACGGCAATGACGACTGTTGCGATAGGTAGATTCCACATGATCTTCTCCTGCCTGTATGTCCTTGACCACGGGCAACCGCCGTTAGTTCCCGCAACGCGGCGCCCTGGTCGGGTATCATCCGCGCGATGCGATCGCCATTGTACAAGTCCCTGTATTTTCAGGTATTGACTGCGATTGTGCTGGCCGTACTGTTAGGCGTTCTATGGCCCGATTCGGCTGTGGCGTTCAAGCCGCTGGGCGACGGCTTCATCAAGCTCATCAAGATGCTGATCGGGCCGATCATCTTCTGCACGGTCGTGCTCGGTATCGCCGGCATGGAAAAGCTCAAGCATGTCGGCAGGACTGGCGGCCTGGCGCTGCTTTACTTCGAGATTGTCAGCACGCTGGCGTTGATCGTAGGCCTGGTTGTGGTCAATGTCTTGCGGCCCGGCGCAGGCATGAATATCGATCCAGCCAGTCTCGATGGCAAAGCGGTCGAGCAGTACACGAATGCGCCGGCTCAGCTGCAGAGCGTGACCGGGTTTCTGCTCAACATCATCCCGGTCAGCGTGATCGATGGGTTCGCGAAAAATGACATTCTGCAGGTCTTGCTGTTCGCGCTGTTATTTGGGTTCGGATTGCACGCGATCGGTGGACGCAGCAATGCGGTTTATGAACTGATCGACAAACTGTCTCTGGTTCTCTTTCAAATCATCAGCATGATCATGCGCCTTGCGCCCCTGGGCGCATTTGGCGCGATGGCTTTTACCGTCGGTAAGTACGGCCTGGGTTCGCTGGTTTCGCTGGGTAAGCTGCTGGCGTGTTTCTACCTGACCTGCCTGATCTTCATCCTCGTGGTACTCGGCGCCATTGCCCGTGCCCATGGCTTCCGTGTGCTTCAGGTAGTTCGTTACATCAGTGAAGAACTCTTTGTCGTGTTAGGCACGTCGTCATCGGAGTCGGTCCTGCCGCGCATGCTGAAGCGCATGGAGACGCTCGGCGTGAAGAAAGCCGTCGTTGGCCTGGTAATCCCGGCCGGCTACTCCTTCAACCTGGACGGAACTTCGATCTACCTGACCATGGCCGCCGTATTTGTCGCCCAGGCGACCAACACGCCGCTCGACCTGTGGCAACAGCTGACTTTGTTAGCCGTGTTATTGATTACATCCAAGGGCGCGGCCGGCGTCACCGGCAGCGGGTTTATCGTGCTGGCCGCGACACTGTCGACCGTTGGCCATGTACCGGTAGCGGCGCTGGCGCTGATTCTCGGGATTGATCGATTCATGTCGGAGGCGCGGGCATTGACCAACCTGGTCGGCAACGCGGTCGCGACGATCGTGATTGGCAAGTGGTGCGACGCGGTCGACGAGGCGAGGCTCAATGTCGAACTTGCGGGACCTAGAATGTCGACAGGCCCGTCGCCTCCATGATCCGGTACATCCAGTAACTGCCCTGGGAAGTGTCGGCGTAGGCACCGAGCTCGGCGGTGTATTCGGTGCCCCGTGGGCCACGATTGAGCCACAGCGCGTCAAACCATCGCGTCAGCTCGCCGGCCATCGGCGCGTCGGCCGGCATGTCCGCGGCCAGATTTGCTTCGAGGTTATAGTCGTCCAGATTGCGGCGTGTCAGGTTTGCAGAACCTAACATCGCCCACAGACGTGTGCCCGAGCGGATCATCACGACCTTGGTATGAAACTGCTCCCCTTTGGTGCGGTACCAGCGGATCTTGATGGCGCCCTGGCTCGCGGCATTCAGTTCGGCCGCCAGCGGGCGTCCGGGAATACCGTTTTTCTTGCGGCCAAAAGCATCTTTGTTAGGGTCCAAAATAAGACGGATCGAGACCCCGCGGGTGGCTGCAGCGACCAGCGCACGCACCGTATCGCGCTCGGCCAGGTAAAACATGCCGATGCTGACTTCATCGCCGTTACGCGCCGCCTTCAGGCGTTCCAGCAGCGCGTCACGGATCGCGCCTTCGGTCAGCACCTGCACCTGGGCTGAGGTTGCAGCTGCCTTGCTGGTTAGCGGCGCGGCAACAGCGGGTGGCTCGATTGCCGCTGCCAGGTTTCCCTGCCACCCGGAAAAACGCGCTATTTCCAGCTCGCTGGCCAGCAATGGTCGCAACGCCGGCCCGCGCACCGCCAAGGCCATGTTGGAGTGCAGCGCGCTGGCATCATGGGCATTCAGCGATCCGACCACGCCGACCAGGCCATTCCCGGCATCATCGGCTAACAACACCTTGCGATGGTTGGCCTTGAAATTCAGCAACCGGGCCCACGCACCGACACCCACTTTGTCGGGCCCGCCATCCAGAGGATTCGGCAGCACACCTTCGCTGGCGCCGGCGCCCCACCACTTGATCAGCAGGCGCCAGAGCGCCGAGTAAACCGAACTGGAGTCACGCAGCTGATCGAGATCGGTCACGACCACGGTAACGCCGGCGCGCCGCAGCAACGCGAGGTCAGCGGAAGGCGCGCCGCCATAGGCGTCATTGACAGGATCTGTGATGACCAGCAGCTGCAATTGCGGGTTACGACGCTGCGCCTCCAGCAGCGCGTCGCGCAGTTCGCGTGACAACTCCCGCAATCCTGGATTGTTAGCAGCTGGACTCCCGCGCAGCGCACCGCGCCAGGGATTGAACAGAAACATGTCGAGGACGATGAATTTGCGCGCGTCGCGGATGATCCGCAGCATTGCATCGAAAATCTGCTGCTGCACGAGCGGACGGCCATAGGGATCCGCGGTGGTGGTATCGATCAGCAGACGCAGGTCGCTGGCGGCCACTGTGATTGGCGGCGACGCAACACGCAGGCCCGGCGGCAAGGATTTGTTGGTCTGGTAAATCGCGACCGCCGCCCAAACTCCGAACAGGGCTGATCCGAGGGCACGCCGACGCCAGCGGCGGCGATTCTGTTGCGCTCGCGCCGCAGAGGCTGCGGATGCGTCCGTGGGGTCCACCCGCGGATTTTACGGTATAGCACCTGAACCCGAACCGAACACTTGTGCGTTAGAGCCTTCAGCCGCGATTCACGCCTGCGCGACCCGCATCGGTGTCAGGACGGCAAGCAAGGAGTGTTGAAATGAACAAGGTACGTTTTGTTACATGGGCCGCATTGTTACTGGCGGGCAGTGTTGCGACCCATGCGGCCGCGGCCTACAACCCGGCTGGCGTGACGGTCGAGGTGCTGGATGACCGCGGCCGCGGTTTCAGCGAGTATCCGCTAACAAATAGCGGCGCCAGTACCTATCGTGCCTACCTCAAGGCGCGGCGCGGTGCGACTTATCGCATTCGCGTCAGCAACCGCACCGGCGAGCGTGTTGGCGTGGTGATCGCCGTAGATGGGCGCAATATCGTCTCGGGACAACGTTCGGACCTGCGGCCCCGGGAAGCCATGTATGTGCTAGGGCCCTGGGAGAGCGGCGATTACCGCGGCTGGCGCACGAATTTGAACGACGTGCACGAGTTCTATTTCACCGAATGGCCGGACTCTTACGCGGAAGCCTTTGGCGATCGCAGCGCGCAGGGCGTCATCGCCATGGCCGTGTACCGCGACCGTGACTGGCAGCGCCGCCTCGAGGAGGAGCGTCGGCTACAAGACGAGCGGCGCCGTTACCAGGACCAGGCGTCCGGCGAGAACAAAGCGGACTCCAGCCGCAGTGAGCAGTCGAACGCCGCCGGTGGTGTGGCGGCAGCGCCTCCCGGTACCGGGTTTGGCGACCGTCGTTATGACCCGGCGCAACGGGTCGAGTTTTACGCGGAGAACCGCCCGGTGAGCCGCAGTTTTATCAAGTATGAGTGGCCGGACACCTTGTGCCGCAAGGGTATCGCTTGCGATGACGAATACCCGCGTGAGCGCCGGCGGCACAATCGTTTCTGGCCCGATGATGCCCATGGCTTTGCGCCCTATCCCCGGGGGCGGTGAGCGGCCGCTGCGATCAGGCAAATAATTGCAGCATCTGGCCCGGCTCCGTCCCTGGAATTTCGCGCTGGTAATGCAGGCCGATCTTTTCCAGCACGCGAATCGACGCCTTGTTGTGTGCGCAGACGATGGCGCAAATGGTTGCCAGGCCCAGAGCGGACCTGCCGTACTGCAGGCAGGCGGCGGCGGCCTCGGTGGCAAAACCGCAGCCAAAGGTGCTCGGCAGGAATGCATAGCCCACATCCGGGTGCTCCAGAGTGTCGCGTTTCAGGAGTCCGCACAGACCTAACAATGCGTGGCTGATTCGATCCTCAACGACCCACAGACCCATGCTGTGCTGGCGGTAGGACGCACGGATGTTGGTTTCGATGTAGCGGCGCGAGTCATCGAGCGTGCGTATCCGGCGATCGCCGATGTTCTTGATAAAGTCGCGGGTGTTCAGCAACCGCCGCAGGAAAGCGGCATCTGTGTCTTCGATTTCGCGCAGCTGCAGGCGCGCGGTGCTCAGAACCTGAGTCACGAGGACAGTCGCGCTTAGGCGCGCGCCGGAGCTGACTGCAAATCCGAAATTTCGGCCGGCAGCAACGATGCGTAGGGCACCGTGCCAGCGTGCTGACGCACCAGCAGCGCCAGCAATTCATCGGCGGTACAGGGCTCACCAAACAAGCGGCCCTGAGCCAGCGTACAGTTATGTTCGCGCAGGAATTCAATGTGACGTGCCGACTCGACGCCTTCAGCGATGACCTGCATTCCCAGGTTACGTCCCATTTCGATGATGGTGCGCACGATGGTGGCGTCGGCCTCGTCATCGACCACATCGCGCACGAAACTCTGGTCAATTTTCAGCGTGCCAATCGGAAACTGCTGCAAGGCGGACAACGACGAGTAGCCGGTGCCGAAGTCATCGATCGACAGATGCAGGCCCATCGCATACAACTCATCTAACAATCGCAGCGTGCGCTTGACATCAGCCATCAGCGTGGATTCCGTGATCTCGAGCTCGAACGAAGTCGGCGACAGTGCGTACTTGCGGAAAATGGCGCGGCACCGCAGGATGAAGCTCGCCTGGCGCAGCTGCTTCAGCGACAGGTTCAGCGACATGCGGCCTGGGTCTGGCAACTCGCCTAACATCCGTTTGTAGTCCTGGCAAACGCGGTCCAGCACCCATTCGCCGATATCCACGATAAGGTTGGATTCTTCGGCCAGCGGAATGAACTGCGATGGCGGTACGTCGCCGTGACCCGGCAGGTGCCAGCGCAATAGTGCCTCCGCCCCAACGATGCGACCGGTGCGAATGTCGACCTTGGGCTGATATCGAACCAGGAACTCGTCTTTTTCCAGGGCACGGCGCAGCTTGCTTTTCAGCATCAGGCGTTCAACCGCAGCTGAATTCATCTCGGTCGCGTAAAACGCGAAGGTATTGCCGCCGTTTTGCTTCGAGTAATACATGGCCGCGTCGGCATTGCGGATCAGGTCGATGACATTCTCGGCATCCTGCGGCGCGAACGCGATGCCGATGCTGGAGGTCATGAACACTTCCTGCTGGTTGACCTGAAAAGCCTGGCTGACCTGGTCGAGAATCGAACGCGCAAGATGTGCGATCGGACCGCGATTATCGACGTCCGGCGGCAACCCTTCGACGAACACGGCAAATTCGTCGCCAGCGAGGCGTCCGACAATCGCGTCCTTCGGCAGCGCGCGCGACAGCCGTTCCGAAAGTATTTCCAGGGTGCGATCGCCGGCATTGTGGCCAAACGTGTCATTCACTTCCTTGAACCGGTCCATGTCCAGGTACAGCAGCGCGACCGACTGGTTCGATTTCAAGGCGCGTGACAATGACTGCTGCAGCAGATGCTGAAACTGCATTCTGTTAGGAACCTTGGTCAGCGTGTCATAGCGCGCCAGATAACGGATGCGGCGCTCGGCGCGCTTGCGATCCGTGATGTTGCGGGCGACGAAAATGCTGCCCTGGAACTGCGGATCATCGCTGCCTATCGGCGAGCCGGAAATGACCACCGGTATGGTCTGGCCCTGGCGCGTGCGCAGCACGGTTTCGCGTGAATCCTGCGCTGCCTGCCGCGGGTCGAAATTGTCACGTTCTGATTCTTCCAGCACAGACATGATGCTTTTGCCGATAAGTTCTTCCTCGCCATAGCCGAGCAGGCGGCAGGCTGCATTGTTAGCCATCTTGATCACCCCTTCGGGCGAGGCCACGAACACTGCGTCGTTGATGCCGCTCAGGACCGAAACCAGGTAGCTGCGGGTGATGGTGGAATGCCGCAGACGATGCCGGGTCCGTTCCAGCACTTCGCGCAGTTCGGCGAATTCCAGATCGCCGGTGACCTCGATGGGCCGGGTGTAATCGCCGTGGCCCATGCGCTCGACGCTGCGCATCAGCGCGGCGAGCGGCATGCTGATGCCGCGCGCCGCCCACCATGCTAACAAACTGCTGAGCAGGAACACGCACAGGGTTCCGGCGGCGATCCACCACAGATTGCGCCGCAACTGATCGACCGCCGCCGTACGAACCAGGCTGGCGCCGGCCGTTCCAACATAGCTGCCGCCGTCGGTGCCGACCAAGCTCAAGGTGACTTTCACGGTACCGATGGTGCTGGGCAGCTGCGTGTCCGCAAACGGCCGGTACAGCGCCGTTACCTGGCTGGTCGCCGAGGCGCGCATCGTGTCATCGGAGCTATCGCCATCGGAGTTATCGGTGCTCCCTGGACGCCGCCACTGATAGATACGCACCCCAGCCGCGTTCGATACTGCCAGCTCAATGGTGGTGTCGTCTTCGGTGAAAGCCTGTACAGCTGCTGCGACGCTCTGGTGGTCGCGGCTGTTCAGCGGCGCTGACACGACATCGGCAACGTGACGCGCGGTCTCGCGCGCCCGACTCTGCAATTCGCGGGCAACTTCCTGACGCGCGGTGTCGCGCGCGATCCCGCCGAACACCACGGCGTTGCGCTGCCCCTGCCAGACGGCGAGCGTGCCGAGCAGCGTGGCGCACAGAAGCGTGGCTCCGAGAGCCGCCAAAATCAGCTTGGTTTTGAAATTAAGCTGACGCACGAGTTTGTGGTCTTGTCACTTTAGTTATAGTTGTCCAGACGATCTTACGCCGACCCCCCGGTGGGTTCCACCGTCGCCGCCCTGCGACGGTAGGCTAGACTCCACGGGTGAAAATCGAGGTCTGGTCGGATACGGTCTGCCCCTGGTGCTACATAGGGCTAAAACGGCTGCAAAAGGCCCTGGATCTGCGTCCAGCCGTCGCTGCCGAGGTCCGATGGCTGCCCTTTGAGCTCAATCCTGACATGCCGGGAGCGGGCATGGACCGTAAGACATATTTACAGCAGAAATTCGGTGACCCGGATCGTTTCCAGGGTATGCAGGAAACCATGCAGCGCATTGCCGCGGATCTGGGCATCGACTACCGGCCCGAACGCCAGACCCGGATGCCGAGCACGCGCCGCTCGCACATGCTGATTGCCGCGGCCGCCGGGGCCCCCCGGCAGACCGAACTCAAGGAGGCCATCCTGCGCGCCTACTTTTCCGATGGTCGCGACATTGGCGATCCTGCCGTACTGCGCGACATCGCCACGCCCCTTGGGATGGACGCAGCGCAGGTGGATGAGCTGCTGGCTAACAGCGAGCTGCGCGCGGCGGTTGCGCAGCAGGAGGACGCCGCGCATCGCCTGCAGATCAACGGCGTGCCGACTTTTGTCTTCGATCGCAAAATAGGTTTCTCCGGCGCCCAGGAGCTTGACGTTTTCCTGCAGGCGCTGGATCGAGTTGCCGCCGATGCTGGACGCTGAGGCGCTGACAGGCCGGTCGCGAGCCCACGTCGTTGACCTGGAAAACCCGCGCTGTACGCTGCATCCACTCACCGTGCCTGCGTGGCTGGCACTGCGAGCGGCGGCGGCAGAGGCGGGGTTCGAGCTGCATCCGATTTCTTCATTCCGGGATTTTGACCGCCAACTTGGCATCTGGAACGCCAAGTACCGCGGCGACAAGGTTTTGTTAGACCGCAGCGGCCAGCCGCTGGATTTTGCGGCGCTGCCGCCGGGCGATCTGGTCGATACAATCATGACCTGGACGGCATTGCCGGGCGCCAGCCGCCATCATTGGGGCTCGGATCTCGATCTGATCGATCTCATTGCACTGCGCGCCGAACGTGCCCGCAACCCTGAATTCCATGCGCAGATGACGCCGGCGGAATTTGCGCCGGGCGCGCTGTTTGGGCCGTTGAATCAGTGGTTTGGCGGCAACCTGGCGCGTTATGGTTTTTACCGGCCCTATGCTGCGGATCTGGGTGGCGTGATGCCCGAGCCCTGGCACATCAGCCATGCCCCTGTAGCGGGGCCGGCGCTGGCGGCCATGCGGCCGCAGATGCTGTCTGCGGCGCTGTCCGGCCGCGATATCGCCGGCGCCGAGCAGATTCTGCCGCGGGTATCCGAGTTATTCGAACGCTACGTACTACGGGTCGCTGCGTCGACCTAACGGCTTGCCCAGGCGCGGCGAATGTAATTCGCCATCAAGGTGCGCATCGATGTGACCGCATCCGGTACGGCCGTGAACAGCGGCGGCGAGCGGCGCAGCAAATGCCAGCTCTCACTGCGGAGGATTTCCTGCAGATATTTCATGTTGCGCTCGATCGACTCGATGTAGGGGTTACGGCCATCGAATAATGCTTCGTAATGACGGTACGCCGCGCCAAATCCCTGGTCGAGCCGCTTGCTGCGGGTCTCGTTCACGAACTGCGGTGTCTGTCGCAGCAGATCGAGGCCTGAGGCGTAACGCACCGCCGGATAGCCCTCGGTGCCCTTGTCCAGCGCCACGCCACCTAACACAAATTCCGGGTACAGGCGGTCGCGGCATTTCTCCAGGTAGCAGCGGTCCGCGAGTTGCGCGACCATGTCGGCAGTGCCCATCAGCGCACCGAGCTTGGCATCCACGGGGTCATTGAACTGCAGCTGCGCAAGCGGCTTTTCGTAGCCCGTGCAATGCATGACTTCGGTGACGACGGGGATCCATTGTCCGAGCCCGAGTTCCGGCAGCAGGGCCGACAGGAAACGGATGCCGCGCGAGACATGGTTGCGGGTGAATTCAGCGCCGTTGAAATGATCATTGTCGCTGCGCTCGCGCAGGTAACCGACATCGTGAAACAGCGCCGTGATCGTCCCCACGACCGCGCGTTCGCCGCCTAACGCAGCAGCAGGTTCCGCGCCGCGCTCGTAACCGACCATGAGCCGTACCATCGCGAGGGTGATATCAAGCGTGTGCTGCATGTCGTGGTACAGCGTGTCGACGCCTTCATAGCGGGGCGACTGGCCGGTGAACATCGGTGTGAACACGGCGAAAGCCTGGTCGATCTTGCTGATGTCTGCGCTCGGCCAGGTCATGGCAAACAGGCGCGCGATCTCATCCCGTACCGCCACCGGCGAGCTTACCTGGACAGTGTTAGTTACGTCGAAATCGCTGCGGCGTGGGTTGGGCATCGCTTTGCGCCGCGCTGGTCGTTGCGCGGCTGGTGTCACGCCTGCACTTGCAGGCAGGGAAAGTCTAGCGTTGCCCATGTCTGTAGCCCCGTACCGACGCACACTTTCGGCGCAGCGGCGCAATAGCCGTGCAATTCTGCCAACGGCTCGGCATCGCTATACTCATATGTCAAATGTTGCTAACACTGGAGCGTGGTCCGAGGGCCGTTCCGATTTGCGCGGCTCCTTGTCGATGCGCGTGCCACTGCACAAATCTGCGAGCGCAGCGCTTGCCAGTATCAGGTCAATCCGCAAGCCGTTATTGCGGCGAAACGCCGCGGCGCGATAGTCCCACCAGCTGAAAGTGTCGGCGGGCTGCTCGAAACGCCGGAACACATCCACGAGGCCGAGGGCCATGATGCCCTGCAAAGCCGCACGCTCCGCCGCGCTTACCAGGACCTGTCCGGCCCACGCGACCGGGTCGTGCACATCCCGGTCCTCCGGCGCAACGTTGAAGTCGCCTAACACGATCATTTTCGGGTAGCGCGACAACTCACCCTGCAGCCACTGGTGCACGGCCGCCAGCCAGCCGAGCTTGTATTGATACTTGTCGGAGCCGACAGACTGGCCGTTCGGAACGTAGAGATTGACGATTCGCAGGTCGCCGCAGGTGACCGCAATGACGCGCCGCTGGGGATCCTCGAAGCCACTGATTGCCGTTGTTACGTCCGCCAGTGGCTGGCGAGCCAGGACTGCCACGCCGTTATAGGTTTTCTGGCCGCTGGCCCTGATCTGCCAGCCAAGCGCCGCGAGCCCGGCCTGCGGAAAGTCGCCATCTGTTAGCTTGGTTTCCTGCAGCGCGATCGCATCGACTGGATTGGCGGCCAGCCACTCGGTGAGCTGCGGCAGGCGAACGCGCAGCGAATTGACGTTCCAGGTGCCAATGGTAAACGGCATGTGGCGTTATGATGCCATGCCGTGCTGGCGCAGCAAGGGCGCGATGTCGGGCTTGCGTCCGCGAAACTCGATAAACGCTGCCAGCGGATCGCGACTGCCGCCGCGCGACAGGATGGAATCAAGAAACCGTCGCGCCGTCTGGTCATTGAACACGCCGGACTCCACGAACGCCGCAAACGCATCGGCGGCCAGCACTTCAGCCCACTTGTAACTGTAGTAACCGGCAGCGTAACCGCCGGCAAAGATGTGGCTGAAACTGTGCGGGAAGCGATTCCAGTCCGGCGGCTCGATAACCGCAATCCGGGCACGCACGTCGTTGAGCGTTTCCAGCACGCGCGCGCCGCGTGCCGGGTCGTAGTCCGCATGCAGGTGGAAATCGAACAGCGCGAACTCCAGCTGCCGCATGGTCGCAAGGCCGGCATGGAAACTGCGCGTTGTGATCAGTTGCTGTTGCATTGCTGCCGGCAGTGGTGCACCGGTCTGCCAATGCGCTGCGAGCTGCTGCAGCACCTGCGGCTGCCAGGCAAAATTCTCGAGAAACTGACTCGGCAATTCCACTGCGTCCCAGGCAACGCCGTTGATACCAGCGATGCTCGGATAGTCGACGTTTGTTAGCATGTGATGCAGCCCGTGCCCGAACTCGTGAAACAGGGTGACAACATCGTCGTGTGTCAGCAGCGCCGGGTGACCGTCCGTAGGCGGCAGGAAATTGCAGACCAGATAAGCGACCGGCGTGACCCGATTGGCACCGAAGGTCATGCGGCCGCGGCATTCATCCATCCATGCGCCGCTGCGCTTGTCGCTGCGCGCGTACAGATCGAGATAGAAGCTGCCGACAGGCGCGCCGGCCGCATTTTCGATGTCGAAAAAACGCGCGTCCTGATGCCAGGTAGGTGCGTTCTGGCGCTCACGGATGCTGACCTTGAAAAGCCGTCCGACCAGGCCGAACAGCCCCTGCAGTACGCGCGGCAGCGGGAAGTACGGGCGCAGTTCTTCCTGCGAGACCGAAAACAGTTTGCGTTGCAGCTTCTCGGCCCAGAAGCTCACATCCCAGGGCGCGAGTTTCTCCACGCTGGCGAATTTTGTCAGCTGCGCGAGTTCACGCACCGCCGCAGGCCGCGCCGCGACGCCCAGGTGATCCAGCAGTTCGCGCACCTCGGCGGGGTTGCGCGCCATGCGGGTGGCGAGCGCCAGTTCGGCGAAATTGGCGAAATCCAGCAAGCGCGCCGCTTCGTGCCGCAGCGCCAGGATCTTCTCCATCAGCGGGCCGTTGTCCCAGCGACCGGCGTCAGGTCCGCGATCCGATGCGCGCGTCGACCAGGCCTGGTAAAAAGCCTGGCGCAGCACCGCGGATTCCGCGTCAGTCAGGACCGCGACGTAGGTTGGCTGGTCGAGGCCCAGCAGCCAGCCTTTCTGGCCCGCCTCCCGGGCGCGTTTTTCGGCCTGTGCAATGATTGAGTCGTTGAGCCCGGCGAGCATCGCACGCTCACTGACCGGGTAACTCCAGGCTTTGGTGGCATCCAGCACATTTTCTTCGAACCTGGCACCGAGCTGCGTCAGCTCGGTCATGATTTCCTTGTAGCGCTGCTTGCTCTCGCGCGGCAGTGCTACGCCAGCAAGCCGGAAATCGCGCAGCGCGAGTTCCAGCAGACGGCGCTGCGCCGGCGTCAGCCGGGCGCTTTCCTGCTCCGCCACGCGCGCATAGGCGCGATACAGCGGTTCGCTCTGCGCCAGATCGGTCTGAAAATCCGACAGCAGCGGCAGACACAGGTTGTAGCTGTCGCGCAGTGCCGGCGAATTGACCACGGAGTTCAGGTGGCTAACAGGAGACCAGGTACGCGTTAGCCGGTGTTGCATGGCCTCCAGCGGCTCGACCACGCTGGCGAACGACGGTTCCGAGACCAGTGCCAGCGCCGCAATCTGCTCGCGCTGGGCGTCCAGAAGCTCGCGCAGCGCGGGCTCCACGTGCGCTGCAGTGATAGCACCGAACTTTGGCAGCTCGCTGTCGGCCAGCAGGGGGTTTTCCATAGCCGCCATTTTAGCAGCCGGTGCTGCGGTACCATTTGGCGCATGGATACGCACGATTTGATTGTGATCGGGGGCGGCAGCGCGGGCCTGGCCTGTGCGCAACGCGCGGCGGAATATGGCGCACGCGTCATGCTTGCGGAGTCGGCGCGCCTCGGTGGCACCTGCGTCAATGTTGGCTGCGTGCCGAAGAAGATCATGTGGAACACAGCGCAGATCGCGCACGCCCTGCACGAGGCGGCTGACTACGGCTTTGATGCTGGCACGCGCGACCATGACTGGCCGCAGATCAAGCAAAAACGCGATGCCTACGTGGCGCACTTGAATAGCATCTATGAGCAGAATCTCGCCAACCGCAAGGTCGATTGGCGCGCAGCGCACGCCGAGTTTGTCGGTGCGCGGCAGGTTCGCATCGGTGCCGAGGTTTGCAGTGCGCCGAAGATCGTAATTGCCACGGGCGGCAGTCCGTTGGTGCCGGCGCTGCCGGGCGCGGAGCGCGGCATTACCTCGGATGGATTTTTCCAACTGGCAGCGCGACCCGACAGCATTGCGATTGTCGGTGGCGGCTATATCGCAGTTGAAATCGCCGGGATTTTCGCGGCGCTGGGGACCCGAGTGACCCTGGTACTGCGCGGCGCAGCGTTGCTCCGTGGTTTCGACAGTAGTTTGGGTGCGGCGTTGCTGCAGGCGCTGCGCGACGAAGGTGTTAAGGTGCTGACCGAGGCGCTGCCGGTGGCGCTCCAGGCACCCGATAAATCGCTGCGCCTGGCGGACGGCCGCCTGTTAGGTCCGTTCGCGGCGGTGCTTTGGGCGATTGGCCGGCAGCCAAATCTGCAGGGCCTGGGGATCGAGCGTACCGGCCTGGTCCAGGGCGAGCATGGTGCGCTTGCCGTGGACAAGTACCAGCAAACCCAGGTACCAGGGATCTTTGCGATCGGCGACGTCACTGGGCGCGCGTTGCTGACGCCGGTTGCAATTGCTGCCGGCCGCCGGCTGGCCGATCGGGAATTCGGCGGCATGGCGGGCCGGTATCTCGACTACGAGAACATTCCAACGGTGATTTTCAGCCACCCGCCGATAGGCACTGTCGGGCTGAGCGAAGAGGCCGCGCGCGTCACCCATGGCGATAGCGTCAGGACTTATCAGGCCTCGTTCGTGCCGCTGTATCACGCGCTGACCAGTCGCAAGGTCCGCGTGCAGATGAAACTGGTGGTGACCGGGCCGGACGAAAAAGTTGTCGGCCTGCACGTGATCGGCGCCGGTGCCGACGAAATGCTGCAGGGATTCGCGGTCGCCGTGCGCATGGGCGCCACCAAGCGCGATTTTGATGACACGGTTGCGATTCACCCGACCAGCGCTGAAGAGCTGGTGACGATGCGTTAGGAGTTGTGGTCCAGCAGCACCGCGAGCACCGGCCCGGTTTCGGGCCGGACGCCGCGCCACAGCAGGAAACTCTCCGCGGCCTGTTCGACCAGCAGCCCCCAGCCCTGATAGACCTCGCGGCAGCCGCGCGCAATGGCCCAGTCGCAGAACAGCGTCTGCGACTTACTGTAGCTCATGTCATAACAGATCGTTTCCGGGTCGAGCACGGTCGGCAGCAACTGCGGCAGTTCGCCGCGCTGGCCCGCAGAGGTCGCATTGATTACCAGATCGAACGGCGGACCGGCGGCGACGTCTTGATAGCCGCAACCGCGCACCGCTCCCAGGGAACGGAAGGTTTCGGCCAGGAGCTGCGAACGGCCGATGTTGCGGTTGGCAATCACCACTTCCTGCACCTGTTCTGCTAACAACGGCGCCAGCACGCCGCGGGTCGCGCCACCCGCGCCGCAGATCAGGATGCGCTTGCCCGCGAGTTGCATGCCGATGTTGTCACGCAGGTCGCGCACCAGTCCAATGCCATCGGTGTTATCTCCCAGCACGCGATTCGAATCCACCTGCCAGGCAAGCGTATTGATGGCGTTGGCCGTTTCGGCACGCGGCGTGAGCTCATCGGCGATGACCGCCCCCATGCTCTTGTGCGGGGCTGTGAGGTTGAGGCCGCGGCCACCCATGGTAAAGAATGTGTTGACCTGCTGCGCCAGGTCTGCCGGCGCAACGTCCTGCTTGCGATAGCGCATGTCCTGACCGGTCTGCTTGGCAAACAGGCCATGAATAAAGGGCGACCAGCTGTGTTCAATCGGGTGCCCGAAAACGGCGTATTGATCGGTCATGCGTTAAAGTTGCGCTATGGCAATAAAAAGACGGTCCGGACGGTCTTATACATGATAGCGGGAGGCCCGGAAACGGCCAAAGGCGCCGATTTTGAACGCCAGCTGCAGGCGCTGCGTCCGCAGTTGTTGCGGTTTGCGCTGTGGCTGGCCCGGGACCGCTCGATCGCGGACGACGTGGTGCAGGAATCCATGCTGCGCGCCTGGAAAGCGCGGGCGGAGCTGACGGATGCCGGCGCACTGCGTCAGTGGCTTTTCACCATCGTGCGGCGCGAACATGCGCGGCTCTACGAGCGCAAACGGTTTGCAACGACGGATGTTGATTTACTGGTGGCTACCGAATCGCCGGCGCTCGCGGTGAGCGGCGATGAAGAGTTGTTGGGACTGCGGCGGGCGATCGCCGGCCTGACTGATGATTACAGGGTGCCGTTGACCATGCAGGTGTTAGGTGGATTTTCGACCAGTGAAATTGCCTCGGAACTGGGATTGACCCAGGCAGCAGTGCTGACGAGGTTGTTTCGGGCGCGGGACAAGCTGCGGGAGGCGCTGCATGATATGTGAATATGCCAGGCTGGCGATCGGCGCCGCGCCGCATGAGAGCATAGCGGAACTTGACGCGCACCTGGCGGATTGCGCCGCGTGCCGCGAGTATCGCGTGCAGACGCTGGCACTGAACGAGCGCATTCGCCGGGCGATGCAGCTGCCGCCACCGGGCCTCGGCGATGGTCTCGCGGCGGCGGTCGGCAGCGGTGCGCCCGCAGTCGTTGTGCCCGCGGCCGGCCGGCAAGCGAGCTGGCGCCGCGGCTGGGCGCTGGCGGCGAGTGTTTTGTTAGCTGTGGTGGCGGTAACGCTATTCTGGCCGGCGCAATCGGCAACCGCGCTGGCCGGCGAGATCGTGCGGCACGTGTCGGGCCCTGACGAGCGCGGCAGCTGGGATAACACGACGATTGTCGAGCAGGGCGTGCTGGACAGGGTCTTGCGGCAGTCCGGTGTAAGCGTCGCGCTTGCGCCATCACATCCGATCGTTTACGCCCACAGCTGTGTGCTGCACGGCCGCGCGGTGCCGCATCTGGTGATCCAGACGGATATCGGTCCAGTGACGGTGCTGCCGATGCCCGGCGAATTGCTTGCCAGTCTGCAGACGTTCAATGAAAACGGCCTGAGCGGCGTGATGTTGCCGCAACCGGGCGGCGCGATTGCAGTGCTCGCCCGGGGCACGGCGGACGTGGGCGTGGTCGCCGCTGAAATCAGCCAGCGAATTCGCTTGCGGCGCTGACCCGCAACCGCCGTCAGGCCTTGATGACGACCTTGAAGCCACCCCAAATCATGCGCTTGCCGTCAAAAGGCATGGCCTTTGGATTCATGAAGGCCGCGAGCCGCGGATCTTTCATGACTTTGGCATTTACCTGGTCGCGATGCTTGCGCGAGCGGTACAGGATCCAGGAAAACCACACCACTTCGTTAGCTTTGAGTTTGACGCTGCGCGGAAACGAAGTGACTTTGCCAACCGGCGTATCGTCACCCATGGATTCACAGTAACCCAGCGCCCCGTTCTCCAGCCAGACCTTGCAGCCAAGGCGCGCCAAGCGCAGGTATCTGGCGCGATTTTTTTTCGGGACTGGAAGCACAAATCCATCGATGTACATGGCCATGAGGGGCCTCCGGGTTCAGGTGAAAGCGACCAACAGCAAACCTAACGCAGCTGGCAACGCCTGGATGAACAGAATTCTACGCCCGACGGTCGCCGCGCCGTAAATGCCCGCGATGACGACACAGCCAAGGAAGAATGTCTTGATCGCATCGCCGGCGGCGCCAAGACTCAGTCCCCAGATGAGGCCGGCGGCAAGAAATCCGTTATAAAGCCCCTGGTTGGCAGCCAGCGTCTTTGAGGACTGCGCCGCTTCCAGAGTCTGACGAAAGGCACGCAGCCCTGCAGGCTTGTCCCAGAGAAACATCTCCAGCACCAGGAAATACAGGTGCAGCAACGCGACCGCTGCGACGACGATTGTGGATGCGATTGCCACGGCTCTATGATGCCACAGGAACGCCGCTAAAGCCGCTCGACGACGCTCCAGCCGCCATGCGGCCCGGCGGCCAGTTGCGCAGCAAGTGCGGTGTTGGCGGTGCGCAGCGTCGCCGCGAGCTGAAATGGCGGGTTGACGACGAACATGCCGGAACCGGCCAGCGATGTGCGGCTGTCGAGTGCATGCACCCACAGTTCAGAGCTCAGCCACTCACGGCTGTTAGGTTGCGCGGCCTTGCAGACGTCAGAGAGCTGCCGCAACCAGCGGTCACGTTCTGCCGCGAGTTTCATCGGGTACCAAGCGAGATAGACGCCGGTTGCAAAGCGCACCAGGGAGTCGCCCAGCGTTGCGCAGACCTGGCGACGGTCGTCATCGGCGTTTTCGTAGGGTGGATCGATCAGCACCAGTGCGCGCCGTTCGACAGGCGGCAGCAGTGCGCGCAGCGAGCGATAGCCGTCGGCCTGGGTGACTCTGAGCGCGGCCTGGCCGTGCAGTGTGCGGTCCAGCGCCGCGCAATCCGCAGCGTCGATATCAAAGAGCGCTGCCCGATCCTGCGCCCGCAACTGCGACAGCGCGATCCAGGGCGACCCCGGGTAGGTCACACGATCGCCGGTTTCCTTGCGACAGCGATTTACCAGGTCCAGGTATCGCCCTAACAAACTGTTTTCGGCGGCAGCACGCGCATTGGCGCTGGCATCCAGGCGACCGATGCCGCCAGCCGCCTCTTTGCCGAGATTTGCGGCAGGTGCGCGCAGGTCATAGAGGCCGGCGCCGGCGTGGGTCTCGGCGTACAGAAAACCCTTGTCCTTGCGCGTCAACGCTTCCAGGCAAGCTAACAGCGTGACGTGCTTGTGCACGTCGGCGAAGTTGCCGGCGTGAAAAGCATGACGGTATTTCACTGCGCCCCCGGATCGGTATCAGAGTGACTCAGACGGTCTTCTTTTTCGCTTTGGCCTTGGCTTTGGCCTTCCTGGGCGCTTTCTTCCCGCCGCCCGGTGCGGTCGCAGCAGGAGCGGCAGTCGCAGGAGCGGCTTTCTTCGCACCCCAGCGACTGCGGCCCTTGCCACCGCGCAGCGGCGCAGCGGCTAACAGCGCGCGGCATTCATCGAGCGTCAGCGACTTGGGGTCGCGCTCCTTGGGCATGCGCGCATTGCGGGTCTTGTCGGTGACGTAGGGCCCGTAGCGGCCGTTCAGGACCTGGATATTGTCGACGCCAAAATCCTGGATCAGGCGATTGGCGTCCGCCTCTTTCTTGAGGCGGATGACTTCAAGCGCGCGCTCGAGCGTGATCGTGTACGGGTCATCTTCCTTCAGTGAAGCATACTTGGCGCCATACTTGACGTATGGACCGAAGCGACCGATGTTAGCTTCGATGGTTTCGTCCTCGGCCGTGACTCCAAGCTTGCGTGGCAGCTTGAACAGCTCCATCGCCTGCTGGTAGGAAATGCTGTCCATCTTCTGCCCTGGCCTGAGCCCGGCGAATTTTGGCTTGTCGACGTCATCGCGAGTGCCGATCTGCACAAAAGGCCCGAAGCGCCCCATGCGCACCGTGACTGGTTTGCCGCTCGCCGGATCGGTGCCGAGTTCGCGCGCCTGCGCCACCTCGTCGCGCGAGACGTTCTTTTCGGTGTACTCAACCAGATCGCTGAAAGGCTTCCAGAACTTTTCCAGTGGCAAGGTCCAGTGTTCTTCGCCGCGTGACACGGCATCCAGTTCGTCCTCCAGCGCGGCGGTGAAGCCGTACTCGACGTAACGATGGAAATGCTTGGACAGGAATCCGTTGACGATCTTGCCGATGTCGGTCGGAAAAAAGCGCCGGTTGTCGATGGTCACGTATTCGCGATCGCGCAGCGTTGAAATGATGGTCGCATAGGTCGACGGCCGGCCGATGCCGTGTTCCTCGAGCGACTTGACCAGCGACGCTTCCGAGAAGCGCGGCGGCGGCTCGGTGAAGTGCTGGTCGGCGTGCAGGCTGGTCAGCGCTACGCTGTCGCCTTCGTTCATCGGCGGCAGCACATGGTCGGAATCGTCTTCCTTGCCGTCGTCGAGGCTCTCCTGGTACACGGCGATGTAGCCAGGCTTGACCATGGTCGAGCCGTTGGCGCGCAGCACATGGCGCTGCGGGCCGTCCGGTCCGGCTAACAAGTCGACCGCCACGGTGTCGTACACGGCGTGCGCCATCTGCGAGGCCACCGCACGTTTCCAGATCAGCGCGTACAGCCGGAGCTGGTCCGCGTCGATACGGCCCTCCAGCAGCTGTGGCGCGATTGCGGCCGAGGTAGGGCGCACAGCTTCATGGGCTTCCTGCGCGTTGCGCGACTTGGTTTTGTAGACGCGCGGCTCGGGAGCCACCGACTCCGGGCCGTAGAGTTTGGCGGCAACCTGGCGGATTTCGGCGATGGCTTCGTTAGCCAGGTTGACCGAATCAGTACGCATATAGGTGATGAGGCCGATTGCGCCCTCGCCGTAGTCGACGCCTTCGTACAACTGCTGCGCCAGACGCATGGTGCGTTGCGCGGAGAACCCGAGCTTGCGCGCGGCTTCCTGCTGCAAGGTTGAGGTGGTAAACGGCGGCGATGGGTTACGGCGGCGCTGCTTGCGGTCGATGACCAGCACTTTGAGTTTGCCGGGCGGCGCGAGGTCCGGGTGCGCCGATTCTTCCACGCCGCCGCGGATGATCTCGGCGGCGCCGGTTGCCGCCAGGATGTTGACCTCGAGCTGCGCGGCGCTGTCCTGGTTTACAAAGCTGAACTGCTCGACGCGCCTGCCGTTGTATTCTGTTAGCTTGAGCGGGAAACGCTGCGCGGTATGTTCGCCTTCGGCTTCCAGTGTCCAGTATTCCTGCGGCACGAACGCGTCGATTTCGGCTTCGCGCTCGCAGATCATGCGCAACGCCGGACTCTGTACGCGGCCCGCGGACAGTCCACGGCGCACCTTTTTCCAGAGCAGTGGCGAGAGATGGAAGCCGACCAGATAGTCCAGCGCGCGGCGCGCCTGTTGCGCATTCACCAGATCCAGCGACAGTTCGCGCGGTTCCTGGATCGCCTGGCGAATCGCATTACGGGTGATTTCGTAGAACGCGACGCGATGCACGGTCTTGCCCTTGAGCGCGCCACGCTGCTGCAGCAGTTCATGCAGGTGCCATGAAATCGCCTCGCCCTCGCGATCGGGGTCGGTGGCGAGATACAGGCAGCCGGCTTTCTTCAACGCCCGCACAATTGCTTCGACGTGCTTTTGGTTGCGCTCGATGACGTCATATTTCATCGCGAAATGCGCGTCGGGATTTACCGCGCCTTCCTTCGGCACCAGGTCGCGCACGTGGCCATATGACGCCAGGACTTCGAAGTCCTTGCCGAGATATTTTTTGATGGTCTTCGCCTTGGCCGGCGATTCGACGATAACGAGATTTTCAGCCATTTCTATTGGGCCATTTCTATCGGGTCGTATTCTCAATAGCCATAAACAGAACACCGCGGACGGGCCGCGGTGTCACACATTGCTGCGCGCGGAGCGCGCCTGCTGACAAGCGTCAATGCAGGGACCGGGAAGGATCTTCAAACACGATATCTTGCATGCGCGCGCAGGCCATTTCCTGGCCCGGCTGGCTGGAGAGCACCATCAGTGCGACCCACTTCACCTGCTCGATACCGAGCTCTTCGACCTCGAGCGCGAGCAGCCGTTCGACCACGATTTCGCGCTGCAGCGGCGAGAGGATGCCGCTGCGCTCCAGCGTCAGCAGGCAGCCGCGCGCTTCGGCGTCGAGGCGCATGCTTTCGGATTCACTGAATACACGCAGCGAGCGCTCGCTGACATCAAGGGACGGACGGTCGCGGTCGCCCGCAAGGTCGGCCAGCCAGTCAAGCGCGCGCTCGACGTTGTCGCTGGCAAAGCCGGCGCGGGTCAGGTCCTGGGCCAGTTCGTCCCGTTCGGGTACGTCCGGCTGGTCTTCGAGCATGTAGTGATCGAAGACGTAAATCAGAATGTCGAGAACGCTGCCGTCCATTTACCCCGGTCCTTTATTGGTCAGGCGCCGATACCGGCCGCCTGGCGCGACTTCGATCTCCCCTTGAAGCTCCAGCATCAGCAACATTGAAGCGGCCGACCCAGGGGCAAGGCCGGTGCGGGCAATGAGCTGATCGAGACTCGCGGGTGCGAAGCCGAGTGCATGTAACAGGATTTCGTTGTCCTTGTCCATCGCCACCCGGCCGGACTCGGGCTTTGCGGCAGCGCTTTTGGGCGATGTAAGTATCTGATTTTGAATCGGTATTCGTAGTTCTTCCAGCACGTCCTGAGCGCTTTCGACGAGTTTCGCCCCGGTCCGAATAAGTTGATGACAACCGTGCGATTGGGGGCTGTGAATGGAACCGGGAATCGCAAAAACTTCGCGGCCCTGCTCGCCGGCACAGCGCGCAGTGATCAGGGAGCCACTGCGGCGCGCTGCCTCGACCACCAGCACCCCGAGCGACAGGCCGCTGATCAGGCGATTGCGTTGCGGGAAGTTCCCGGGCCTGGGCGGGGTGCCTGGCGGAAATTCCGACACCAGTGCGCCTTGCACCACGATCCGGTCTGCGAGCCGCTGGTTACATTCGGGATAGACAGTGTCGAGTCCCGTTGCGCAGACGGCGATCGTTGCGCCGTCTGCCGCCAGGGCCCCTTCGTGGGCGGCGCTGTCGATACCTAACGCGAGGCCGCTGGTGATGGTGAGCCCGGTGCGGGTGAAATGTTCGGCGAACTCCCGCGCGCTGGCGCGACCGGCGCCGGTTGGATTGCGGCTGCCGACGATCGCGAGTTGCGGCAGGGACAGCGCCGCAACCTGGCCGCGGACATAGAGCAGCGGCGGCGCGGACTCGATGTCCAGCAGCGCGTTCGGATAGCCGGGCTCGCCAGCGGCCAGCAGCTGCAGTTCATGCTGCTGGCAGCTGGCCAGATCGGAAGCGGGCAGGGCGGCGTCGACACCGCGTAGTGCCGCAACCGCGGCGGGCGGCCAACCCAGCCCGGACAGCTTGTTAAGCGGCAGCGCCGCCAGTGCTTCCAGCGAGCCGGTCTCCGCAATTGCATTCCTGAGCTGGGCGCCTGTCAGCCGCGGAAGCCTGCCGAGGGCGGCGCGAAACAATGCTGCGTCCATGACGCTGCGCAGCATACGCAACTTGCGAAGCCGTTCGGCCTCGCAAAAGTGGCCGGGTGCAGCTGAAATGCGTCGCCGGCTGTTAAGGCGTGCGCACCCTATCGCCGATTCGCAATGGGCTGGTGACGCTGACCGTGAGGCCGTAGCTCATGCGGTCATAAACCTTGAAGATCATCACCGAGCCGGCGCGTTCGTTAGGTAACCTGATCTTGGGCGCCAGCGAGCTCTTGACGCGCAGGCCGAGAACCTTGCGGGTGTTGTCATCAACCACTTCCCCGCGGGTGTCGACCGCCATGATATGCCCGAGCTCGATGCCCTGGCTGCGCCCACGATTGATGGCGACGATGCGGTATTGACCGATGAGTTCGGTGCCATCGAACACGGCGACGATCTCGCCGGCAATCTTCCTGCTGGGCGCGCGTGGCAGGAAATTGAGCGGCACATCACTGTCAGCGGCAATCAACGGATCGTCCTGCAGGGTTTCGCGGGCTGTATCTTCCAGCATGACCTTGGTGGTCGTGCCTGGAGTCAGTACCACCGCCGTGGCGGTATAAGCACCCATGAAACCCAGTACCTTGCCGTCATCCGGATCGACGATGCGGTCGCCCACCCGGTAAATGTTGTAGCGGCTGCGCTCGGCGCTGTTGCTCAGGCCCTTGACATAGGCCTCGTTGCCGGAGCCGCCGATCATGTGGCCTTCGCGGAATCCTAACACCCGCGGCGCCATGCGCAGCTGGTCGTTGGACAGCACGGCCGGTCGTTCCAGGAATGCGGCGATTGCCGCATAGGGAATGGTGGCAATCGCGCCGTCCAGTGCCGAGGTTCTGAGGCGCGGGTCGAGGCGTGCGGCGCCGCTCTGCGCCAGCGTGATCTGTGGTTCGCCGTTAGCTCCGTAACCTAACGCAAGCACATCGCCCGGATAGATCAGATGCGGATTCTCAACCTGTGGGTTGATGTGCCAGATCTCCGGCCACAACCATGGGTCCTTCAAAAAGAGGTTGGCGAGATCCCAAAGCGTGTCGCCGCGCTGCACCGTGTAGCTTGCCGGCGCCTCCGGCTTGACGCCGGCGCGCAAGCTGCTGAGTGGCGCGGCAGCAGAGCTCTGCACTTGCGGGCCGGCCTTGGCGGCCGCCGCCTCGGTAGCTGTTAGCTCGGAATCCGAGGCAGCTTCAGCAGCTGCGCTGGCGACGGCTGTGCCGTCCGCTGGATCGCCATTGCGGTTACCACCAGCGCAGCTGGCGAGGGTCAACATGCTCGCGCAAAAACAAACCGTCGCGACCTTGCGGTGCGATAGGTAAAATTGCGCAAGCCCTTGATTGAAAAGCATTTGCGACTCCATGCGGGCCCAACGGCACCGCTCGGACACTGTTATAATCCTTTGAGCCTCAAGCTGCACTGATGAAGCGCCGCAATGTGCGGTTCTTCACGGGTGTGCCAGCGACCTCCCGGCACCCCCGGGGGAGTGCAAACTTGAGCTGAAACCGAACATTAGCAGCAATTTCACGTCAAATACACGAACTACGTTTAGTGGTACGCCATGTCGACACTACCAATCCTTGAATATCCAGATCCCAGGCTGCGGACCCGCGCTGTGCCGGTCACGAAATTTGACGCACGTCTCAAAACCCTGGTCGAAGATATGTTTCAGACCATGTACGAGGCGCCGGGCATCGGCCTGGCGGCGTCCCAGGTGGACGTGCACCGGCGCCTGATCGTAATCGACGTGTCCAAGGAACGTACCGAACCCCTGGTGTTTATCAACCCGGAAATCATCGCGCGCGAAGGCGTGTGGATGAACGAGGAAGGCTGCCTGTCGGTGCCGGGAATTTTCGAAGAAGTGCAGCGTGCCGAAACGATTACGGTGTGCGCGCGCAAGCTGGACGGAACGGCATTCGAAATGCGGCTCGAGGGCCTGCTGTCGATCTGCCTGCAGCATGAAATGGATCATCTCGAGGGCAAGCTTTTCGTCGACTATCTGTCCGATCTCAAGCGTGAGCGCATTCGCAAGAAGCTCGAGAAAGATCGCAAAGAACGCGCCGGCAACCGCAGCGTCGCAGCGGCGCACATACGCACTCCCATCATCTGATTTTTGTTAGCTTGTGAATAATCCATTGCGCGTCGTGTTCGCGGGCACGCCGGAGTTTGCGGTCGCGCCGCTGCGGGCCATCCTGGGTTCGCGCCATCCGCTGGTCGGCGTGCTGACCCAGCCCGATCGTCCGGCCGGTCGTGGCCGCCAGCTGAGCGCCAGTCCGGTCAAGGAACTCGCGCTCACCGAGCAGCTGCCGATCGCGCAGCCACTGTCGCTGCGCAGTGACGAAGGGCGCCAGCAACTGATCGCCTGGCGGCCCGATGTCATGGTCGTGGTCGCCTACGGCCTGATGCTGCCGCCTGCGGTACTTACGATACCGCGCCTGGGATGCGTCAATATTCACGCCTCACTGCTGCCTCGCTGGCGCGGCGCGGCGCCCATCCAGCGCGCGATCATGGCGGGCGATACGCTCACCGGCGTCACCATCATGCAGATGGATGCCGGGCTCGACACCGGGCCGATGCTGCTGGCCAAAGAGCTGCCGCTCACCCGTGACATGGACGCCACGAGTCTGCATGCCGCGCTCTCGTCATCAGGCTCGGAACTTATTGTCGAGGTGCTGGATGCGCTCGCGGCAGGTTCGCTGACAGCCGTGCCGCAGCCCTCGGCCGGCGCCTGTTATGCGCGCAAGATCGAACGCACCGAAGCGCGCATCGATTTCAGCCTGGATGCACCGACTATCGAGCGCCAGGTGCGCGGGCTTGGCATGTGGCCGATCGCTGCAACGAGCCTGCGCGGTGAGCAACTGCGCATCCATGCGGCGCTGGCGCTGGCGGATGAGGCGCTCGCAACTGCCGTTGCGGACGCTCGTGCGCGCCAGCTGCCTGCTGGCACGGTGTTAGGTACGGTCATCATCCCGGCACCGCTGCCGCAGGCCGGCAAGGATGCCATCGCCGTGCTCTGTGGCCAGGGCGTGCTGGCACTGCTGCGCCTGCAACGCAGCGGGCGCAGAGCGCTGGACGCCGTGGAGTTCCAGCGCGGCGACGCGGTTGCGGCCTGCGTGTTAGGTTAGCCGCCATGAGGCACGGCCAGAAAGCGCAGCGCGAAGCGACCGCGCCCGGCGCCACAACACTGGCGGCAGCCGCCCGGGCCGTGGATGCCGTGATCAGTGCAGGCCGTTCCGCCGATGCGGCGCTGGCCGAGATTGCTACCGGGCCCGATCGATCTGCGGTCCGTGCGATCGCCCTCGGCAGCCTGCGCTGGTACCTGCGCCTCGCGCCTGCCATAGCACCTTTGTTTAACCGGCCTGCGGCGGAAATGGCGCCAGAGCTGCACGCGCTGCTGGTGGCAGCGGCACATCAGGTCGTTTATTCACGCGGTGCCCAGGAAGTCAGCGTGCATCTCGCGGTCGATGCGGCGCGGGTCTTGCGCCAACCGCGTGCCGCAGGTCTGGTCAACGCCATACTGCGGCGTTTTGTCGCGGAGCAGGCGCGCTTGTTAGCCGAAGTTGATCGCGATCCAGCCGCGGCGCACGCGGTACCGCGCTGGTACTACGAAGAATTGTTGCAGGATTGGGGCGCCGATCCGGCCGCACGCGTGCTGTCGGCAGGCAACCAGCATCCGCCGATGACGCTGCGCGTGGATGTCAGCCGTGCCAGCGCGGCGCAATACGTCGCCGAACTCGCAGCCACGGGCCGCGTCGGTGGGACCCTGGACGGCTACGCCAGCGCGGTGGTGCTCGAGCATCCAGCGCCGGTCAACAGTTTGCCGGGCTTCGCTGCAGGCCGGGTGTCGGTGCAGGATGCGGGTGCCCAGCTGGCCGGCCTGTTGCTTGATCTTGCGCCTGGTCAGACGGTTCTGGATGCCTGCGCGGCGCCGGGCGGCAAGAGCGGCCAGCTGCTGGAACTCGTCGGCGGCAATCTGGCTCTGACTGCCATCGATATCGACGGCGCTCGGCTGGCGATGATGCTCGAGAATTTCGTACGGCTGGGTCGCGAGGCCCGATGTGTCCAGGCGGATCTGGGTGCGGCCCTGCCGGCCGATGCAGCCTGGGCCCAGCCCGACAACTACGACCGCATCCTGCTCGACGCGCCATGTTCGGCCACCGGGGTCATGCGGCGGCACCCGGACATCAGGCTGCTGCGCCGGCCCAGCGATGCTGCAGCATTTGCTGCGTTGCAGGTGCGTTTGCTGCAGCAGTGCTTCAAATTGCTGCGTCCGGGCGGCCGCCTGCTGTACGCGACCTGCTCGGTGTCAAAGCGCGAAAATGAGTCGGTCGTGCAGGCATTCCTGGCCGCTCAACCGACGGCAGCGAGCATTGCCCCGGCGATTCTGGGGGTCCTGCCCAAGGACGCGTTATTGCTGCAGTGCGGCATACAATTGTTGCCTGGAAACGAAGCACAAACCGACGGTTTTTATTATGCTGGACTCACCAAAGTAGCGAAGGCGCAACATTCGTGATTGGTTTGCGATCAGTGGCGACGCGGCCGTTTCTGGTCCGCTTGTTTATCGGCCTTGGGACGTTGCTCTTGATCGTCCTGGCTGCGCCCCTGCGTGCTGACGCTCTCGACGGTCAGTTTGCGGTGCGTTCGGCGTTCATCAATATCAGCAGTGACGTCTATTTGTTGCACGCCGATGTGCAGTATCCGTTCAGCGACGACATGCGTAAGGCGCTCGCCGATGGCGCGTCGCTCGATTTCGAGCTGCAGGCCGCGGTATTTCGCGAGCGACGCTACTGGTTCGATAACGATGTCGTAAATCTGACACTACGGCGGCAATTGTCGTTTCACAGTGTTAGCAACCGCTACATCGTCAAGGAAGTGGGCCAGGAAGAACAGCGCAGCTATGCGACTGTGGAGGCGGCCCTCGAGGACCTCGGCAAGATCGAGAGCTGGCCGATCCTCACCAGGCCGCAGCTGACAACGGAGGCCAACTATCGGGTCGCGGTACGCGCGAGTGTCCGGCGCGGCAAGTTGAATGACGCGCTGCGCGTCATCCTGTTCTGGACCGACGACTGGCAGCGCAGCAGCGAGTGGTACGAATGGTCACTGCTGCGCTAAGACGCTATCGCCCGGTCATCCAGATCGCGCTATGGAGCACGGTCGGGATCGTAGCGCTGGTGTTGTTAGCTCTGACGTCAGCCAATTCGGCGCAGTTCGATACCTGGCGGCTGTGGGTGCTGATCGGCAGCGTGCTGGGTGTGATCGTGCTGGCAGCCCTGCTGGCCCGGAAAATCACGCAGCTGCTGCGTAATGACCGGCAGTTTGCGCCGGGTGCACGTCTCACCGGCCGTACGGTGCTGCTGTTTGGTCCGTTGGTGGTGTTGCCGCTGGTGATCGTGTACCTGTTTTCGCTCGAGTTCCTGAACCGCGGCGTCGACAGCTGGTTTCGCGTCGAAGTGCGCCAGGGATTGAGCGATGCGCTGGCGCTGTCGCGCTCGGCGCTGGATCTGCGCATGCGCGAAGTGGCCGAGCGCAATGTGCGTTTCGCGGCCAGCCTTGCCAACTTGTCTGATCGCGACGCGCTGCTGCGCCTGGTGGATGAGCGGCGCGATTCCGCTGCGCTGGAGATTGTGCTGTATGACGCCGGCGGGCGCGTACTGGGAGCGAGCACTGCCGCGCTGACCCTGTCGATGCCAGCGGCGCCGGATGAAGAAGTGACCCGGCAAGTAAGCAGAGGCGAGCCCTTTGTGTCGCTGGAGCCGCAGGCGCCCGGCCAGTATTTGATTCGCACCGCGGCACCGTTAGGCCACGCCATCGGTGCGAGTGATCGACGCTTCGTGCTCGCGGTGCATGAAGTGCCGCCGCGACTCGCCGCGCTCGCGGAGGCCGTGCAAACCTCTTATTCCCGGTACGGCAACATCGATCTGCTGCGCGAGCCTTTGCTGGACGGGTTTCGCCTGACGTTGACGCTGGTCTTGCTGGCGGTGATGCTGGCCGCGCTTTACGGCGCAATTTTTTCCGCACAGCTGCTGTTCAAGCCGATCCAGGACCTGATGGAGGGCACGCGTGCGGTCGCCAAGGGCGATCTGGGCACCCGCTTGCCGCTCAGCACACGCGATGAAATGGGTTTCCTGGTGCAGTCATTCAACGATATGACGAAGCGACTGCGCCGCGCGCGCGAAGAGGCGGAAAAAAATCAACTTGCGGTTGAAAGCGAACGCGCCCGGCTGGCGGCGATCCTGGCGCGTCTCTCGAGCGGCGTGATGGTCTTTGATCACGCCGGTGTGCTGCGTACGGCCAATGAGGCGGCTGACGCCATTTTGGGGCAAAAGCTCGCTGACAGGATCGGCAAGCCGTTGCATGAACTCTCGCAGGATGGCGACGCCGGCCTGCTGCAGCCGTTCGTGAAAATGCTGCTGAAACGTTTTGCCGACCAGCACAACGATTTCCGGGAGCAACTCGATTTTCAGGCGCCGGGCGGGCTACGGCACCTGATGTGCGCCAGCGTACCGCTGGCGTTGGAAGCTGACAGCGATGCGCTGCCGGGCCATGTCGTGGTGTTTGACGACATCACGGCGTTGTTGACCGCGCAACGCGAAGCGGCCTGGGGCGAGGTCGCGCGGCGGCTGGCGCACGAAATCAAAAATCCGCTGACGCCAATTCAACTGTCCGCGGAGAGAATGCGGCGCCGTTATCTGGGTGTGATGACCGGGCAGGATGCTGAAGTGATTGATCGCGCCACCCGCACCATCGTGCAGCAGGTTGAAACCATGAAGCGCATGGTCAATGCCTTCAGCGAATACGCCCGGGCCCCGGAAGTCAGCATGAGCAGATTCTCGCTGAATCAACTGGTGAGTGAAGTGTGCGATCTTTACCGGCCGCAGAATCGTGCGGTCACTATCGAAGCCGATCTCGATCCGCAGCTCGACAGCATCGAGGCGGATCGTGGCAGGGTGCGCCAGATCCTCAATAATTTGTTAGCTAATTCGCAGGAAGCGCTGGAGCATGCGGCAGCCGGCCGAATTGAGGTGCGCACCCGCAGGATCGAGGGCGAAAGCGCGCAGTTTGCCGAGATCGTCGTTGCCGACAACGGCGTTGGGTTTACGCGCGAGATTCTTGACCGGGCCTTCGATCCTTACGTGACCAGCAAGCCACGTGGTACCGGTCTCGGCCTGGCGATTGTCCGAAAAATCGTCGAAGAACACGGCGGCGACATCGTCGCAGGCAATCGCGCCGGTGGGGGCGCGGAGCTGCGATTGCTGCTGCCCCTGCTCGACGCCGGTCGCATGGCCGCTGCGCGCGAGCGTCGCAATGACTTACGCAAGGAGCTGGCATGAGCAGCGCAAAGATCCTGGTGGTGGATGACGAAGTGGATATCCGCGGTCTGGTGCAGGAGATTCTCACCGAAGAAGGCTATGACGTTGAGGCCGCGGCGAATGCGGCGGAAGCGCGTCAGGCTCGCAGCCGCAGTACACACGATCTGGTTTTGTTGGATATCTGGATGCCCGACGTGGACGGCATCACGCTGTTGCGCGAATGGAGTTCGACGCTCGCGCAGGGTGCGCCGGTCGTCATGATGTCAGGTCACGGCACGGTCGAGACGGCCATCGAAGCGACGCGCCTCGGTGCCTTTGATTTTGTCGAGAAGCCGCTTTCGCTTGCCAAGCTGTTGCGCACTGTCGAGCGCGCCCTGGACGCAGGCCGGCGGCGTCGATCCGCGGGGCGGGTCGTGGGCGCCGCGGTTGCTGTTCCGGTCGGTCGTAGCCGCGTGATGCAGCAGTTGCGTTCCGAACTGGTGCAACTTGCGCCGCTGGCAGCGCCAGTGCTGCTGGTGGGCGAGCATGGTTCAGGTCGTGAGGCGTTCGCGCGCTTCCTGCACGAAAACTCCGGTCGGTCCGAACGGCCGTTTATCGTTCTGGTTTCCAGCAGTCTGCGCGACGAAGAAGCCGAGACCAGCCTGTTAGGTGCTGCGGGCGGCACCGGGGGAGTGCTCGACCAGGCTGCGGGTGGCACGCTGTTCATAAATGAAATCGAAGATCTGCCACCGGCCGCGCAGCGCACTTTGTTAGGTGTACTGGAAACGGGATTCTATCGCCGTGGCCCCGGTGGTCCGCAGGCGGCATTCGAGGTGCGGGTGTTGTCAAGCGCGCTGCCCGGGGTGCTCGAACGCGCCGGCACGGGCCCACTGCGGCGCGACTTGTTAGGCAAGTTGAATGGCCTGCAGATCCGCGTGCCGTCACTGCGCGAATATCCGGAGGATGTGCCCGAGCTGCTGCGACATACGGTTGACCGGCAGGTCGACAGCGAGAGTCTGGGGTTCCGTCGCTTCAGCGTCCCGGCCCAGAATCGGCTGCGCAATTACCCCTGGCCCGACAACATGCGCGAGCTGCGCAACTTTGTGCATCGCTTGCTGCTGGCTGGTGGGCCCGAGGAAATCGGTCTCGAGGAAATCGAACGTGAATTGGGCGCACATTCTGCCAGTGTCGGTCAGGAATCGCTGGTCAAGCAGGATCTGCTGGCGATGCCGTTGCGCGAGGCACGCGAGCATTTCGAGCGCGCGTATCTGCAGCAGCAATTGTTGTTATGCAACGGCCGGGTTGGGCAGCTGGCCAAGCGCGTGGGCATGGAGCGCACGCATCTTTACCGCAAGCTGCGCTCGCTGGGCGTCGACTTCAAGAAGCTGGCCGAAGACTGAGCGGACACGCGGGGCCACGCGCAGCGGAGCAGCGGTTTTCTGTGATCTGACTCTCCGCGATGCGAAGCAGCCGACGCCAGTCGGCGACAAGTCAAATCAGTCGCCGACGCGAATGACGATGGCGTCCAGGTCCGCGGAGCGTAGTTTTTCGCGCAGCCGGTTGATCTCTGTTAGGTCCGACGACGGCCCGATGCGAACCCGGTGCCATACGTCGGCGTCGACGGCAACTCGCTGCACCGTGGCCGTCACGCCCTGGATCGCAAGCTGCGCGCGGATTCTTTCGGCATCCGGCTGACTGCGATAGGAACCGGCCTGCAGCACGTAGGTGCCCGGCCGCTCGATCGGCGCGCCGGCGAGGCCGCGCTGCACCTGGCCCTCCTTCTCGGGCACGACCACTTCGAAGTTGGGCAGGCGATCATAGAAATCGAATTGCTGCGGCGCCTCCGCGTCCGGGTCTTCGCCCGCGGGCCGGCCGTCGGTGGTTCTCGGCACCGGGCGGCTGCCAGTCATGCCCGCTGGCGCCGACTTTTGCAAAGACTGGCGTTGCACGATGAGCACCACCAGCGCAATGGCCAGGCCGCAGGCCAGCCCGTAGATGAAGTCACGCCAGCGGCTGAAATCGAAGCCGTTGCGGCGTGTGCGTTTGTAGTCCCGGCCGATTGGTTTGGTGCTCATGGAACGGCTACATTGAGTCCGGCGCCGATGCGCCTAACAACTGCAGGCCGTTGCGCAACACCTGCTGCACCGCGAATGCGAGGGCGAGCCTGGGCGTGCGCAGAGCGACGTCGTCCACCAGCCAGCGGTCCGCGTTGTACCAGCTGTGCAAGCCGTTCGCGAGCTCGCGCAGGAAATGCACCATGGCATGCGGCGCGCGGTTCGCGGCCGCAGTCTGTATCTGTTCCGGGTACCTGGCCAGCAAGGTCAGCAGCGCCTGGGCGTGCTCGTTGCCGAGCACGGCAGCCGCCGCCGGGTCCGTCATGGCCGCGGGCGCGGCGGCGGCGTCGTAGGCGATGCCACGCGCCTTGAGTTCGCGCGCAACACTCGAAACCCGCGCATGCGCGTACTGGATGTAATACACGAAATTTTCGTCAGATTTCTTCTTGGCCAGCTCCAGGTCGAAGTCCAGCGGCTGGTCGTTGCCGCGCATCAGGTAGAACAGGCGACAGGCGTCGTTGCCGACTTCCTCGCGCAACTGCCGCAGGGTGACGAAGTTGGCCTCGCGCTTGCCCATCGACAGTTTCACGCCATCGCGATAAAGGCTGACCAGCTGGATCAGGCAGGCTTCCAGGCATTCGCCCGGATGGCCAAATGCCTGCAGGCCGCCGCGCACTCGTGTGACATAGCCGTGATGGTCCGCGCCTAACACATCGATCAGCACATCAAAGCCTCGCTCCCGCTTGGCAAGGTGATAGGCGATGTCGGCGGCAAAATACGTCTTCACGCCGTTGTCGCGCACGACCACCCGGTCTTCGTCGTCGCCAAAGACGGTGGCACGAAACCACTGTGCCCCGTCCTTGTCGTACAGCAGGTCTTTCTTGCGCAGCCGCTCGATCGCCGCGTCGATGGCGCCGCTGTCGTTGAATTCGCGCTCCGAGGTCCAGCGATCGAAGTGCACGCCAAATGCGGCCAGGTCCTCGCGGATTTCGACCATCATGGCCTCGAGCGAGAAATTCTTGACCAGCTCGAAATTTCCGGACCCTAACAACTCGCGCATCCGCGCAATCAGCGCGTCGATGTATTTTTCCTTGTCGCCGGCCGGCGCATCGGCGGGCAGACCTGCAAGCAGCGTCGCCGCCGGCCGCCTCAGGGCCTGGCCCTGCTGCTCGAGCAGGCCGGCGGCCACCGGCAGCAGGTAATCACCGCGATAGCCGTTTTGCGGGAACGCGAGCGTTTCGCCGCAGGCTTCGAGGTAACGAATCCAGACGCTGACCGCGAGGATGTCGACCTGCCGCCCGGCATCGTTGATGTAGTACTCGCGAAAAACCTTGTTGCCCGCCGCCTCGAGCACACGTCCCAGCGCATCACCGTAGGCGGCCTGCCGGCCATGACCGACATGCATCGGGCCGGTGGGATTGGCGGACACGAACTCCAGCAGGATCTTGCGCGACTGCTCGCTGATGGCGACCCGGCCAAACTGGTCGCCCTGGCGCAGCACCTCGGCAACCACGGACAGCGCCACTTCCTGGCGCAGGTGGAAGTTGATGAAGCCAGCGCCCGCAATCCCGGTCTTCGCGATCAATTTGTTAGCCGGCAGCGCGGCGATGATCGCGGCCGCGAGATCACGCGGATTGCGGCCCGCTGCTTTTGCGAGGCGCAGAGCCACGTTGGATGCAAAATCACCGTGACTTGCATCGCGCGGCCGTTCCAGCTGCACGACGCTCAGGTCGACAGGGGCGTTCAGCAGGGAACCTTCGAGGGAGCGCACTGCAGTAGTCAGCAGTTGCGCAAGTTCAGACTTCATGTGGGGCGGGATTTTAGCAAGCTGCGGCGCCCGGCGGCGCAGAGATGCTGGGCGATTTCAAAATGATTCCAGCGGGTCGACGTCGAGCGCGAACCGGACACGGCGCGCCCCGGGCAGGGCTTCAACCTGCGGCACCCAGTGGCCGAGGAACTGTTGCAGCTGGCTGCGGCTCACCGATTCCGCCAGCAGCTGGGCGTGGTAGCGGTCCGCGCGGCGCGCCATGCTGGCCGGCGCAGGGCCGTTCAAGCTAACAGCCTGCAGGCCGTGGCTGTCGCGGATGGCGCTGGCGGCCTGGCGGGCGGCGCGCAGGAAGTCGATGGCTAACGGCATGGTCGTTGCCGAGGCCCGCAGCGCCGCGAGGCGCAGGAATGGCGGCCAACGCGCGGCGCGCCGCTCCTCGAGCGCCACGGCGGCGAAGCCGTCATAGCCTTCGGCCAGCAATTTCTGCAGCATCGGGTGCTCCGGGTGCTCGGTCTGTATCAGCACTTCGCCGGGCCGCGAGCCACGGCCCGCGCGCCCGGCGACCTGAATCAGGGACTGCGCCAGCCTTTCGGCCGCGCGGTAGTCGATGCTGAACAGACCCTGGTCGGCATTCAGCACCACGACCAGCGTCACCATCGGGAAGTCATGGCCCTTGGTGACCATCTGCGTGCCCACCAGCAGGCGTGCGTGTCCGGAACGCAGCTGCTCGTAGGCTTTTGTTAGGTCATCCTGGTTGCGGACGATGTCCCGATCCAGCCGCACCAGCGGCGCTTCGGGAAACATCTCCGTCAGCGTTTCCTCGACCCGCTCGGTACCCTGGCCCACGGGCTTAACCGCGTAGCCGCATTGCGGGCATTGGTGCAGCAGCGGGCGCTCGGCGCCGCAGTGATGGCAGCGCAGGCGATCGTCCTGTCGATGGATGGTCAGGCGCGCGTCGCATTGCGTGCAGGGTGCGATCCAGCCGCAGGCCGTGCACACCAGCGTTGGCGCGTAGCCGCGGCGGTTCAGGTACACCAGTACCTGGCCATCGTTCTTGAGATGCCGGTCGATGGCTTCTATGGTCTGGCCCGCGAGGCGATTGTGCAGAGTCTGGCCGCGCAGGTCGACCAGCCTGAGGACCGGGGGCAGCGCGTTGCCGGCACGCCGCGGCAGTTCCAGCGTGTGGTAGCGCTCGGAAGCCGCATTTTGCAGACTTTCCAGCGAGGGGGTCGCGGAACCTAACACTATAGGAATGCCGAGCTTCTGCGCGCGTACCAGCGCCAGGTCGCGCGCCGAGTAGCGGAATCCGCCCTGCTGCTGCTTGAACGAAGCGTCGTGCTCTTCGTCGATGACGATCAGGCCCAGTGCCGGCAGCGGCGCAAAAACGGCGGACCGCGTGCCTAACACGATGCGCGCCTGTCCGAGCAGGCAGCGACGCCAGCTCGCCAGGCGTTCGTTGTCGGTCAGCGCCGAATGAAATACGGTTGGCGCTTCGCCAATGCGCTGTTCAAAGCGGCCGATCAGTTGCGGCGTCAGGGCAATCTCCGGGACCAGGATCAGCAACTGCCGGCCGCGCGCCAGGGTTGCGGCGGCGGCATGCAGGTAGACCTCGGTCTTGCCGCTGCCGGTGATGCCGCGCAGCAGGAAACTCTGGTAACGGCCCGCTGCGGCGTTGATTGCGCTGACGGCGCTCGACTGTTCCGGGCTTAGCTCAGGGCCTGGCGCGACTGCCGGAGTCGCCCGTGCCGCAGCGTCGGCCGGCAGCGTCTCCAGCGTTTCCGCCGACGCAATCCAGCCGCGCTTCAGCAGTGCGCGCGCCAGCGGCCGCCAGTCGCCAAATTCCGCGGACAACGCGCTTTCACTGGCGCCGCCGCCTGCCAGGCGTGCTAACAATGTTTGCTGTTTCGGCGCGCGCTTCGGCTCGCCGGCAGCCGCCGCGTCCGCGCCTGGTGGCGTTGCCGCCCAGGTCTCGATGCGCCGCCGTACCGGCGCACCGTCGCGCGCCAAACCCGGGAGCGCACCGAACAACACGTTGCCTAACGGGTGGTGGTAATAATCCGAGGCCCACTGCAGCAGATCGAGCAGGTCGGCGGAAAACACCGGCTCCAGGTCGAGGCATTGCTGGGCTGCACGCAATTTGTCTTTTGGCACTGCGGATTCATGGGCCGTGCCGACCAGCACGCCCACCTGGCTGTGCCGTCCGAATGGCACCCTGAGGCGCACGCCGGGGCGCCAGTCGCCGCCCGCCAAATCGGGAGGCGGCAGGTAGTCGAACACCCGCCGCAGCGGCGTATCCAGTGCGACTTTGAGAACCAGGTCCATGGCCGGCGCCGGTAGAGCCGGATTAAGGTGTTTTTTGGCAGCGCTCGGCACTGGTAACTAATTGAAATATATGGAAAATAATTCTCTTCTGGCGCGTGTCAACCAGTGCCTGTGGCGGTCGTTACACTTCGCATGAACGCCTTTGTTACGCTCGGGGTGGGTTATATCACGATGACTGCTGCAGGCGGCGATGCGGTTGTGACCGAAACACTGTCAAAAAAGCGGGCGCTTGAGCAGTTCCTCGCGGGCGTTGAACGCAAGGCGTTCAAGGTCGCGCTGCTGGCATTGCGCAACGAGGCCGACGCGCTCGACGCGGTGCAGGACGCGATGTTAGCTCTGGTCAAGAGTTACAGCGACCGCGACGGCAGCGAATGGAAGCCGCTCTTTTACCGCATCCTGGACAACAAGGTGCTCGACGTGCAGCGTCGACGCACGGTGCGTGGCAGAATCATGGCGTATCTGCCGGCCGGACGTCGCGATGAAGAATACGACGAGTCCAGCGATCTGTTAGCACAGGCGCCGGATCACGCGCCGCTTCCGGTCAGGCGCCTGGAAATGGACGAGGCCATTGGTGCGCTGGAAAACGCTTTGCGCGAATTGCCGGGCCGGCAACGCCAGGCGTTCATGCTGCGCAGCCTTGAGGGCCTCGACGTCGCGCAGACGGCCACGGCCATGGGCTGTTCCGAGGGCAGTGTGAAGACGCATTATTTTCGCGCGTTGCAGACACTGCGCGCGCAGTTGGGGGAGTTCTGGTCATGACAACTGACAAAGATTTCGAGCAGCAGGTGCGCATGACGCTGGAAGAGAGTGTCACGCGCCTGGATGGCGCGACCCGATCACGGCTCACGCAGGCGCGCTATCGCGCGCTGGAACAGCTGGACGCGTCCGGTGCGCAAGCCGGCGGTTGGTGGCGCCTGACCGGCCGCCGCAGCGTGTTAGCACCCGTGGGCGCCATGGCAGCGGTCGTTGCGCTTACCACGGTTCTCTGGGTCGGCCGGCCGGGCGCGGGTCTGCCGGGAGAAGCCGGCACGGTTGCGGCGGGAGCTCCGGAAGACATGGAGTTGCTGGCCGATGGCGACGCCCTGGCTGCGATGAGTGAAGAGGATCCGGAGTTCTATGAATGGGCGCTGTCCCAGGATTCCGCGGGCGATGCCCCGCAGGGATCCTGAGGCCGGCCCGATGGCGAGCAAGGGATGGAAACTTGCAATGTCGTTGTTGTTAGGCAGCGCGCTGTATTGTTCGGCACCCGCGCAGAGTCTGCGGGCGGCGGAACCCGCCGGCGCGAAACCTGCCGGCACAGAGCCGCAGCCGACGAAAGCCACGCCTCCGGCCGACGACGATCTCGATCTGCTCGAGTTTCTGGGCAGCATCGACGCCGCGAACGAGGATCAGGATTGGCTGGAGTTCCTGAAACATACCGACGTCGGCAAGGTTGCCAGGGCGAAGACGCCGGTGACTCCGCCGGAGGGCAAAGGAAAATGAAGACGTTGCGATCAAGGTTTCGGTTGCTGGCGGCGTTGGCGGCACTAATGTTAGCCATGCCATTGGCGCATGCGCAGGCCGAAGGCGCAGTGGCGCCATCCGTGCCCTGGGCCTCGCTCAGCGCGGAACAGCAAGGCCTGTTAGGCCGTTTCGCACCGAACTGGGATCAGATGCCGCCGCAGCGTCAGCAAGCTTTGGCTCGTGGCAGCGAGCGCTTGATGGCGATGACGCCCGAACAGCGTGAGCGGGCCCGCGAGCGCTTTGCGCGCTGGCGCGACATGGATGACAACCAGCGGCACACGGTGCGTAACCGCTGGCAGCAGTTCGAAACGCTGACGCCGGACCAGCAGCATGCGGTGCGTGCGGGCTTCAAGCGCTTCAAGTCGCTGCCGCCGGAGCGCCGGCGCATGTTGCGCGAAACCTGGCGTACCGCGACTCCCGACGAGCGGCGCAGGATGCTGGATGTCCTGCGCGCCGAGCGGGCACGACGCGCCGCCGTGCCGCCGCCGTTGCGTCCGCTGCCGCCGCCGCGCTGATCGCTAATCGACCGCTTTCACAGCGGTGATCAGGTCGATCGCCGCGCGCTGGCCATCGGCATACAACATGCGCGTGTTGTCGAGATAGAAAAGCGCATTTTCGATGCCGGAGAAACCGGCGCCCTTGCCGCGCTTGACGACGATGACATTCTTCGCCTTGTCGGCATTCAGGATCGGCATGCCATAGATCGGCGACGATTTGTCGGTGCGCGCCACCGGGTTCACGACGTCGTTGGCGCCGATGATCAACGCCACGTCGCAGGTGTCGAACTCACCGTTGATTTCGTCCAGGTCCTGGATGAGGTCATACGGCACACCCGCCTCAGCTAACAAGACATTCATGTGGCCGGGCATGCGGCCCGCAACCGGATGGATCGCAAACTTGACGGTGACGCCGCGCTCGATCAGCTGCTGGCACAGTTCCCAGACCTTGTGCTGTGCCTGGGCCACGGCCATGCCGTAGCCCGGTACCACGATCACTTTCTGCGCAAAAGCCATCATGACGCCGACGTCGGCCGCCTCGATCGGCTTCATCGACCCGGTGACCGTGCCGGTCGCTTCGCCGCCAGTGTCGCCGAATCCCGAGAACAGCACATTGCCGAGCGAGCGGTTCATCGCCCTGGCCATCAATTGTGTCAGCAGCGTGCCGGCCGAGCCGACCACCGTGCCGGCGATGATCATCGCCGCGTTGTTCAGCACGAAGCCCTCGAACGCGACCGCGAGGCCGGTCAGCGCGTTATAGAGGGAAATGACCACCGGCATGTCGGCACCGCCGATCGGCAGTGTCATCAGCACGCCTAACACCAGGGCCAGCGCGAAAAACGCGGTCACCATGCCTGCGGAAGCGTCCAGCTTGAACGCGACCAGCACGCCGCACGCCAGCGCGCCCGCCAGCAACAGCAGGTTGACGACCTGCTGGCCACGGAAGCGGAACGCCTTGTTGATCTTGCCGTCGAGCTTGCCCCAGGCGATCAGGCTGCCGCTGAAGGACACCGCGCCGATGATGCCGCCCAGCGCTGCGAGCAGCCCGACCGTGACCGAGAGCGAATGTTCTCCGCCGTGATCGGCGCTCTTGTACAGCTCCACCGCGGCGATCGCCGCTGCTGCGCCGCCGCCCATGCCGTTGTAGAGCGCGATCATCTGCGGCATGTCGGTCATCGCGACCCGGCTGCCTTTCCACCACGCAAACAAGCTGCCGACGACGATGCCGGCAATGATCCACAGCATGTTGCTCATGCCGGGGTAGGCGAACGTGACCAGCGTTGCGACCAGCATGCCGGCACCCGCCCAGAGGATGCCGCTGCGCGCAGTTACGGGCGAGCTCATGCGCTTCAGGCCCATGATGAAAAGCACGGCCGTGACCCAGTAGCTCGCCTGGATCAGCGTTTCGGCGGTCAGTAAATCCTGCATGGCAGTCAGATTCCTACAATAATTTTTTTAATGCGCCGACTTGCCCGGCTTCTTCTGGCCGCTGGACTTGAACATCTCCAGCATTCTCTCGGTGACTACGTAGCCGCCCACCGCGTTGCCGGCTGCCAGGGCCACACCGATCACGCCGATGATCTTGCCGAGCGTGCTGTCGGCGTTGCCGAGCGCAACCATGGCGCCGACCAGCACGATGCCGTGCACGAAATTGGAGCCCGACATCAGCGGCGTATGCAGGATGACCGGTACGCGCGCGATGACTTCGTAACCGACGAAGCCGGCCAGCATGAAGATGTACAGGGCAATGATTCCGGTCATGATCGTCTACTCCAGGTTACATTCAGCCTAACGCGGCGCGCGTGGCTTCGTGGCGAACCACGCCGTCGTGCGTCAGGCAGGACTGCGCGAACACTTCATCGGTCCAGTCGATTTTCAATTCACCCTTGTCGATAGCCGGGCGCAGGAAATTGAGGATGTTGCGCGCGTACATTTCGCTGGCGTTGTAGGCGAGGGTGCTGGCGAGGTTGACCGGGCCGATAATCTTCACGCCGCCATGCTGCACGGTCTCGCCCGCTTTGGTCAGTTCGCAATTGCCGCCCTGTTCGGCGGCAATGTCGATGATTACTGCGCCGGCCTTCATGCGCTCGACCGCGGCCCGCGACACGATCAGCGGCGCGCGCCGCCCCGGCACGGACGCGGTCGTGATGACGGCATCGCTCGCGGCGATGCGCGCATCCAGCACTTCCTGCTGCTTGGCTTTTTCCTCCGCGGTCAGCTCGCGCGCATAGCCGCCGCTGCCTTCGGCGCTGACGCCGACGTCGACAAACTTGGCGCCCAGAGACTTGACTTGCTCCTTGGTCGCGCTGCGCACGTCATAGGCTTCGACGATCGCGCCGAGGCGGCGCGCGGTGGCGATCGCCTGCAGGCCCGCAACACCCGCGCCGATGACCAGCACGGTCGCCGGCCGGATCGTGCCCGCGGCGGTGGTCAGCATCGGCATGAACTTGTCCAGCGTGTTAGCTGCGATCAGCACGGCCTTGTAGCCGGCGATTGCCGCCTGCGATGACAGCGCGTCCATCGACTGCGCGCGCGAAATGCGCGGAATGAATTCCATCGCGAAACTGGTGAGCTTGCGGTCGCGCAGGGCGCGCACCTGGTCGTGCCGGGTGTGGGCCTGCATGTAGCCGACCACCACGGTGCCCGGCTTGAGGGCGCCGATCTGCGCCACGCTCAGCGGTTGCACCGTCAGCAGCACATCGCTCTGCGACAACACCGTGGCGGCGTCGACCAGCTCGGCTTTCCTGTACAGGGCATCCGGGAACTGGGCGCTGACACCGGCGCCGTGCTCCAGCAATACCCGGGCGCCCGCCAGGGCCAATTTCTCGGCGACCTCGGGAACAAGGGCAACACGGGTTTCCTGGGGTGCGCTTTCGCGAAGCGCACCGATGGTCACTGGCATCTGGAAGGTCTCCCAGCCGGCCCGGGTCGGGCGGCGCACTAAATTCTCAAGTATTTGAATTTTCGCACAGCCGTGCCGTATCTTTAAAGGTTTAATGGCCCAGCTCCGAGATATGGACCGAGACATGAACGGCATTGATCTGGAACGCGCAGACCGGAAACCTGACGACGACCTGAAAATCGCCGCCCGGACGGGGTTGGCTGCGCTGCACCATCACGTACTGC
>JANLTW010000013.1:0-7443 GCA_031363155.1 Gammaproteobacteria bacterium | reverse complement strand
GCTAAAGCCAAAGTCAGCAACAAGGCGGCGCCGCGCGGCGCCTGACGGGCGAAATCTGCGAAATACAAGCCTGAATCTCCCACGTGACGGCGCTCCGGGGAGGGCATGCGCCGCAGATGACAGGATGGACCGTTTTACCGGCTATTTAGTTCGCAGGATACACCAATGCCCCGGACCCGGTCTTCGGTCTGGATGCGCCGTGCTAACGGGGGTGCGTCGGCTGTGACCGCCGCGACCCCGTTGTTGTCATCGGGCACGCGGATGCTGAGGCGCAGCCGGTCATCGAGGCCGTATTGGTCCGCGGCCGGGTAGTCGGCGCGCAACAGCCGGATCTGCAGCTTGCTGCCGTCCCGCGCGGTCGCATCGGCAAAGAATCCGCGGTCATAAGCGTCGAGCCTGCGGCTGCCGGCGGCGTCCTGCACGCGGCAGCTGTAATCACGGCTGCGATACAACCTAACATGCGTGTGGTCCTCGCGGCCGATGAAAGTGCGGCCGCCCATGCTATTGATGTCGTACAGCCACAGCACTTCGGGTGTTAGCACCCATTCGGCATCAGCGAAAAATTCCTTGCCAGTGCGTTCCGAAATGTACGAGCAGGTGCCGGGGCCGTACTTGCGTGCTGCCGCGCTCTTGCCGTCTAACACGCCGACGATCTGTCCGCCGTCGCGGCGCCAGAGGAAATCGCAGCGCATCGCGTCGGGATTGCGCATTTTCACCTGGCCCCACAGTTCCGTGTGCTTGTGCAGATCGATGTACTTTTCCGGCTCGGCAGGGCCCTGGCCGTTGATGACCACGGCGCTGCGCGCTTCGTCTATCCACGCCCGATACAGAACCTGCGAGCCGGGAACGATGGCGCCATCGCGTCCACCGATGTTGATCTGGCCGTAGAACACGACTTCGCCGACCTGCGGTGCCTTGATCAACGCGAAGCTGCGATGCCAGTGCTCGTGCTCGCCTTCCTCGGGCATCTTCACGGTGCGTTCCAACTCAATTTGCGGGAAGGAATTCCACTCGCCCGGGAGCCAGGCCTTCAGGTCCTGCATCACAGATTCAAGTTCCATGCGGGTCAACAGATAGCTGGGCGCGGCCGTGGCGAAATTCGGCAGCAGCATCAGCGCACCCAGCAACTGCGCAGCGCGGTAATGGTTTGTTCGCAGCATAGATTTGCCTTGAGTATGGAGGGTCGGGACCGGCAGAATAGCGCCTTCTTTTCAGGAGCCAAGCAACATGGGTAAGGGTGACCATCGCAGCCGTCGCGGCAAGATTTATCAGGGTTCTTTCGGCAAGTCCCGGCCGAAGGATCCTGCCAAGGCCGCGAAGAAGGCCAAGGCCAAGTCCAAGGCCAAGTAATTTAGAGAGCACAGGTCGGCCAATGGCCCGCTTCGGCGGGCCGTTTGCTTTCAGGGGCCGGCCAGTTGTCGACCCTGCGCCGGTGACCGGGTTGCGACGCCCGCCGCGGACCTCAGACGCAGTTCAAAGGTCGGCCGCCCGTCCAGCGCGGCAAGGCGCAGGTCCCAGGGGTCGTGTCGACTGACACATAAAGTGAAATTCCTGCCAACACGTGAAAAATCGCTGCCATAAATGGTGAAAAAAATCGTGCAGAAACGAATTACATGCCAACTTTCCCATTTACGTTAGAAATGGGAACGTTCTCGGGCCATCTGCATCGGCCACCTGGGGTAGGCCCAACAGTTGTGTCACCAGGTGCTGCGCTGTGGACGTTGCGACCTCATGGGCCCGGGCGCGCTCGGCTTCGGTCAGGCCGCCTGGCGCAGCGGCTTCACGTTAGGCGGCTTCTTCTGGCTTGCTACCCACAGATCGTGCTGCGCCTGCAGGTTCACCCACGTCTGTGCATCGCTGCCGAGCGCGGCGGCGAGCCGAATAGCCATGTCCGCCGTGATGCGAACACGGCCGTTCACGATCCCCGAAACGTGCTTGCTGGTGACGCCGAGGGCGCTGGCCGTCTCGATCACCGTGAGCCGCATCGGCACCAGGTACAGCTCGCGCAGGATCGCTCCTGGATGCGGCGGACTGTGCATCATCGAAGCCGCCTTAATGGTAGTCGTCATAGTCCACCTCCAGCGCGTGTCCGTCCTCAAAGCGGAAGACCACGCGAAAGTTCTCATCCACACTGACCGCCCAGCGTTTTGGTTTGCCCTTGAGCGGGTGGAACCCGAGTCCGGGGGCGTTCATCACACCGGCATGCGTGGCACCATGCAGCAAGCCCAAGATCAGTTTCAGTCGCGCGGCGTGCTTGGCCTGGACCTTGCGGTGACTTCCCGAATTGAAGTATTCCGCCAATCCCTTGTGCTTGAAGCTTTTGATCACGACCCACAGTATAACCACTATGGTTATATAAACGCAACCAGTGAGGTTGCGCGGCGAAAAGCCAGGCGCGCCCGCTCACCAGGATCGATCCTTGCCTTCGAGCTGCGCTTCAGATTCCGAGAAGTATGAGGAGAAGACACGATTCGCGCTTTAAACCACGCCAACGGCCCGCGACGGCTATCAGGCAGGTCTTGACCCTCAGCTGCCGATCGCGTACGCCCGCTTCCGGGAGCGCCGATCGGCAGAAACCGGAGTCACTCGCAATGCTAAACGTTGGGCGTGAATCGGGTTCACTCGATTGCCGTAGCGACAAGACTTTGGCAAGTTTCCGAGTGCCCCAAGCTATAGTAGCGACGCGCCGCTCAATCTGTAGGAATATGCATGGACAATAAAGTTGCAACGATACTTGCCGCGATTACACTCTTCGCGCCCTTGTCGGCGCGCGCTGCCGAGAACATGTGCGAAAGCATTCAACCTCTGATTAAGCTGGCACCATCGGGATTTCGCTCCATAGAAAAAGTCGGAGCAGTCGGAAATAAGCGAGCGGCCACACAGATGCTCCCTGCTGCGAACGAATGTTACGTGACAGGGCAAAAGTCATATTCCTGCCGCTGGACGGGCGTAAGTGACCCAGGGGCTATGTCCGCCAAGATTGGCCGGCAGATCGCCGAGTGCTTGCCCGGCTCCAAACTCACGTCGATGGCTTTGGTGGGAATGCATATTGTTACCGCTGACACTGCTGAGGTCACAGTAATCGGTGCCTTTGCCGATAAATTGACGCTGTTGAATATCGTGGCTGTTGCGACGACGCAGCCGATTGCGGTAGACGCTACCAAAGCTGCCCCGGTACAAAAAGCCGATGGGCCTCAAACGGGACTCCTGCATGCCGCAGTCAAGGCGAACGACTCGACCGCTCTACAGCGGGCCATTGCGGCAGGAGCCAATGTTAACGAGCGTGATGCCAGCGAAGATCAGGCGACGGCGCTGTTTCTGGCAGCAGGGGTGGGCCAGATCGACATGGCTCGCATACTGTTAGACAAAGGCGCCAATGTTGAGATCGGTGGCAGCTATGGTCGCACGCCGCTGATGCTCGCTGCGGTGAACGGACACCTGGATGTCATGCAGCTGCTGCTGTCCAAGGGTGCTGACATTGAGTGCTCCGCACACCAGTTTGGTTGGACTTGCCTGAAGGCAGCAGCCTATGCCAAACAATTACCCGCCGTGAAGTTGCTGCTGGAGAAAGGCGCGCAGCTTGACGCTCGCGGCGAAGATGGTGACGACAACGCATTGGCAGTGGCCGCTCTCAAGCCCGGCAACGCACCAGTGGTGCGCTACCTCCTCGACAAGGGCATTGATTTTCGGAGCCCAAACAAACACGGATTCGCGCCGCTGTGGCGCGCTGAGGCTTCAAAAGATACTGAGATCATTACGCTAATTCAGGAGCGCCTTGGCGGCACAACTGCGAGCGTGAAGCCGGTCGAAAGTGCGCCCCAAGTCCTCGCCTATAGTTGCGATGTGCTGGCCGCATCGATCGAATTGGTGGTCGGCACGCTCGAACAGGTGCGCGACGGCAAAGTGTTTTCGTGCAAGCTTCTGGAGTCCATTGGAACGTCATTGACTTCGACACGTCGCTATGTGGCAGACGCCGCGAAAAATAACCGCTGTGACTTGAACCAAGAAGATGCCGATGGGTATTTGGATTCTGCGTTTGATGCGACGATCGCCACGGGTCTTGCCAACTGCACGAAATAACTCGTTTCGAAGCACGCGAGTCACCGCTTTGACTACACCGGCCAAAGACCGCCGTGCCAGATGGCGTTGCGTTAGGTCCGGAAATCACTTGGTTGTTTCGTTTGCTTTACTAACCCTGAATCTAAGGAGCTTCGAACCCATGAAATTCGCACGCGTTTTTTTAACGTCTATCATTCTCACGAGCATACAGCATGGCTTCGCAGTCACGCTGGGCGGCGGCGGCGACCCACGGCCGTTGGATCGGTCCCAGACATTTGATTTCGCCGCGAACCCCGCTAACAACACGGCTACTTACGTGGCGACGCAAGCCGACGGCAAACTCAAGGGCATCAAGCGAGTTGCCATCACCAATATGTGCGTGCAGTTTGTCAACTCGAAGAGCGCGTCAGGCAATTCCGGTGCCGGAACACGTTCTTACACGCGCTCCGCCGAAGGCGGGATTCCCGGTGGCTTGGACGAAGCCAAAATGCAGGCCGTGGCGGATGGCTGGCTGGCACAGATCGAATCCGACTTCCGCGCTGCGGGCATCGACATAGTGCCTTATGAAGAACTCACCGCTAACGAATTGTTCAAAAAGTATTCGGCCAAATACGACCAGGGCATTCGTGTCGGTGAGCGCTCGGACGGCGCGTACGCAAGCTCCTCGAAAGGATTCACGAGTGAGTCAGTGGTCTATGTTAGCCCCAAAGGCCGGCCATTCGCGATTGATTGCGGCACGATCAGCCCAGTTTCCACGTCCACGTTTGTGCGCATGTCCTATCCCATGAATGCGGAATTCCTGACGATCAGCGCTGTCATCGATATGGGTACGGCGAAGGCCAGCGGCGGTTTGCTACGTGGCGCCCGCGCTAACGTCGACTTCATCCAGCATTTGCGTGCCGGCGATTCTCAATTCCAATTTATTGGCAAGATGGGGCCGGGCACGCGCCTATGGCTGAAACAGTCCATCGTCCCACAGAACGATCCTTTCACGGTGGGCACCAAGTCGAAGGGCGAATTCAAGGGATCCGCAGATGACCTAACAAATACGACAACGCTGACGACGACCAGTGCGCAGTCAGTCGCGTTTAATGAAGATCTTTATTACCGGAATGCTGCGGATTCGCTGCACGCCATGCATCAAATGTTCCTGTTCTATATGACTTCGCGACGTTAGCGCGGACGCCGACGCGCGACCGAAGACCGTAGGTATCGCGTGATCGAACAGCAGGGCTTCTATGGCGTTGGCGATGACAGACTACGTCGGGCTGGTCGTGGAACACGCCAAGCATGTATCACGGCTCTCCTTGCGAATGCCCGCTTAGAGGCCGCCAAATCGGAACCATCAATGACAGATCTGGGCCGACAGCTGCCTGATCGTCCGCTCCGAACCGGCCATTCACGCGGAGCAATGAAAGTCGTCGCCCGCCGCCGCATGCCGCTTGGGCTTGAGGCGAAAGCGCGTGGGATGAGGTGAGAAAACGTTCGCCGCGACGTTTCGGCCTCCAGAAAGAATAAACGAGTCCCACCAAAATCGGCTGAGTGTTCCTTCCCAGCAATTCGTAAGTTGGATCCACGGATTCCGCGCCGCGCAGAACCTCTTTCGATGTTAGTTTTGAACGTCGGCGATGTGGCAGCTAATCCAGCGACGCGACCAACGGCTCATGGTCGGTCAGAGACCGTCGCGCCGCTCCATAGGCGACGTTCTAAGGGAGGCTTTGGCGTGTTGGCTCGACTTGCGAAGCAGAATCTTGTTAACTGAATTGAGCTGCGCAGACTTTTCAGTATATGTGGCGGAGAATCCGGATCTTTTCACTAATTGTGGCGGAAGCGCGCTATGCCGCCGCCACATAAGTTGAAAAATGTCTTATGAATCAACACAAGGAATTTCATGATTTATGGCAGTCGACAGCTCGCCGGCTGACCAGCAGGGCGTGGGCGCGTCACCCGGGCAGGATTGCAGGGGACCAAAAATGCGCCGCCGCTGCCCCTCTGTTAGCTCCGCGATCCAGCCGCCGCCTGCGGTGGGCAGCACCAGCAGGCCCCAGCGATGCTGCGTGTCCCAGACCGCCCATGCGGCGCCACGCAGCCGGCCGGCCGCAATGACCGCGCGCTGCGGATTGAAACGGCAGTTTGTCAGCAGCACGCCCGGCATGGTGAGTGTCGCCGTGACGCCATCGGTCCAGAAGCGGCTGACACCATCCGCGAAGTTTTTGCTGCCGCGCCGGCGACCCGCCGCAGGGTCGAGCCGCGGTCAGCTGGCAGTCACCGGTGGCAATGGCGGCTTCAGGGCGCGGTAGCGGTTGACGATGGCGAGCGCTGACTCGGTCGCCGGCGGCAGCTCCACGGCGCTCTCGCCTAACGGCTGTATCCGCGAACCCCAGCGCATCAAATGGGCGCAGAACGTCAACCCGCCGCCGAAAGCCGGCATCAGCAGCAGCGAGCCGGGGTTGATGCGGCCTTGCTCGAGCGCTTCGCACAGCGCCACCGGCACGGTCGCCGCGGACATGTTGCCGTAGCGCTGCACATTGATGAACATCTTCTCCGGCGCCACGCCGGCGTGCTTGCCGACTGAATCGATGATGCGCAGGTTGGCTTGGTGCGGAATCACAATGTCGACCTGCTCGGGTGTGACGCCGGTGGCCTTAAGCACGTGCTTGCAGGCAGCACTCATGCCACCCACGGCCTTCTTGAATATCTCCTGGCCTTCAAACTGCCATTCAGTGCGGCCTAACAACCAGCCCTTGTTAGCGTAATTGCCACCCATGCCATGGATGCGCAGGATCTCGCGCGAGTCGCCGTAACAGCCGAGCTTCTCGGCTAACAAACCGGCGCCCTCGTCGGTGCGCTCCAGGACCACGGCGGCCGCGCCATCGCCGAACAGTACCGCGACGTTGCGGTCATGCCAGTCCATGAAAGGCGAGATCAGCTCGGCGCCCACCACCAGGGCGTTGCGAATCACGCCGGTGCGGATCATCGCGTTGGCTGCGGACAGGCCGTAGAGAAAACTGGTGCAGGCGGTGTTGATGTCCATGGCGCCGCAGCCCTCGGCGCCGATGCGGTGCTGCAGGCCCGAGGCCATGTTCGGCACCTGGTCGTCGTAGCTGCAGCTGCCAAAGACGATCATCTCGATGTCCGAGCCCTTGAGTCCGGCGGCCGCCAGGGCGCGCATGGACGCGACATAGGTCAATTCGCCGAGATTCACATGCGACACCCGGCGCTCGGAAATGCCGGTACGGCTCTTGATCCATTCGTCGTCGGTGGGCAGGAAGGTCGCGAGGTCCGCGTTGCTGAGCACCGCGGGCGGCAGGCATTTCCCCCAGCCGGTAATCATGGCGTTGTGCATCAACGCAGAATACCGGCAAAATGCCGCCCTCGGAACCA
>JANLTW010000097.1:0-17612 GCA_031363155.1 Gammaproteobacteria bacterium | reverse complement strand
TCCATCGCTGGTATCACCAAGACCTACGCGTCCGGTCATCGCGCGCTGCAGCCCATTAATCTGGACATTCGCAAGGGCGAGATCTTCGCGCTGCTGGGGCCAAACGGCGCCGGCAAGACAACGCTGATCAACATTATCTGCGGCATTGTCACCGCGTCGACCGGTCAGGTGCTTGTCGATGGCGCGGACAACCGCCAGGACTATCGCGCCGCGCGTGCCAGGATCGGTCTCGTGCCACAGGAACTGCACACCGACCAGTTTGAAACCGTGCGCGCCACAGTCAGCTTCAGCCGCGGCCTGTTCGGTAAAGCGAAGAATGTCGCCTACATCGACAAGGTCCTGCAGGACTTGTCGCTATGGGACAAGCGCGACAGCAAGATGCAGGAGCTCTCGGGCGGCATGAAGCGCCGCGTGATGATCGCGAAGGCGCTGGCGCACGAACCGGATATTTTGTTTCTGGACGAGCCGACGGCCGGTGTCGATGTGGAATTGCGCCGCGACCTCTGGGGCCTGGTGCGGCGGCTGCGCGACCAGGGTGTGACCATCATCCTGACCACGCATTACATCGAAGAAGCCGAGGAAATGGCCGATCGCGTCGGCGTGATCCACCGCGGCGAACTGATCCTGGTCGAAGGCAAGACCACGCTGATGTCCAAGCTGGGGCGCAAGACCCTGACGCTGCGCCTCGCCAAGCCGCTCAACAGCCTGCGCACCGAGCTAACAGACTGGCCGCTCACGCTGCGATCCGAGGGTTTCGAAATCCGTTACGAGTTTGATGCCAAGGCGGACCACACCGGGATACCCGCGCTGATGCGGCGACTCGATGAGCTGGGCATCGTGGTCAAAGATCTGCACACCGACGAGAGCTCGCTTGAGGATATTTTCGTCGGCCTGGTGAGCGAACGCAAAGGCACCTGACATGACATTCAACTATCACGCGGTTGCCGCGATCTATCAATTTGAGCTCGCGCGTTTCCTGCGCACCGCGCTGTCCAGTCTGGCCACGCCGGTCATTACGACGTCGTTGTACTTCATCGTCTTCGGTTCCGCGATCGGCTCGCGCATGTCTGACGTCGGTGGCGTGCCGTACGCCGCGTTCATCGTGCCCGGACTCATGATGCTGTCGCTGTTCACCGAAAGCATCTTCAACGCCTCGTTCGGCATCTTCATGCCGAAGTGGTCCGGTACCATCTACGAGTTGCTGTCGGCCCCGGTCTCGGCGCTCGAGACGGTATTGGCGTATGTCGGCGCAGCCGCTACGAAATCGCTGATCCTCGGCGCGGTGATCTTCCTGACCGCGAATGTCTTCGTCGACATCCACATCCTGCATCCGGTCTGGATGGTCGCATTCCTGGTGATGATCGCCTCCACGTTCTGCCTGTTTGGTTTCATCCTCGGCGTCTGGGCGAAGAACTGGGAGCAGCTGCAGATTGTGCCGATGCTGGTGATCATGCCGCTGACCTTCCTCGGTGGCGCGTTTTATTCGATCGACATGCTGCCGCCGCTGTGGCGCACACTCACGCTGTTCAATCCCATCGTTTACCTGATCAGTGGTTTCCGCTGGAGCTTCTATGGCCATGGCGATGTTTCCATTGGCGTGAGTCTGCTGGCCACGTTAGGGTTTTTCACGCTGTGCCTGATCATCGTCAGCGTGATTTTCAGGACTGGATACCGGTTGAAGAGTTAGCTAGACAGCCGCCCGCAGTGTGCTGCGAACCGCCATGAAATGACAAGCCACCCCCGCAAGTACCATCAGGTGCCAGATCGCATGGGTGAAACGCCGGCTTTTCCACACATAAAAAGGGACGCCGGCGGTGTAGAAAAATCCCCCGGCCAGGATCCATCCAAACGCTTCGCCGCTGAGTGCAGCCAGCAGCGGCTTGATCGCGACGATGCCGGCCCAGCCCATGGCGAGATACAGCGCGGTCGACATTTTTGGGTACCGAAAACCGGTCAACGTTTTGGCGATGATCCCCAGCAGCCCGATTCCCCACAGCACGCCGAACAGACCCCACCCCCAGGCGCCACGCATCTCGCCGATTGCGAATGGCGTGTAGGTTCCCGCAATCAGCAGGAAAATCGCCGCGTGATCGAGCTGGCGCCAGCGTTGCCGCGCCAGGGGATTTCGGGTGCTGTGATAAACCGTCGATGTCGCGAGCACCAGTAACGCGCAGATTCCAAAAACCACCGCACCTAACACCCGCCAGCCATCCCTGCCGGCAACCGCCAGGGACACCAGCCAGGGTATTGCAACGACACCCACTACCAGACCCACACCATGAATGGCGACATGCAGCCGCTCCTCCGGCGGCGTGTAAGTCGAGATCAATCCGCGACCTCGGTTCCCGAGCGCAGGTTGGGCAGCATCAGCGCCAGGGCGGCCGCAACCAGCAGCAGCGGCGCAATCGCGAGCGTCAGGGCCCACTGCCAGCCTAACGCCCCGACGGCAATCGGCACGACCATAGGATAAACGGCGAATCCAATACTCAGCGGCGCGGATCCGCAAACGGCATAGGCGGTGGTCCGAATCCGGGTCGGATACAGTTCTGTTAGCAGTGTTGCGATGACGCCATTGACGCCGTAGAAGAAACTGGTGGTGATCGCAAACATCAGCTTGTCCTGCCACGGTGCTTGCGGCAGCCACAGCAGGCCAACCAGCATTAGCGCGCCGATTGCAAACCACAGCGCCGTGGTATTACGGCGCGTCATCTGGTATTCACCCACGTAGGCCGCCGCCAGGTAGCCGATGGCCGCGACGCCGTTCGACAGGCCCACCAGCCAGGCGGCGTCGGACGGCGTATAGCCCCGCGCCTGATTGAAATAGGTCGGAAAGAAAAACGCCGTGCCCGCGTAGGCACAACCGTAAGCCAGAAACATCAGGCAGCAGAAGATCGACGTGCGCCGAAACTGCGGAGTGAACAATATCGCAACCTCACCCTTGACCTCCGCCTGATGTACGAGTGCGAAGTGGCGGCTCTCCGGCAGTTTCCAGCCGAGCAGAAAAGCCAGTGGAATCACCGCAAAGCCGTACAAAAACAGCGGTCGCCAACCTTGCGATGCTAACAATGGGCCGGCCAGAAGCGAGGCCAGGAACCAGCCGAGCGGATAACCAATTTGCAGCGCGCCGATCAAGAGACCGCGGTGCCTGGGGATCGCAGCTTCGGCGACAAACGCGGCCGTAACGGCAGCCAGTCCGCCACTCAAGCCGAATGCCAAAGCGCGCCACAGCGTTAGCATCTCCAGCGATTGCGCGGTGGCCTGCAGGCCTACAAACAACGCGGACGTCGCCAGCAGCACGACCAGCATCGTGCGGCGGCCGAAGCGATCGGCGGCCCAGCCGGCCAGTGACACCAGCACCGCAGCAACCGCGAACGAAATCGCGAGGATAAAGCCGATCGCATCCAGACCCACATTGAAGTCGCGCATGATGTCAGGAATCGCGTAACCGAACAGCGACTGGTCGAAGTTGCTGAACGTCCAGGCAATCATGCAGACCACGATGATGGTCCAGCGCTCCTTGGCAGGCGTCTCGATGTTAGCCATCAATTTCCCTACCACGTGTCTCGGGCAGGTAGACAATCGTCACGATGATCGCGATGACCGTAGCAATGATCGGATACCAGAGACCAAAATAGATATCGCCGCTCGCGATCGTCATCGCATACGCCGCCGCGGGCAGGAAGCCGCCGACCCAGCCGGTGCCAATGTGGTACGGCAACGACAGCGCAGTGTAGCGAATGCGTGTTGGAAACAGCTCGACCAGGCAGGCCGCCTGCGGGCCATAGAGGGCCGTCGCACCGATGACTAACAGCATCAGTACCAGGAACACGCCGGGCAGATTGACCTGCGCAGGATCCGCCTGCGCCGGGTAACCGGCCTCGCGCAGCATCGCTTTGAGCCGCGTGCTGACATCGGTCTTCAGCGCCTGAAACGGCGCAGCGTCGAGCGCCCGGCCATCCGGCGCGACTAACACCGCGGCGCCAACGCGCACGGTAGCAAGCGACCCCGCTGGCCCGGTCAGATTGACGTACGGCGTGCCGGCGCTGGCGAGCACGCTCTTGACGATGTCGCAGGAGGAACGAAACTGAGTCTTGCCGACCGGATCGAACTGCACCGCGCAACTCACGGGATCCGCGAGCACCGTCACCGGCGACTGCGCGGTCGCGGCGGCGAGCGCGGGATTGGCGGCCTGCGTGACCCAGTGAAATGCGGGGTAGATCGACACCACCGCGACGATCATGCCGAACAGCATCACACGCTTGCGGCCAATGCGATCCGACAGCCAGCCGAAGAACAGGTACAGCGGCGCCGAGACCATGACCAGCACAATCATCAGCGCATTCACAGTACTGGGCGCAACTTTGAGAATTCGTTCGAGAAAGAACTGGCTGTAGAAAAATGTCGTGTACCAGATCGCGCCCTGCGCCACCATCATCGAGAACAGCGCGATCAGCACGACGCGCAGGTTACGCCATTCGCCGAAGGACTCCCGATACGGTGCACCGGAGCGCATGCCCGAATCGCGCAGGCGCTGAAACATCGGGCTCTCCTGGAGCTTGAGGCGGATCCAGATCGACAGGCCTAACAAAATGGCAGATAGCAGGAATGGGATGCGCCAGCCCCAGTCTGCGAAATTTGCCTCGCCGACCGCAAGCCGTACCAGCAGCGTGACCAGCAACGCGCCCGCAAGGCCGAAGGCCGCGGCAGGTCCCATCCAGCTGGTCAGATAGCCGCGCCGATGCAGCGGCGCATGCTCGGCAATATAGATGGCCGCCCCGCCCCATTCACCGCCCAGCGCCAGTCCCTGGATCACGCGTAGCAGCACGAACAGGGCGGGTGCGATCACGCCGGCCTGCGCGTAGGTCGGCAGCAGGCCGATGGCAATGGTCGCCACGCCCATCATCGAAATCGTAATCAGGAAAGTGCTCTTGCGACCGATCCGGTCGCCCATGCGGCCGAAAATCAGCGCGCCGATCGGCCGGAATGCAAACCCAGCCGCAAACGCACCGAGCGCAAAAATGTAGGAAGCTGCTTCGTTGAGCTCGGCAAAGAAAGTCCGGGCAATGATCGACGACAGGGGTACGAAGATGAAAAAGTCGTACCACTCGAACGCAGTACCGGCGGCTGACGCCGACACCACGAGACGGAGGCTCTTCGCATCCGTTGAACCTGATTCAACAGCCATTATTCCCCCGAGCATTACCCGCCGCAGAGAATACTATGCCCGAATCTTTGACCTTAAAGCACGTTCCGGGTGCCTACGGGCTGACTACCAGGTCGGCAATTCTCACGTCCTGCTCGATACGGCTGCGGCCCTGCTGATCCCTGGCCTCGAAACGCAGCCTGGGACCTCCCGCCGCCTGCCAGTCGAGGGTCAGCAATCCGAAGTTGGGTTCGCTAAGCACGCTGCTGACCCGCAGTGCGTTAGGTGTCGGCGTCGCCCAGACTTCCGTCAGGCCGCTCGAGGTGAAATCCCAGAGCGGATACGGCACATTGAGATCCAGGCGCGAGACTTCCGCATAGTGCATATCGCCGCTGACGCAGACGAGCCCATTGGCGCGGTGGCGCCGGATGGTCTGCAGCAATCGCTGCTGGTCGGCGGCGAAATTGCTCCAGCCTTCCCAACCGGGAAAATCTGCGACCACCTGCACACTGGAAGCGAAGATCCTGACATCCGCCGGTTGTGCGAGTTGCTGTTCCAGCCAGCGCCACTGCGTCGGACCTAACATCGTGGCAGCCAGATCCGGATTGCGCTCGTAGGGACCCGGGACGCCCAGCGGATCGTCTTCAAAACGCTTTGCCCAGGTCTTGTAAGGCATGTCGCCCAGCTGGCGTCGTCGCAGCGGTGTGCGATTGAACCGCAGGTCGGGGATGATGACCTGCAGTCGCTTGCCACCAGCCGCAAAGACCAGCGCGTCGTAGATGCCATCGCGCGTGCGGCGCAAGGACTGCGCGGACTCGCCCCAGAAATCACAAAACAACTGGCGCGAGATTTCCTTCATCGGGAAATCGCCACCGGCGTCGTCTTCGCCAAAGTCATGGTCGTCCCAGATCGCGAGTACCGGCGTGCGCTCACACAGGCGGCGCAAGCCGGGTTGTGCTGCCAGCTGCGCGTACTTGGCGCGCAGCACCGCGGGATCACGGGTGTCGGCGTAGATGTTGTCGCCGAGGAAAATAAAAAGCTCGGGATCGGTCGCGAGCACCGCATCCCAGATCGGCTGCGGCTTGTCCTGGTCGGCACAGGAACCGAAGGCGATCCGCGCCGGCAGCCGATCGAGCGCCGGGCGGCGCGCCGGACTCCCAAGGCGGGTCGCACCCGATGCTGGATCGCTGTGCAGCAGCGCCAGTGCACCCGCCGCTCCTGCCATCCCTAACAACTTGCGCCGGGTCGTTCGCACCATTTGCGTACAATGTCACCGCTCAAGTTGCGCCGTCAATGGAGTCTTGGATATGAGCAGCCCCATACGCCCTCCTTTTACTGGCGCAACCGCGCTGAATTCATCGCCGGCCGCGCCGAGATCGAGGCCTTCCTGGTCCGCAAGTGGCACCGCGAACTCGACTATCGTCTCATCAAGGAAGTCTGGGCGCATGACGGCAATCGCATCGCCGTGCGTTTCGCCTACGAATGGCACGACGATTCCGGGCATATGCGCAAGCGTTACGCCAGCATCAACGACCTGCCGATCACCGAGGCCGAGCGCAAGTACCGCTGGCCGTCAGGCCGGCGCCCCGATGATCATCCGGGCTTGAGCGCGCTGGGTCTCTGAGCGAACCCTACCGCTACGGGCAGGCGATCGGCGCTCGAGCACTGCCCTGCAGTAGCTGACGCAGCTGCCAGGAAAAATGTGATGTGTTTGCTCATCGTCTTGGCGACACCCTGCGTTGCACTGCCGATGTCAGCGTGACCAGCACCGCGACCGCGCAACCCGCCGCGGCGGCGAGCCTGACCGCCTGGGTGGTCGGCAGTGTCTGCAGCACGATGCCGAGCGATGCCCAGGCAAACACTGCGGAGTAGATCGCATCCCGTGTGCGCACGCCCACCGCGGTGTAGATGGCCGTTGCCACGACGACGGTGATGATTGCCCACTCATCCATTGGCAAACCAAATGGATATGCCTTCACGTCGTAGAACCAGGCGGCGAGATTCGCGAGCGTTGCCGTGGTGATCCAGCCCAGGTACAGGCTGAACGGCATATCAACAAACAGGCGCTCACCGAAAGACAAAGCCGTCGTTCTTCGCAGGTTGATGTAGATCACGACCAGGCTGCCGAGCAATACCAGCATCAACGCCAGGCTCGCGAGAATGAAACCGTAGTGCCACATGAAAATCCAGATCGCATTGGCCACGCAACTAACAAAATAGGCGGTCTCGATACGACGCACTCGGGTCGCCTGCACGGGTGTTGCGCGCGCCGCAAAAATCGAGAACGCAACCAGACCCAGGTAGATCAGGCTCCAGATCGCGAAGACCCATCCGGCAGGGGTAAAGCCGGTGGGATAGCTCGCGCTAACCTGGCCGGTGTTGACGCCGTTGATGGGCACAATATTGGCGGCGGCGTTGACGCCGATGACCACCAGGGTTGCAATCAGGATCAGATATTTGCGCATGCGAGCCTTCCTTGTTGAGGCAGCATACGCCCTCGATTATCGAAGTTCCATTCCACCTGCCCAGCCATCAGGGACCCACAGCGCCGGCAGCGGTTGAGACCTTGTCTTCGCCGCACAGCCCGCTGCCCGGCACCGAGTTGCGGTCGCGGTTTGGATCTTGCATGTCATCCAGCATCTGGCTGTTAGGCGGCGGCAACTCACCGAGTGCGCAGCTGAAAAATGGCGGCACGATGAAGCAGCGCTTACCGATCCGGAACGACGGCAGGATCGCGTCAAGGCCGGTTTTCAGTGCGTCCGGATCCCACTCAAAACTCTGCTTCTTCGGTTGGCACTTGCGATACTGTGGCGACGGCACGGCGCCGAAACCGCGCGGTCCGCGACCTAACAAACTCAAGCCTGCGCGGCGTACCGTCTGTGCGGCTGCCTGCCGCCAGTCCACCTTCGATATCGATGGCGCCGCTACAGCGGGCGGCGCAGTGTCCGGTTTCGACTCTGCAGACCTAACGGGTGTGCGCGCCCGCGAGGACGCAACCGACGACGCTGCGGTCTCGGCCGGCTCCGCGGGCGCCGCCGGGTCCAGCAGCAGCCACACGCTCGCAAATTCCACTTCGGACACTTGCGGGGGCTGGCGCGCCACGTTCAGCAACAACCACACGGCCGCCAAATGCAAAATAACAGCGCCGAGCGCTGCCGTCGTGCGACGTCCCCGCCCGCGTTCGCCCCCGACCATGCTTGCATCCTGGCTGTTGTTTGGTAATGGGACCGGCCCGGCAGCGGGAAGTTTCTGGCGCCGCCCGGTAAATGAACCCCGCCCCATGATGGCTCACAGCCAGCATATCTGTTAGTTTTACGGCCAAAGCCACCCCGGCAACCAACAATAACCAGGGACGCATGAATATCCAGTTTCGCCTGACCTTGATGAACTTCCTGCAGTTCTTTGTGTGGGGATCCTGGCTCATTTCGCTCGGCGCTTACATGATCGTGACGCTGGGCTTTACCGGCGGCCAGGTAGGCACGATTTACGCGACCATGGGTCTCGCGTCGCTCTTCATGCCGGGGCTCATGGGCATCATTGCGGACCGCTGGGTCAACGCCGAACGCGTGTACGGACTTTGCCACCTGATCGGTGCAGGCCTGCTGCTATGGGCGTCCTCAGTCAGGGACTTCGACACGCTCTACGTGATCATGCTGCTGAACGCGATGGTCTATATGCCGACCATCGCGCTCAACAACGCCGTGTCTTACAAGGTTTTGGAGCGCAGCGGCCTTGATGTCATCCAGCGTTTTCCGCCGATCCGCACCTGGGGCACCATCGGCTTCATCGTGGCGATGTGGACCGTGGACTTCGCCGGTTGGACCAAGAGCGCGCTGCAGCTCTATATCAGCGCTGCGGCGGCGCTGCTCCTCGGGCTCTACGCATTCACGATGCCGGCCTGCCCGCCGGCGAAATCCGCGGCCTCGAAATCCCTTGCATCGACGTTAGGCCTCGACGCTTTTGTATTGTTCAGGCGCCCGGTGATGCTGGTGTTCTTCGTGTTCGCGATGATGTTAGGCGCGGCATTGCAGATCACCAATGCATTTGGCGGCCCGTTCCTCGACGATTTCAAGACCGTCTACCCGGACTCCTTCGGCGTCCAGCATCCGAACCTGCTGCTGTCGATCTCGCAGATTTCTGAAACGCTGTTCATCCTGACAATTCCATTCGTCCTGCAGCGCTTTGGCATCAAGACCGTGATGCTGCTCAGCATCGTCGCCTGGGTGTTCCGGTTTGGACTGTTCGCGGTTGGCGATCCGGGCTCGGGCCTGTGGCTGCTGGTGCTGTCGATGATCATCTACGGCATGGCGTTCGACTTTTTCAACATTTCCGGTTCGTTGTTTGTTGATCGCGAAGCGGAACCTAACATCCGCGCCAGCGCGCAGGGCCTTTTCATGATCATGACCAACGGCATCGGCGCCTTCGTCGGCGGCGTCGCGAGCGGCTGGGTGGTCGATTACTTCACGGTGGGTGGCGTCAAAGACTGGTCGAGTATCTGGTGGACCTTCGCGGCCTATGCGCTGGTCCTCGGGCTGGTGTTCCCGTTCGTATTCAAGTATCAACATGACCGAGGAAAAACAGCAGGGGTCCTGGCAGATCGGTGAGTGGATCGCCGATCCCAGCGATGACAGCCTTACCCGCGAGCAGACGATCGTCAAGATCGAGCCGCGGCTCATGCAGTTGCTGGTCTGCCTGGCGCAGTCCGCTCCACAAGTCGTCAGCATGGAGCGCTTGCTGACAGAAGTCTGGAGCGGCGTCATCGTCGGATCCGCTTCGGTCTACCAATCCGTTTCCCAGCTGCGCAAGACGCTCGGCGACACCGAGACAGAACCCAAATACATCGAAACCGTGGCCCGCAAGGGCTACCGGCTGATCGCGCCGGTAAGGCGACTGACCATGCCGGTCCCCGGCACGACGGACGCCGCAGTGCAGACACCCATCAGCACGCGCGCGCGCAGGCCGAGTCTGATTGGCGCCGGTGCATTGATCCTGATCGCGGCCGTTGGACTGTGGTGGTGGCGAAGCATTGTCGAGGTGCCGGTTGCCGATTCGGTCGTGGTCCTGCCGTTCGTCGACCTGACGTCGGACCAGTCGGAGCGGCCGTTCTGCGACGGCCTGACCGAGGAGGTGTCAAACTGGGTAGCACAGCTGCCGGCGGTCAACGTGGTTGCACGCACGTCCGCATTTTCTTATCGCGACAAACAGCAGGATGTGCGCGAAATTGGCCGCCAATTGGGGACGACGCATGCGCTGGAAGGTTCGGTTCGGCGCCAGGGCGACGACCTGCGAGTCACCATCAAACTGGTAGCGACCAGGACCGGCTTCCAGGTCTGGGCAGAGACCTATGACACAGCTAACACCAACATTCTGGAAGTGCAGGAGGAGATCGCGCGCGCGGTGGCCACCAACCTGGAAGTGCGTATCACCGAGGACAGCCTGCAATCGATGGCGGCGCGTCGCACGGTCAGCGACAAGGCGGAACGCATGTACCTGACGGCACGCCACCATCGCCAGCAAAGCACACGAGCTAACAACGACCAGGCCATACAGCTGTACAAGAGTGCGCTTCTGGAAGATCCTGAATTTGCGTTGGCTTACACGGGCCTCGCCGCGGCCTACCTCGATGAGCGTTATTTCAGCGCACGTCCGGTGGCGGAGATCGCGGCCGAAGCCGAGCCCTTGCTCGCCAAGGCCGAGAAACTCCAACCCAGGTTGCCGGAGGTCTTTGTGGTCCGAGGCGCGCTGGAATCCGAGAAATCCCAGCCAGAGGCGGCCAAGCGCAATCTGCTGCAGGCCATTCGCCTCAACGCCAACTCCGTACCGGCCATGAGTGAACTTGGATACCTCTACCTGACCTCAGGCGAACCGCGTGCTGCTCTGCAAAATTACACCCGCGCTGCGCTGCTTGATCCGATCAACGGCAACCTGCAGGCGCAGCGCTGCCTGGCATTACAGGATCTCGCGCAATACGATGAGGCGACACGCGCCTGCGAACGCGCGCGGGCACTGGGCGCTCAATCGGAGTGGCCATTTACAGCGTCAGCCTTGCTTGCCGATGCTCGTGGGCGGATCGACGAAGCCATGCAATGGAACAAGGCTGCGCTGGAACGCAGCCCTAACCTGACAGCGAATCTGGTGCAACGCGGCGAATGGCTGCTGATGCTCGGCATGAAGGACCAGGCGCAAGCCCAATACCAAATAGCGCTCGAATCGGTGGCGGGCGACGCCCGGCAGGACGCGCAACTGCTCAACCTCGGTTTTCGTCTCGCGTTTGCACGTGGCGGTGCAGCAGCACTGCGCGCGGAAATCGCAGCGACACCCATCGAGTCTGCGACGCCGACGGAAATCAAGTTGCTGGTCGCCGAGGCCGCACTGTTCGTCAACGACGCGCCCCTTGCGCGCCAGCTGGTCGACAGCGCGCTCGCGGACCCGACGCTTGCACCGACTGTGTTAGGGCGGCCCTGGTCAGCACGTACCGGCGATACTTTTCAACTGGCGGCGGCAATGGCCAAATCGAGAACCGGCGATGCAGCGGGCGCAGAGCGGCACCTTGCCGAGCTAACCAAGCTGCTGGATCGCCTGACCGCGGCCGGCATGCGCCGCTACGGAATCCAGGAACTGCGTGCGAAAGTCGCAGCGCAGCGCGGTGACCCCGACCAGGCAATGCGCGCACTGCGCGCCGCAGCCAACCTGGGCTGGCCCGGCGAACAGCGCGCACAAATCGAGCCGTACCTTGCTGCGGTGCGAGAACGCGCCGACTACAAGGAACTCATCAGGCGCGTGGCCGCGTCTAACGACGCGATGCGCAAGCGCTTGTCAGCCCCCCAGGCACCACGCTCATAGGTGATGTGGTGGCAGCGACCCGCCTGAACCGCCGCCGCCCGCTGCGTTGACGGCCACCATCATGCGATGGACAATGTCGCAGATCTCCGCCAGGCGCACCTTGGCTTTTTGGTTCTTGAATGTCGCTGCAATGGGAGATGTGAGTGGCCAGTCCTGCGCATTGACGAACGCGGCCACTCGGTCACGGAATGCGCTGCCTGGGTTCACGATTGGACGCAGGCCAGTTCGGGCATTTCCCAGCACCATCACTGTGTCGCTGATGTTTTGAAAGACGACACTATCCGCTGTACCCGCGGGAGGCCAGATGAAATTGCCAGCCGCATCACACAACAACTGCTGGTCGAATTGCCTGACGAAGGCTGAGCGCAGAATCGGCTTCGAACGCTTTTTCCTCACCGGCACCTTCTTGGACTTTGTTTTCTTTTTATTTGCCATACGCGGCTCCTTTGTTGGTCAACGGGCGATTGCCCGAGCAAAAATAAATCCAGGCCGGCAGCTCGGTCGCGGTATTTCGGCGGCGTTGCTCGCCTCCATGCCTTGTGCCCCGATCGCGCTGGCAGCCCCCCCTGCGGCAATTACACTCTCAATCACACCGCAATGGCAACGAGCATCAGAACTCTGTTGGGCCGCCAGCGCCTCGATAGCCATCAATTTTGTGGCGCCGCCATTGAACCGGGACGTCGACCAGGCTCTCGAAGCAACTTACCGGATATTCGGCTTCACCCGAGACACTCTGCTCGATCCGGCAGCCATCCCGAGCGGCACACTTGGGCAACTGCCACAGCAATTGGCCTGTTGCAACAAGGACATCGAGTTGTGCAACAACGGCGGCGAACCGATTCTGGTGGGACTCGACTACGCGCGTACCAGCATGCCGCTCAGCAAGCGACAGATCAAAAAGCAACTCGGTACCTTGAAGCGGCCGTTCATATTTTCCTGGAAATTCAAGCCTAACAGCAACACGGAGCGGCTGATCGATCACCATTACCTGATTGCGTTTGGTTATGTGGATGCCGGCTCCGACGGCTTTTTTGTGAAAATCTGGGATCCGTTACCGGTTGCTGCCGCGACATCTCCGCCGCCGGATATCGCCGACGTCGTACCGATTCCGCTTGCAACCTATCGCAACCCGAGCAACTACATGGGTATGTTCACCGGCTACCTTGAAACCTGGAAGGACCTCAAGCCGGTCAACTCCCAACCGCCTATTCCACCGTCGAGTACCGCCGACTGCGGTCCCGCAGTTGTCGCCAACCGGCCTGACACCAACCCGATCGTCATGGTGCAGCCGGCATCGCCCTCGGTCAGTTTTGAACGAGCGCTGGCCGACTCTTTGAACCCGCAGCAGCGTGCACGCAAGCTGCGGCAGATTGGCCGTTGGATCACGACGCCGGATCAACTCAAGGTCGGCATGCCCTTACCGGTCGTCACACTCGAAATCGATCAGGTACTCGATCCGCGTGCCGACCTGTCGCGATTGCTGGGGCGCAGGACGCACGTCGTCCTGTACCCAGTCCTGGCTGGGGAGCGGGTCGTCGCCAGTTTCTTGATGGTTTTCGACCGCGGCCGCTGGGCCGCGCGTGGCTATGCTAACAATGAAACCACCCGGCGCCTGGCGCAACTTCGGACCAGTCATGCTGAGCGCAATCACCTGCGACCGGAAGATTTCTTCCTGGTGTCGATTCCGCAGCGGCGCGCCTTCTTCGCGGCGTTTCAGCGCAGCGGCAAGACGGAATTGATATCCACCACCACCGACCGTTCGATAGGTGTCCGAGAGGATGAGGCGCAGCCCGCGGAGGTCGTCATTGCTAGCATCATCGCGGCACAGAGGCGCGAGCCTGGCTAGGGACAGGCCTGAAATGCGGCTCCCGCCAGGCCGGCGGGAGCCGCTCGAAGCTCAACTCGCAGTCCGATTGTTCTTCGCCTTGTACATCGCAACGAGCACCGGGCTGTTCACCTTCATCACCGCCTGTTCAGTGGCGCGGTGAATGCACTGACGGCGGTCCAGAGACTGCAGTCCGTACCAGGCTTCGCTGTCCAGCGTACAGACCTTGTGTGCGGCAACACGAATGCGCTGGTACAGCGCGTTCGCGCCCTCCGGTTTTGCAAGGTTGATATCGCCGTACTGTACGGTGGTGCTTTTGACGATGGTTGCATCGGCCACTGCGAACTTCGGCGCTAACAGCGAGAGAGCCACGGTGGCGGCGCTGATGGCGATTGCTGACTTATTCATGATCGTATCTCCAGTAATTGAGTAAATGTTTCTCGACGCAGGATATGTTAGGCAGCGCTGGTAACACGCTGGTCACGCGCTGCCAATTCGATCGATCGATAGGCGAGCACCGTCGGCGCCGACGGACTGACACCGAGCCGCGATGCTAACAACATGCGGCAGCGCTGGAAGATCTGCGCTGCGGCGCTGGTCTGCCCAAGCCGGATCAGGCATTGCATCAGCAGGCGATGAATATCTTCCGAGACCGCCACCACTTCGAGCGCACGCTCATACAGAGCGATGGCGGCGTGCAGATCGCTGGCGAGCTCATATTGATGACCGACGCTGCGCACGCCACGCACAAACTTGCGTTGCAGCCGATCCCGCGCCTCGAGCGCAAAGGCCTGTGGCTGGTCACCGAGAAAGGCGCCGCGGTACAGCTCAAGCGCGGCCAGCATCACCGGCGGTGACTGAACCATTGCGATGTCACGCTCGAACACCCAGGCATCCACCCAGACACGGGATTCGTCCAGTGCAATGCCCGCATGATCGAAATGAACCGCCGCGCGGTACCGCAGCCAGCGCCGCAGGCGATAGACCGTCGTCACCAGTGCCCGGTACGCGTCATGGGGATCGGCATCGGGCCACAGCGATTCGCCGATGGCGACTGCGCTGATCGGTTGCCCGCGTGCACTCAGCAGTGCCTGCAGCAACGCCAGCGGTTTGCGCGGGCTGGTGCGCCCGAACCGCAGGGGCGCGCCATCCACTTCCAGGCTGAGGCCGCCCAGCGCCCGAATCCGAATCGACTTTTGGTTGTCCAGCGTCGTCATGTCAGCCTCCGAGAACGTCTCTGTCGAGGCTGCAATGTGTTTCAGAAGACCTTTAAGAGTCCTCAGGGAGATCGAAAGGATTGCTCAGGGCGGTCTAAAGCTTTCAATTGCACGACGTCTTGCCTATCCAATGCCCGATCAAGGCCTGGAAAATAGCTGCTACCGCCTCCCGTGACGTGCCTTGAAAGATGACCGCGCTTCGGCATAAGGTCCGTACGCAGGGCTTCGCTACCGGGCAGGTCGTGGCAGACAGCCAGAAACAGCATGTCTACAGTGTCCATATGAGTTACACGACAATAGCGGAAAAGCTGCGGCGCCACGAAGTCATCATTCTCGATGGTGGCACGGGCACCGACATCCAGCGGCGCGGGGCGCCGATGAGCGGCGACACCTGGTGCGCGGATGCCAATCTCACGCATCCGGACATTGTGCGCGCGGTACATCGCGATTACATCAGCGCTGGCGCCGACATCATCACAGCTAACACATATGCAACCAGCCCGATCATGTTCAGCCACCTCGGACGGCCCAGTGATGTCGCGCGCATTGACGCGATTGCCGTGACCCTGGCCCGGAATGCGGCCGCCGGGACCGAGGTGTGCGTGGCGGGTTCGATGTCGACAATGCGGCCCATGGCGAGCGGTACCGACCGCAACGATCTCAGCTTTGTACTCAGCGAGCGCGACGCACGTGCGCTATTTCAGGCGAAGGCAAACGGACTCAAGGCCTGCGGCTGCGATCTCATCATGATGGAGCTGATGCGGGACACCGACTACGCGGTGTGGGCCAGCGAAGCGGCGCTCGCCACGGGATTGCCGGTATGGATCGGGCTGTCCGCCGAGCGCGGCAAAAATAGCCAGTTGCAGGGCTGGGGCCGCGACGATTGTTCTTTCGACGATGTTGCGCGCACGCTGGCGGCGCTCAAGCCCGCGGTGCTGATGGTGATGCACACCTCACCTAACAACACGGATGAAGCGCTGACGATCCTGCGAAAATACTGGGCCGGCCCGGTCGCCGCCTATCCCGAATGCGGCTACTTCAAGTCACCGGACTGGGAATTCATCGACGTGATCCCGCCAGACGAACTTGTCAGGAAATCACATGACTGGCAGCAGCTGGGCGCTTCGATTTTCGGTGGTTGCTGCGGGATCGGGCCCGATCATATTGCTGCGCTCACCCGCGAGTTCAAGGCGCCACGAATTCGTTAGATCACGACCAGCGGTCCGTCGGCGGTTGCCAATGGCTCGCACCCCGTTTTGGTGACCACAATCAGATCTTCGCAATGCAGCGCGCCCCAGCCAAGCACCGACGTGGGCAGGTCGACCGTCAGGGTCATGTTTTCCTCGAAGGTCAGGTCATCCGACACCATGAACGGCAAGCCGTCGCGGTAGGGCTGATCGGTGTGCTGCAAACCCACGGAGTGCGGGCTGGCCATGAACTTGATGGTCGACGAACCGGTATAAGCCATCTGCATCGCTGCGCTGCACATTTTGCTGATCTGCGAGTACTTCATCCCCGGCTTGACGTTGGCCAGCGCGGTTTCCCAGCCGACCTTGATGGAGGCCATGCAGGCCTTGAGCTCTTTCGATGGCTCACCTAACACGAAAGTGCGGCCGAAATCGCCGTGGTAGAAATTTCGCTGACAGACGGCATCGACCATCATCGGCTCGCCGGGAATCAGCTTGCCCGCCGTGAATCCGCCGATCGTGCCCGAGGCGATCCACATCGCCTTGGCGCCGCGCTTGGCCGCTTCCGCCATGAAAATCCGGTCGACCTGGTCCTTGGTGCTGCCCTTGTGAAGCTGTTTCAACATGGCCATGCAGGCATCCTGGTTGATGCGTGCCACGGTGCGCATGTGCTTGAGCTCGACCTCGGATTTGATCATGCGGATCTTGCGGAACGTGTTGTCGCCCGGCACGCAGGTGATCTTGTTACGGTCCAGCGTCTTCAAGATAAGTGAGATGCGCATGTCGTCGACCGCGATCTTGCCCTTGCCGAGTCCCGCGAGCTCGAGTGCGCGCACCAGCGCCCACTCAGGTGTCGCTGCCCGGCGCTCGTTGGCCTTGCGACCGAAACTGAGCCAGTTCTGCTCCCTGGGCCGCAATTCACCGCCCGTCGTTGGCCAGGCGCCAACCGGCGCGGCATCAGGTTCCTGACTCCAATCGCCCCGGGCAATATATTTTTCCAGGTCGAGTGGGAAGCTGTAGGGCACGACCTCGGGATATTCGCGATCACCGTTAGCCAGGAACATCAGATCGGTGCCGGCCGCGACCAGAAACGTGGGCTGTTTTTCATCGCGCGGCATGACCGCAAAACTGGGAATCGCGCGCAGCTTCTGCAGTTCATAGCTGAAATAGTTGCCGAGATAAAAGATATTGACGGGATTGAGGGCAACAATGCCGTCGAGCCCCTCGCGGTCCATGATCTCGTAGGCGCGCGCCTTGTTGACCAGCAGCCGGCCGTCGAAATCGTGCCCCGGCACCGGCCCCGGCGCGACCATGCCCCAGTTGGCCCTGGCCTCAGGCGTCCCAAGCGCGCTGACGCCTAACATGCCGCCACCGGCGGCCATCAGTGAAAAGAAATC
>JANLTW010000130.1:0-2120 GCA_031363155.1 Gammaproteobacteria bacterium | reverse complement strand
TATCTGCGAGCCAGCGGCCTGGACTACACCATCGTCCGGCCCGGCGGGCTGCTGAAGTCCGGTCTGCCTCCCGGCAATGCGTTCCTTACTGAAGATGTACGCGCATTCAGCTGGATCAGTCGCAGCCATCTCGCGGTGCTGCTCGTGCAGGCCTTGGACGATCCGCAGGCTGTCAACAAGGTGTACCACGCGATTGATCCGGGTCGGACGCGGTTCTGGCACATGAAGGATGCGGGGAAAGAGTAGGCGGCTGTATCGGCCTCGGAGTGATGCTGACGTTTGCGGGGCTCGGGTTCGCGCGCGCCTGCGGCGTCCCCTCGCGAGGGCTACTCGCTTGGACGCATTCGACCACCTCAAGTATTGATCGTCGTCGACCGCGCTCGCTACGCCTTCGCTCGGCGCGCGAAACTCGCCGCGCAAACGTCAGCAACACTCCGAGGCCGGGACCACCGGTCTTTCCTTTCCCCACACCGGTGAATGGCCGAAGACTGGATCTCAAGATCCTACGGCTGCAAGCCGCCTAACATCTCTGATAGCTTGATTAACAGGGTCTTCGCGCCCCACCGGAGGTCAGTCCGCGGCGCGGCGAGTTTCGCGCGCCGAGCGAGGGCGTCGCAGGCGAGGTCGATATGCCTGAACTCTTGAGGTGCCCGAATGTGTCCGAGCCTGCAGCCTGAGCGAGGGTACGCGTTTTACGTGCGCGCGAACCCGAGCCCCGCGCTGTGGACTGACCTCCGGCGGGGCGCGAACAATCCTAACGATCCAATCTTCAGGGATGGTCGGCAGGCGTGAATCGCCATTCCCGCCACCGCAATCCGTCCTTGAACTCATAGATCTCCAGCGACGTCTTGTCGACCGGTCCATTCGGCGAGCCGACTTTGTCGACCTCGACCTGGATCAACAAGTTGCCGACCATGGCGAGGCGGTAGACCTTGGATTCGAACCACTGGGTGTTCTTGAAGAAGCCGGACAGCATCGCTACCGTGGCTTCGCGCCCCTGGATCGCCTTGTTAGGTCCCTGTTCGCCGACGAGCCAATAGGAGTAGTCCGGCGACAGGGTCGGCCCGAGGGCCGAGGCATCCCGCGCAAGGAACGCGGCCTCGCCGCGCTCGATCATCCGGATGGCCTGTTTCGGTATGCGGGTGTAGCGGCTGTTATCGCGCATCACCTGCGAGCGGACACTGCTGGCGGACCAGGCGGTCACCGCACAGGCGATGCCCAACAGCAGCGCCAGCGCACCCAGTGGACTCCGATCCTGTCTGATCTTGCTCTGCGTCATGTTTTGCTCCCAAATGCGCTCTAGTTGCGACGGACCCGGCCCGAGTATGCGCGAGCCGGCTCATCGTCCTCAGCCAGGAGTGATTCATGCGTCCATTTTCCGGATTCCGGCACCTGCCCGCTCTCTGCACCGCTGCCTGGCTGAGCGCCGCCGCCCTCCTCGGCAATGCGGTGACAACATCACCGGCCGAGGCCGCGAGTGCGCCGAAAAAACTGGTGGTTATCGGCGCGACTGCCAAGTCGTCCCAGGAAATCATCTGGCAGGCGCTCGCAGCCGGCTACCAGGTTAGCGGTGTAGCACGCAATCCAGCCCTGGTTGAACTGCGCCACGAACGCCTGCGCATGCTGCAGGGGGATGTCTACGACGCCAACTCGATCGCGGCGGCACTGGATGGCGATGAAATCGTCGTCTCGATGGTCGGGCCGCGGGTCGATCCGACCAAAGAAGTCACCAGCATGGACCTCTTTACCCAGGGCACGGCTAACATCATTGCGGCGATGAAGAAGAAGGGCAACAAACGGCTGCTGGTCGCCAGTTCGTTAGGCGTCGAGAACCAGAGCAAGATCCCGAAAGCGAAACCGCCTGCCACCGACCCCAGCGTCATGTGGCTGTGGAATTCGCGCCTGCTGTACGCCGATATGAAGGCGATGGAAGACCTGGTGCGCGCCAGCGGCCTTGAGTACGTGATCTTGCGTCCGGGCTTCATCATTGAACAGCCGGCGCGGCATGATCTCAAATTCTCGGTCGATCAGGAATCGCCGAAGGGTCGCATGGTCACCTATGCGGACTTCGCCGAGTTCGTGCTGGATCAGGCGGAGAGCCGCAGGTATCTCGGCAAGAC
>JANLTW010000106.1:0-2429 GCA_031363155.1 Gammaproteobacteria bacterium | reverse complement strand
TGCCCTGGCAGAATCAGGGTTGACCTCTGAAATTACCGGCAAATCCTACCGGATGTTATTGCACGGAAAATGAGGGGACCGCCTTTTCGGCAACCTGATGCTTGATGTGGCCTGGTCAGTTTTCGAGATACGCCTGCTGCGCGATCCGTCCGCGGACCCGAGCGCCGTGTGGACCGAGATCACCCGCCGGTACCTCCGCATCGTGCCGCACCCCGAACTCCTGTGGTGGGCGCTGCGTGTGCAACTCGTGGACAACCCCGGCAACATGGTGAATTACGGGCTCGGCGCCGTCCTGACCGCCGAGATACGCGCCGCGACGATCGCCGCCATTGGTTCTTTCGATGCCGGCAATGTACGCTGGTATCGTTGGACCCGCGAGCGCCTGCTTCGGTTCGGGTCGGAGCGCGACACGCGCTCGCTGATGACCGAGCTACTGGGCCGCCCGGCGTCGCGCGAGGCCGTGCTGCAGCAGTTGCGCCGCTGCCGGGGGGGGAGAGTGATCGCCGAGCGCCGTTCCGTCCTGCACAGCTGGTGCAGGCAGTTGGAGTGGAACGCCCCGACCGTAGTGGGCGGTAACGGGGCGCACCTGTACCTCGAAGACGGGCGCACGATCCTCGACATGAGCAGCCTGTCCGAGTGCAGCAACCTCGGCCATCAGCATCCGCGCGTGGTGGCCGCCATCCGCGAGCAGGCTGCAAGTTTGTGCTTCGTGACCAGCGCCTGGGGCGCACGGCCGCGCGCTGAACTCGCCGCGCGCCTGCTCGAACTCACGGGCTTCGAGGGTGGCCGGGTGTTCTTCACGCTGGGTGGTGCCGACGCCAACGAGCACGCGGTCAAGATCGTACGCCAGGCGCTTGGCCGGCCGCGCGGCATTGTCATCGCGCGCGACCGCTCCTATCACGGCGCCACGCACCTCGCGATGGCGCTGTCGGGTGATACGCGAACGCGCGCCATGGTCGATCCCGATGCCATGGGCGTCAGTCATGTCGAGCCGCCATACACCTACCGCTGCCCTTTCGGCAGTGTCGACGACGCGACCTGCGGCGAGCGCGCAGCTGCCGCGGTCGCAACGCGCATCGACGATCTCGGCGCGGCGCAAATCGCCGCTGTGATCCTGGAGCCGAATGCCGGCTCGAACGGGATCGTGGCGCCGGATAATTACTGGCCCGCGGTACGCCGCCACACGGCAGCGCGCGGCATTCCGCTGATCGCTGACGAAGTCATGAGTGCGTTCGGACGCTGCGGCGAATGGTTTGCCTGGCAGCGTTTCGGGGCGGCGGGGTTGCCTGACGTCATCACGCTGGCCAAAGGCCTGACAGGGGCGGCGCTGCCGTTAGGTGCCGTGGTGATCTCGGCCGAACTCGTGTCACGCCTCGAAACCCAAGTGCTCAACACAGGGCTAACGTATTGTGGACATCCGCTGGCCTGCGCGGCCGGTGTCGCCGCGATCGCCGCCTACACCGAGGAGCGCCTGATCGAACGCTCGCGCTCGCTCGGTGCGGTCATGAAACGCGAGCTCGATAGTCTCGCAACCCGGCATCCTGTGATCGGCGACGTGCGCGGCGGGCACGGACTGTTCGCGGTGCTGGAACTGGTTGCCGATCGCGCAACGCGTGAACCGCTCGCGCCCTGGCCGCAGATGCCGCCGGCGCTCGACGCGCTGCTCGGGGCCGCGCTGGCCGAGGGTGTGTCTTTCGGTGCGCGCGGCAACCTGCTGTTGCTGGCGCCGCCGCTGGTGATCGGCGAGCAGGAGCTTGCCGCTGCGCTCGCGCTGCTCGACCGGCTTCTGACACACTTCTTCCCGTCCCTATGAGCTTTCGTCTCACCTATGCCACGATGTTCGATCCGCCGGAGCTCATGCACGAGCGCTTCGATGCGGCGTTCGCGTCCGTGTGCGAGCGACTCGGTGCGCGTCATGCGCTGTTCGTGAATGGCGCCGACATCCCCGCGGCGCACTATGTCCAGCGGCGCAGTCCGATCGATCACGATCGCGTACTCGGCGAATTTGCGGTGGCCTCCGGTGACGATGCCGATCTCGCGATGCGGGCGGCGCAGTCGGCGTTTCCCGCCTGGCGTGCCGCACCGGTCGCGGAGCGCTTGCGCCTGATGCGTCGCGTCGCCGACATCCTGGAAGCGCGTGTATACGAGATTGCCGCAGCACTCGCGCTTGAGGTCGGCAAGAACCGCATGGAAGCGCTCGGCGAGGCGCAGGAGACGGTCGACTTCTTCCGTCACTATGCGGACGACTTCGAGAGCCATGGCGGCTACGAGCATGTGTTGCCGGACGATCCGCTGCCCGGCGTGGCATCGCACAACCGCAGCGTCATGCGACCGTACGGCGTCTGGGTCGTGATCGCGCCGTTCAACTTCCCGCTCGCGCTGGCCGCCGGGCCCACGGCGGCGGCGCTGGTCACCGGCAACACCGTGGT
>JANLTW010000093.1:0-3472 GCA_031363155.1 Gammaproteobacteria bacterium | reverse complement strand
TGGCCTAACGCCAGCTCACCCATGTCGGTGGACGGACCATCGGCCAGCACGTCGCCGCGCGCGATCACATCGCCGGACTTCACCAGCGGCCGCTGGTTGATACAGGTGTTCTGGTTGGAACGTGTGTACTTGGTCAGATTGTAAATGTCGACGCCGGGCTCCGCAGCCGTGGTCTCGCTGTCGTCGACCCGCACCACAATGCGCGCCGCGTCGACCGAGTCTACAACGCCTCCGCGCTTCGCGACCACGATGACACCGGAGTCGGTTGCGACGGGGCGTTCCATGCCGGTGCCAACCAGCGGCGCTTCGGAGCGCAGCGTCGGTACCGCCTGGCGTTGCATGTTAGATCCCATGAGCGCGCGGTTCGCATCGTCGTGCTCGAGGAACGGGATCAGTGACGCGGCCACCGAAACGATCTGTTTCGGCGACACGTCCATGTAATTGATGCGGGCACGCGGCATCAGCGTGAATTCGTTCTGATAGCGGCAGGAGACGAGGTCTTCCGACAACTCGCCGTTCTTACCAATGGTCGCGTTCGCCTGCGCGATCGCGAAGTCGCCTTCCTCGATCGCCGACAGGAAGTCGATGTCGCTGGAGACGATGCCATTAGCTACACGGCGATACGGCGTCTCGAGGAAACCGTAGGAGTTCGTGCGCGCATAAACAGCCAGCGAATTGATAAGGCCGATGTTCGGACCTTCCGGAGTCTCGATCGGGCAAACGCGGCCGTAATGAGTCGGATGCACGTCGCGGACTTCGAAGCCGGCGCGCTCACGGGTCAGGCCGCCAGGTCCAAGCGCCGAAACGCGACGCTTGTGCGTCACTTCGGACAGCGGATTGTTCTGGTCCATGAATTGCGACAGCTGCGAAGAGCCGAAGAATTCCTTGACCGCCGCAGCCACCGGTTTGGCGTTGATCATTTCCTGCGGCATCAGCGGTTCGCTCTCGGCAATCGTCAGGCGCTCCTTGACCGCGCGTTCGACACGCACCAGGCCTACGCGGAAGGCGTTTTCCGCCATTTCGCCGACCGAACGTACGCGACGGTTGCCAAGGTGATCGATGTCATCGACCACGCCATTGCCGTTGCGGATGTCGATCAGGACCTTGAGCACCGCCAGCACATCGTCCTTCGACAGCACGCCCGAACCGACGAGGTCCTTGCGGCCAACGCGGCGATTGAACTTCATGCGGCCCACGGCCGACAGGTCGTAGCGCTCGCCGTTGAAGAACAGGTTGTTGAAGAGGTTTTCCGCCGCATCGCGCGTCGGCGGTTCGCCTGGGCGCATCATGCGGTAGATTTCGACCAGCGCCTCGAGGCGCGTCTTGGTCGGATCGATACGCAGCGTATCGGAAATATAGGCACCGCGATCCAGATCGTTAGTGTACAGCGTGTTGATTTCGGTGATGCCGACTTCCAGGCACTTCTCGACCGATGCGGCCGTCAGTACTTCGTTAGCCTTGGCGATGATCTCACCGGTGTCGTTGTTCACGACATCGTGTGCCAGCACCTTGCCATAGAGGTAGTCGCGCGGCACATGCAACTTGCGCACGCCCGCGTCTTCCAGCTGGCGCACATGGCGCGCCGTGATACGGCGGCCTTCTTCGACGATCACCTGGTCGCCGATGCGGATTTCGAAAGTTGCGGTCTCACCGCGCAGCCGTTGTGGCACCAGCGCGAGCGACACTTCCTCCTTCGACAGGTAAAAATTGTTGCGCTCGAAGAAGACTTCGAGAATCTCGGTCTCGTTCATACCTAGCGCACGGAGGATGATCGACACCGGAAGTTTGCGGCGGCGATCGATGCGCGCAAACACACAGTCCTTCGGATCGAATTCGAAATCGAGCCAGGAACCGCGATAGGGAATGATACGGGCGTTGAACAGCAACTTGCCCGATGAATGCGACTTGCCGCGGTCATGATCAAAGAACACGCCGGGGCTGCGATGCAGCTGCGACACGATCACGCGCTCGGTGCCGTTCACGACAAAGGTGCCGTTATCGGTCATCAACGGCAGTTCCCCGAGATAGACCTCCTGCTCGCGCACGTCCTTGACCGGCTTCTTCGGGCCAGCAGCTTCCTTGTCGTAGACGATGAGGCGCACTTTGACGCGCAGCGGCGCTGCGTAGGTCAGCCCACGCAGCTGGCACTCCTTGACGTCGAACACCGGCTCGCCCAGTCGATAGGATACGTACTCGAGCACGGCATTGCCGCTGTAGCTAGAAATTGGAAACACGCTCCTGAAAGCAGCATGCAAACCGTAGCTGCCGCGCGCTTCCTCAGGTTTGTTTTCCTGCAGGAAATGCCGGTACGAATCCAGCTGGATGGCGAGTAAATAGGGCGTCGCGAGAATGCTCGGCTGTTTACCGTAATTCTTGCGTATCCGCTTCTTCTCAGTGAAGGAGTAAGCCATCGTGCACCTCAAATAATCAAATAACCCAACGTCGCCCGCCGGCTGTTAGCCGGCGAGCTATGCTGGGCAAGGCCCGAAACCGAAAATGAAAACTGGCAATCCAAGAGATGGATTACTTGATTTCCACTTTGGCGCCGGCGTCCTCGAGTTTCTTCTTCATCGTTTCGGCATCGGCTTTTGGCACGGCATCTTTCACGGTGCCCGGCACGGCCTCGACCAGATCCTTGGCTTCTTTCAAGCCAAGACCGGTGAGTTCGCGGACCACCTTGATGACCGTAACCTTCTTGTCGGCCGGATATTCCTTGAGGATGACGGTGAACTCCGTCTGTTCCTCAACCGGCGCCGCAGCGGCAGCGCCGCCACCGGCAGCCACCATCGCGACCGGGGCCGCGGCGGTAACACCGAACTTCTTCTCCATGTCCGAAATCAACTCGACCACTTCCATGATGCTCATCTTGGAAATCGAATCGAGAATTTCGTCTTTGCTAACAGCCATGATTGACTCCTGAAACTAACAACTAATAAATGACAATTAAGCGCCGGCGGCCTGTTTCTGCTCGCGCACAGCTGCAACGGTACGAACGAGCTTTGTGTGGGGCGCAGCAAGCGTCCTGACAAATTTCTCGATCGGCGCCTTGAGCGTGCCCAACAACATCGACAGTGCCTGATCGCGGGTCGGCAACGATGCGACCTTTTCCAGATCGGAGGCCGGCAAAACCGGACCACCAAGTGAAATCAGAGTCGCAACCAGCTTCTCGTTGGTTTTCGCGAAGTCCTTGACCACGCGCGCAGCTGCGCCCGGATCGTCCTTCGAAAACGCCAGAACGAGCGGCCCTTTGAGGCTGGGTCCGATTTTCTCGAACACAGTCCCGGCCAGCGCCTTGCGGGCCAGCGTGTTTTTGACGACACGCATGGCTACGCCCTTGGCGCGGGCTTTGGAGCGCAGATCCGTCATCTGCGTGACCGTGATGCCGCGATATTGCGCGGCGACCACGGAAAGTGCTCCGCAGGCCAGCTTGTTGACTTCCGCTACCAGTGCTTTTTTGCCTTCCAGGTTGAGT
>JANLTW010000091.1:0-13341 GCA_031363155.1 Gammaproteobacteria bacterium | reverse complement strand
TTGCGCCATGATGGTAACCGCCGTGATCGAGACAATCGTTATTGCAATGACCGCCTCGACCAGCGCGAACCCGGTTTGCTGACGCGCGGGTTTCATGGTCCGGTGATCACGCCGGTTACAGGATCGACCGCGATGCTTTGCGGGCCGATCGCGGCCACAGCGCTGCCAACGACCTGCACACTTCCGTTGCCGTTGAAGGTCCACTGCAAGGCGCCTGGCGGCGGCAGACCGGCCGGCGCGATGCCCTGGATCTGCCCGCCACTCGCACGCGGTACGGTCGTGACAAAGCCGCTGGAGGCCGCGGCGCAATGCGTGCCCTGGATCGCCGGCTGGAGTGCAACATAGCCGGCGGTATTTATCTGCAGCTGTACCGGGCAGGCACTCGCCATGGCGACAGCGCGCGACAAGCGCGCCGCGGACGCGAGTTCTACCGCATAGCCGCGCGCCGCGAACAGGTCCCTGTCAAGACTCCGCGGCGCGGCCAGCGCGGCGACGATTGCCAGCACCGCGATGACAACGACCAGCTCCGCAAGCGTCCAGCCAGCGTTCCTGTTAGCAACCCGTGACAACGACGACAACCGCCGGTCCCAGGTTCACCGCAGCCGGGCCCGTGTAGGTCACGCGGCAGTTGGCCGGTGTCGTGGCGCCGTTGCGGGTGAACGTGCCGGTCGCGGCGGTGTACGCGAACCCGGAAGTATCCTGCAGCGTGTTAGGCAGCGCAGCACGGGTCGGGTAGCCGTTGGTGATCGCGATGTTGTTGCCTTCCATGCTGACAGTCGCCGGAGAACCCGATGCCAGCCACATGGAATGCGCCAGAGTCGCTGCACTGCGCACACTGCCCGCCAGTCCCTGGATGGACGCTTCGCGTGCGCGGCCTTCGATCGCCGTGAAGCGTGGCACCGCGAAGGCGGCAAGAATGCCCAGGATGACAATGACGACCACGAGTTCAATCAGCGTGAAACCGCGGGCATTCGAACGACTTGACATAACGACGCTCCTCGATAGGTAGGACGGCGGATTCTTCGGGTCATCCCGGCTCCGCATGTTTTTGTATCGGCAGCCGGCGCCGCGACTTGATGCGGCGCGCGGAACACTGTGAGCGCACTCACAATCCGCGCTGACGGCGACAGGCTTCAGTTGGAACCCGCCACCTTGCCGATCATTTCCCACAGCGGCAGGAAAATACCGAGCGCCAGGGTCAGCACCATGGCTCCGACGATGATCAGCAGAATGGGTTCAATCAGGGCGCTGAGATTATCCAGCGTGTAGTCCACTTCACGCTGGAAGTACAGCGCGACTTCATCCAACAAGCGCGTCATCTCGCCGGTCTCCTCGCCGATTTCCATCATTTGCAGCAACAGCGGCGGGAATATTTTCGCGGCCATCGCCGCACGGCTCAGCGGCTCGCCCGATTCCAGCTGTTCGCGCATGCCGACGGTCTTCGCGGTGATGTAATCGTTGTCGGCGGCGCGCGCGATCAGGTCCAGCGCCTGAATCATCGGCACGCCCGCTTCCAGCGTCAGACTCAGGGTGCGAATGGTGCGTGCGAGTATCGATTGCAGCAGCAACTCACCGAATATCGGGATCGCCAGCTGCATGCGATGCCAGCGAAAGCGGCCAGGACCGGTCCGAACCACCAGCAAGAATCCAATCACCGCCCCCAGCATCACGCCAAGGACAGCGGCCCAGTGCGCCTGCACGAAATTTGAACTCGCAAGAATGATGCGGGTAGGCACCGGCAGCCCGTCCCCCAGTTGCTTGAACAGCGGCGCGAATTTCGGAATCACAAACACCGACATAACACCCATCGCCGCCACGATCGCACCGACGACAATCAACGGGTATTGCATTGCGCCTTTGACCCGCGCGCGCATCTCCTGCTGGTTGTGCAGATACTCGGCGAGCCGCAGAAAGACCGTCTCCAGCGTACCGGTGTGTTCGCCGACCCTGACCATGCTGATGTAGAGTTCCGGGAACACTCCGCCATAGTCGGCGAGGGCCTGCGACAGATCGCGCCCGGCTTCCAGGCTAACAAGAGCCTGCTCGAGCGTTGCCCTGAGAACCGGGTTGCGGGTCGTTTCCTGCAGGCTGCGCAAACCCCTGAGCCAGGGCAGTCCTGCCTTGGCGATGGTGTACATTTGCCGTGTAAACAGCACCAGATCCGTCGTGGTCGGCTTGCCAAAACCGGCCTTGCGCAACGCCGCCTGCAGCGAAAATTCTTGCCCGACCCGGGGGTCGATCCGGATCGGCAGCAGTCCGTTGGATTCCAGGCGCAGTGCCGCCGCCGATGCGCTGACGGCTTCCATCTGGCCGCTGACTGCCTTGCCAGCATCACTGCGCGCGCTGTATTGAAAGAGCGGCATGGTTTGTCAGGCGCTCAGGACGGTGTCGACCTGGTCGGGTTCCAGTTCAGAGGATTCAATCGGTCCGCCGCCCCTTTCGTCCAGGCCCGCCAGCTGATTGATGACCTCTGCGACCGACGTCTGGCCGGTGGCTGCCGCCTCTAACGCAGCACTGGTGATGGAGCGGAACCCGGCCTGCTGGCGCGCGGCTGCTTCGACCGCGGCGAGATCTTCACGACGCACCGCGTCACCGAGGGCGCGATCGAACTCAAGCAGCTCATGCACCGCCATCCGGCCGCGGTAACCGCTGCCGCTGCAGGAATTACAACCTTTGCCGACGAAAAATTTCGCCCGGGATAACTGTTCCGCGCTCAGCTTCGAGCGCAACCAGGCCAGCTGGTGATCGTCAGGCCGGTACCCGGCTCTGCAATCCGGGCACACACGCCGCAGCAGGCGCTGCGCAACAACGCCATGCAGCGCCGATGCAATCATGAACCCTTCCGCGCCCATATCTAACAAGCGACTGACCGCGCCGACAGCCGTCGAGGTGTGCAGGGTCGAAAGCACCAAGTGACCGGTAATGGCGGCTCGCAAGCCGATTTCCGCGGTCTCGCGATCGCGCATTTCGCCCACCAGAACGATATCTGGATCCTGGCGCAGAATCGTGCGCAGCGCGCGCGCAAAATCCAGCCCAATCTTGTTGTTGATCTGCACCTGGCAGACGCGGTCCAGCCGGTATTCGACCGGATCCTCTACCGTGATGATCTTGACGTCCGCGGTGTTGAGGTGACTGAGGGCCGAATAGAGCGTCGTGGTCTTGCCGCTGCCGGTTGGCCCAGTCACCAGCAGCATGCCGGCGCTGCGCTGGATGATGTCGGTGAAGCGCTGGCGCATGGACTCACCCATGCCAATCTGCTCGAGCGGCAGAATACTGGCGCTCTGGTCAAGTAGCCGCATGACCGCAGACTCACCGGTCTGCGTCGGCAGGGTCGAGATGCGGATGTCGATGGTCTTACCGCGGATCTGCAACGAGAACCTGCCGTCCTGCGGCAGGCGCCGTTCCGCGATATCGAGGCCGCCCATCAACTTGAGCCGCGACACCATGGCGCTCGACACACGATTGCCCTCCAGCATGTGCTCGTTCAGCACGCCGTCAACCCGCGAGCGCACCCGCAAACCGCGTTCGGCCGGCTCGATGTGGATATCGGAAGCGCGCACCTGGATCGCGTCCTCGAAGATACTGTTCAGGAGTTTCAGTACCGGCGCATCGGGCGAGCCTTCATCGATCTTCAGCGATTCGGCGTCGATCGCCGGCGTTTGCAGGTCCTCGCGAACCTCCTGCGCAAACTGCACCATCTCATCGGTGCGCCGATACAACAGATCCAGCGCCGCGAGCAACGGTGATTCCGCAACCAGCGCCAGCTTGATGGGCCGGTGCAGGTGCGCCGCGATTTCGTCATAACCAAAGAGGTTGGTGGGGTCGGTCATGCCTAACACGACTGCATCGCCCTCCTCGCGCAGCGCCACAGCGCGGTGGCGGCGCGCCATCGCCTCAGGTATCAGCTGCACGACTTGGGGTTCGAGCTGCAACTGCCGCAAGTCAACGAACGGCACCCGCAGTTGCTTTGACAACAACTGATGCAGCTGGTCTTCGGCGATATGACCCAGCTCAATCAGCACCTTGCCGAGTCGCTTGCCGCTGCGTTTCTGCTCGGCATACGCCTGCTCGAACTGCTCCTGCGTAATGACGCCTTCCGCGATCAGCAGATCGCCGAGGCGCAGGCGTTTAGGTCGCGGAGTTATCAGGGTGCTCATTGCGCGGTCCTAACGGCTCCGACCGCCGCTGATGGCCATGTCCTCGACGCGCTTTTCGGCTTCGGCGGCCATCGTGGCTGCGTTCGTATCGTCGATCACGATCGGTCGCAGCAGTATGACGAGCTCCGTCTTGACTTCGGAATTGCGCTTGCTCTTGAAGAGCTCGCCCAGGCCCGGGATCGAGCTGAGGTACGGCGTGCCGTAGGTCAGCTGCCGGCGCGTGCTGCGCATCAGGCCGCCGATCACGATCACCTGCCCACTGTTAGCTTTGACGACGCTGTCAGATTCGCGGACCTCGCTGACCGCCAGTGGCAGCTCGTCGGTCTGGCCGCCGACCGTCACACGCTTGGTCTGGTCGCGCACATCGCTGACCGAGGGATGAATGTGCAGAATAACGCGACCGTCTGCATCGATCTGCGGTGTCACATCGAGTGCAATACCCGAAAAGAACGGCGTCAGCTTGACATCCCGGGTGGTCGAGGTCGAGGTGCCGGTGGTCGTATTGCTCTCGATGCCGGTAACAAAAAATTCATCCGTGCCGGCCTTGATGACCGCTTTCTGGTTATGCAGCGTCGCGACGCGCGGACTGGACAGCACGCGTGCATTTCCCTGCAATTGCAGCAGATCGATGAACGCGTTGATGTCGTGCAGATCCACAGCGAGTGTGAACGCGCCACCCAGCGTACGGGCCGGAATGCTGGTGACGGGGTTGCCCGGGCCCACGGTAATCTGCCTCCCGGTGCCGGCGAGCAGGTCGCTGTCGAAGCCATCGCCCGGCGTCGACTGGCCGCCAAAAATCGTTTGACTGCCGTTCCGCAACACCGCGCCCCAGTTGATCCCAGCCTGGTAAGCGTCGTTGAGTTCGACCTCGATAACCTTGGCCTCCAGCACCACCTGCCGGGTGACGATCTTCTGGATCTGCTGCAGGTACTCGTCCACGTCGCGCAGCTCGTCGGGCATCGCGCGCACTGCGATGGTGCCCGACTGCCGGTTGACGACCACGTTGCGCTCCGCAGTGTTGCCGATAATGGCCTTCAGGCTGGCCTCGAGTTGCAGCCAGAAATCGGAATCGGTGCGCGATATGATGCTGGTGCCCGTGACCTCGGATGCGCTGTTGCTGCCAGGATTTTGCCCCGCGCTTCCGGCCTGCTGCGAGTTGCCGTTGGTGGCGCCGGTATTGTTAGCATCCCGGCCAACATCGGTGATGGATCCAGAGCTCACCAGCGTGCGCGATGCGCCGAGCCTGGCAATGTCCAGATAGTTGACCTGGTATATCCGGCTTTGCACGCTCGCCGGCATCACAAAATAGCCGGCCGCAAGCCGGCGATAGTCGTATCCGTACATCTCGCGGACGGTTTCCAGTGTCTGTGCGACCGAGACGTCGCGCAGACTCAAGGTCAGATTTCCCTTGACCAGCGGATGCACGACGACATTTTCCCCGCCGCGTCTGGCGAGTCCCAGGAAGAACGCGCGTGCCGGTACATCGGAGACTTCGAGATCGAAGTGCGCGCTTGCGGCTGCGACCGGGCTGGACGCCGTGGCCGCTGGCGAGACTGCCAGTACCGCCAACAGCGCGCCAATGACACACGAACCAGCCTGCCTTTTCATCGCTTTCCTCCACTTTCCAGCATCGACGCCGCCGGCAACCGCACGCTCCAGCGGCGCGTACCTGCGCGTAATTCAATATGTACCGCGCCGATACGCTGCACCCGCGCGCCCTGCACACGATCACCGGGCTGAACCACCTGGCCATTCAATATCGCGACCCGACGCTGCTGATCGCCGAACACCGCCTGCAGCACATAACGCGGCCCCCGATGCCCGCCGGCCGATTGCACCGGCTGTACGTAGCTGGGCCGCATCGGGTCGGCGGCTGGTGCAGCGGCGGCGGCCGGGCCGATGGCAACCAGCATGCCAATGGCTAACAGAAAAAGGGACGTCTGGCTCATAGTGTCAACCAGTACCGTTCGAGACCCAGCGTTGCGACCACGATCCTGGCGTTAACCTTGGGATACTCGGACGCGTCGAGTTCAAGCTTGCGCCAGATGAAGTGCCATTTCTGGCGCTCGATTGACCGGACGTACTCACTGATAGACGCGTAGTCACCTTGCACATCAAGTTCTATGCCGTGCACGAAGGCGACCGCGGGTACGCCGCCAACTTCCGGCAAAGTGGATTGCGCCTGCGCCGTATCAGCGGTGGCACTTTCGTTTGCCGTTGCCGGCGCCTTGAGCTCTTCGACCGGCAGATTGGCAATCCGCACCAGCCGCACTCCGTGCGTGCTGGCAATCAGGCTTGTCAGGACATCGGTCATGTTAGCGGAATCAACCAGACTGGCCGCGCGCCGCTCCAGTTCGCCGCGCCTGCGCTGATACTGAGTGAGCAGCGTTTTCTCGCTTTCAACCAACTGATCGAGATCTGTCAGAGCCGCTTCGGCCTCGGACCCTTCGGGCGCCATGGTATCCAGCTGACCGCGGGCTGCGAGCTCGCGCCGATAGAGCGGCTGCAGTGACAGGCTGTCCCAGGCCATCGTGATCACGATCACCAGGCCGACGAAAACGATACTGCGCTCACGCAGGCTGAGGCTGTCAAATTTGCGCGCCAGCAACTGCAGCCGTTCTGCAGTCGCGCCATTCGCAATGCGCGGACTGCGGCCGATGGCCCCCAGCCGGTCGCGCAGGCCGTGCCATTGACGCGCGAAGGCATCGGCAAGCTGTACAAACTTCGTGGTCACAGCGCGCCCTCCCGTGCGGGTTCAAACTCAATGAGATTGAATCCGACCGCGCCCGCCAACGCCGCCCGCTCGTCGTTGACCGCGCGGTCCACCGTCAGGTTGCTGAGTCGGTGAATCCCCAGTTCTGGTTGGTCGCGTAACTGCAATAAATAGCGCGGCAGCAGGTCCGGAGCCATCGCGACTCCGGCCAGCCGTATTTTGGTCGGCGTCGTTTCGATTTCAAGCTGCGTGAGCCAGACACCATCGATTTGCGCGCGCGCCACTGCCGCGAGACGCGCACTGAATTCCCCGTTGGTGCCCAGCGGTGTCGTCTGCATGCGACCTAACACGACATCCTGGCGTGCAATCAGCTCGGTCAGATCCTTGACCCGCCGTTGCAGTTTTCGATAATCGTCCCGGGTGCGATAGGTCGCACCGGCCGTGGCCAGAGTGGCGATACGGTTTTCATATTCTGCTGCGACGCTGCCGGCTGCGGCTTCCGCGCGTTGCAGGCGCCAGTCGTTGTACCAGCTCAGTAACAGCAAGCCCGAAACCAGCCACAGGATCGCCACCACGCTGCCACGCGTCTTGAGGATCCTGGTTTTCCAACCGGTATCCTTCTGAAACAGGTTGACGTATTGCGGACGGCCGTTGGTCACGATGCCGGACCCTCCCGGCTAGGCCGCAGCGCAGCGCCAATCGCGAGCAGCATTTCAGGTTGATCGACCGGCCCGACGCCGGGATCCATCGCCAGAATACGCGGCAGGTCGAGAACGGCGCACTGCAGCCCGCAGCCCTCCGCCAGCAGCGGCGCGAGGTCCCGCGCCTGTTGATTATCGGGACCAATGACAATTTCATTGACCGGCGCCCGGTCAAATTGCGATTCGTAGTACTGCACCGAGCGCTGCAACTCGAGCGCCAGCTGGTCAACGTTCAGACCCAGCGACACATCGAGACGCCGCGCCACGAACAGCACGCCCATCCAGCTAACAAGAATATTGACTGCGCTCCTGCCTAACAATATGAACACCGAGCCGCTGGTATCCTGCGGCAGGTGCATGATCAGATTGCGCAGTGCCAGTTCCGGGATGTCGATGACGTCAAGTTCCCGGGATGCGCCGGTTACGATGGCTTCAAGGTCATTGACGCTGGCCGGCGCGGCAGCGATGACCTGCAGCATGCCGGGCTGGCCGCGCGCTTCGGGCAGTTCAAAACAATCGATGACCGCGTCTTCTGCCGACATGCTGAGCTGGTCGCGGATCTTCCAGCGCACCGCCGCGCGCCGCTCCTGCGGCGGCAGGTCGATGTTTTCGGTCAGCAGCAGTTGATAGTCGGACGCGTCCAGTACGGCAGAGACCACTGCTTTTTTCTGCGGCAATTTTTCCAGCATGCTCTGGGTCGCACGCCAGGCCAGCATGCCGCTGGCCGCGCCTTCGCTGACGACATGCAGCAGCCGCGGCGGTTTGCCGGGCCTGCGACTGACCACGGCCGCGGCGCGTGCGCGCACGCCGTGCACCAAACCTGCACGCAGCGTAGAAAACGCATTGGACCTGATTGCAAACATGCCTGTATCCGCAGGACACCAAAACGATGCCCGATGCAGGCAATATCGGCCTTTACCGGTGGCGCTTGAGAACTCGGCAGGCCCTTGCCGCCGGTGTGCGGCAAAGCACGGAATTATCGGACGAAGCGCCCGCCGCCCGCCCCGGGACCACCCAGACCTGGGCCGCCGCCGGCCTCCGGCACGACGATCCGCGTGCTGGCCTCGCGGCGCATCTCGCGGGCCTCGTTAATGGCCTCTTCGAGCGCAATCTTGACCGCATCGGGAAATTTGAGCAGCGCCTCGTCCAGCGTATTGGCTTCGATTTCAAACATCAGCGGCAGCACACCACCGGGCGTCAGCAGCTGGGTCTGGCCCGAGAAAAACACCGGCCGCGACAGATCCGGGTCGCCGCTGCGCGTGACCGGGACCATGCGCCTCAAGGTACCGGCGCGACGATCCGTGAAAACTTCCTCGCGATAAAGCGCCGTGCCATCCATCTTGATTTCGGGCAATTGCTGTTCGTTAGCCATGGATCTCTTTCAAAAATAACGTGGGTTGATTGGTGTGCAGATTCTACCGGGCCGCCCCGGGCGCCGCGGTGGTTTCCGACATCATGTCCAGCGTCACCGGCGCGCCGCTCTGGCCGATCAGCGCTTTCTTGCGGAAAAAGCGCAGGTAACCGGCCGGACCCATCCTCGAGCCACCCATGCCGGACAATTTGAACGAGTTTTTCTCGGCCTCATGCATGATCCCGGTCAGCGAGCCGTCGTTGAGACTGATCCCGCCGGCGTCGATACGCATGCCGATGGCCTCAGCTTCTTCCAGCGTGCCTGCGATCACCCCGGCCGACAGGCCGTAGACACCCTCGTTGGCCAGGTCCACGGCTTCAGCGACGCTGTCGTAGGCCATGACCGGCATCACCGGACCGAAGGTTTCATCGGTCATGACGCTCATACTGTGATTGACGCCCACTAGCACCGTCGGGCGCAACCACTTGCCGCCGTGGTCCTCGATGGTCCCGCCTGTTAGCACCCTGGCGCCCTTGGCGACCGCGTCGGCAATCTGTCCGGCGACGATGTCCGCCTGCTTGCCGAAAATAAACGGCCCGATCGTCCCCTGGTGCAGGTCCGGCCAGTTGGGTTCGACCCGGGCCGCCCGGGCCGTCAGCTTCGCGACGAAAGGCTCGAACACCTTGCGATCGACGTAGATCCGCTCCAGCGACTGGCAGGCCTGCCCGGTGGCGGACACCGAGGCGCGCAACACGATGTCGGCGGCGCGATCGAGATCCGCGCTGGCGGTGACAATCATCGGATCGTTGCCACCGAGTTCCAGGAATGCGGGGATGAAATGCCGGGCGGCGTTTTCAGCGACCGTGCGGCCGGTGCGGACGCTGCCGGTAAAACAGATGACATCTGACAGGCTGACAAGCTGGGCGCCGGTGGCGCCCGCGCCCGGCCATATTTCCAGCACCTCGGCCAGCTCCGGCACCGCCTGTAGCGCCGCGCGCACCGGCCCGGCAAACCGCGGCGTCACTTCGCTCGGCTTGATCAGCACCGCGCAGCCTGCTAACAAAGCCGGCACTGCGTCGATGAATGCCAGTGTAAACGGAAAGTTCCATGGGCTGATCACGCCCAGCAAATGATACGGTACATACTGACTGCGATAGCTCACGGTCGGATGCACGGTGGACTGACCGCCAGCCGGCCTGGCGAGCTCCGGCGCCATGCGGCACCAGCGATCAATCATGCCAATGACGGCACCGAATTCGCCCAGTGTGATGGCGTAGCGTCCTGTGTCGATCGTCAGTTTTTCGATGATCAGTTCGCGCTGCGCCAGCAGCTCCGCCATGAAGCACTGCAGTACCGCGATACGCTCCGCCAGCGGCCGCGCGCTCCACGGCTTCTGCGCCACGCGCAGGCGCTGCGCCATCGCTGTTAGCTGCGCAGTCGACGGCGCGGAAAAAAGATAGTCGACCGCGCCGCTGCGCGGGTTACGGACCTCGAGGCGCTCGCCCTGCATCGATGCTTCACTGCTGTTGGCTATTGCGTTCATATTCCTTGCCTGATACCTGCAAATTCGTGATTCATATTGCGCCGGCCGCACGGCGCTGCAAAGCCTCGATAAACGGCCGATCCGCGTCGAGGATATCGGCCTGGTGCAGCTCGCTGATCGCCACCCAGCGCAGCGCCTGGCCATCCAGGCCGCGCAGCTCGCCCTGCCAGTCATCCACGAGCCGCAGGCGCAATTCGACGCTGCGATCCGGGTAGGCATGGGTCAGGGTCATGAAGGGCCGGCTTGCCAGGACGTCAATTCCCAGCTCCTCGCGCAGCTCCCGCGCCAGTGCCGCGGCGTCATCTTCGCCGAGCGCGACCTTGCCGCCCGGGAATTCCCAGCCGCCGGCGAGATGCCGGCCCGGTGGGCGCTGGGCGATCAACACCTCGCCCGCGGCATTGAACAGCGCCCCGGCGACGACAACCACGCTCATCGGTGCCCGCTACCCGTCCTGGCTAACAAATCAGGCCGTGACGGTGCCGTGACAGTGCTTGTATTTCCTGCCTGAACCGCAGGGGCAGGGCTCGTTGCGTCCCACTTTACGCTCCGCGCGCACGAACGTAGGCTGCGACTCAAAGTCGGCCGCGGCGGCGCCGGCAGCCTGAATCGGGGCGGGTTCCGGCCCGGGACCTAACAACGAGCCGGCACTCGCGTGCTGCGCCTGCAGTTGCCGCATCAGGCGCTGGCGCCGCTGCTCTTCCTCACGGTCCAGCTCTTCCGCGGAACGCAGCTCGATGCGCATCAGCACCGACGCGGTATCGAACTTGACCCGATCGAGCATGGTCGAGAAGAGTTCATAGGCTTCACGCTTGTATTCGTAGCGATAGTCCTTCTGCGCGTAGCCGCGCAGATGGATGCCCTGGCGCAGGTAGTCCATGCCGGCCAGATGCTCGCGCCAATGCTGGTCGAGCATCTTGAGCATGATGTCCTTCTCGACCACCTGCATCACTTCGGCGCCATAGCGTGTGCGCTTGGCCTCGTAGGCCTGCGTCACGGCATCCAGCACTCGCTGCCGGATCTGTGCGTCATCGATAGTCGGCGCCGCGGCCAGCCAGCCCGGCGGATCGACGCTGACCGCGAAATCCTTGGCGATCGCACCCTGCAGCCCATCCAGGTTCCAGTTGTCGGCCGGCTGGCTCGGCGGCAGGAACTGCTCGACCAGCGACTCCACCGCGTCGTTACGGATGCCATCGATCGCGTGCGCGAGATTGCCGGCGGCCATGATTTCCGTGCGCTGCTGGTAGATCACCTTGCGCTGGTCGTTAGCCACGTCGTCAAACAGCAGCAGTTGCTTGCGGATGTCGAAGTTGTGCGACTCGACCTTGCGTTGCGCGGCCTCGATGCGGCGCGTCAGCATGCGGCTTTCGATGACCTCGCCCTCCTTCATGCCCGCGGCCGACAGCAGTCGCTTGGTGAAATTCGGATCGCCGAAGATCCGCATCAGGTTGTCTTCCATCGACAGATAGAAGCGCGACGATCCGGCGTCGCCCTGACGGCCGGAGCGACCGCGCAGCTGATTGTCGATACGGCGCGATTCATGGCGCTCGGTGCCGACAATGTGCAGGCCGCCCGCGGCCAGCACCTGGTCGTGCCGCGCTTGCCAATCTTCGCGTACCTGCGTGCGCTCGGCATCGGTGAACTCCTGTCCCTCGGCAGTCGCGCGCGCAGTGCGCTCGGCCAATTCAGCGTTCAGATTACCGCCTAACACAATATCCGTGCCGCGGCCCGCCATGTTGGTCGCAATGGTAACGGCCGCGGGACGGCCGGCCTGGGCGATGATCTGGGCTTCACGCTCATGCTGCTTTGCGTTCAGCACCTCGTGGGCGATGCCCTGCTTTTGCAGGATGCCGGACAACAGTTCGGACGACTCGATGGACGCCGTGCCCACCAGCGCAGGCTGCGAACGCTGCACGCACTCCTTGATGTCATCGACGATCGCCGCGTACTTGTCCTGCTGCGACAGGTAAACGAGGTCCGGCTCGTCCTTGCGGACCATTGGCCGGTGCGTCGGGATGACCACGACTTCGAGCCCGTAGATCTGCAGGAATTCCGGCGCCTCGGTATCGGCGGTGCCGGTCATGCCGGAGAGCTTGGAATAGATGCGAAAGTAATTCTGGAAAGTGATCGAGGCGACCGTCTGGTTTTCCTCGCGGACCTTGACGCCTTCCTTGGCCTCGACCGCCTGGTGCAGGCCATCGGACCAGCGCCGGCCCACCATCGTGCGCCCGGTGAATTCATCGACGATGATCACTTCGCCACCGCGCACGATGTATTCGACGTCGCGCTTGTAGAGCGCGTGGGCGCGCAACGCGGCATTCAGGTGATGCATCAGCCGGATGTTGGCCGCGTCGTACAGGCTCTCGCCCTCGGCTAACAGGCCGCTTTCAATCATCAGGTGCTCGACATTCTCATGACCGGCCTCGGTCAGGTGCACCTGCTTCTGCTTTTCGTCGACGCTGTAGTCGCCCGGGCCATCCTCTTCCTTCTGGCGGGTGAGCCGCGGAATGAGGCGGTTGATTTCCACATAGGTATTGGCGCTTTCATCGGCCGGGCCGGAAATGATCAGCGGCGTGCGCGCTTCGTCGATCAGGATCGAGTCCACCTCGTCGACAATCGCAAATGCATGGCCGCGCTGCACACGGTCGTCGAGCCGGAAGGCGAGATTGTCGCGCAGATAGTCGAAGCCGAATTCGTTGTTAGTGCCATAGGTGACGTCGCAGGCATAGGCCGCACGCTTTTCGTCGTTAGGTTGCTGGCCCTTGATGACGCCGACCGACATGCCGAGAAAACGGAAAATCGGTCCCATCCATTCGGCATCGCGCTGCGCGAGATACTCGTTGACCGTGACCACGTGCACGCCCTTGCCGGTCAGCGCG